>JBHYFN010000023.1:0-44353 GCA_051859505.1 Paracoccaceae bacterium
CCCCCCGGGCCCGTTCCGGGCCTCCCCCCGGGATATTTTCAAACAAAAGAAGCAGCAGTCGGGAAGGGCTTGCGGCAAGGTTTGCGGCAAGGCTTCCGGCAAGGTTTGCGGGCGGGCTTGCTGCCCCGGGCTGGCTGGATTAGCGTCCGCCCGGTCTGCCTGGGCGGGGGTGGGCAGGATCGGGCAGGATCGAGCAGGGGGGAAGAGGTAGGCGATGGCGGAGATAAGCATCCCGGACAGGGTTGGCGCGGGGGCGGGTCAGTTGGTGCCTGCGCCGGTGCATGCAGCCGGCGAGGGCGGGCGCAATCCGGGCATTCCGCTGGATCCCGCGATGTTCGAAGGTCATGCGGTGAACCGCAGCGCGGCCGAGCGGCGGGCGGCGACGCTGTTGACGCGGCGCTCGGTCAAGAAGGCGCATCAGGCGGCCTGGCTGGTCAATGCGGTGCGCTGCATCGATCTGACGACGCTGGCCGGCGATGACACGGCGGGCCGGGTGCGGCGTCTCTGCGCCAAGGCGCGCCAGCCGGTTGCGCCGGCGATCCTCGAGGCGCTGGGGCCGGGGGATCTGGGACTGACCACCGGGGCGGTCTGTGTCTATCCCACGATGGTGGGCCATGCGGTGCGCGCGCTCGAGGGCAGCGGGGTGCCGGTCGCCTCGGTCGCGACGGGGTTTCCGGCGGGGCTGATGCCGCTGGACCTGCGGCTGGCCGAGATCCGCTATGCCGTCGATCAGGGCGCGGCCGAGATCGACATCGTGATCACCCGCGAACATGTGCTGCGCCGCGATTGGGCCGCGCTTTATGACGAGGTGGCCGCGATGCGCGAGGCCTGCGGGCCGGCGCATCTCAAGGCGATCCTGGCGACGGGCGATCTGCAGAGCCTGCGCAATGTGCATGCCGCCTCGATGGTGGCGATGCAGGCGGGGGCGGATTTCATCAAGACCTCGACCGGGAAGGAGGCGGTGAATGCGACGCTTCCCGTCTCGCTTGTCATGGTGCGGGCGCTGCGCGATTACGGTGCCGCGACGGGCCATGCGGTGGGGTTCAAGCCGGCGGGCGGGCTGTCGAGCGCGAAGGATGCGCTGTCCTGGCAGATCCTGATGAAGGAGGAGCTGGGGCGGCGCTGGCTTGAGCCGGACCTGTTCCGGATCGGGGCCTCCTCGATGCTGGGGGATATCGAACGCCAGCTCGAACATCATGCGACGGGGCGCTATGCGGCCGCGTGGCGGCATGCGATGGCCTGAAGGGACGGGACGGATGACGACGATCGCAGGGATACTCGAAACGATGGATTACGGCCCCGCGCCGGAGGATGCCGGCGCCGTGCGCGCCTGGCTGGCCGGAACCCCGGTCTTTGGCCATTTCATCGCCGGGGCCTTTGCCGAGCCGGGCGAGAGCTTCGAGGTCATGGCGCCTGCTTCGGGCGAGGTGCTGGCCCGGGTGACGCAGGGCAGTGCCGCCGATATCGATGCCGCCGTCGCCGCCGCGCGGGCGGCGCAGCCGGGTTGGGCCGCGCTTTCGGGGCATGAAAGGGCGCGGCATCTTTATGCGCTGGCCCGCCATGTGCAGCAGCATGCGCGCTTTCTGGCCGTGCTCGAGAGCCTCGACAACGGCAAGCCGATCCGCGAGACGCGCGACATCGACATCCCCCTTGTCGCGCGGCATTTCTATCACCACGCAGGCTGGGCCGAGATCCTGGAGGACGAGTTTCCCGGGGCGGTGCCGCAGGGGGTTTGCGGCCAGATCATCCCGTGGAACTTTCCGCTGCTGATGCTGGCCTGGAAAGTGGCCCCGGCGCTGGCGGCAGGCAATACTGTCGTGCTGAAGCCCGCCGAATACACGCCGCTGACGGCGCTGGCCTTTGCCGGGATCGCCGCCGAATGCGGCCTGCCGCCGGGTGTTCTGAACATCGTCACCGGCGACGGGGCCACCGGGGCGGCGCTGGTGGCGCATCCCGGGGTCGACAAGATCGCCTTCACCGGCTCGACCGAGGTGGGCCGGATCCTTCGCCGCGCCACTGCCGGCACCGGCAAGGCGCTGACGCTGGAACTGGGCGGCAAGTCGCCCTTCATCGTCTTTGCCGATGCCGATCTGGATGCCGCGGTCGAGGGCGTGGTCGATGCGATCTGGTTCAATCAGGGGCAGGTCTGCTGCGCGGGGTCGCGGATCCTTGTGGCGGAATCGGTGGCCGAGAGGTTCGAGGCCCTGCTGAAGGCGCGGATGACGACGCTGCGGCTGG
This sequence comes from Paracoccaceae bacterium, assembly GCA_051859505.1. Taxonomy (GTDB): domain Bacteria; phylum Pseudomonadota; class Alphaproteobacteria; order Rhodobacterales; family Rhodobacteraceae; genus JAFIEN01. Next base: position 2,239 of record JBHYFN010000023.1, read on the forward strand.
GCGATCCGCTGGACAAATGCACCGATGTGGGGGCGATCGTGCATCCGGTGCAGTTGGCGCGGATCAGGGATCTGGTCGCAAAAGGCGCGGCCGAGGGGGCCGTGCTGCATCAGCTGGCGCTGCCGGAGGCGGTCTCGGGCGGGTGTTTCTATCCGCCGACGCTGGCCACCGGCGTCGAGCCCGCCTCGGTGCTGGCGATGGAAGAGATATTCGGCCCCGTCGCCACGCTGACCACCTTCCGCACCCCGTCCGAGGCGGTGGCGCTGGCCAACAACACGCGTTACGGGCTGGCGGCGACGATCTGGTCGGAGAATATCAACCTTTGCCTCGATATCGCGGCGCAGGTGAAGGCCGGGGTCGTCTGGATCAACGGCACCAACATGTTCGACGCGGCGGCGGGCTTCGGCGGCTACCGCGAAAGCGGCTTCGGCCGCGAAGGCGGGCGCGAGGGGATGCGCGCCTATCTGGCCGAGCCGCCCCGCGAAGAGCGGCCCGCAGAGGCGGCCCCGCCGGCGGCGGTCGCAGCACCTCATGGGGCTGCGGGCGGTGCGGGCGAGGGGATCGACCGGACGGCCAAGCTTTACATCGGGGGCAAGCAGGCGCGGCCGGACAGCGGCTATGTCACGCCCGTGGCGGGGCCGGGCGGCGTGGTCGGGCTGGTGGGGCTGGGCAACCGCAAGGATATCCGCAACGCAGTCGAGGCGGCGTCGAAAGCGGGCGGATGGGGCAAGGCGACCGGGCATAACCGGGCGCAGGTGCTGTATTATCTGGCCGAGAACCTCTCGGCGCGGTCGGTGGAATTCGCCGGACGGCTTGCCGGCTTCGGGGCGCCCGAGGCTACGGCAGAGGCCGAGGTCGCCACCGCGATCCGGCGCTGTTTCTGGTATGCCGCGCAGGCCGACAAGTTCGACGGGGCGGTGCATTCCACCCAGTCCGCCCATGTTACCCTTGCACAGAACGAGGCGCTTGGCGTGGTCGGCATCGCCTGCCCGCTGGCGCATCCGCTGCTGGGGCTGGTCTCGACCGTGTTGCCGGCGATCGCGATGGGCAATGCGGTGGTGGTGGTGCCCTCGCAGCTTTATCCGCTGGCGGCGACGGACCTTTATCAGGTGCTCGAGACCTCGGACGTGCCGGCTGGTGTGGTCAATATCGTCACCGGCCCGCGGGACGAGCTGGCCCGCACGCTGGCGCAGCATGATGCGGTGAATGCGATGTGGTATTTCGGCAGTGCCGAAGGCTGCGCCATGGTCGAGGCGGAAAGCGCCGGGAACCTCAAGCAGACCTGGGTCGAGGATGGTGCCGCGCGCGACTGGGCCGGGCCGGAGGGGCAGGGGCGCGTGTTCCTGCAGCGCGCGACGCAGGTCAAGAACATCTGGATCCCCTACGGGGAGTGATCTTCGGCCGCAGCGGGCGGCAGGATCGGGCTGCCAAGATCGGGGCGGCAGAATCAGGGCGGCAGGATCAGGATCGCGCGGAAATCGTTGACATTGGTCAGCGTCGGGCCGGTCACGACCTGCCCGCCAATGCCGGCGAAAAAGGAATGCGCGTCGTTGCGGGTCAGCGCCTCTGCCGGGTCGAGCCCCGCCCCGCGCGCGCGGGCCAGCGTTTCGGGGCCGATCAGCGCGCCCGCCACCTCGGCCGCGCCGTCCACGCCGTCGGTATCGCAGGCGATGGCATGGATCCTCGGGTGCCCGTCCAGTGCGAGGGCCAGGGCAAGGCAGAATTCCGCATTCGGCCCGCCGATCCCGTTCCCCCGGCGGGTAACGGTCAGCTCTCCGCCCGACAGCATCAGGACGGGCGCATCCCCCGGGCCAAGGCCCGCCGCGAGGGCCAGCGCCTGTTGCGCCTGCGCGCGGGCCACCTCGCGCGCCTCGCCCTCGATCCGGTCGCCCAGAAGGCGCAGGTCGCAACCCCGCGCCAGTGCCGCCGCCGCGGCGAGGGATTGGGCCGGGGCGGCCATGATGGTGTTGTCCACCTTCTCCAGACGCGGATCGCCCGGCGGGATCACGCCGCTGGGGCCGGTCAGGGCGCGTGTGACGCTGGCGGGAACCTCTACGCCCCAGTCGGCAAGGATGCCGCGCGCCTCCCTTGGCGTCGAGGCATCGCCGACGGTGGGGCCCGATCCGATGAAGGCCGGATCGTCGCCCGGCACGTCCGAGATCATCAGGCAGAGCATCCGCGCGGGCCATGCGGCGGCCGCCAGCTGCCCGCCCTTGACCCGCGACAGGTGTTTGCGCACCGTGTTCATCCGGTCGATCGGCGCGCCCGAGGCCAGAAGCCCCGCGTTGACCGCCTGTTTCTCGGCCAGGCTCACCCCTTCGACCGGGGCCACCAGCAGCGCCGAGGCCCCGCCCGAGATCAGCGCCAGCACGAAATCCCCCGGCCCGAGGCTCGTGAGCAGCGCCAGCATCCGCGCGGTGGCCGCGGCACCCGCGGCATCGGGGACGGGATGGGCGGCCTCGACGATCTCGATCCCCTGAGAGGGGCGGGCATGGCCATAGCGGGTGATGATCAGCCCCTCGCAGGGGCCCCAGGCGGCCTCGACCGCTTCGGCCATCCGCGCACTGGCCTTGCCCGCGCCGACCACGACAACCCGGCCCGGCGGACGCGGCGGCAGATGCGCGGCAAGCCCCGCCATCGGATCGGCCGCCTCGACCGCGCGGTCGAACAGGGCGCGCAGAAAGCGGGCGGGATCAGAGATCGCCGGTTCCGTGGCAGCCATGGTGCGCGTCCTTCCCTCTCGTCCTCGCCCCGAAGTTCTGGCGCGGGAGGCGCGCGGGCGCAATCCTTCGCAAAGGCCGCTTGGGTCAGGCCGCTTTGGTCAGACCGCGGGGTCCGGTTCCTTCCGCGCCAGCAGGAAGTGCAACAGCGGTTCGGTGCTGGCCTCGTCCCCCTCCGCCTCGCGGGTAAGGAAGTCGATCGCGGCCACCTCATGCGCGGTCATGCGTTTCAGCGGCGGCTGATCGCCGGGCGGGGCCATGCGCTCGAGCTTGAGGAAGGAGTCGACATAGCCCGGGAAGGTCTCGCGCATCCGGGCAAGGAGCGCGTCCCAATCCTGCGGGCCATCGTCGGCGGCGGCGCGGCCGCTGGCCCGAAGCGCCGCGCGGGGGGCGGGGGTCAGGCCGTAGCGGGCGATCAGCGGGTCGACCGCCTCGTAGGTGGCCCGCTCGACCGCGGCCAGAAGCAGCAGCTTTTCGCGCTGGCGGGGCAGGGGCATCCTCTCGGCCAGCGCCTCGAACCAGGCTTCGCCCTCGACCTCTTCCTCGTAATAGCGGGTGAGGGTTTCGAGATAGACCGGGTCGGGGGCCTTGGCCGCGATCTCGACCTCTGTCACATAGGGCCGGTCGTGGCGAAGCGGCAGGTCGGGGTCGGGCGCGTTGTCGAGCTCGGCCCCAAAGCGGTGGCCGGCATAGACGGCCTGCGCGATGATGCCGGGTGCCTCGGCATCGCCGATCCGGCGCAGCGTGAAGGGCAGGGGGGTATCGCCCGCCTTCGCCAGAATGTCATGATACAGCCCGTCGCGCTGCGCCCGTGCCGTGACCATGACAAGGCCCCGCGCGGCAAGCCTGCTCTCGGCCCCCGTGTATTCGCAGGCAAGCGTCACCTCGGCCCCGTCGAACCGCGTCACCGTCTGCGCCGTCACCACGCTCACGCCCAGCTCCATCAGCCGCGTCCGCACCCGCCAGCGCTCGGCGGTGTGGCGGCCCCAGTCGGACAGGCTGTCGGCATCGGTGACATAGGTGACGGCGCGGCCTTCTAGCGCCAGCTTCTCGGCCATCACCCCGCCCATGTAATAGCGTTCGGTGTCGAAGATCACGACCGGCCCCTCGGGCAGGTCGCCCTCCATGATGTCGTCGGGCGTGTGGATGCGGGCCTCGTCCACGGCGACCGGCACATAGGCCTTGCCGTCGAACCGGTCGCGCCGCCAGTCGGCGCCGGTGGCGATGACCACATGGTCGGGGGCCAGGTCGAACACGTCCTCGGCCGAGAGGCGGCTTTCGCGGAACACCTCGACATTGGGCATCTTCGCGATCTGCCCCTCGCGGTAGTCGCGCACGCGGATATATTCGCTCATCCCCGGCAAGGCGGCCTCGCGCACCACACGCCCGCCCAGCACCCGCGTCGCCTCGGCCAGCGTCACCGCATAGCCGCGCAGCCCCAGCGCGCGGGCGGCCTCAAGCCCCGCAGGCCCTGCGCCGACAACCAGCACCCGAGACCCCGCGCCGGGCTTGGCCATCCGCTCGGGGTGCCAGCCCTTGCGCCATTCCTCGCCCATGGTGGGGTTCTGGGTGCAGCGGATCGGCACGCCGATGCTGTCGCCGGTGTAGCAGATGTTGCAGCCGATGCATTCGCGGATGTCCTCGATCCGGCCTTCCTCGATCTTCTTCGGCAGGAAGGGATCGGCGATCGAGGGCCGCGCGGCCCCGATCAGATCGGTGATCCCGCGCCGGACCTGAGAGACCATCGTATCGGGCGAGGTGAAGCGACCCACCGTCACCACGGGCTTGGTCGTCACCGACTTGACCCAGTTCATGTAAGGCTCAAGCGCGCCTTCCTTGGCCCAGCGGGACAGGCCCATTTCAAGAAGGTAATCGGCGATGTTGATATCCCAGAGGTCGGGCATCTCGGCCAGCATCTCGAACATCTCGCGCCGTTCGCCGAAATCGGGGCGGCCATCCTCGAGGATGCTCTCGTCGGCCTTGAAGCGCACGGCGACGGCGCAGCGGTCGCCCACGGCGTCTTTCGTCTCCTCGATCAGCTCGCGGGTCAGGCGCAGGCGGTTTTCCAGGCTGCCGCCGTATTCGTCGGTCCGCGTGTTGATCGCGGGGTCGATGAAATTGGCGACCAGATAGCCATGCGTGGCATAGACATAGACGATATCGAACCCCGCATCCCGCGCGCGGATTGCGGCCTTGCGGTGCCAGTGGCGCAGGTTGCGGATATCGGTCTTGTCCATCGCGCGGGTCTGCATCGGGTTGCCCGCGCTGTTGGGCATCGAGATGACATCCATCGCCACCTCGCGGGTGAAATGGTTGGGGCTGCGCGCGCCGCCATACCACAGCTCGGCCCCCGCCAACCCGCCATGCGCATGCACCGCATCCGTCATCAGCCGGTGCGCGCGGATGTCGTCCTCGTTCCAGAGGCTGGCCGAGACATGCGGCAGGTCGTCCGAGGTCGGGTGGATCGAGTTGTATTCGGTGCAGACCACGCCCCAGCCGCCCTCGGCCTTCATCCCCCGCATCGCGGCCAGCATCCGGGGCCGCTGATAGCCCATGCCGGTGCAATGCGGCACCTGATAGAAGCGGTTTTTCGTCGTCACCGGGCCGATGCGGACGGGTTCGAACAGGATGTCATAGCGCGGGTCGCGGGGCATGGTGGCCTCAGTCAGGGGAAAGGGCGGTCAGTTCGCGGCGGAAGGCGACGGGGCCGGCGGGTGGCTGCCCCAGTTCGCGGGCATAGCGGTGGCCGGCATAGACGGCATGCGCGATGGTGGCCGGCGCAAGGCAATCGCCGATCCGGGTGAGGGTCTTGGGTGCGGCCGCGCCGCCATCGACCAGCGCCTGCACCTGGTGGAACAGGTCGTCCACCGGGTCGCGCATGGTGACGGGGATGAAGGTCGCGCAAGGGATCTCGCGCTCCTTCCCGGTGTAGATGCATTCGGCGATCACCTCGCCCTCCTCGATCTCGAAGACGCCATGCAGGGGCAGGATCTTGACCCCCATCTCGAGCAGGCGCTTCTGGATGCGGTGCTGTTCCAGCGTGTTATGCGTCCAGTGCGAGGCATCGGCCTCGGGCGTGATCAGCGTGACCTTGTGGCCCTGATCGCGCAAAAGTTCGGCCAGCACGCCGCCCATGTAATAGTGATCGTCGTCATAGATCACGACCGGCCCCTCGGCCCTTGCCCCGTCCATGATGTCGTCGGGCGTCAGCACCCTGACGGATCCGTCCCGCGCAATCGGCTGGTGGTTCTCGCGTCCCAGCCCGGTGTCGGACCAGCGCGCGCCGGTGGCGATCACCACATGGTCGGCCCCGAAATCCAGCACCTGATCGGCGGAAAGGCGGCTGTCGAGATAGGTTTCGACATTCGGCATCTGCCCGATCTGCCAGGCGCGGTAGTCGCTCACCCGCTTCCACTCGATCAGCCCCGGCAGCCGCGCCTCGCGCGCGACGCGGCCACCAAGTTCCGTCCCCGCCTCGGCCAGCGTCACCGCGTATCCCCGCTGCCCCAGCGCCCGCGCAGCCTCTAGCCCCGAAGGCCCGGCCCCCACGATCAGCACCGTCTCGTCACTGGTCTTCGGCGCGATGCGCTCGGGGTGCCAGCCCTTGCGCCATTCCTCGCCCATCGTCGGGTTCTGGGTGCAGCGGAGCGGCGTGCCCACGAAATCGGCGGAAACGCAGATGTTGCAGCCGATGCATTCGCGGATATCCTCGAGCCGCCCCTCCTCGATCTTCTTCGGCAGGAAGGGATCGGCGATGGAGGGCCGCGCCGCGCCGATGAAATCCAGCACGCCCGTGCGGATCAGCGAGACCATCGCATCGGGCGAGGTATAGCGCCCCACGCCCACCACGGGCCGTTTCGTCACCTGCTTGACGAAGGAAATGAAGCTGTCCTGAAACCCCGCCTTGGCAAAGCGCGAGGTCTGGCTGTCGTTGTCCCAATCGGCGATGTTCACGTCCCAAAGGTCGGGAAGGTCGGCCAAAGCCTCGACAAAGGCGCGCCCCTCGCCATCGTGCGTGCGGCCCTCGTCGCCCAAAAGCTCCTCGACGGCAAAGCGGACGGCCACGGCGCAGGTGTCGCCCACGGCCTCCTTCGTATCCTCAAGCACCTCGCGGAACAGGCGCATCCGGTTCTGAAACGATCCGCCGTATTCGTCGGTCCGGCGGTTATGGCGGGGCGAGAGGAAATGCGACAGAACGTTCAGGTCATGCGCGGCATAGACATAGACGATGTCGAACCCGGCGGTTTTCGCGCGCTTGGCCGCATCGACGAACCAGCGCCGCAGCGCGCGGATATCGGCCTTGTCCATCGCGCGCGCCTGCAGCGGGTCGGGGTAGCCTGCGGGGCGGTGCGAGGGGGCCATCGGCACTTCGCGGCTGAACCGGTTGGTGCTGTTGAGGCCGGCATAGCAGGGCTCGATCGCGGCAAGGCTGCCATGGGCATGGATGCGGTCGACCATCTTGGCGTGGACGGGGATATCCTCGTCCGACCAGAGCCGCCCGCCCGCCCAGGGGCTTTGATCGCCCGCGGGATGGATCTCGACCTCTTCGGTCGAGACCACGGCCCAGCCGCCTTCGGCCTTGACCCCCCGCATCTCGGCCATAGGGCTGGGGTAGCGCTGGCCCATGCCGTTGCAATGCGGCACCTGATAGAACCGGTTGCGGGCGACGACGGGGCCGATGCGGACGGGTTCGAACAGCACGTCAAAACGCGGGTCGCGGGTGGAGGCGGGGGGCAGGCCGGAATCCATGGTCTCTCCTGTGATCAGTCGGCGGCAGGGGCCGCGCCCAGCCCCTCCTTGCGGGCGTCGCAGGTCGAACAGCCCTCGGTGCCCAGCAGCAGGTCGGCGACAAGGCCCGCCACCTTCTCGCCATGCAGATGCGCGCCGGAATAGAGCGCGGCATAAGGCGTCGCCATCGCTTCGCCGGCGAAGAACAGCCGCTCGTGCAGCGGGCGTTCGAGGGCGGCGCGGGCGGTGAAATGGCCGGGGCGGGCGTGGGAATAGGCGCCCATCGTCAGGGGGTTGTTGTCCCAGCGGGTGACGGTCGAGGCCTGCAAGCGGCTCTGCGCCTCGCTTCCCACCATCGAGACGAATTGCTGAAGCGCGAAGTCGATCAGCGCCGCCTCGCCCTCCTGCGCCAGATCCCAGGCGAATTGCCCGCCGATGAAGCCGGTCACATAGTCATGGCCCGTCGGGAAGGTCAGGAAATAGCAGGCGGGCGCGGGGATGGGTTGGGTAATCCGGTGCGACAGGAACTGGCTGTTGCTCATCCCGAAGCGGGCGCCGTCGAACATCAGCCCGACCTTGAGAAGCAGGCCCATCGGCACGTTGTCGATGGCGTCCTGCTTCCAGTCGGGCAGGGCGGGCGTGAACCGGATCGCGCCCGAGGCCAGAACCCCGGTCGAGACGGTGAGGATACAGGCCTTCGCCCGGATCGTGCCGGAGGGCGTTTCGACCGCAACGCCCTCGCCGCTGGTGTCGATCCCGGTGACCGGGGTGGAAAGCGCGACGGGCAGGCCGTCGGCAAAGCTCGCGGCAAGGCGGCCGAGGCCCTCTTTCACCAGATAGTCGAAATCGTACTCTTCGTAGGAATTCCAGTCGGCGGTGGAAAGGCCGGTGAAATCCACCGCGAAATCCATCGCCCCGATCCAGGTCTGCACCTCGGCCGCGAAATCGAGGCCGGGGGGGACGAGCGTGCTGGCGGCGACATCGCCCTCGGCCTCTTCCAGCGCCTCCTCGATGGTGCCCCAGGCCCGGTCAAAGCCGCGCCTCTCCTGCGCATCGGCGGGGCGGTCGCCGACATACATCACCTCGCGCGGGGTGGAATGATCTTCAAGCGTGAAGCCAAGCTCGCGCGCGCGGGCCACGGCGGGAAGGCCGTCCGGCCCCTGCAGCCAGGAACAGCCGTGATCGAAGGGCTGGCCAAGCATCTGGTCCTCGCTCCAGGCCCGCCCGCCGACACGGTCGGCGGCCTCGAGCACCACCACCTCAAGCCCGCGCGCCATCAGGGCCCGCGCGGCCGCCATCCCGGCGGCACCGGCCCCCACGACGACCACATCGGGATTGGCGGGCAAGGATTGAGCAAAGACGGGCAGGGCGGAGGAGGCAAGCAGGGCTGTCATGAAACCTCGTCTGTTCAGGGAGTGGCGCATCGCTACCTCTCGTGTTGCAGCTGGGTCAGGCGGCCGGGCACGGGGTCGGGCACGGGGCCGGATACAGGGCCGGGCACGGAGCCAGGTACGGGGCCAGGCACGGGGCCGAAATGGCGCGGGAAACAGGTCCGCATCAGCGACCACATCCGCCGTTTCGCCTCGTCAAGGTCGATCTCTTCGGGGTAGAGCGCGAATTCCAGCCAGATCCCGTCGGCGGCATTCTCGATCAGATAGGCGATGACCCGGGGGTCAAGGCCGTCATAGCCCCCCTCCTCGATGATCCGGTGACAGCTTTCGGCGGCCAGCCGGTTGCGCTCTTCGTCGAAGCCGCCGGAAATCCGGCGATAGGTTTCGCGGTGCTGCCGTTCCCCGAAAAAGGCGAACCAGACCGAGATGTTGCGCGCCGTGCAGATCTCGGGGTCGAAATGCGACTCGATCATCGCCCAAAGCCGCGCCGCAGGATCGCGCGCCTCGCCGACCAGCGCGCCGTACCATTTCTCGCGATGCGCCTCGACAAGCGTTTCAAGCGTGGCCGACAGCAGGTTGTCCTTGGTGCCGAAATGCAGGCTGATGATGCCCGAGGACAGCCCCGCCCGTTCGGCCACAAGCGCGGTGGTCGTGCCGGTCATGCCGTGTTCGGCCAATGTCTCCATCGCAGCTTCGATCAGCTGCTGCCAACGCTCTTCCCGTGGCGCTGTCCGTCGGGTCTTTCGGTTTGCGACGCCGTCATGCAATGCAAATGCCTCAATCTGCGGTCAGGGGAATAAGGGCCGCATCCTCCCAGGTCAGCCAGACCTTCTGGCCCGGCTCCGGCCCGGCCGGCCCGCCGGCGCCGGCCCTGTTGGCGGCAGACACGGCGACGGGGCGGTCGCAGCCCGGAAGGCGGATGTGAAAATGGCTCCGCTCGCCCAGATAGACGCGGTCGGCCACCACGCCTTCGACCATGCGCCCCGCCCCTTCGGCGGGGTCGGACAGGATCGCGAAACGTTCGGGCCGGATCGCGACCGACAGATCGCCCGGCCCCTGAGGCGGCAGCCCCTCGGAGGGGATCGAACAGGGCCCCAGCCCGGCAATCTCGACATCGAGATGGCCGTTCACATGGCCCGAGAGGCGGGCGGGCAGAAAGTTCATCGTGCCCACGAAACTGGCCACCCGGCGCGAGAGGGGACGTTCGTAAAGGCCGTCGGGCGTATCGACCTGAAGCACCTTGCCATCCGCCATCACCGCGATGCGATCCGACAGGGTCAGCGCCTCTTCCTGATCGTGGGTCACAAGCACGAAGGTGATCCCGACCGAACGCTGCAGGCTGCGCAGTTCAACCTGCATCTGTTCGCGCAGCTGCTTGTCCAGCGCGCCAAGCGGTTCGTCCAGAAGCAGAACCTTGGGCCGCAGGATCAGGGCGCGGGCCAGCGCGACCCTCTGCCGCTGGCCGCCCGAAAGCTGATCGGCCCGGCGCGAGCCGAAGCCCGGCAGCTTGATCAGCTCCAGCATCTCGTCAATCCGCCGGGCGCGTTCGGCCGCCCCGAGTTTCAGCCGGCGCAGGCCGAAGGCGATGTTGTCGCCCACGTTCAGATGCGGAAAGATCGCGTAGTTCTGGAACACCATGTTGACCGGCCGCAGATGCGGCGGGATCGCGTCCATCGGCTGGCCGTCGATCTCGAGGCTGCCCTCGGTCGCGGATTCGAAGCCGGCGAGGATGCGCAGCAGCGTCGTCTTGCCCGAGCCCGAAGCGCCGAGGATCGAGAAGAACTCGCCGCGCTGGATATCGAGGTCCACCCCCGCGACGGCCCGGAACGTGCCGAACCGCTTTTCGATGCCGTGCAGGCGGATCATGGCCGAGGTCTGGGTCATCCGTTCGACGTCCTGTCCGTAAGGTTGAGCGATCCCAGCCGTCCGATCCACAGCCCGACGAAGACCGTCACGAAAGAGAACACGAGGATCAGCGTCCCCAGGGCGAGGGTCGAGGGGAAGTTCTGCGGAAAGCGCAGCTGGTTCCAGATGAACAGCGGCAGGGTCTGTTCCGTGCCGCCAAGGAAAAACGCGATCAGGAATTCGTCGAAAGAGATCGTGAAGGTCATCAAGAGGCTGGCCACGATGCCGGGCATGATGATCGGCACCGTGACGCGCCAGAAGGTGAACCAGGCATTCTCGCCCAGATCGGCGGCGGCTTCCTCCATCGAGGCGTCGAACCCGTCGAACCGGGGCAGAAGCGTGGCGATGGAGAACGGCAGGCAGACGACCATATGCCCGATCCCGATGGTGAACAGCGACAGCGGCACGTTCATCGTGCTCAGCATCATCAGAAGCGCCACGCCGAAGATGATCCCCGGCACCACCAGCGGCAGCATGATCACGGCGACGATGGACCGCCCCCCCGGGATCCGGTGCCGCGCGATGGCCTTGGCCGCGAAGACGCCCAGGATCGTGGAGAGAACCGACACGACCAGCGCCACCTTGAGGCTGTTGTAGAGCGCCTGAAGCATCGGGCCGCGCTGGAACAGATCGCGATACCAGCGCAGGCTGAATTCCTCGATCGGGAAGCGCTGGAACGTGCCCGCGTTGAAGGAAAAGAGCGGGATGAAGAGGATCGGCACATAAAGCAGCAGCATGAAGAGGACGGCATAGGCCGTCAGCGCCGGGCTGGTGCGGTGAAAATCGTGACGCCGGCTCATCTGGCCCACCTCTTGAGGGCCAGCATCAGCCCGTAGAACATCAGCGAGACAAGCGCGATCGCCAGCAGCATGGTGATCGACAGCGCCGCCCCCATCGGCCAATTGTTGATCGAGCCGAACTGAAGCTGAATCAGGTTGCCGATCATCCGCGCATCCGGCCCGCCCACCAGCGCCGGCGTGACGTAATCGCCCACCGTGGGAATGAACATCAGCAGCGTGCCCACCAGAACCCCCGGCATCGACAGGGGCAGGATGATGCGGAAAAAGCGCATCGCCGGCGGCTCGCCCAGATCGGCCGAGGCCTCGAGCAGCGACCGGTCGATCTTTTCCAGCGAGACATAGATCGGCAGAAAGGCGAAGGCCGCCCAGGCATGGGCCAGCGTGATGCAGACCGCCGCCCGGCTGTAGAGCAGGAACTCGAGCGGGGCGTCGATCAGGCCAAGCTCCATCAGGCCCGAGTTGATCACCCCCTCGTAGCCAAGGATCACCCGCCAGGCAAAGACGCGCAGCAGGTAGCTTGTCCAGAAGGGCAGCATGATGACGATCAGCCAGATCATCTTGTGACGATGCACATGGAAGGCCACGTAATAGGCCATCGGATAGGCCAGAAGCACCGTCAGGATCGTCGCCGTCATGGAAATCGCCAGCGACCGCCCGATCAGCGCGCCATAGATCGGCTGTTCGATGATGGTGCGGTAATTCACCAGCGACCAGGTATCGGCGAAGTCGAAGCCGACCTGCGTCCAGAGGCTCATCAGGCTCATCAGGATGAAGGGGATGAGCACCGTGATGCCCATGACCACGATGGTGGGGGCCAGCAGGATCAGGCCCCGCAGCCAATCGTGGCGCATCAGCAGGCGCCCCCAGAACGAGGGGGAGGGCACCTCCCCCGTCGCCACCGGGGACGGGCGGCCGGCCGTGGTTGTCATGCCGGCCCCCTCATCTGTGGAACAACCGGATCACTGGGCATCCTCACGCGATCAACGAGGCCTCAGAACCCGGCCTTGATCTGCTCCCACTCGGTGTTCATCCGCGAGATCCACTCCTGCGACTGCGGAATCGCCCTGTGACCCGCATCCAGAAGCTCGTCGGGATCGCGCGTCAGCGCGCGGGCGGCAAGCTCTTCCTCGGTGAACAGCTCGAACGACCGGGCATTGGAATGACCATAGCCATAGTCGTTGATCATGAACTGCCCGGCCGAGACGCTGATCATCGCGTCGATCACGTCATAGGCGCGGTCGATATTCGGCGCGTCGCGGTGCAGCATCACGCCGCAGATCCAGGTCAGCGTGCCTTCCTTGGGCCGGGCAAAGCGCACCGGTATACCTTCGGCGGTCAGCTGGGTCGCGGTGCTGTTCCAGGTCATGGCAGCCACCACCTCGCCCGAGGCAAGCGCCTGATCCAGCGTCGTCGTATCGTCAGTATAGACCCGCACCAGCGGACGCTGCTGGCGCATCGCCTCCCCGATGCGGGCAAAGGCGTCGTCGCTGTCGATCTCGGTGAAGGGCACGCCGGCCTTGATCGCGCCGCACCACCAGGCATCGTCACCGCCCGCAAGCATGGCGATCCGCCCGGCATAGCGTTCATCCCAGAGGATATCCCAGGACTCCTCGCCCTCGAGATCGTAAAGGTCGGTGCGATAGGTGATCGAGGTGTCGCCCCAGTCGAAGGGCACCAGCCATTTCTTGCCATCCTCGGCGGCATTGAAATCGGCATTGTAAAGCTGCGGCAGCACATCGTCCCAGTTCGACAGCCGCGACACGTCGATCGGCTGGAACAGGCCGGTGGAATTCCAGCGCGGCACATCGTTCAGGCAGGGGTGGATCAGATCGGTGACGAAACCGGCCCGCAGCCGCGTCAGCCCATCCTCGACGGCGCCATAAAGGGCGAAATTCGGCATGTCGCCGTGCTTGGCGATGTAGTCCTCGTAAAGCTCGGGGATGTCATAGCCGCCCCAGGTGAACATCGTCGCATGGCTGCCGTCCTGCGCCATCGGGCGGCGCGGGAACATCGGCATCATCGTCGTGGCGATCCCAAGCCCCAGAAGCGAGCGGTTGAAGGCGCGTCGGCTGAGTTCGCCCCGCCGCACCGCGTTCAGTTGGTCGATGACATCCATTCTCGGTCCTCCTTGCTGGTCGTGATCGCGCGGCCTGCGTTCTTGTTTCATGATCGGTGCCCGCTCCGCGCCCGGCTCTTCGGCCCTGTCCGCTGCACCAATGGCCCTTTGCCGCCCCTCACTGAATGACGGCTCAGTCAATGACACGAGAGGTTCCCTCTGCGAGTCAAGCATTATCAGGTCTGGAAGAATCCGCCGATCCCAAGCTCCGGGTCTGCTCTTCGTCTTTGACGGTGGCCATCCATCCGCTTCAGCGGTTTGATTTTGTTAACCTTTGATCCGCACAAGCCTGCCAGATAGATCCGTCAGCCCACCCCCGTGGTCATCGCGTTTACTGTGCAATTTTTCAGCAGCCGCCCCCGAAACGGGCGCTCTTGCCCCGCTCAAAAGCTGGAATCGCGGTAGACTTCTTGCCCCCGGAACAGGGTGCAGAGCACGCGCGTCTCGGAGATCCGGTCGGCGGGGCAGGCGAAGATATCCTGGTCAAGCACGATCAGATCGGCCGAGAACCCCGGCCGCAACATCCCCGTGAAATGCTCGCGCCAGCAGGCGCGGGCGGCGTTCACCGTGTAGCCCTGCACGCATTCCTCGACGGTCAGCGCCTGATCGGGCAGGAAGGGTTCGCGCGGGTTTTCTGCGCGCCGGACCTGGCGGGTGATGGCGGTTTCGATGATCTCGAACGGGTTGAGGGTCGAGACGGGCCAGTCCGAGGACAGGCACCAGTCGGCCCCTGCGTTCAGCATCTTGCGGAAGGCATAGGTCTCGCCCCGCCGGTCGGGCCCGATCATGTCAAGCGCGATGTCGGGCACCACCGGATCGAGCCTTGCCCAGAGCGGCTGGATATTGGCCATGGCACCGGCGCGGGCCAACCGGTCGTAATCGCCGGGATCGGTCAGTTGCAGATGCGCAAGCTGATGCTGCGCGGGCCAGGGGCCGTTCGCGCGGCGCGCGGCTTCCAGCCCGTCAAGCGCGCGGGCGGTGGCGGCGTCGCCGATCACATGGACATGGATCGCGAAGCGCGCGGCATCCAGCGCGGTCATCAGCTCTGCCGTCTTGTCGGCACTGAACATGCAGGGCGCATTGCCGCCCGGCGGATCGGCATAGGGCGCGAGCAGCGCGGCGGTGCGGTTCTCGAACACGCCATCCATGAAGAACTTGGCCGATTGCACATGGAAATCCGGGCCGGGATGGGCCGCGCGCATCGCGCTTAGCCGTTCCAGCGCGGTTTCGGCCGTGTCGGCCTCTGTCACCAGCGCCGCGCCGGCGACGCGCAGCTGCATCTTCCCCTCGGCCAGCGCGCGGGCATAGATGCGCGCCTCTTCCTCGGTCACGCGGGGGTCGAGGACGCCGGTGAAGCCGCATTGATGCGCCAGAGCCTGCGCGGCCAGATAGCCTTCGACCCTCTGCGCGTCGGTCAGCTTGGGCAGGCCCGCGAAGGAAGGCTCGATCACCTCTTCATGCAGCATCCCCGTCGCACGACCCTGCGCATCGCGCACGATATGGCCGTTGGGCGGGTCGGGCGTGTCGTCGTCGATGCCCGCAAGCTCCAGCGCGCGGGTGTTGAAACAGCAATTGTGGAACGAGGTGTCATAGACCACCACCGGCCGGTCGGCCACGACGCTGTCGAGGAGCTTCGCCGTCAGGTTGTGATCGCCAAAGATCCCCGGCTGCCAGCCCGCGCCCATGACCACCGGCAGATCGGGCCGCGCCGTCGCATGGGCCTTGATCCGGGCCAGAAGCGTCGCCTCGTCCGTCACGTCATAAAACTCGGCCGCCGTGGCCAGGTTGATCCCGCCATGCAGCAGATGGATATGGGCATCCTGAAACCCCGGCAGCACCAGCCGCCCGCCCGCGTCGATCCGGGCCGCCCCCGGTCCGGCAAGGGCGACTATCTCGGCCTCGGGGCCCAGGGCCAGGATGCGGCCGTCCTCGGCCAGAAGCGCCTCGGCGGTGGGCCGGGTCGGGTCCATGGTCCGGATGCGGGCATTGTGGACAAGGGTTCGGGTCACAGGATCAGCGCCTCCAGCGCGGGCCAGTCGGGTGCGGGCAGGATCTGGGCCGGAAGCCTGGCGTCGCGGGTCCAGACATACAAGCACAGAAAGGGCACGGGGCCGATCTTGGTCAGATGCGGCCGGTGCGGCGGGTTCCAGACCGGCACATGCGCGGGCAGAACGGTCAGCGCCTCGCCGGGGGCGAAGCGCCAGCCATGCGGGCCGGTGAGGGGGGCGTAAAGCTCGGGCGCGGGATGGGCATGGTCACGGTAAAGCACCTGCGGCGCGATCAGGAACAGGCCGCAGGACACATCCGGCACAAAGAACGGCCCCCGCCACCCAAGAAGCGGGGCGAAGGCATGGCCGGCGGCAAAGGCTGCGCCGATGCTGGCGGGGGGATAGTTCTGATAGGTCCGCCAGCCCAGATGCGGCGCGGCGGCCGCGATCCGCGCCGCAAGCTCGGGATGGGTCCGTTCCAGCACCGCAAGCGCCCGGTCAAGCCAGCGCGCGACCACATCCACCGCTTGCGGCGGCTGCGGCTCGGGTGTGCCGCTGCGCTGGCGCAGAACCTCGGCCACCTCGGCCGCGCCCTCATGGTCGAGCGAGAGGAGGTAATCCTCGGCCGCCTCGGCCAGCGCGACAAGGGCCGCCGCGCCATCAGGCGGGCGAACCGGAGGCAGCCCCCGCGCCTGCAGCATCAGCGCCGGGTCGCGGCCGTCATGGGCCGCCGCCTCGCGGTAGGTTTCCAGCGTCGCCTCGCAGATCAGGCCCGCCCGATACAGCGCCATCGCCGCGCCATAGCGCACGCGGCCCGATCCCGGCTCTCCCAGCGGGGCGGCCAGCAGGATCCGGTCCGCGACCCTCACCCGGCCATCCCGGCCCGACGCCCTCGCGCCGTCACCACGCCGTCACGCCGCATTCGCCGCCTTGCGCCGCATCTCGCGGTTGAGGGCGGCAAGGTCTCCGGCCGGTTCCGCCTCGAGCGTCATCACCGGCAGGATCCGCCGCAGCCCGTCGTGATGCCGCCTGAGCCCGTATTCCAGATCCGACAGATGGAACCCGTCGAAGGCGGTGGATTTCATCGACTCGTTCGACCAGATCGACAGCTGCTGATCCTCGGTCGAGGTGTCGCGGTCGATCCGGTAGGCAAGGTAGCGCGCCAGCCGCGCCGCGCGGCTTTCCTCGGGGTTGCGGTACAGTCGCCCCGTCAGACGCGTCTGCCCGGCCGAGACGGGCAGATCCTGATAGAACTGGATGCTTTCGGGCGTGATCGCGATCACCGTGTTGGGGAACAGGCCGTAATAGGTCCAGGCCTTCTGCAGATGATCCGGCAGGTCGGGCCGGGGCTGCGACAGGGCCACATAATTGCGCACCGACCAGCCCACCCCCGGCGCATCGCCGAACCAGCCGACCGAGACGGTCAGCCCGTCGGGCAGGTGCAGGTCGCGGTAGCTGCGGCCGTAAAGCTCTTGCAGGCCGGGATGGGCCATCGGCACGTGATAGCCCTCGTTGTCGACATCGCGGACCGATTTCCAGTTGACCGGCAGGTCGGTCATCCAGTCCGTCACCTTCACCGCCGTCGCGGCACCGGTCCGGTAGGCGGCGAAATCGGCGTCGAAGGGCGCAAGAAGGCGGGCCACCGAAGGCTGCGGTCCGGGCGCGAAGCGCAGGAAGACGAAGCCGTGAAAGACCTCCATCTCGATCGGCTTCAGCCCGAAATCCTCGCGCCGCATCTGACCGAAAGAGGACGGCTGCGCCGCACCGCGCAAGGAGCCGTCAAGATTGTAGACCCAGCCATGAAACGGACAGACGATCGCGCCCTTGCAATGGCCGCTTTCGCCATCCACCACCCGCGCGCCGCGATGGCGGCAGAGGTTGTGGAAGGCGCGCACCTTTCCATCGGCGCCCCGCATCACCACCGCGCGCTCGCCCAGAAGATCGAAGGCAATCCAGTCGCCGGGTTCGGGAATGTCCGAGACATGGCCGGCAAGCTGCCAATGCGTCAGGAACAGGGCCTCGCGTTCAAGGGCGAAAAGCGCGTCGGAATGATAGGTCCAGGCCGGCAATCCGCGCCTGTCCCACTCGGCCGGGATCGGCAAGGAAGGATAGGGCAATTCGGTCATGGCGCGTGCAACTCCTTCAGTATCCATTGGTGAAAATTGTGGATCTCGTATTCCTCGGGCATCAGCCGCGCGGCCCGGAAGGCGGGCGAGGCGATGCCGCGCTGGTTCATCTCGGAGGCGGCGCCATCCTGTTCGATCACGAGGCGGGCAAAGGCCGCGACGGCTTTGGCATCAAAGCCGGGCTGGGCCAGCGTCTCGGGCGGGAAATGCCATTCGGCGACCAGCCGGGTCCGGGTCGGGCCCAGCGGCTCGATCCGCACCGAGCGGACGTAATCGACATGCGCCACCACATAGATCGAGGGCCAGAGCGTGACGAAACTGTAGCCCGCGCGCCGCTCCTCCTCGGTCAGGCCCGCAAAGACCGGGCCGCAGGGCGCGCCGGTCGGGGTCCAGCTTTCGGCGCCGGGGCGCAGGTTGCCCGGCGCGACCGTGCCGGGGGTCCAGTCCGCCGCCTCTGACGGGGCCATGATCCCGCGCCCGTAGACCGGCACCATGTCGCACAATTCGGGATGGATGCCGGGGCAATGCAGGCATTCCGAGTAATTCTCCCAAAACACTTTCCAGTTGCAGGCGATCTCGGTCTCCCAGCGGTGGCCAGTGACAAGATCCTGCATCGGCCAGTTGTCCAGCCGGTCAAGGGGCACATCGGCGCGAAGCGGGCCGGAATCCTCGGCGAGGTTCAGAAAGACAAAGCCGTTCCACAGCGTCAGCGCGACCGGGCGCAGGCCATGCGCCGCGCGGTCGAAATCCGCGGTCGGCACGGCATGGCCGGTGGCGACCAGCCGCCCGTCGGCGGCGGCAAAGGCGAAGGCGTGATAGGGGCAGCGGATCAGCGCGCCGAGGGGCTCTTGCGCGTCGCGGCAGATCTCGGACCCGCGGTGCGGGCAGGAATTGTGATAGGCGGCGATCGCGCCATCGCCGGTGCGCGCCACGATCACCGGCGCGGCCCCGACCGTGACCCGACGCATCGTGCCGGGCGGGAAATCGCTGTGCCGGCCCACCGCGATCCAGTTTCGGGCGAACAGCGTCCCAAGCTCGCGCGCGTGCCAGCCGGGATCGAGATAGGCCGCCCGGGGCAGCCCCTCGGGGCAGGTCGCCAGCCGGGGCGAAACCGGGCCGTCGCCCCCCGCCACAACCCCCTGCCCGGCCAGTTCCTGTCCCATGACGCGCGCCGCTTTCGCTGTGTCGGCGGCAAACCGGCGCCGCATCCCGCAGCGGCATCCGCCCGACAGTGATTTCCCGAATGATCGCCAGCTTGACCCCGACTGACTGGATTGTCAATCAGTTCCCGCTGCCCCTTTCACTACGCCCCCGTTCCGCCTATACCCCGCCCCAAGCGAAGGAAGCGAGGACCATGACCCGATCTCGTGCCGAGGGGGCCCGTTCCGAAGGGACCAGCGCCGAAGCGGCCACCGCCGCGACCCGCCCCCGCACCATGAGCCGCACCGAACGGCGCGCGCAACTGATCGAGGCGACGATCGCAACCCTTGCCCGGCTGGGCTATGCCCGCACCACCCTGACCGCCGTGGCCCGCACGGCGGGCCTGTCGCACGGGCTGGTGCTGTTCCATTTCGAGACCAAGGAAAAGCTGCTGACCGAGACGCTCGATTTCCTCTCCGAGGAATACAGCGCCAACTGGCAGGCCGCCCTTGCCGCCGCAGAGCCGACCCCCGAGGACGGCCTTGCCGCCCTTGTCCGCGCCGATTTCAACCCGGTGATCTGCACGCCCGAACGGCTGGCGGCCTGGTGCGCCTATTGGGGCGAAAGCCAGAGCCGGCCGATCTATCAGGCGCGCTGCGGCGCCAATGACGCGGAATACAACGCGACGCTGGAGAGGCTCTGCGAGGGCATGAACGCCCGGCATGGCTATGATCACCATCCCGTCCGCACCGCCCGGATGCTGCGCGTCCTGCTGGAAGGGCTCTGGCTCGAGCTGATGACGATCGAGACGCCCTACCCCGTCGAAGAGGCGATGGTGACGGTCTGGACCGCGCTCGCCGCCCTGTTCCCCCGCCATTTCACGACCGAAGGCCCCGCCGAAAGGCCCCAAGATGGACCGTGCTCGGCATAGGCCGGGGCAAAGCGACGATATATCGTCCCGCGGGGCTTAACCTCGGCCAAGAGGCGCGCGATAAGGGGCAAAGTGCCGCAGAACGGCACTGAACGTCCCCCGGAAAGGCGCAATGCCCTCCATTCCGCATATCACGCCCGCAAAGGACGCCGGCCCCGACACCGCCCGGGTCGAGGTCATGGAAAAGACCGATACCGTCGGCTGGATGACCGGGCTGGCCACGATCTGGCGGGTCACGAAGCTGGCCTGGCAGACGCCGTGGCAGGTTGTCATCGCCGTCATCTCGACCCTGCTGGCGGCATCGCTGCAACTGGCCATTCCGCAGCTTCTGGGGCAGGCCGTCGACCAGACGCAGGATGCGGTCACGCTTGGCGATGCGGCGGCGCGGGCCGCGCTCTGGACGACGGCGGTGATGGTGCTGGTCGTGTCCCTCCTGCGGGGGATCTTTGCCACGCTGCAGAACTACTATTCCGAGTCGGTGGGCCATCACACCGGCTATGGGCTGCGGCTGCAATTCTACGACAAGATCCAGAACCTCAGCTTCGGCTTTCACGACTCGGTCCATTCGGGCGACCTGATCACGCTGGGCCTTCTCGATATCGAGGGCGTGCGGATGTATTTCTCGACCGCGCTGATCCGGGCGCTGCTTCTGGCGATCCTGATCGGCGTGGGGGGCTACTGGCTTTTGTCCATCGACCTCGTGCTGGGGCTGATGGCGCTGAGTTTCGTGCCCTACGTGGGCTGGAAATCCTCGGTCGCGCAATTGAGGCTTCGGGGCACATGGCTTGACCTGCAAAAGCGGCTGGATGTGCTGACGCGGGTGATGGAGGAAAACCTTGCCGGCATCCGCGTCGTGCGCGCCTTTTCCGCGCAGGATCACGAGCTGGAGAAGTTCCACCGCGCCAGCCTCAGCGCGCTGGACCTTGCGCATGAGAGGGTGGACCTGCGCGTCAGCTCGACCAGCTGGATGACGCTGTCCTTCTTCGCGGCGATGGGGCTGGTCCTCTGGGTCGGCGGGATCAAGGTCCAGAACGGAGAGATCACGGTCGGCACGCTGGCCGCCTTCCTCACCTTCATGACGATCCTGCAGATGCCCGTGCGGCAGTTGGGAATGCTGGTCAACGCCATCGCCCGCACCTCGACCTGCGGCGCGCGGCTCTTTGCGCTGCTCGACCTTGATCCGGTGGTGGCAGACGCGCCGGGCGCCGCCCCGCTGGCCGTCACCGAAGGCACGCTCCGGTTCGAGGATGTGAGCTTTGCCTATCCCTCCGCCCCCGGCGTGCCGGTGATCCGCAACCTCTCGTTCACCGCGAAACGGGGCGAGACCATCGGCCTGATCGGCCCGCAGGGCAGCGGCAAGACGACCATCGCCCAGCTGATCCCCCGCTTCTATGACGTGACGGGCGGGCGCATCACGCTCGACGGGCAGGATATCCGCGATGTGACGCTGAAATCCCTGCGCCAGTCCGTCGCCGTGGTCAGTCAGGACGTGTTCATGTTCACCACCTCGATGGAGAACAACATCGCCTATGGCGATCCCTGGGCCAAACCCACCCGGATCGAGGGCGCCTCGGACGCGGCGCAACTGCACAGCTATATCGACACGCTGCCGGAACGCTATCGCACCGTGGTGGGGGAACGCGGCGCCTCGCTTTCCGGGGGCCAACGGCAGCGCATGTCGATTGCGCGGACGGTTATGCTGCGCCCCGATGTGCTGGTCTTCGACGATTCCACCGCCGCGATTGACGCAAGGACCG
The DNA here is from genome assembly GCA_051859505.1 of Paracoccaceae bacterium. Taxonomy (GTDB): domain Bacteria; phylum Pseudomonadota; class Alphaproteobacteria; order Rhodobacterales; family Rhodobacteraceae; genus JAFIEN01. The sequence goes on from JBHYFN010000023.1 coordinate 23,841, forward strand.
AGGCGCGGATCTTCGAGGCCTTGCGCGAACAGGCCGAGAACCGGGTGACGATCCTTGTGGCCCACCGCCTCAACACGCTGATGCATGCCGACCGGATCCTCGTGCTGGATCATGGCGAGGTGATCGAACAGGGCAGCCACGAGGAATTGCTGGCGATGAACGGCCGCTATCGCGCGCTCTACGACCTGCAGAACCGCTCATACGGGGCGCGCGCGTCATGAGCGGCGAGACCGAGACCGAACGCCACGACGTGCGCGAGGATGGCCGCCGCCCGCCGCGCGCCGTGGTGGGATCGCACCGCGTGCAGGAAGAGATCTTCGGCCGCGTCTTCGACAAGCGGATCCTGGCGCGCATCTGGGTCTTCGTCGATCCCTACAAGCGGCAATTCTACATCTCGGTCGCCGCCGTCCTGATCTTCACGCTCAGCCAACTCGCCATCCCGATGATCATCCGCACCGCCATCGACGACGGCCTTCTGGCCGAAGACGGGCGGCAGGCGCTGGCCTGGTCCATCGCGGCCTTTGCGGTGGTGATCGTGATCAACTTCGCCGCCAGCTGGACGCAGGAACGCACGGTGGGCCGGGTCGCGGAGAACGTGCTCTTCGACATCCGCGAGGCGATGTTCGCCCATCTCCAGCGCGTCAGCCAAAGCTTCATGGACAAGACCGAGGTCGGCCGCCTCATGTCGCGGCTGCAGGGCGATGTGAACTCGATGCAGGAGTTTCTGGAGACCTCGGTGATCTCGGTCGGCGATCTGGTGCTGCTGTTCGGGATCGTGGCCTGCATGCTCTGGCTTGACTGGCAGCTGGGGCTGCTGACGCTCTCGATCCTGCCGGTGCTGTTCATCGTGCGGCTGATCTGGCTGCCCCGCGCCCGCGCCGTCTTCATCGCCGCGCATGAGGCGAATTCGGTGACGGCCGGCGCCTTGGCCGAGGCGATCCACGGCGTGCGCACGGTGCAGGGAATGACGCGGCAGACGGTCAACCTGCAGCTTTTCGGCGACAAGGCGCAGACCAACCTGCGCGCGCAGCTTCGCTCGGCGAAATATGCGCAAGTGCTGGTGCCGATCGTCGACGGGCTGACCGGCATCGCCATGGCCGTGGTCGTCGTGGTGGGTGGCGGCATGGTGCTGGACCGGCAGCTGGACGTGGGCGTCATGGTCGCCTTCCTGTTCTTCATCCAGCGGTTTTTCGATCCGATCCGGTCGCTGACGATGCAATATTCGGTGATGCAGCGCGCCATGGCCTCGGGCCAGCGGCTGACCGAGGTGCTGGACGTGCCGCTGTTCGTGACCGACGCGGCGGATGCGGTCGAGCTGCCGGAGGATGCGCCCGGCTCGGTCGAGTTCCGCGACGTGCATTTCGCCTATGTGCCCGACCAGCCGATCCTGAAGGGCATCAGCTTCAGCGTCGCGCCCGGTGAAACCGTGGCCCTCGTCGGCCCCACGGGTTCGGGCAAATCCTCGATCATGTCGCTGATCCACCGCTTTTATGACGTCGACGGCGGCGCGGTGCTGGTCGGCGGGCATGACGTGCGGCAGGTGACGCAGGCCTCGCTTGGCCAACAGATCGCGATGGTCCTGCAGGAACCCTTCCTCTTCACCGGCACGGTGATGGAGAACATCCGCTACAACAAGAAGTCCGCCACCGACGACGAGGTGAAACAGGCCGCCCGCACCGTCGGCGCGCATGAGCTGATCGAGCGGCTGCCGCTGGGCTATGACACGATCCTGACCGAGCGCGGCGCGAACCTCTCGATGGGCCAGCGGCAGCTGATCAGTTTCGCCCGCGCGCTGGTGGCGGATGCCAGGATCCTCGTGCTGGACGAGGCGACCTCGAGCATCGACAGCTATACCGAACAGCAGATCCAGAAGGCGCTGGTCAAGCTGCTGGAAGGGCGGACCGGGCTGGTGATCGCGCATCGGCTGGCCACGATCCGGGGGGCCGACCGGATCATGGTGCTGAACCAGGGCGAGCTGATCGAAAGCGGCACGCATGACGAACTGGTGGCCCAGGGCGGCCGCTATGCGCAGCTTTACAAGGCGAGCCACGCCTCGTTCGACGATCTCGAACCCGAATAGGGCATACGGTCAGGGCAGCAGCGGATCCAGGAACCGGCCCGGAAGCCAGCCGGTCGTGTCGCTGTTGTAGTCGATGACAAGGCACCAGACCGGATCGAGGATCGCGCGCCGGGCCTGCAGATCGCCCATGTCGAAGGCGATGTTGTCAACCTCGGGCGTGCAGTCCATCGCCCAGATATCCGACCCCTCCGCCAGCAGCATCCCGCCCTCGGCCGCATCCCGCGACGGCGCGCTGCGCAGGCGGATGGCGATCCCGCCCTGCAGGTTGCGCAGGCCGTAGGGCGTGGCATAGATGCCCATCCCGGGCAGATCGCCCTCCATCCCGTCAAAGACGATGAAATCGTCATAGCCCTCCGCGCCGAACTGCGCCGGATCAAAATCGTTGCCATCCAGCATCGGCAGGGCCGGCCCGATCTTGAGCTGCACCCCCTCCCATACATTCGGCATCGCCAGCTGCCCCATCAGCGCCTCGCGGCCCTCGTAGGGCGGCTCGAGGCATTGCATGAAATCGCAGCGGTGCGGGGCATGTTCGACCACCACCTCGGCATCGGTCGAGACGGTGTCGAGGTTCATCACCCGGACCTGATGGATGATGCTGTCGGAACTGCGGTCGATGACGATGGCGCGCTCGGTCCAGTCCGCCTGCGAGCGGAACAGGATCACGGCGCGGTTGTCCTCAAGCCGGATGGCATGAGGTTCCCACAACAGGTGCAGGGTATTGCCGGTGATCTCATGCTGGGTGTCCCAGACCTGTTGGCACAGATCGCGGGTAAAGACGGGCGGGCATTCCCCCAGCGCCCGTGCCCGCGTCATGTCACCGCCCGGAGGGCCGTAGAAGGCGATCATCGGCACGCCGTGATCCTGCCCCGCCTGGTGCCGGATATTGACCTCGAACCCCCAGCCAAGGTCCGAGAAATATTCCCATGTGCCTTCCCAGGTCTCCATCTGGGCCAGCGCCGCGAGGGGTGCTGCGGACAGCGCCGCAGACAAAAGCACATGCTTGAACATGATCCACCTTTCAATGCTTTGCGCCCCGACCGGCGTTCCGGGTCGGGGCCTTGAATGCCTGCCGCGACGAAAGCGCAGCAGGGCAATCAGGGCAAGGCGATTCTTGCCCCCTGCCGCAGGCTCACACCACGCCCTGCGGCCGCAGCCGGACGAACATCTGCGCCAATACCGCCAGCGCGCCCAGCACGAGGAACGGCGCCGCCGCGCTGTAGCCGGCCCAAAGCACCACGACCAGCGCCGCCCCCATCGCCGCCAGCGACAGGACCGAGGTCAGGAACAGCGGCCGCACCACCGCCGCCAGCGTCACCAGAAGGCAGACCAGCAGCAACCCCGCCGGCAGGCCCGTGGCGGCCTGCACCCCCATCGCCTCGCCCACCGCCGTCGGGTTCATCACCCGCGCGGCCTGCGGCGGGGCGAGCGTCGTGCCCGCCGCCTGCATCGCCTGCATCGCCTTGTGTTCCTGCAGGGCCAGCGTCGCCGTCACCCAGAGGCTTGCCGGGGTCATCAGCGCAAGGAAGGCCATCGCAGACCCCAGCGCCGCAAGGAACCGCCGGATCAGCATCGGATCGCGCGACTGCCGCACGATATCGAGGGCCACCGCCAGAACGATGATGATCCCCGTCACCACCATCTGCCAGAAGGTGTTGAGCTGCGCGAGCGTCAGCCCGTTGTTGATCAGCTTGAGCAGGATCACCCCCATGAAGGTGCCCAGAACCGACCCCCGCCCGCCGAAAAGCGAGGTGCCCCCGATCACCACCGCGGCGATCGCCTCAAGCTCCCACATCAGGCCGTAGTCGGATTTCGCGTAGGGCGCCCGGCCAAGGAACAAAAGCGCGCCCAGAACGGCGCAGACCGAGGACACCATATAGACCATGACGATATAGCGCGTCGTCGGGATGCCCGCCTGCCGCGCGCCGGTCGGGTTCGATCCGATGGCATAGACATAGCGCCCGAACCGCGTGTTCGAGGTGATCAGCGCCAGCAGGATGAAAAAGCCGATGAAGAGCAGCGCGCTCATCTGGAAGGTGCGGAAGAAGTTGATCCAGTTGTCGTTGACGAAGGCGCCAAGGCGCTCGGCAAAGCCGGTCAGCTCGCCCGCCTGATAGGCGCTGCGCAGGGGCTCGAACGGGTTCCAGCGGCCGAATGTGTCGAACAGCGCGGGCAGTTGCGGCGTGGCCTGCGCGCCGGTGGCCAGATGCCCCGTACCGCGCCAGACCGACAGGCCGGCAAGCGTCACGATGAAGGCCGGCATCCCGAACCACGCGACAAGCCCGCCGTGGATGAACCCCACCGCCATGCCGCAGGCGATGCCGAAGGCGATGGCCATGAACGGATCGACGCCGAGGTAACTGACGACATAGCCCATCAGCGCCGCCGTCATCCCCATGACGGAGCCCACCGACAGGTCGATCCCCGCCGTCAGGATCACCAGCGTCATCCCCCCCGCCACGATGCCCAGAGCGGCGGAATTGTTCAGGATCGTCATGATGTTGGTCGGGTGAAAGAACGACCGCCCGTCGGTGACGAATTCGATGGCCACGGCCAGTACCACGATGGCGATGAAGGCCCCCGACCATTCCGCCCGCAGGAAACGGAAGAACCCGTCCCGCAGGAACTCCAGCGGCCCGCGGCGCAGGGCGGAGGTCTCGGTCTGTGCGGACGTGTCGGTCATGGTCAACCTCGCGGAGATGCTCTCGGGGGCCAGATGCAAGCGGGCCAGATGCAAGCAGGCCGGCCCCGACGGGCCGGCCCTGTCGTCAACTCGGTGCCGGGGTCACTCGATCCCGACCATCGCCTTGTAGACCTCCGAAGTGGTGGGCGTCACAAGGAAGAAGCCGGTGTCGATCCGTGCCGGAACGGGCTCGCCCCGGGCCGCAGCCGCCGCCGCCTTGATGCCCTGATAGCCCATCTGGTACAGCATCTGCGCCGTATTCGCATGGACCCAGCCCTGATCCATCGCCGCGATGGCATCCGAGGCGCCGTCAAAGCCCACCAGCTTCACATCGCCCGGACCATAGCCCAGGTTGGTCAGCGCCGCGATCGAAGCCATGGTCGCCCCGTCCCAGGCATGGACGATCATCGTCACGTCGGCATGCTGGTTCAGCAGCGCCTCGACACCTTCCTGCGCGGTTTCCGAATTCCACTCGGTCGGCACTTCAAGGATCGTCGAACCCGGCCGCGCCGCGGTGAAGCCCGCGATAAAGCCCTCGCGCCGGTCCTGCCCGGTCGATTGCGCCTGGCTGCCGGTGACATAGATGATCTTGTCGCCATCGGCGACCAGCGTCGCGGCAACGGCGCCCTGCACCTTGGCCACGGCAAGGTTGTCGGTCGCCACGAAGGAGGTGACATCAGCCCCGCTCACGCCGGTGTCGATGGCGATGATCGGGATGCCCGCGGCCATCGCATCATTGACGGCGGGCGCGATGCCGGCGCTGTCGGCCGGGGCGATGCCGATGGCGTCGATCCCCTGTCCGACCATGTTCTCGAACACTTCAAGCTGGCTGGTCAGGTCGTCGGCGAAGGCGGGGCCGACCTCGATGATGGTCACGCCTTCCTCGGCCGCCGCGTCGCGCGCGCCCTGGTTGATCATCATCCAGCCGGCATTGGTGGCCGATTTCGTGATATAGCCGATGGTCAGATCCTGCGCCATCGAGGCGCCGGCCGACAGGGCCAGCGCTATGGCGGTTGCGGCCGCCAGTCCGAATTTGGTCATTACGTTCCTCCCGTTTGACACTTTTGCCCGTTTCGTTGAACAATAGTTTCACAAAGCAACACCAAACGCCCCGTTCCTGTCAAGCGGCGGGGATCAGGGGCGCCAGAGGGGGAGGAGGGGCCATGGCCGAAGGCGGCGACATCGTGCTGGAAACGCGCGGCCTGACCAAGCATTACGGCGGGGTCGAGGCGCTGACCGGGGCGGATTTCACGATCCGCAAGGGCGAACATATCGCCATCGTGGGCGACAACGGTGCCGGCAAATCCACCTTCGTGCGCAACATCACCGGGGTGGAACGGCCCACTTCAGGCACGATCCTGTTCGAAGGCGAAGAGGTGCAGTTCCGCGCCCCCCTCGAGGCGCGCAGCCACGGGATCGAGACGGTCTACCAGAACCTCGCCCTTGCCGATCACCTTGACGTGCCCGCCAACATCTTTCTGGGGCGCGAGGAATATTACTTCCGCCTTGGTCCCCTGTCGTGGATGAACAAGCGCAAGATGCGGGCCGAGGCGGCGCGGGTGCTGGAACGCACCGGCATCAAGATCCCCGACCTGACCCAACCGCTCATGAGCATGTCGGGCGGGCAGCGCCAATGCGTGGCGATCAGCCGGGCGGCGGGCTGGAACGCGAAGCTGATCATCATGGACGAACCCACCGCAGCGCTGGGGATTCAGGAGACCACGCGGGTGGAGAACATCATCAAGGGCCTGCGCGAACAGGGGGTGCCGGTCATCCTGATCTCGCATAACCTGCGGCAGGTGTTCAAACTGGTGGACAGGATCGTCGTCTTCCGGCGCGGCCGGATCGTCGGATCGCTTGACGCGAAGACGACCGACGGCAATGCCGTCGTGTCGCTGATCACCGGGATCGACCAGGGCGTCCACGAGGACGCAAGCTATATCTGAGGCCTGACCATGTCTGTCGTCCTTCCGCTGTTCCCCGGCGATTTCCCCACCCACGGCACCCGCCCCCTTGCCACCTGCGGCGCGATGCGGGCCGAGGCGTTCCGCTATGCCTCGGGGGTCGAGGGTCTGCGCCTGATAACCCCCCGGGCCGAGGTTGTGATCCTGCCCTTCCAGGGCCAGCAGGTCTGGCGCGCGGCCTTTGACGGGCGCGAACTGGCGATGCGGACCATGTTCGACGAACCCGTCGCCACCGACAGTTACCTTGCCACCTATGGCGCCTTCTTCCTGCATTGCGGCATCACCCGCATGGGCCCCCCCGCCCCCGACGACCCACATCCGCTGCATGGCGAACTGCCGCTGGCGCGGTTCGAAACGGCGGAGCTGGTCATCGACGAAGCCGCGGGCCGCATCGGCTTGCGCGGCCTTTACCGCCACCGGATCGGCTTTGGCGCGCATTATGCGGCCCTGGCCGAGGTGTCGCTCGGGGCCGAGGCGACGATGCTCGACGTGACGATCGAGGTCGAGAATCGCCGCGGCGCGGCGGATCTGGAGCTCATGTATCTGGGCCACGCCAATTTCCGCGCCATCGACAACGCCCGCCTTGTCTATGCCGCCCGCTACACGCCCGAGGATGTGGCGGTGCGCCGCTCGATCCCGCCGCATATCGCGCCGGGGCCGGGCTATGTCGAATTCCTCGCCGATCTGGCCCGCGACCCGGCGCTGCACCATGTGCTCGACCCCGCCCTGCCCTTCGATCCCGAAGTGGCGATCACCCTGAAGATGCTGCCCGACGAAGACGGCTGGTCCCATGCGATGCAGGTCCATCCCGATGGCCGGGCCGATCTGATGAGCTATGACGCCAGCACCCTGCCGCTTGCGATCCGCTGGATCTGCCGCACCGCCGATCAGGCGGCGATCGGGATCGCCCTGCCCTCGACCGCCGGGGTCGAAGGCTATGGGCCGGAGAAGGCCGCCGGCCGCATCGTGACCGTGCCGCCCGGCGGGCGCTGGCGCGCGGCGATGCGGATGGGCGCGCTTGACCCGGATCAGGTCGCCGCGATGGAGGCACGGATCGAGCGCATCGCGGGGCGCGGATAGCGATGCCCCGGCTGTGGTTCCTGGGCGAGGCGCTGATCGACTTCGTCCCCGCTGCGGCGGATCGCCCTTCAACGCGGCCAAGGCGGCGGCGCTGGCCGGGGGCGAAGTGGCCTTCCTCGGCGCGCTCTCGACCGATCTTTTCGGCCAGATGCTTGCGGCCGATCTTGCCGCCCACGGAATCGACACGGCACATGCCCCCCGGATCGAGGCGCCCACCACGCTGGCCTTTGTCGACATTCAGGCCGGCGAGCCGCGCTATGCCTTCTTCAACGAAGGCACCGCCACCCGCCGCGTCGCCCCCGATCCGGCCGCCTTCGCGCCCGGTCCGGGGGATGTGGTCGACATGGGCTCGATCTCGCTGATCGACCTGCCCGGCGCCGATGCCATCGCCGCCTTCGCCGAAGGCGTGGCCGGCCGCGCGCGCATCGCGCTTGACCCCAACGCCCGCCCCGGCATGACGCCCGATCCCGATGCCTGGCGCGCCCGGATCGCGCGCATCCTGAAGGTCGCCGATATCGTCCGGCTGAGTATCGAGGATCTTGCCGTCCTCGCCCCCGGCCAGACACCCGCCGCCTTTGCCGAAAGCCAGCTTGCGAAGGGCTCGTCGGTGGTCGTCGTCACCCACGGGCCCGAGGGGGCCGAGGGCTGGACCGCCGCCGGCCATGTCCGCCTGCCGGGCCACAGGGTGAGCGTCGTCGATACCGTGGGCGCGGGCGATACGCTGATGGGGACGCTGCTTGCGCAGCTGGCCCTCGGGGGGCATAGCCTGCCGGGTGCGCTTGAACGGCTGACGGCCGAGGATCTGGGCAAGACGCTGTCCCATGCCGTGGCCGCCGCCGCGCTGAACTGCCGGGCCTCGGGCTGCTGCCCGCCCCGCTCGGATGCGGTCGCGGCCTTCCTCGCGGCACAAGCAGGTTAGGAGCCACGAGTTTGCCCCGCGCGCCCCAGTTCACCCTCGCCGAAGACCGCGCCCTGCGCCTGCGGGCGGCCTGGCTCTATTACAACCGGGGCATGACCCAGAAGGACATCGCCGACCGGCTGGGGATCAGCCGCTCGAGCGTGATCCGCCTGCTGGACGAGGCCCGCGCAAGGGCCGAGGTGCAGATCTGGATCGACATGCCCGAGGGCGATCTGGCCGACCTCGCCTCGGCGCTGGAAGAGCGGCTGGGCCTCGATCACGCCCTTGTCGTTCCCGGCGAAGGCGACCCGGCCGAGACCGCCCGCGATGTGGGCGCGGCCCTGGGGCGGTTCCTCTCCGGGGCGATCACCGATGGCATGACGATCGGCGTCGGCTGGGGGCGGACGCTGAATGCGGCGCTCGCGACCTTTCGCCCGCTGCGGACATCGGGGGTGCGCGTCGTGTCGCTCCAGGGCGGCACGGTCGAGACGAAGGGGATCAACCCCGGCGATTTCGCCTGGCGCCTGGCGGGCGCGATGGGGGCCGATTGCCTGCTGTTCCCCGCGCCGCTGATCGTCGACAGCCCCGAGACGAAGGACCGGCTGCTTGACGCCTGCGGCCTGTCGCGCATCGCCGAGGTCGCGCGGGGGATGGACCTTGCCGTGATCAGCTGCGGCGATATCGGCGAGGCGGGAACCTCGCTCAGCCAGAACCTGCTGTCGCCCGAGGATTATGCCGGGCTGGTAGGCGCCGGGGCGATCTGCGACACGATGTGCCATTTCCTCGATGCGGCGGGGCGAAGCGTGGACCACCCGGTGCAGGATCGCGTGATGTCGGTCGGCCTTGATGCGGTGGCTCGCGCCGGGCAAGTGGTGCTGGCCTCGGGCGGGGCACGGCGGGCGGCGGCGATCCGGGCGACGATCGCGCGCACCGGCTGCCGGACGCTGGTGACGGACGAGGCGGCAGCCCGGGCCCTGTTGCGGTAGGGTGGGTGAAACCCACCGTGATCCCGAGGGAAGGTGGGCTTCGCCCACCCTACCGCGTTTCCTGTAGGGTGGGCACAGCCCACGCGCCTCACCCCGTCTGAAGCCCCGCCCGGATCGCCCGGTTCACCGCCCCTGCGCTTTCGACATGCGGCAGATGCCCCGCCCCCGGAACCACGACAGGCGCTGCCCCAAGGACCAGGCCCGACGGCAGCGGCAGGATCCGGTCCTTCTCGCCCCAGATCACCGTCAGGGGCAGCCCGTCGGGCAGCAGCGGAGGCCCCTCGCCCGGCAGCCGCGCGGCAATCGCCGCCAGCGCCGCACGCCGCCCCGCTGCGCCAAGCGAGGCCAGAACATGCGGCACCATCGGCACGATGACCCTGTCCCGCTCGACCAGAAGCGACAGCAGCCCGGCCGCCTCGCCCTCCTCCGCAAGCTGCGGAAACCGCGCCAGAAATTCCGGCGCGCCCAAGGCCCCCACCGTCGCCGGCGCGATCAGGACCAGCGGGCCGACCCTTCCGGGCCACCTCCCCGCCAGATGCAGCGCCACCGCGCCGCCCAGCGAATGCGCCACCACCGGCACCGGCCCGTCAAGCCCGTCCAGCACCCCGGCCACCGCCCCCGCCAGCGCCGCGACCGATCCGTCGCCCACCGCATTCCCCGCCGCGCCATGCCCCGGCAGATCGACCGCATGAACCGAATGCGTCGCCATCAGCGCATGGGCATTGGCCGCCCAGCCAAAGCGATCCGCACCATAGCCGTGGATCAACAGGACCGGAGGCCCCTCGCCGCCCAGATGGTGCAGGACGGCGTCCGAGACCTCGCTCATCCGATCTCGGCCAGCACCGCGCCGACCTCGGCGATCTCGCCTTCCTCGATCTTCACGGTCAGCACGCCCGCGACCGGCGCCTCGATCTCGATCGCCATCTTGGTGGTGGTGATCGAGACGATAGGCTCGCCCGCCTCGACCCTATCGCCCGTCTGGCGCAGCCATTCGGTCACTTCGGCCTCGGTGATCTCGGTGCCCAGCTGGGGGACGGGAACGGGGGTCATGGTCTGTCCTTTCCGGTAATGGGTCTCACAGCGCCGCGCGCGCCAATGCAAGCTCGTCCCAGTCGCGCACGCCCCGGCGGTTGGCGCGGCGGTCGGGGAAGAAATCGGCCAGCGCCGCATCGACGATATCATGGGCCTGCGGGAAATAGGTCGCCTCCATATCCGCCCCCGGCACGATCCAGTTGGGCGAGCCGATCACCCTCGGCGCCGCTTTCAGCGAGGCAAAGCCGTGCCGCGCCACGGTGGCCGCGACCGTCTGGGCAAAGCTGCCGCGCTCGGAGGCCTCGGTCACCGCGATGAAGCGGCCCGTCCTGCCGACGCTTTCCAGAAGCGGCGCATAGTCGAAGGGCACAAGGCTGCGCGCGTCGATCACCTCGGCCTCGATACCGGCCGCCGAAAGCTCTCCCGCCGCATCCAGCGCGGGGTAAAGCGCCGGGCCGATGGTCAGGATGGTCAGGTCGCGTCCCGGCCGCACGATGCCGGGCTGGCCCAGCGGCAGGCGGTAATAATCGGCCGGCACGCCCTCGGGGTTCAGCGTCTCGACCTTGTCGTAAAGCCGCTGGCTTTCGAAAACGACGACCGGATCCTCGGAAGCAAGAGCCGAGGCCATCAGCCCCTTCGCGTCATAGGGCGTGGCGGGATAGATCACCTTCAGCCCCGGGATATGCGCGACCAGCCCGGTCCAGTCCTGCGAATGCTGCGCGCCGTATTTCGAGCCGACCGAGGCGCGCAGCACCACCGGCAGCGACAATTGCCCCGCCGACATGGCCTGCCATTTGGCCATCTGGTTGAAGATCTCGTCCCCCGCGCGGCCGATGAAATCGGCATACATCAGCTCCACCAGCGACCGCCCGCCCTCCATCGCATGGCCCACGGCGGCGGCGACGATGGCAGCCTCCGAGATCGGCGCATTGAACAGCCGGTGATGCGGCAGGATGTCCGCGAGGCCGCGATAGACGCCGAAAGCCCCGCCCCATTCGCGGCATTCCTCGCCCCAGGCGACAAGGCGGGGATCGTGGATCATGTGGTGCAGGATCGCCTCGGTCAGCGCGTCACGCAGGGTGATCGCGCGCAAGGGCGGCAGGGGCGCGCCATCCTCGCCCACACCCTTGCGCGCCTTGCGCGCCAGGCCCCGCAGCGCGGCGGAGGAGGCCGGATCGCCCACATCGGGCGAAGGCGTTGCGGGCAGCACCGTTTCGCGGTGCGAGAACATCAGCCGCCCGATCCGGGTCGGGTCGGCGGCCACATCGACCGGCGGCGCAAGGGCGGGGTCGGTCGCGGCGCGGGTCACGGCCTCGATTCGGCCTGTCACCTCGTCGCGCAGATCGGCAACCGCGCTTTCGGTCAGGACACCGGCGGAAACAAGGCTGTCGGCGAAAAGCGTGATCGGGTCATGCGCCTCCCAGGCCTTGATCTCGTCCCTTGTGCGATAGGCATTGGCGTCGGTGGTGGAATGGCCGCAGTAGCGATAACATTCCACATCCAGAAGCGCCGGCCCATCGCCCGACAGCAAAAGAGCACGCTTTCGTGCCACGGCATCGGCCACCGCCAGCGGGTTCGCCCCGTCCACCGTTTCGGCGTGAAGCGCTGTGGGCGAGATACCCGAACCGATCCGCGACAGGCGATCCCAGCCCATCGTCTCTCCGGCGGTTTGGCCGCCCATGGCGTAGAAATTGTTGGTGAAGAAGAACAGGACCGGCAGCCCCTTGCCGCCGCCATCCTGCCAAAGCCGCCCGTATTGCGCCATGGCGGCAAAGTTCATCGCCTCCCAGACCGGGCCGCAGCCGGTGGCCCCGTCGCCCGCATGGGCGACCGTGATGCCGCCATCGCCCGCCAGCCTGCGCCGCAGCGCCGCCCCCGCCGCGATGCCCGCCGAAGCGCCGACGATGGCATTGTTGGGATAGCAGCCGAAGGGCGGAAAGAAGGCATGCATCGACCCGCCCATACCGCCGTTGAAGCCGTTTTCGCGCATGAAGATCTCGGCCAGGAAGCCGAACAGCAGGAAATCCTCGGCCAGCGCACGCCCGTCGCGCCCCGTCGCACGGGCCACCGTGTCGCGCAGCGCGCCGCCGTCATGGCTGGCAAGGATGGCGTCCAGCTGGTCTTCGGGCAGGCGGTCCACGGCGGCAAGGCCCTTGGCCAGAAACTCGCCATGGCTGCGGTGCGACCCGAAGATGTGATCGGCCGGATCCAGCGCCAGGGCCGAGCCGACCGCCGCCCCCTCCTGCCCGATGGAAAGATGCGCGGGGCCCTTGTAGGCATGTTCGATCCCGCGATAGGCGCCCGTCGCCTTGAAGGACGACAGCATCCCTTCGAATTCGCGGATCACCATCATGTGCCGCAGCGCGGCGGTCAGGGCGGCAGGCCCGCGCGCGGTGATCTCGGCCTCGATCGGCCGGTCATAGGCGTGGACGGGGATCTCGGGACTCGCCAGCCGCCCTCTTTGACGCGACAGGGCCGGATCGACCAGAAGTTGCTTGGGCATGAAAGCGCTCCCCAAAGGCTGCAGATGTCTAGATGCGGTCTTCGGGAACTTATGTCAATTCGCTTACGCAAAAGATCCCCAGCCGATTCACGCCCCCAAAAGCGGCCACCCGCCACCGACTCTTTGCCATCGCCTTGCCGTCCAAGGCAGGAAAACCCGACTTTACCGCCCCTTGCGAAGACCCCTATCCCGGGTCGAGCAGTCGCTGCCTCTGGTCAACGAGTTCCCGTTTGGCGAGTCAGGAACGCGGCGACTGCTCACCCCGAGAGGGCCATTTGCAATTGCACCCGCCCGGCAAGGCTGCATAGGTCTGGCCCGACACCGCTCCGCAAGGCCGCCGATGCCCGAACCCATGGCTCCCCTGTCCGCAGACCTTTCCGATCCGGCCGGCCCAGCCGGGGCCGAGGCCGATGGCCGTCCCGTTGTCTGGCTTCACGGCGCGGGACAGGGGCCGGATTACTGGGATCCGGCGCGGGCGCGCGGCCTCTGCCTTGCCCTGCCCGGCCATGCCGACCGGCCCCGCGCCGACACCCCAAGCGTCGAGGCGATGGCCCAGGCCCTGATCCCCGACCTGCCCGCCGGCCGTTTCGACCTGATCGGCCATTCGCTTGGCGGACAGGTCGCGATGGAGATCGCCGCCACCCTGCCCGACAGGATCCGCCGGCTCGTGCTGGTCGATACCGCGATCAGCACGCATCGCACGATCCTGACCCGGGCCTTCTCGGCCCTCACCCGCGCGCTCGTGGACCGTTTGCCGCGACGGGGGTTGATCCGCTTCGCCTCGGCCCGGCAACAGGCCGCGGCGCGGGCCAAGCTGGAGGACGGGCTGCGCCGGATGAAGCGCGCCGCCCTGTCGGATGCGGTGCGCGCGGCGACCACCTATGACGGCGCCGACCGCCTGCCCCGCATCACCGCGCCCACGCTGGTCATCGTCGGGCGCGACAACCGCATCACCCATGCCCAGGGCCGCGAGATGGCCCGCACGATTGCGCAGGCCCGGTTCCTGATCCTGCCCGGCGGGCATCTTCTGAACATCGACGATCCCGACAGTTTTCACAGTGCCGTGGCAGAGTTCCTGGCCGAGGGCCCCTGATCGCCCCGCAGCCTACCCGCCAAGGGGAAACCGGCGGATCACATGGAAGAGGCCCGCCCGATCCTCGCCAAAGACCGCAATATCCTCGATCCGCGCCGGCACGCCGATCACCGGCGCGAACTGCGCCTCTGCCGCGGCGCGGACGGGGGCGAGCTCTTGCGGCTCCAGCCGGTCGGTCAGGGTGATGTGAAAGCGAAACTCCTCCATCACATGAGGATAGCCCCATTGCGCCAGCAGCGCCTCTTGCCGGGGGGACAGCCCCTGCGCCCGCCGGCGCGCAAGCTCTTCGGCCGAGGGCGCGGCGCGGAAGCGGTCGAACGCCCGCACCAGATCGGCGGCCAGATCGCTCAGCGCCTGCGGCTTTCGTTCGGGCACCAGCGCCAGGAAGGGCCCCAGCGTGGCGATGACCAGCGGCCCGATCTCGACCACCGCCCGCCGCGCGGCCCAGTCCTGCACCGCGGCCAGAAGCGCGGGTTCGTCCTGCCCCTCGGCCAGCCGCATCGGCGGCTTGAGCGTGGCATGCAGCCCATAGCGGCGCGGTGCGGCGGTCAGCCGCGCCAGGCCCCGCGTCCCCGGCAGAGCGGCCGCGACCTGCGCCCCCTCGCCGCCCGCGGCATCGCGCCCAAGCCACTCGGCCCCCAACCGGGCCAGGGCACTGCCCGTGGGCGGCGCGTGATAAAGGGCATATCGAACGAACATCCGGCACTCCTGTTCCCGTCGCGCGCCTGATAGCGCATGATCTGCAACGGAATGACAACAGCGGAACGGACCCCGCCACCCTGCAAGCCCCCTGCCCGCCAGACTGGCTGTCGCGATAGTTCAATACACGGCCCGGTTCTGCGGCTACCAATCAACCGAACCCGTCACCGGAAAGGAAGCAGATGATCTTTCGCTACACGATTCTCTATGTGGCCGATGTCGGCGCCGCCCTCGATTTCCACGAACGCGCCTTCGGCTTTCGGCGGCTGTTTCTGCACGAGGCGGGCGATTATGGCGAGCTGGATACCGGCGGCACCAAGCTCGCCTTTTCCTCGCGCAAGCTGATGACGGAACTGGGAAAATCCCCCGGCAGTCCCGATCCCAAGGCGCCCGTCTTTGAACTGGCCTTCGAAACCGGGGATGTGCCCGCCGCCCTTGCCCGCGCCCTCTCGGCCGGCGCGGTGCTGGTGCAGGACGCGCGGCAAGAGGCCTGGGGCCAGACCACCGCCTATGTCAGCACGCCCGACGGCTATCTGGTCGAGATCTGCTCGCCCGTGGGCTAGGCCGCAGCCCAGTTGCCAAGCGCCGGCTCGGCCAGAAGCCGCCGGGTCGGCGCATCCTGTTGCAGCTGACGCGGCGACCGGCCGAACCAGCGCTGAAACTCGCGCGTCATATGCGCCTGATCGCTGAAACCGCAATCGGCCGCGATGGCGGCCAGCGGATCCTCTCCTGCCAGACGGACCACCGCACCGCGCGCCCGCGCCAGAAGCCGCCAGTGATCGGGCGGCGGAAGCTCGAACCCGCGAAACAACCGCTGCAGGCTGCGCGGCGACACTCCAAGGCCGCGCGCCGCGCGCTCGATCGTGGCACCGGGACGGCAGAGGATCCCGATCGCCTGATCGACCTCGTCCGAGTGCAGAAGGTCATTGCGGATGATCGTCTCGGCCGCGTCGGGCCGCGCCGCGATGGCCCGCAACGAAGCCTCCGGCAGACGCGCACCGGGGCGCAGCCGAAACCCCTGCAGCGCTACACCTGCCGGCAGGCTGGCGCCGCGCGGGGCGGTGTCGAAGGGCGTCAGGTTGACCTCGGGCCGCCGGTCGCCGTGCCACAGGATCACCACATCGCGGCATCCATCCGGATAGATCCTGGCCTCGACCGCCTCCGACACCTCATGTGCCCAGGTCTGGAAAGGCCGGTTGTGCAAGGGATCGTTCCGCATCGCGCATAGCTAACCCGCATCAGCCCGGCGCGCCAGAGAGGGCGCGAGGCGGCACTGATCGAAAAATCTTGCCGGCCTGTCGCAATCCGCAACACCAAGGCCCCCCGCCCCCCGGCTCAGCCGACGGCGAGGGCCGACCAGTCCTCTGTCCCGCTCCAGACCAGATCCCAGGACGCGCCCGGGCGCACGTTCTGGATCGCGCCCGGTTCGAAACAGACAAGGCAATTGCCCCCCGGCGCCGGCGCGCGGACCGAGGGGTAGATCAGCCCCCGCCCCCCGTCGCGCCGCACCTCGCGGGCAAGGGCCTGGCCGATCGGATAGCCGATCGCGGGATCGGGGTTCAGCGCCGGGTGATCGGGCTCGTCCGTCAGGTCGTGGAACACGCCGATGAAATCGGCCAGCAGCTCCACATAGCGCGCGCTGTCGTGGAACCATCCGGTAAAGCACAGCTCCCGCGTCCGGTGCCAGGCCACCTCGCTGATCGCGACCATCGTCTCCCAGGCGCAATACCAGGCGCCGCGCCTGTCGGAATTGAAGCGGTTGCCGCCGGCGCGCGTATAGGTGAAGGCCGCGTTGACATGGGTTTCGCCATAGATCCGCAGGTCATGCCGCCGCCGGCTCCAGGCAAGCTCGCGCGGGTCCAGATGCGGGTTGCGGCCCTGCTCGGCCAGAAGGCGCGCGCTGGTCAGCCCTTCGATTTCGGCCAGCACCTCGGCCTCTTCCTCGGTCTCGACCAGGCCGCGCAGCGCGGGGGGCTTGTGATAGGTCGCAGGCAATAGCCGGACGAGGGCGCGATCCGAAAGCGTGGTCCGCTTCATGCCCCACCGCGCAGGGCGTCAAGATAGGTGCGGATCGCGAGGATCCGGGGCAATCCGCCCTCGATCGCGCTGTCCACCGGCCGCTGACCCCCGAACAAAGGGCCGGTATTGGGCCGGGTGAACCAGGCGCGCGCAAGCGGTTCCGAGAAATACAGCTCGAGCGATTTGTAGATCCCGATCACCGCGCTCAGCCGCAAAAGCTGATCCTTGGTCAGTTCACCGGCAAATCCCGGCCTGCGCGCGCGTTTCCAGGTGCTTTCCGACATATCGGCAAGCCCCGCCGCCTCTTTCAGGCTCAGGCCCCAGTTTTCGGCCACCCGGGCATAGGCCTTGAGCGCGACCGCCGTCACCTGGGCCGGTTCGCGGATCTTTTCTGCAAGGGGCATGACATTCTCCATTGCGCTAAAATAGGGTCATATGGCCCAATTGTAAAGTCCATATGACCTATCTGGTCAAAGAATTCCGCGCGAAACACCCCCGTTCTGATGTGATCTGATTTGAAGAGGATTTGCCATCCGCTGGCACCACGGGAAGACTCACCCTGAAAACGCGGCACAGGACGACTTCGTGAAGACTTTGCAGGGTACGAACCGGCCTTCCCGCCTGACAATCATCCAGCCCGCCTCTCCGCCTCAATTCCCGCCGCAATCCGCCCCGCAAAGCGGGCCATGCCTCTGATACCTTTGAAGGAGCCTTCCATGTTCATCGCCACCAATGTCTACGGCTGGACCCAGCTTGCCCGCGCGGCCGGGCAGGAATTCGACCGCGCCGCAGCCATGGCACAGGCCCGCGCCGCCGGGCTGACCGGCTGGGAAGACGCGTTCCGCTCTGCCGCCGAGGTTGCCGCCGTCGCCGCCGATGCCGAGGCCGCGGGGCTGTCGATGCGCTCGGCCTATGTCTTTGGCGCCTTCCACGAAGAGGCGCTGGCCGCGCAATCCTCTGACGCCGCGCTTGCCATCTGCGACGCCGCCCTGCCCCATGGCGTGACCCGCTTCATCTCGAACCCCGACCCGCTGCCCGGCGGCACCCCCAAGACCGACGCCCAGCTCAGGATCCAGTCCCGCGCGCTCGAGGCGCTTGGCCAGGCGATCCGGGCGCGCGGCGGCGCATTGCTCTATCACACCCATGCGCCCGAAATGCAGATGGCGGCGCGCGAGTTTCACCACATGATGGCCGCGACCGATCCGGCGGCGCTGTCGCTTTGCCTGGATATCCACTGGGTCTATCGCGGCGCGGGCGATTCCATGGTCGCGCTTGAGGATATCATCCGCCTCTATGCCCCCCGCATCGGCGAACTGCACCTGCGCCAGTCGAAAGGCGGCATCTGGGACGAGACCCTGGGCGAGGGCGATATCGGTCTTGCCACTGTCGCCACGATGCTGGCCGACCGCGGGGTCAGGCCGCTCCTGACCCTTGAACATGCCTATGAGGAGGGCACCCCCAGCACGATGGACCCGGTCTCTGCCCATGCCGCCTCGGTCGCCACCACAACGCGCCTGTTCGGCGCCATCGCCGCGTGAGTGCCATGCGCATCCTTCTGATCGGCGCGGGCGCCATCGCCCATCACCACGCCGCCGCCGCCCGCCTTCTGCCCGCCAGCGCCATCCTCGCCGCCGATCCCTCGGCCGAGGCGCGCGCCGCCTTCGCCGCGGCCTTTCCCGAAGCCAGCCTCTTTGACACACCCGAGGCGATGCTTGCCACCGCGAAAGGCGCCGAGGATATCGTCGTCGTGGCCGTGCCGCCCTGGCTGCACGAAGAGATGACCTGCCTTGCCTTTGCCGCCGGCTATCATGTGCTCTGCGAAAAGCCGCTGGCCCGCAGCCTTGCCGAGCTTGACCGGATGCTGGCTTCCGCCACCGCCGCGGGGCGCGAGCTTGGGGATTGCGCGATCCGCTTCAACGCCCAGCCCGCGATGACGCGCGCCCGCGCGCTTCTGGCCGAGGGGGCGACCGGGCCGCTGAACCTTGTGCGGATGATCCACCGCAATCCCCGGATGCGCCCCGGCATCGAATACCAGCCGACCAGCCGCTGGTTCCTTGATCCCGAAAAGGCCGGCGGCGGGGTGCTGATGGATTGGTCGGTCTATGATGTCTCGATGCTGTTCGATGTGCTGCGGCCGGTGTCGGTCACGGTCGAGGCGGCGCATCTGGCCCGGATCTCGGGCCGCGACGACCCGCCCGATCACCCGGCCCTTGTGGAAAGCCATGTCGCCGCGATGCTGCGGCTTGCGCTGCCCGACGGCCAGAGCGTGCCGCTTGTCTATGAGCGCGCCAATGGCGTGAACGGCCCGGCCCTGTCGGAACTGTCGGTCGAAGGCGCGGGCGGCGGGCTGAGCTGGCAATGGCTGCCGCCCTATGAAGGGGACCGGACGATCCTGACCCGCCATGTGGATGCGGGGCCAAAGCTCGAGACCGTCACCGAAAGCCTGCCGATGGAGGGGCATCCCCATTTCCACCACCAGCCCCTGCTGGCCCTGGCGGCCCGGATCCGCGGGGCCGCATCCGCGGCGCTGTCTCTGGCGGATCTGCGTTTCAACTTCGCCACCATCGCCGCCATTCAGGCCACCGCAGCGGGCAAGGGTCCGGTGACGGTGGCCAGAGCGGCGGACCGCGCCCCATGATCCCCGACGACCTGCGCGACCTGCGCGTCGCCATCATCGGTGCGGCCAGCGGCATCGGGCGCGCCGTGGCCGAGGGCTTTGCCACGGCGGGCGCGCGCCTCGCGCTGGCCGATCTCTCGCCCGCCATCGCCGAAGCTGCCCAGGAGGTTCGGGCCGTGGCGGCGATCCGGGGCGATGTCTCGGAGGAAGAGGACGCCGCAGCCATGATCGCAGAGGCTGCCGAGGCGCTGGCGGGGCTGGATGTCCTGATCAATGTCGCCGGGATCCAGATCGTCGGGGATGTCACCGAGACCAGTGCCGCCGACTGGGACAGGCTGATGGCCGTCAACCTGCGCGGCCCGTTCCTGACCTGCCGCGCCGCGATCCCGCATCTGGAGGCATCTGCGCGCGGGGCGATCATCAACACGGCCTCGATCGCGGGGCTGCGTGGCGGGCCGGGGGCGACCGGCTATGCCGCCTCGAAAGCGGGGCTGATCACCTTCACCAGCGCGCTGGCGCTTGAGCTTGCGCCGCGCGGGATCACGGTGAATTCCGTCTGCCCGGGCTGGGTGGATACGGGGTTCAACGCGCCGATCATCCGGCATCTGGGCGGGTCCGATGCGCATGACGCCCTTGTCCGTTCCGGCGTGCCACTTGGCCGGCAGGGCCTGCCCGGGGATATCGCGCCGACCTATCTGTTCCTCGCCTCGCTCGGCGCCCGCTATACCACGGCGCAATCGCTGATCGTGGATGGCGGTCTTTGCAGTTGAAGAGCTGTGGCCCTTGCCCGAGGGGAGGCAGGGGGGCTCTGCCCCCCGCCGCTGACGCGGCCCCCCCGGGATATTTTCAAACAAAAGAAGCA
>JBHYFN010000023.1:44361-62671 GCA_051859505.1 Paracoccaceae bacterium
CCCCCCGGGTTTTTTCCCACACACATCCCGGGGGGGGGGGGGTACGGGGGGGGGGGGGGGGGGCGCGGATTGGGGCGGGGTCGGGGCGCAGGGCGGGAAGGCGCGGGGCGGGCCGGGCCCGATCCGGGGCCGACGCCCTCAGCCCGGATGCGGCGCCTTCTGTCGGGCGATCACCCCCACCACGGCGGCCAGAAGCTGGGCCGCGTTCAGTGCGCCGATCCCGTCGATATCGCGTTCGGGCATGAACTCCACCATGTCGAAGGCGACGATCGGCCCCCGCGCGGCCGCGCCCCGGATCAGGTCCAGCACCTGCCCATAGCTCAGGCCGCCCGCCGTGCGGCCGATCACCCCCGGCATCACCGAAGGATCCAGCGCGTCGAGATCGAGGCAGATCGCCATCGGCTGACCTTCGGGCAGGGCGGCAAGGGCGCGGGCGATGCCGTCGCGCTGCACCTCGGCGGCCGGCACGAAGACGACGCCCGCCGCCACCGCATCCGCCACATCGCCGGCCCGCGCCGAGCCGATCCCCCGCTGGCCCACCTGCACGATGCGGGCGACATGGTCCATCTCCTGCGCGCGCCGCATGGTCGAGGACAGGCCAAGCCGTTCGCCCTGCACCTCGTCGCGCCAGTCGACATGGGCGTCGATCTGCAGGATGCTGATCGGCCCGTCGGTGCCAAGCGCCTGCAGCATCGGCAAGGGCACGCTGTCGTCGCCGCCCACAAGCACCGGCACCCCGCCCGCGGCCCGCACGGCGGCGACGGCTTCCCGTATCCGGGTGCGATTGCCCTCGGGATCGGCGGGATCGACGGCGACCTCGCCGCAATCCACCCCCTGCACCCCGTCGGGCAGGACCGGCCCGCCCAGATCGAAGTTCCAATGGCCGAAGTTCGGCGCATAATCGCCCGATGCCGCCCGCAGCGCCGAAGGCGCGCCCGCGCAATAGGCCCCGACATTGGCATAGGGCGTGGCGCAGGCGGCCGACAGGATCTGGACCTTTGCCCCGGTCCCTCCCGGCCTGGCCGAGGGCAGGCCGAAAAAGGTCTCGACCGCCGCGCCTCCGAACATTTCCCGAAAACTCGCCATCGCCTTGCCGCCCCTTGCTGCCCCTTGCACCGTTTCGGGCGCAGTCTGGGTCCGCGATGCGGCAGGATCAAGCGGCTTCGACGGATCCGGGCCCGAGCGCGATGACGAACCTGGCCCGCAGGTCGCCCTCCCACCACTGGGGAAAGTTCGTCCCCCATTTGTTGTTGTAGAGGTTGAACCGGATCCCCGGTCCAAGGTCGGGCGGATCCGCGTTGAACCGCATGAACGGCCAGGCAAGGGGCGCGACAAGCGGGGTGTCCAGCGGCTCGATCCGCAGGGCGGAGCAGCGCACCGCCGCCACCGCCTGAAGCTGACCGCCGCCGCGCGGCACGGTTCGGCTGCCATCCTGCCACAGGCCCATCCGAAGGTAGTCCCAGCGGCCCTCCCCCGCCCCCTCCCCAGAAAGCGCAACCTCGACGAACCCCGCCTCGGGCATCCGGTTGGCGGGCTTGGCGCGCAGCGTGAAGGACAGCTCGACCCGCGCCGCGTCCAGCGGCCGGAGGCTCAGCACGACATGGTCGGGCGCGCCAAGATCGCGGCGCGCGCCCGCGTCCTGCCGCAGCCAGAGCGTCGCCCCCTCTGCCGCGACCGGCCGCGGCACCGCCACGCCGGAACGCGCGGTGACGGCATCGGCCAGACCGGGCTTGTCATGGTCCAGCACGGCCCATTCCTCGCGGTGGGTCAGATAGCTGTCCATATGGGCGGCCATGTCCGAGCGGTCATAGCTTTCGTGGCGATAGCCGATCCGGCAGGAAAGCCGCCGCCCCCCCGGATCGGTGATCGCGGTCAGATCGCCGGTCTGCGGGTCATACTCCGCCCGCCACCCCCCGGCCTCGAGCGGCGCGGCCACGCCCCCTGAAGCCGGGATCGCGCGGGCAGGCTCCGGCGCGGTCCAGGCCGCTTCGGCAAGCGCCCGGTCGCCCTCGGGCAACAGCGCAACGGCCGCGTCCATATAGGCGCGCTGTTCGGCCCAGGATTGCGCGGCATGAAGGAACCGCGGATCGCTGTCGCGCAGGCTTTCGAAGGCGGGCCGGTCCCAGGCGGTGTCGTCGCGCAGCCAGCTCTTGATATCGACGCCGCAGGTATGTTCCGCCACCAGCGCAAGCGCCCGGCCGAAATCGGCCTGTTCGGGCGTGGCGCCGGCCGCGTCGAAGCGGTCGTAAAGCCGCTGCAGGGCCAGGAAGCGCGCCGTCTTGGCCGGGTCGCTGGCGCTGCCGTGAATCCAGCTGTCGCCGATCTCGGCCTCGACCACGGGGAGGCTCTCGCGCCGCGCCCAGACGACATCGGCCCAGGCCTCGAGCGTCGAGGCCACCAGCCGCCGCCCCGGCAGCTCGCGCCGCAGCTCGCGCCAGACTTCGGCGGCCTGCGGCACGGTCTGGGGGCCCATGTTGTCATTGGTATGGGCGAAGGTCAGCCCCTCGTCGAACCCCTCGGGCAGATGGGTCGCGCCATAGGCGTTCTGATACATGACCACCACCTCGGACCCGTCCGGGGCGCGCCAGCGGAACAGGTCGGGCACATCGGGCACCGGGCAGGCGGTGTTCACCCCCAGATGCAGGAACCGCACCCCGGCCTGCGCCAGAAGCGGCACCATCCCGATCACATGCCCCGGCACATCGGTCATCTTCGCCGCCCGCGTCACCATCCCGAACCGCGCGTCAAGGATCTGCGAATAGGACAGCCCCGCCCGGAACAGCGCCGGCGACATCAGTTCGGTATGGGTGGTGAAGGGCAGCGCGTGCCAGCGGATCAGCCCGCGCCCGATCGCCTCTTCCAGCCGGGCGACGCGGGCCTTGTCCTGGGTGGCAAGGTGATCGTGGATCAGCCAGGCGCCGGTCGTCCAGATGAAGGCGGGCTCCTCGGGGTTCACGCGCCAGAAATGGGTCGCGGTGTCGATGGCCTGGGGAATGAAGCGGTCGTGATATTCGGCCCGCACCCGCGCGGCCAGATCGGTGAAGCCGATGTCCAGATGGGTCTTGAAGATCACATGGACCAGCGGATCCATCGTCACACCGTTCCCCGCACGACAAGCTGCGTGCCCACCGATTCAACCAGCGGCGGCGCGTCGGGCGATTTCAGCCGGCGCAGGATCAGCCGCACCAGCGCCGCCACCCGTTCGGACAGGTCTATGCGAACGGTGGTCAGGTCATAGGCCTTCCAATGCGCCTGCGCGATATCGTCGAAGCCGATCACCCGCACATCCCCCGGCACCGTCAGGCCAAGCTCGTGGCGCAGCGCGTCGATGGCGCCGAAGGCGCTCACGTCATTGGCGGCGATGATCGCATCCACCGGATCGCCGATGCGGAACTGGTCCACGATGGCGCGATAGGCCGTGTCATAGGTGAAATCGCCGGGCACAACGACCGGTTCGCCCAGGCCGCGCTCTTCCATCACCGCGCGCACCGTCCCGAGGCGCTCGGACGAGGCGATGGATTGCGGCGCCCCGGCGATGAAGGCGAAGCTGCGCGCGCCATGCCCCTGCATCAGGGCGATGCCCTGCGCGATCCCGGTCATCTGGTTCACGTTCAGCCGGTCGAACCGCGGGCCGCCGTCCACCCCGTCCGGGGCCTCGGTCTCGGAGGGATAGCAGACATAGATCGGCACCGCCCGGTCCAGAACGCGGGCCAGCGTGGTGGGGCGGACATTCTCGGTGAAGGTGATGACCGAATCGGGGTTGAAGCCGCGCATGTAGGTCAGCAGCGTCTCGTCCATCTGATGATCGGTCCGCGTCTTGAACAGCAACGTCGCAAAGCCCGCGCCCTGCAGGGCGGTGGTCAGGGCGTCGATCTCCTGGCTTTCCCAGGGGCTGCAGACATCGGGGACGATCACCCCCACCAGATGCGACCGGCCCGTCACCATCGACCGCGCGGCCATGTCGGGCGTGTAGTTCAGCTCGCTCGCGATGCGCAGGATCTCGCGCCGCTTTTCGGGCTTGATCGAGGCATTGGGGTTGAAGGCGCGCGAGACCGCCACCCGCGAAACCTTGGCCCGCTCGGCCACCATCGCCGCGGTGGCGCGTCGGTTGGACAGGGATCCGATTTCGCTCAACTGCCTGATCTGCCCGGATTATTGCAATCGTGTTCACATCGGATCATGCCCGCAGCGCAGACGGGTGTCAACATGCTCACCAACATGGCAAGAGCGTTCGATCATGTTTTATTGATGTATCAAGAGTCATCTCGCGCTGGCGTCGTGAAATCGTCCCGACTGTCATTCCCATGTCATTATCCCCCGCCAGTTTAGTGGTTGACAGATTTTGAAAGCGTGTTCACTCTTGCTCTCGCGAGTTCGGGTTCAGGAGGGAGCACGTCTTCGCCAACGGGTGCCTGTGCGATCCGGCACCGCCATCAGGAGGAAGAACGAAATGACCAAGATTCTGCGCGCCCTGTGCCTTAGCAGCGCGGCGACGATGGGGATGGCCGTGCCGTCCTATGCCGACGAGCTTTCCGTGATCTGCCGCTGCGTCGTCGGCGGCGTGAACAGCGAAACCGCGACCTGGATCAAGGAAAGCGTCATCCCCGGCTTCACCGCCGCGATGGCCGCCGAAGGCCGCGAGATCACCGTGAACCTGATCGAATTCGGCGGTCAGGACGAACAGATGACCCAGCAGCTCGCGCTCGATTTCTCGACCGGGGCCGGGGCCGATGTGGCGGCCTTCGACGGGTTCCTGATCCCCAGCTTCGTCGAAGGCGGCCTGCTCAAGTCGCTGGAAGAGGTCGCCGGCCCCGCCGTCGCCGACTGGGAAGGCTGGGACAAGATCGCCGAAGGGTCCAAGGCGCTGATGTCCTACAACGGAGTGCCCTATGGTATCGCCCTCGGCACCGATGTGCGCGCGGTCTTTGTCCGGCGCGATCTGCTCGAATCCGCCGGGATCGAGGCCGACGGCTGGCAGCCCGCCTCCTGGGACGAGCTTCTTGACGCCGCCCGCGCGATCAAGGCCGCCAATCCCGACAGCTTTCCGCTGCAGCTGAACGCCGGGGTCAACATGGGCGAAGCCACGACCATGCAGGGCTATTACATGGCGATCCTCGGCACCGGGCAAAGCGTCGTCGATGCCGACGGCCGCTACATCGTGTCCAGCCAGGGCATCCTCGATGTGCTGAACCTCTACAAGACGATCTATGTCGACGAGGCGCTTGGCGATCAGCGGGCGCAGCTTCTGACCGATGGCCGCAACCAGTCCTTCGCCAATTTCCGCGACGGGCGCACCGCGATGCTGGTCGAGGGCGACTGGTTCTACAACTCGGTGCTGAACCCCGGCGCCGAATTCGGCATGGATGATCGCAACGAACAGGTCATCTGGGCCGCCATGCCCGCACAGGAACCCGGTGCCGGCTATCGCGGGCAGGATTACGTCACCGTCTCGGGCGGGACCGGCTTCGTCATCAACCCCAATACCGACATGCCCGAAGAGGCATGGGCGCTTCTGGCCTATATGAACAGCCAGGAAGAGCTGACCAACTTCCAGGGCTTCCGCGAGGCGCGCCGCATCCGCAGCGACGTGGACACCCCCAACAACCCCTATCTGCAGGAAACCCAGGTTTCGCTTCTGCCGCTGACCACGGCCCGGCCGAATGACCCCGACTACAACAAGGTCTCGGCCGAGATCCAGCGGATGACGGAAAGCGTCGTCTCGGGCGAGCTCTCGCCGGAAGAGGCGATGGCCCAGTATCGTTCGGCCGTCATCGCCATCGTCGGCGAAGAGCGGACCGTCACCCTCGACTGAGGCGATCCTCCCCGCCTCTGCGGTGCCGTCCGGCCTTGACTGGCCGGACGGCACACCCTTCCCCGCACCCGTCGAGGATCTTTCTTGCGCCAGTTCTCGCTTCTTTCCAACCGGGCCGGGGCCGCGTTTCTGACGCCGGGGGCGATCCTCGTGATCGCCTTCGTGATCCTCCCCTTCTTCTGGGTGATCTTCGTCTCGTTCACCAACCGCACCCTTCTGGGGGCGACCGCGCTCAACCCCGAATTCGTGGGCCTGCGCAACTATATCCAGCTGTTTTCCTCGGAAGGCTTCTTCCGGCGCGGACAGTTCGGCCATTCGCTGATCCTGACGACCCAGTTCGTCCTGTTCTCGGCGCTGATCGGGCAGGCGATGCTGGGGATGCTGCTGGCCTGGCTGATGCAGTCGATCCGGCCGGGCCTGAAACGCATCGTCGAATCCTGCGTCATCGCCGCATGGATCCTGCCCGAGGTGGTGATCGGCTTCGCCTGGTTCGCGCTGCTGAACTACGATCAGGGCACGCTGAACATGATCCTGACCAGCCTTGGCCTGCCGAAGGGGGATTTCCTCCTGCAACAGCCGTTCTGGGTGATCGTGATCTTCAACACATGGCGCGGCGCGGCCTTCTCGATGATGCTGTTCAACTCGGCCTTCTCGTCGATCCCGCCCAGCTATTTCCAGGCGGCCGATGTGGCCGGCGCCTCGTCCTGGCAGAAATTCCGCGATATCGCCCTGCCGCTGATCCGGGGCCATGTCGTGACCGACCTGATCCTGATCACGATGTGGACCTTCAACGTCTTCACCCCCTTCCTGCTGACCGGGGGCGGCCCGTCCTACCGGACCGAGCTTCTGTCGATCTACAACTACCGCGTCGCCTTCCGGGATTTCGAATTCGGCAAGGGCGCGGCGGTGGGGGTCGTCATCATGCTGATCAACCTCGTCTTCGCGCTGATCTATCTGCAGATCGGGCGGAAACGAACGAAGAAGGTGAAAGCGGCATGAAGCTGACACCCGGACAGATCGTCTCGCGCATGGGGTTTTCGGCTCTGGCGGCGATCCTTGGCGCCTTGTTCGCGCTGCCGCTGATCTGGTTCCTCTTCGCGCCCTTCAACGCGCGGGCCGAGCTGGGCGTCGCGATCCCCAGCCCCTGGACGCTGTCGAATTTCCAGACCGTCTTCGGCAACACCTTCGCCATGCGCGCCCTGCTCAACAGCCTGATCCAAAGCGTCGGCGGCGTGATCCTTGTCGGCATCTCGGCCACGCTGGCGGCCTATGCGCTGTCGCGCTCGGCCCTGCCGGGCAAGGGGGCGGTGACTTATGTGCTGCTGCTCTTCTCGTCGGTCGTCTCGGGATCGGCGGCGATGGTGCCGATCTTCCTGATCGTCTCGGCGATGGGGATGATCGACACGCATCTGGCGGTGATCCTGGTCTTTGCCGGCGGCCTTCTGCCCACCGCCATGTTCATCCTGCGCGATTTCATCGACGGCATCCCCCGCACCTACGAGGAAAGCGCGATGGTTGCCGGCGCCTCGCCCCTGCAGGCGTTCCGCGATGTGGCGCTGCCGGTGATCCGGCCGGGGATCGTGGTCGTCGTGGTCTGGGCCTTCGTCAACATCTGGGGCAGTTTCCTGATCCCCTTCATCCTCTTGCGCAGCCCGGACGTGATCCCCGCATCGGTGGCGATCTATTCCTTCTATTCCGAGGCGGGCACCCCGATCATCACCCTGCTGGCGGCCTATTCGCTGATCTATTCGCTGCCGGTCATCGCCCTTTACCTGTTCGTCAGCTGGAGGTTCGGCTTCCGGTTCTTCGGCGGCATCAAAGCCTGATACGGGAGTTTCCATGGCCTCGGTCGAGTTCCGCAATGTGACCAAATCCTTCGATGGCCTGACCGTCGTGCCCGACCTCAACCTCGAGATCGGGGACGGAGAATTCGTCTGCCTGCTGGGCCCCTCGGGCTGCGGCAAGACGACAAGCCTGCGGATGATCGCGGGGCTTGAGACGCCGACGACGGGCCGGGTGCTGATCGGCGGCAAGGACGTGACCGACATGCATCCGAAGGATCGCCAGATCTCGATGGTGTTCCAGGATTACGCGCTTTATCCCCACATGACGCTGGCCGACAACATCGCCTATCCGCTCAAGGTGCGGGGCGAGACGCTTGCCGCGCGCCACGGCCGCGCGCGCGAGGTGGCCGATATCCTCAAGATCGGCACCCTGATGGACCGCCTGCCCAGCCAGATCTCGGGCGGGCAGCAGCAGCGCACCTCGCTGGCCCGGGCGCTGGTCTATCCCAGTCAGGTCTATCTCTTCGACGAGCCGCTTTCGAACCTTGATGCCAAGCTGCGGCTCGAGGCGCGGGGCTTTTTGCATCACCTGCAGCGCGACATGGGGATCACCGCGGTCTATGTCACCCACGATCAGGCCGAGGCGATGGCCCTCGCCACGCGGGTGGCGGTGATGGACCTGGGGCGCATCGTGCAATACGCCCCCCCGATCGAGATCTACCGCAGGCCCGCCACCACCTTTGTCGCCAATTTCCTTGGCAACCCGCCGATGAACATGATCCCCGTCCGCGCGCGGATCGAGGGCGAGGCGCTGCATCTGGCCGCCGATGGCCTGACGATGGAGGCACTGCCCCTGTCGCGCGGCATCCGCGCCGCGCTGGCGCGGTCGGGCGACCTGACGCTTGGGGTGCGGCCCGAACATCTCCACATCGCCGGGGCAGAGGCGCGGAACGTGGTGCACGGCAAGCTCTTCGCGAACGAGAACATGGGCCCCGAAAGCCTTGTCACCGCCGAGCGGGCCGACGGCGGGCGCGTCACCGCGCGGATCTTTACCGACGATCACATCCATGTCGCCGATAACGCCGGGTTCGCCTTCGACGCGGATCACCTGACCCTGTTCGACAGTGACGGCCTGCGCATCCCCGAGGATGGCGAAGCGGCGCCATGACACGGATCGAACGGACCCTGACACAGGCCGATCAGGCCGCCGATCCCTATGTGAAGGTGCCCTTCGACGTGCCCGAGGGCACCACCCGGATCGACATTTCTCTAAGCTATCCCAAGGCCCCCGATTGCGTCATCGACCTGGGCCTTGCCGAACCCGGCCTTGGCCCCTTTCCCAGCGAAACGGGCCTGCGCGGTTGGAGCGGCGGCGCCCGCGACCACGCCTTTGTCGCCACCGATGACGCCACGCCGGGCTACCGCCACGGGCCGATCCCGGCCGGGCGGTGGCATGTGCTTCTGGGCCTTTACCGCGTCCCGCCCGCAGGCGCAGAGGCCGTGGTCGAGGTCCGGTTTGATGCGGCCGACCGCCCCGTCGTGGCCCAGCCCGAACGGCAGACCCCGCACCGGCCCGGCGCGGGTTGGTTCAAGGGCGATCTGCATTGCCACACCCACCATTCCGACGCCGCCGGCAGCCCCGAACTGCTGCACGCGGCGGCGCGGGCGGCGGGGCTGGATTTCCTGGCCGTCGCCGATCACAACACGATCACCCAGCGGCGCTATTTCCACCCCGCCTCCTCGCCCGATCTGGTCTTTGTCCGCGCGATGGAAGTGACCACAGCCGACGGCCATGCCAATGTCTTTGGCCTGGACGAGATGGTGGATTTCCGCATCACCGACCCGGCGCATGTCCACCTGCTGTCCGATCTGGTTCGCCGCAGGGGCGGGCTTCTGTCGATCAACCACGACAAACCCTCGATCCCCTGGAACTGGCCCCTCCCGCGCGTCGATTGTCAGGAGGTCTGGCAGTCGGCCTGGCTGAACCTCAACTGGGTGTCGCTTGACCGCTGGCAGGCGCGGCTGGCCGCGGGCCTGCGGATCTCGGCCATCGGGGGCAGCGATTTTCACCAGCCCGACCGGCTTGTGACCGAGGGCCCCTTCGCCCTGGCCCGGCCCACAACCGTCCTGTGGATGGACAGCCTGTCCGAGGACGGCGTGCTTGACGCGATGCGGCGGGGTCATGGCTATGTGACCGAGGGGCCCGAGGGCCCGCATCTCGAGATCACGGTCAACGGCATCCCGATGGGCGGCGAGACGCGCGGCCCGCTGCACGCGCGGGCGGTCGTCCGGGGCGCTGCGGGCGACAGGCTGCACTGGATCGACGCCACCGGCACCATCGCCACGGCCGAGATCGGCTCGGACGACTGGGATCACGCGCTTGCCCTGCCTCATGCCGCCCTCTTCCTGCGCGCCGAGGTGATCGCGCAGGCCAGCCGCCCCCGCCTGATGGCCGAGGTCGCCACCGCCCTGTCCGGCGGCCGCGCCGCGCAAGAGATGGCGGGCCTCGATCTTGACGGGCGGGCCATTCTGCGGGCCTTGTCCAACCCTGTCCATATCGTCTGAGGCCCGACCATGCTGATCGGCAACGCGCCCTGTTCCTGGGGGATCAACTACCCGAAAGGCAACGCCGTCCCCTGGGAGGCCTATCTCGATCAACTCGCCGCCGCCGGTTACGCCGGAACCGAGCTTGGCCCGCTGGGCTTCATGCCGACCGATGCCGCGCATCTGGCCGATGCGCTTGCCGCGCGCGGGCTGACGCTGATCGGGGCGACCCATGTGCATACCTTCGGCGATGCCGGCGCCCAAGCCACCGACCGCCTGATGGCCGAGATCGACACGATCGCCGGCCTCCTTGGCCCCTTGGGGGCACGGCATCTTGTCATCATGGACGAAAGCAGCTGGTATCCGCCCGGTCAGGAAGGCCAGCTCGATGCCGAGGGCTGGCGGGCGATGATCTCCACGATCAACGCGGCGCATCGCCGGGCGGCAGGGGATCACGGGCTGACCCTGTCCTTCCACCCCCATGTCGGCACCGCCATCGAGCGCGAGGCCCAGATCGACCGCCTGCTTGCGGAAACCCCGCTGGACCTGTGCTTTGACACCGGCCATCACGCCTTCTGGGATCAGGATCCGCTGGCCTACATGGCCCATGTGCAGGACAGGATCGCCTATATCCACCTCAAGAATGTCGATGCCCGCGTCCGCGCGCGGGTGCTGTCGGGCCAGCTCACGATTGCCCAAAGCTATGGCGCGGGCGTCATGTGCGCGCTGCCGGACGGGGCGGTCGATATCCGGGCGGTGATGGCGCTGCTGCGCGACTGGGGTTTCGACGGGCCGGTGGTCGTCGAACAGGACATGGCCGAAAACGCCGCCGAGACGCCCGAAGAGCTGGCCCGCCGCAACCTCTTGTTCCTGACAGGCGTCACCGCAGACCCCGCGCCGTGACGGCCGCGCGACACCGGTCCGATTCCGGCACCCCGCCTGGCCCCGGCGCTATTGCTCCCGAAAGGCCCGCGCCATCGAATCGACGATCGGCTTCATCATGTATTGCAGGAAGGTCCGCTCGCTGGTCGTGATGATCACCTCGGCGGGCATGCCCGGCACCGGCTGGAAACCGGCCACGCGCGACATCTCTTCATGGGTCAGCGCCACGCGGGCGATGAAGACATCCCGATTGCTTTGCCCCGTCGCCTGATCACGGATCGCATCGGCCGAGATGTAGAACACCCGCCCTTCCAGAACCGGCGTCGTCCGCTGGTTCAGCGCGACCAGCCGGATCATGGCGGTATGGCCAAGCTCGAGGCTGTCGATATCGGTCCGGTTCACCAGGGTCTCGATGATCAGTTCCGCATCCAGCGGCAGGATCTCGGCAATCGGCTTGCCCGGTTCGATGACCCCGCCGGCGGTATTGTACTTCAGCTGGACTACCACCCCATCCACCGGGGCCACGATCTCGGACCGCTGGCTGACGCTGCGGGCGGTCGCGTGCTGTTCGCGCACGGAATCCAGCTCTGCCTGCATGATCTGCAACTCTTCCAGCCCCTCGTTGAGGAAGGCCGAGCGGGCCTGCAGGATCTGATCCGCACTGCGTTCGGCCAGAAGCCGAGTCTCGTTCAGCTGCGCCTCGAGCCGGGCCAGCTGGCCCGTCCCTTCCGAGATCGCCCGGCGCAATTCGTTCACCACCTCGCTGCGCACCAACCCGTCGGCCGCAAGCTGCGACTTGGTCGCCAGATCCTCGCCCAGGATGGCGATGGTGTCGCGGGTCGTCGCGACCTGCCCCTCCAGCCCGGCAAGCCGCAGCTCCAGGGCTTCGGCATTGTTCTCCAGCAGCCGCACATCAAGGGCCAGCTTTTCGCGCGCCACGTCAAAGGCATGGCGCTGGCTGGTGATGATCTCGGCCACGTCGGGGCGGTCGGCATTCTCGACCAGGAAAGGCGGAAGCGCCATTTCCTCGGCGTCATTGGTCATCGCCACAAGCCGGGCCGTGATCCCTTCCAGCCGCGCCCGCCTGAGGAACAGCTCCTCCTCGCGCGCATAGGCCTGGGTCTGGTCAAGGCGCATCAATGCCTGCCCCGCAACGACGTGATCGCCCTCGGAGACAAGGATCTCGGCGATGATGCCGCCTTCAAGGTGCTGCACGATCTGGTTCTTGCCGGTGGCCACGAAACTGCCTTGCGAGATCAGCGCCGCCGCCAGCGGCGCGGTGCTGGCCCAGAAGCCGAACCCCCCCAGCGCCCCGACCAGAAGCATCACGCCAAAGACCTTGTGCGCCCCCACCCGGCGCGGCACGCCTTCGTACCAGTCCAGCGCCTGATAGGTGCCCGGCGTCGTCATGGTCATCTCAGCCGCCTCCTCCGTTCGCCTGCAGATTGCCGGCCGGCCGCCGCCGCGCCTCGAGCGCCTGAAGCACCTGGTTGCGGGTTCCGAACAGCGCGACCGAGCCTTCGGCCAGCAGCATGATCTTGTCGACATTCTGCAGCAGGCTGGGCTTCTGCGTGATCACGACAACCGTGATCTTGTGGGCGCGCGCGCATTCGACCGCCCGCGCAAGAGCCAGATCCCCGGCCGTGTCGAGGTTCGAGTTCGGCTCGTCCAGCACAAGAAAGCGCGGGCCCCCGAAAAAGGCCCGGGCCAGGGCGATCCGCTGTTTCTGCCCGCCCGACAGGGGCGAGCCGTCGGCCGCGACCACCGTTTCATAGCCATGCGGCAGGTTGGCGATCATGTCATGCACATCGGCCAGCTTGGCGGCATTGAAGATCTGTTCGTCCGTCGCATCGGCGCGCATCCGGGCGATGTTCTCCTTGATCGTGCCGGGGAACAGCTGCACGTCCTGCGGCAGGTATCCGACGTTCTCGCCGAACTGGCGCGGATCCCAGTTGCGCAGGTCCATCAGGTCCAGCCGGACCGATCCCGAGGTGGGCACCAGCGACCCGACCAGCATCTTGCCCAGCGTCGTCTTGCCCGCGCCGCTGTTGCCGATCACGGCCAGCGCCTCGCCGGGGTTCAGGCTGAAGCTGATCGCATTCAGCACGACCGACTTGGTGCCCTGCGGCACGAACAGCAGCCGTTCGACATCCAGCCGCCCCTCGGGCATCGGCAGGCGCAGCCTTTCGGTATTCAGCGGCGAGCTTTTCAGCAGGGCCGCAACCCGGCCATAGGCCGATTGCGCCATGGTAAAGCCGTTCCAGCCCTCGATCGCCCCCTCGATCGGGGCCAGGGCGCGGCCCGCGATGATCGAGGCGGCGATCACCATGCCGCCGGTGATCTCGCCCTGGATGGCAAGATAGGCCCCCCAGCCCAGCATCAGGACCTGCGTCAGAAGCCGCACCCCGCGCGAGGCGGTGGCGGTGATGATGTTGCGGTCCTGCGCCCTGACCTGAGCGGTCAGCGACCCGGCGGTATCGCGGCCCCAGATCCGCACCGCCTCGGGGATCATCGCCATCGCGTTGATGATCTGGCTGTTGCGCGACATGCTGTCCAGATGCAGGTTCGCCCGGCTTTGAAAGCTGTTGGCCTCGGCGAAATGGGCGGCCGTGAGCTTCTGGTTGATCAGCGCCAGCACCACGAGGATCAGCGCCGTCACCACCACGATCATCCCCAGATGCGGATGCACCAGGAAGACGGCAAAGATGAAGATCGGCGTGAACGGCACATCCAGGAACGACATCAGCGTCCCCGATGTCAGAAAGCCGCGCAGCGTCTGAAGATCGCCCAAGGTCTGATATTCGCGCCCGTTGCTGTGCAGCGAGGCGCGCGCCGCAGCACTCAGGATCGGGGCGCCCAGCTGCACCGCCACCTCGACGGCGGTGCGCATCAGGATGAACCGGCGCAGCGCGTCGAAGACCGCGTAAAGCACCACGGCCCCGACGACCACCATGCTCAGCATCACCAGCGTATCAAGCGAGCGCGAGGCCAGAACCCGGTCCGAGATCTGGAACAGATAGATCGGGATCGCCAGCACGAGGATATTCGTCGCAAGGGTAAAGAACATGACCATGATCATGTTGCTGCGCACCGCCGCGATACCGGCGCGCAGGCTTGCGCCGAAATCCGTGGGCCCGACCCGGCGATGAAACTGCGGCGGCTGGCCGGCATTGCCGCCATGCCCGGTTCCGGCCACCGGCTCTGACAGGTTGGGCCCGGCGCCCTTGCCCGGCGCACCCCCGGCGGGCTGCGGGGGGGCGTCGCCGTCGCGGCGGGCCTGCGGTTGCCGGGGTGGCCGCTCGGCAGTGTCTTCCCCCGTCGCCTCGCCTATCGTAGTTTCGGCCGGCGCGGCCTCCCTCTCGGCGGCCTCCTCCTCCTCGGCTTGCCGCGCTGCGGCCTCGGCCGCGCGGGCCTCTTGCGGCGGATCGGCAGCTTTCGCCCCCTGATCCTGCGCCCCGTAATCCTGCGCCCCGTAATCCTGCGCCCCCTGATCCTGAACCGCAGCGGGGGCCGGCTCGGTCTGCGCCGCAGCCTCCCTCCCCTCGGGCTCCACGCGCAGGTCGGGCGTCAGGCGCAGCGTCGTGGCCTTTTCGAGTTCGCTCAGATCCTTCACACCACCGTCCACCCTGATTCACCCGTCACGCAAGAACGACGTTGACGCCGTCCAGATAGCCATCGCCAAGGCCCGGATCGTTCCCGCCCGGCTGGGTCTTGTCGGCCTCCGGCAGCATGTCGTCGGCCAGAAAGACGACAGCCTCGCTGCTCAGCTGAGCCGGGCCATTGGCGGCATAGGGATCGGGGCTGTCGGCATCGATGAAATTCGCCTGATACAGCAGCGCATCCGTATAGATCTCTCCGGCGACATGGATCGTGCTGTCGATGCCGATCGTGTCGACCTGCGCCACATTGGCCAGCGCGTTGGATCCGGTGATCAGCGTCACCTCTGCGCCTTGCGCGATCTCGGCCTCCGACATGGCGGCGGCGACCTGATCGGAATCCCCCAGCACGTTGGTCTGCTGGATCAGGTTCATGGTCAGAAGATCGCCGGTGATGTGCAGCACCTTGAGAAGCCCCATCCCGGCGAAATCGAAACTGCCCATCGGCATCTCGATCAGCCCGCTGGTGCCGCCGATCACCGCATCGGCAAGGCCGGCATGGCTGGCATCCATCGCCACCATGTTGTCGACGCCCCTGGTGTTGATCGCCGCGCTGTTGAACAGAAGGTTGTTGCCGCCCAGGATCGTGGCCGCCCCGCCATCCGTCGCCACCCAATCCTTGTCCAGAAGGACGTTCATCTGGCGGATCATGGTCATGTTGATCATGTCGCCGCCGATGACGATGAGGTCGTAGTTGAAACCGATCTCGAGCAGCGAGGCAAAGTTCGAAAGGCTGTTCTCTCCCAGCCGCAGGAAGGTCGAGGCGCCCGACCACGAGACGCTCAGGATATCGTTGTCCAGAATGTAGTTCTGCTGCTGAAACCAGTTCAGCTGCACCAGGTCGGCATCCAGCGTGGTGATGACCCAATGGCTTGGATAGGTGTCGCTCTTGACGCCCGGATGCCCCTGCGCGGGCTGCGAGGTGGTCTTGATCTGCGCCGCGTTGATCAGCGTCGAGTCGGTGACGACGGCATTGGGCGCCTGCATCGATTCCGACAGCACGTTGATCTGGACCACGACATCCGCCCGCAGCGCGCTGCCCATCACCAGCATCACCGGCGCGTCGATCCAGGACGCGGTCACGATGACCTCGTTCACAAGCGTATTGCCGCCGGTGATCGCCAGATGCCCGGCTTCGGGCGCCTCATCCTCGACCAGACGCTCCACCCAGTCCGGCCCAGAGGCGATCACCAGACCTTCGGGCAGTTCGGGCAGATGATCGGCCAGCACAGGCAGGCCGTCGTCCACGGCCACCCCGTTGACATGCACTCCGGCCGTCTCCTCGCCGCGCAGCACCGTCGCGCCAGAGGGGGCGGGGGTGGCGGTTGCGGTGCCGATCGCGTCGAATATCTCATGGGCGATCTGCTTGGCCCCGGCCACGCTTTCGGGATGAGAGACCGGGCCGATGGGATCAAGCGACTGCGCCCAGGCCACCAGGTTCTGCAGCTGGGTTTCAAGCCCGGCCACATCCAGGAAACTGACCCCCAGATCCGCCTGGATCAGGACATCGTTGTCCAGAAGCCGGTTCAGCTGCTCGCCCACCAGCGCCAGGGAAGACGGCGCCATCAGCGTCAGGTCGAACGGCTGCGCCGGAGGCGGGATCAGCTCGAAGCCGGGCGGCTCGGGTTCGAAGGTCGTCCGGCTCTGCCCGCGGAATGCGGCCTCCGTCGGGGGCAGTTCCTCGGCCAGAAGCTCTCCCTCGGGGAGCGGCTCGGGCCGGAAGGCGCGCTCGGGGGCATGGGTCTGCACCTGCGAGGTGAACCCGGCGCCGGGCGGGTCTGCCGCCACTCCGGGCACGAAAGCGGGAATGCTGTGAGGCGCTGCGAAAGGACGATCCAGAAGCAGGATCTCGCCCGCCTTCTCTTCGGCCTTCTGCGCGCGGAAGGCATCGTAATCCTTGCGCTGCTTGGCCTCTTCGGTTGCAAGATGAAACGCTCCGATGAAATGCCAGATATCCTGGGTTTCCTGATCGATGCGCATGAGTTCCCCCTGATCCGCCGGTCCCGCGAAATGCGCGGCACGCGGCTGGAGAGTGTGACAGCCCGCACGGGATAGCGCGGGCTGTCGGCTTTCCGGGACCCTGCCGCCGCCGGGGCCACCGCCGGGGCCGCAGCAGGGTCCGTCGCGTGGCCGCGATCAGTTGATGTCTTCGCCAGCCGACATGAAGGACGAGTTGAGGTTGCCCCCCACCACCGTCATGTCCACGGTGTTGCCAAGAATGTTGGCGCCCATCGTGATGTTCTGGTTGAAGGCCGAGGTCGCGACCAGAGCATCGTTCGCCGCCAGGGACGTGCCATCAACATAGGCGCTGCCGCCGTTGTTGGACCCCCAGGTGCCGGCCGATCCGCCGTCGAAATAGACGCTCGCATCGGCATGGCCGCCACTGCCTCCGGCGCCACCCGAAGCCCAGGCATCACCGCCGTAGGACTTGCCACCATCGGCAATGCCCTGCTGGCCGACATAGGCGCTGCTGGCGCCACCGGCACCACCATCACCGCCGATCGCACCGGCCTTGCCGCCGCCAGCGCCATCGCCATCGGCCCAGGCCTTGGCAAAGCCGCCCGAGGCGTCGCCGCCGCCGGCACCTCCGCCATCACCGGCCTGCGCCCCGGCAAGGCCAAGCCCGACAAGGCCAAGCCCGACGCCGATCGCTCCGGCATCGCCGCCGTCGCCGCCATCGGCATCGCCGCCGTCGGCAGAGGCATCCGCCCCGGCAAGGCCAAGCCCGACACCAAGGCCAAGCCCGATCGCACCGGCATCGCCGCCTTCGCCGCCGTCACCCCCGTCGGAAGCCGCACCGGCAAGCCCGACGTTCACCGCCAGGTTTCCGGCGCTGCCGCCGGTTGCGCCGGCACCGCCGCCATCGTCACCATTGGCCCAGGCATGACCGCCCGCAACGCCGCCCTGATGACCACCGCCGGCGTCGATGCCCTCGCTGGCATAGGCGCCCTTGGCGGTCGCCGAGCCGTTCTGGATGAACTTGCCGTCGTTGATCAGCTTGACATCCGACAGCGTGTCGTTGTCATGCAGCGTGTTGGACATGCCGAACACCATGCCGGTGTCGTTGCCCTTCCCGCCCAGAGCCCCGTTCATCACATTGTCGAACGAGATGTCGTTGCCGGTGTCAAAGACGTAGTCGATATTGCCATTGGCCTGCATGATGACCATGTCGCCGATGCTGCTCTTGTGCAGGTCGATATCGACAAAGTCGTCATCCGACGGGATATGCGCACCGAAATCCACATTGGTGTTCACGTTGGTCGTTAGCCTCCGGTGAGGGCCGTCTACGCTGATCGTGCAAATGGTCGTAAGGCATGGCCTTATGTCATGCTCTTCCGTTTTCACCCCGATCGAACTCTTCACGGCCGAGGACATGGGTCGTCGTCGGCACTGGTCTGACGAAGACAAGATCCGCATCGTCGAGGAAAGCTTGCGCGGTCACCGCCAGGGATCGGCGACGGCGCGGCGGTACGGGATCTCACGGTCGCTGCTGTCGATCTGGCGGCGTGCGTATCGCGAGGGTACGCTCGGAGGCGAGGACCGCGGCGGCGGCTTCGTGCCGTTGGTGATGGAGGAGGCCGCGCCGAACCGGCTGGAACGCTCGGCGTACGCCTCCGAGGATGCCCGGATCG
>JBHYFN010000024.1:0-59273 GCA_051859505.1 Paracoccaceae bacterium
TTCGCTCCGGCGCGGGCAGCCTGGCGGGGCGGGATATCGGGGGCAGTGGTTTGATCTGGATCGACACATTGGTGCAGGGCGTTCTTCTGGGCGGGCTTTATGCGCTGTTCGCGGCGGGCCTGAGCCTGGTTTTCGGCATCATGCGGCTGGTCAACCTGGCCCATGGCGACCTGATCGTGCTGGGCGCCTACATGATCCTGCTGGTCGTGTCGGTTCTCGGGCTGAACCCCTTTGTCGCGACGCTTGTCGCCATGCCGATCATGTTCGCGTTGGGCTGGCTTCTGCAGCGCGGGATCCTGAACCGGGTGCTGGGGGGGGATATCCTGCCGCCGCTTCTGGTGACCTTCGGCCTGTCGGTGGTGATCCAGAACGCGCTTCTCGAGGGGTTTTCGGCCGACAGCCAGCGCCTGCGGCCCGGGCCGATCGAGAGCGCCTCGGTCGATCTGGGGATCGTGACCGTGGGGGTGATGCCGCTTCTGACCTTCGCCTCGGCGGTGGGAGTGATCGTGGTGTTGAACCAGATCTTCTATCGCACCGCCCTTGGCCGGGCCTTTCGCGCCACCTCGGACGATCCGGTCACGGCGCAGCTGATGGGGGTCAGGCCCGAGAGCCTGTTCGCCGTGGCGACCGGGATTGCCATGGTCGTTGTCACCATTGCCGCCATGTATCTGGGAATGCGGGCGAATTTCGACCCCTCGATCGGGCCTGCGCGGCTGATCTATGCTTTCGAGGCGGTGATCATCGGCGGCCTGGGCAGTCTCTGGGGCACGCTTGCGGGGGGCATCATCATCGGCGTGGCCCAGACGATGGGGGCCGCGATCAACCCCGAGTGGCAGATCCTGTCGGGCCATATCGCCTTTCTGATCGTGCTGCTGATCCGTCCGCGGGGCCTGTTTCCCCGGGCGCAGGACTGAGGGGGTGGGGCGATGAGTTACCATGTCGAAACCCGCACCCGCGCCTCGACCATTGCCGGGCTGGCGGCTGTGGTGCTGGTGGTCGTTCTGTTCGCGCTGCCGGCCTTTGCCAGCCGCAGCACGATACAGGACCTGTTCTTCATCCTGACCATGCTGGTGCTGGCGCAGTTCTGGAACCTGCTCGCGGGCTATGGCGGGCTGGTCAGCGTGGGGCAGCAGGCCTTTGTGGGCATGGGGGCCTATACGCTCTTCGGGGCGGCGATCCTCTGGGGGCTGGACCCGATCCTGGCCATTCCGCTGGGCGGCCTCGTGGCGCTGGCGGTGGCCGTGCCGACGGCGTTCTTCGTCTTCCGGCTGCAGGGCGCCTATTTCGCCATCGGCACCTGGGTCGTGGCCGAGGTGGTGCGGCTTCTGGTGATGCAGTGGAAATCGGTGGGGGGCGGCTCGGGCACCTCGCTGCCGCGCGACGTGACGGGCGAGATGATCGGGCTGGCCTTCGTACAGGAGCTGTTCGGGGTCCGGGCGGCGGCGGCGGCGGATATCCTGACCTACTGGCTGGCGCTGGTCCTGTGCATCCTGACCATCGGCGGGATCTACTGGCTTTTGCGCACCAAGCGGGGGCTGGCTCTGGCCGCCGTGCGCGACAATGTCGAGGCCGCCAAGGCGCTGGGCGTGGATGCGGGGCGGATGAAATGGCTGGTCTTTCTGACCGCAGCTTTCGG
Organism: Paracoccaceae bacterium; assembly: GCA_051859505.1. GTDB lineage: Bacteria > Pseudomonadota > Alphaproteobacteria > Rhodobacterales > Rhodobacteraceae > JAFIEN01. The sequence continues at coordinate 1,637 of JBHYFN010000024.1, forward strand.
CACCGGGGTGGCTGGTGCGCTGATCTATCTGCAGAAGGGGCGGATTTCGCCCGATGCCGCCTTCTCGGTCAATGACTGGACGGCCTATGTGATCTTCATCGTGGTCATCGGCGGGATCGGCACGATCGAGGGGCCGATCGTGGGCGTCCTTGTCTTCTTCCTCTTGCAGACCTTCTTTGCGCAATACGGCGCCTGGTACCTGATGGCCCTGGGCGCCATCGGCATCACCATCATGCTTTTCGCGCCCCGGGGCCTCTGGGGGCTTTTTTCGGACAAGACCGGTATCCAGCTTTTCCCGATCCGCCGCAGGCTGGCGGGGGGCAAGCTCGCATCTGTGGAGGAACGACATGGCTGACATCACGACCGAGGTTCTGGTCATCGGCACGGGGCCTGCGGGCTCGGCCTCGGCAGCGCTTCTGGCGACCTACGGGGTAGAGGTGATGGTGGTGAACCGCTACCGCTGGCTTGCCAACACGCCGCGCGCCCATATCACCAACCAGCGCACGATGGAGGTACTGCGCGATCTGGGCCGCGAGGTCGAGGACGAGGCCTATCTGCACGCCACCCCGCAGGAGCTGATGGGCAACAACGTCTTTTGCGAAAGCCTTGCGGGCGAGGAGCTTGGGCGGATGCAGTCCTGGGGCACCGCGCCCGCGAGCAAGGCCGCGCATCTGCTGGCCTCGCCCACATTCATGAACGACCTGCCGCAGACCTTCATGGAACCCCTGCTCTTCAAGACCGCCTGCGCGCGGGGGGCGCAGGCGCGGATGTCGACCGAATATCTGGGCCATGTCGAGGATGCGGATGGCGTGACCGCCACCTGTCTTGACCGGCTGACGGGGAAAGAGATCACCATTCGCGCGAAATACCTGATCGGCGCGGATGGCGGGAACTCGAAGGTGGCCGAGGTGGCGGGCCTGCCGTTCGAGGGGCAGATGGGTGTCGGCGGGTCGATGAACATCCTGTTCCGGGCGGATCTGTCGAAATACGTCGCCCACCGGCCGAGCGTGCTTTACTGGGTGATGCAGCCCGGCGCCAATGTCGGCGGGATCGGCATGGGGCTGGTGCGGATGGTCCGGCCCTGGAACGAATGGCTGATCGTCTGGGGCTATGACATCAACGAACCCGCCCCCGTGGTGGATGCCGCGATGGCCACGCAGGTGGCGCGGCAACTGGTGGGCGATCCGAAGCTCGAGATCGAGCTGCTTTCGGCCAATACCTGGACCGTGAACAACATGTACGCGACCCATATGCAGACCGAGCGGGTCTTCATCATGGGGGATGCGGCGCATCGGCATCCGCCGTCGAACGGGCTGGGGTCGAATACCTCGATTCAGGATGCGTTCAATCTGGCCTGGAAACTGGCGCTGGCGGTGAAGGGCAAGGCGGGGCCGGGCCTTCTGGAGACCTATTCGCAGGAACGCGCGCCGGTGGCGAAGCAGATCGTGACGCGGGCCAACCAGTCCATCACCGAGTTCGGCCCGATCTTCGAGGCGCTGGGCCTTCTGGGCTCGGTCGATCCGGTGAAGATGCAGGAGAACATGGACAAGCGCTGCAATTCCGATGCCGCCGCCGAAGCGCAGCGCGAGGCGTTGCGAAAGGCCATCGAGTTCAAGAAATACGAATTCGATTGCCACGGGGTCGAGATGAACCAGCGCTATAGCTCGGCCGCGGTGGTGCGCGACGGGCAGGAGGCGCCGGCGCCCAATGCGGATATGGAGCTGCATTACCAGCCCACCACCTGGCCCGGCGCGCGGATCCCGCATTGCTGGCTGTTCGATGCCGAGGGGGGCAGGATGTCGACGCTCGACCTCTGCGGCAAGGGCGTCTTCACGATCTTCACCGGCATCGGGGGCGAGGCCTGGCAGGCGGCGGCCGAGAAGGTGGGCCGCGATCTGGGCGTGACCATCGCGGTCCATGTCATTGGCCCCCGCAAGGCGGTGCAGGATCATCTGGGCGACTGGGCGCGCATCCGCGAAACCGGTGACACCGGCGCGGTGATGACCCGGCCCGATCAGCATGTCTGCTACCGCGTTGCAACGATGCCCGCCGATCCGGCGGCGGAACTGGCGCGCGTCTTCACCTCCATCCTTGCAAGGGGCTGACCATGACCGAACAGGGCTATTTCACCGAAGAGACCTCGGCCGAGGTCGTCATCAGCCGCAATGCCAAGGCCGGGGATGCCCGTCTGGCCGAGGTGATGGCCGTCCTCATCAAGCACCTGCACGCCGCGGTGAAAGAGATCGAGCCGACCGAGGAGGAATGGTTCAAGGCGATCATGTTCCTGACCGAGACGGGCCAGATGTGCAACGAATGGCGGCAGGAATACATCCTTCTGTCGGATGTGCTGGGCGTGTCGATGCTGGTCGATGCGATCAACAACCGCAAACCCTCGGGCGCGTCGGAATCCACCGTGCTGGGGCCGTTCCATGTGGCCGATGCGCCGGAACTGCCGCTTGGGTCGGACATCTGCCTTGACCAGAAGGGCGAGCCGATGCTGGTCCGGGGGCGGATCCTGTCGACCGACGGCACGCCGCTGGCGGGGGCGAAGGTGGATGTCTGGCAGGCCAATGACGAAGGCTTCTACGACGTGCAGCAGAAGGGCATCCAGCCCGATTTCAACCTGCGCGGCGTGTTCCGCACGAACGAGGCGGGCGAATACTGGTTCAAGGGGGTGAAGCCGAAATACTATCCTATCCCCGACGACGGCCCTGTGGGCAAGCTTCTGCGCGCCCTTGGCCGCCATCCCTACCGCCCCGCGCATCTTCACTACATCCTCGAGGCCGAGGGGCACGAGCGGCTTGTCACCCATATCTTCGACCCCGATGATCCCTATATCCATTCGGATGCGGTCTTTGGCGTGAAGGAAAGCCTGATGGCGCGGTTCGCCCTCATCACCGATCCGGCGCGCCAGAAGGAGGCGGGCTTCGCCGGTCCCTTCCTCGAGGTGGTGCATGATTTCGTGCTGGCCCCGGTGACATGACCGACCACGCCGGCAAGCCCTGCATCCTTTGCGTGGCGATCACCGGGTCGCTGCCGCGCAAGGCCAACAACCCCGCCGTGCCGATCACCGTGTCGGAACAGGTGGAAAGCACGCATGAGGCGTTCGAGGCCGGCGCCTCGATCGTTCATGCCCATGTGAGGAACGACGACGAGAGCCCCAGTTCCGACCCCGACAAATTCGCGCGTCTGAAAGAGGGACTGGAGAAGTACTGCCCCGGCATGATCCTGCAGTTCTCGACCGGGGGCCGGTCGGGCGCGGGGGAGGCGCGGGGGGGGATGCTGCCGCTTCGGCCCGATATGGCAAGCCTCTCGGTCGGGTCCAACAACTTCCCGACGCGGGTCTATGAGAACCCGCCCGATCTGGTGGATTGGCTGGCCGCCCGGATGCAGGAGCATGACATCAAGCCCGAGGTCGAGGCTTTCGACCTGTCGCATATCTTCAGGGCGGCCGAAATGCACCGCGCCGGGCAGATCCGCGACACACCCTATGTGCAGTTCGTCATGGGCGTGAAGAACGCCATGCCCGCCGACCGCGAGGTGTTCGATTTCTACGTCCACACCGTGAAGCGGCTGTTCGGGCCGGAGGCGCCCTGGTGCGCGGCGGGGATCGGGGCGAACCAGATCCTTCTGAATGATTGGGCGATTTCGGCGGGCGGGCATGCGCGGACCGGGCTTGAAGACAATGTCCGCCTTGACCGTGACCGGCTGGCCCCGTCGAATGCCGCCCTGGTGCGCCGCGCGGCCGAGATCTGCGAGCGTTACGACAGGCCCGTCGCCAGCTGGCGCGAGGCGCGCCAGATCCTTGGCCTCAGGATGCCGCCGGCCTGACAGCGCGGGCCAGGGCGGGCGCGGGGCAGGGCGCCCCGGGTCAGGGTGCTTTGGGGCAGGGCGCCTTGGGCCGGCCGGTGATCAGGCCACCGCGCGGGGCCAGACCATGCCGCTGTCGTCAAAGACATGGGCCTGCGTGGTGTCGATCGCCACCCGCGCCGTATCGCCCGGATGGAAGCGCGAGGTCTGGTCCGCCTCGACGATCAGCGGCCCTGCATCGCTGTCGAGATAGAGATAGGTCGTGTTGCCCAACTGCTCGACCACCGAGACTCGGCCCGAAACGGGGCCATCCTCGGCAAGGGTCAGATGCTCGGGCCGGATGCCCAGCTCGACGCTGCGGTCGCCATCGAAGGCAGGCACCGCGCGCGGACCGAGCGCCACCGTGGCGCCGCCCTGCAGGGTGACGTTCAGGCCCGCAGCGCTGCGCACGGCGCGGGCGGGCAGGAAGTTCATCGCCGGCGAGCCGATGAACCCCGCGACAAAGCGGTTGGCCGGGTTGTTGTACAGCTCGAGCGGGCTGCCCTGCTGGCTGATGACGCCCTTGTCCAGCACGACGATCTGATCGGCCAGCGTCATCGCCTCGACCTGATCATGGGTGACATAGATCATCGTGGTCTTGAGTTCGTTGTGCAGCTTGGCCAGTTCCAGCCGCATCTGCACCCGCAACAGCGCGTCGAGGTTCGACAGCGGCTCGTCGAACAGGAACACCTCGGGATCGCGCACAAGGGCGCGGCCGATGGCAACGCGCTGGCGCTGACCGCCCGAAAGCTCGGCCGGGCGGCGGTCCATCAGCTGTTCCAGCTGCAGAAGCTTCGCCACCTGAAGCCCGCGCTCGCGCTGCTGCGCCTTGGGCACGCGGGCCAGCGAGAGCGAGAAGCAGATGTTCTGCTCGACCGTCAGATGGGGGTAGAGGGCATAGTTCTGGAACACCATGGCGACGCGGCGCTTGGCCGGCATCTCGTGGGTCACATCGGCATTGCCGATATGGACCTGCCCGCCTGTCACCTCTTCCAGCCCCGCGATCATGCGCAGAAGCGTGGACTTGCCGCAGCCCGAGGGGCCGAGAAGGGCGCAGAAAGACCCGTCCTCGACCGAGAGGCTCAGGTTGCGAATGACCTCGACCGCGCCGAAACGCTTGATGATGGACTGAAGTTCGACCGAAGCCATGCGGCTTACTCCCGTTGCGATACCTGTGCCCCCGTCGTCGTGATGAGGCCCCGGGGCGCGCGCGAGGGGGGCGGCGCGCCTTTGCCCCGGGGCGGATATGGCGGGGCCGCTACCCCTTGATCCCGGCGGAAAGCGCGATGGCCTGGGTCACGCGCCTCTGGAACAGCAGATAGGCCAGCGCGACGGGCAGGCTGGCCATGACAGCCCCGGCCAGCACGCGGCCATAACGGACGCCGAAACTGTCCTGCACGGCGGTGATGCCCACGGTGACGGTCATCATCTTTTCGTTCTGCACGGCAAGGAAGGGCCAGAGAAAGGAATTCCACGCGCCGATGAAGGTGATGATCGCCATGGCCGTGGTCACGCCCCAGTTCATCGGCAGAAAGACGCGCCAGAACAGCTGGTATTCATTGGCGCCGTCCATCACGGCGGCCTCTCGGAACTCCTTGGGCAGGCCGTCGAAAAAGCCCTTGTAGACGATCACCGTGACCGGGGTCAGCAGCATCGGCAGGATGATCCCGGCATAGGTGTTGAGCATGCCGACGCCCGCGACGATCAGAAAGTGGTTCACGATCAGGGCCGGGATCGGGATCATGAAGCTGGCCAGGATCGTCCACCACAAAAGCCGCCGCCCCGGAAAGCGCAGCTGCGAGATCGCATAGCCCGTCATCGCCGCCATCACGACCGAGATCACGGTGATCGCCACCGAGGTGATGGTCGAGTTGAGGTACCATGTCGGCAGCTGGGAATTCTGGATGCCGAAGATATAGCCCGCCAGCGTCGGCTCGGACGGCCAGAGCGAGAATTCGCGCACCGTCGCCTCGTCGGCGCGCAGGCTGGTGACGATGGCCCAGTAGATCGGCAGGAACCAGATCGCCGCCGCGATCAGCGTCAGAAGCGTCAGAAGCGCGCTGCCAAGGTTGAAGCGGCGGCGGGGGACAGAGGGGTTGGCGGTGGCTGCGATGGTCATTTCGGCCCCCGGATGCGAAGCAGTTGATATTGCAGGACCGAAAGCCCCGCGACGAGGATGAACAGCATCACCGCCACCGCCGCGGCATAGCCGCCCTGGTTTCGCTGGAAGGCGCTTTCATAGATATATTGCACCATGACCATCGTGGATTGCGTGCGCCCGCCCCGGGCAAAGAGATAGACCTGGTCAAAGATCTTGAGCTGCAGGATCAGCTGGATCGTCAGGCACAGCACCGTGATCGGCCAGATCAGCGGCCAGGTGATGCGGACGAACATCTGCCAGGTGGTCGCACCATCAAGCTGGGCGGCCTCGTAAAGCTCTTTGGGGATGTTGCGCAGACCGGCAAGGAACAGCAGGATCGAAAAGCCGTTGGTCCACCAGATTGTGATCAGCGCCACCCCCGGCATGAACCAGGGCAGGTTGCGCCAGACGTTCACCGGGCGCCCGGCCAATGGTTCGATCACGCGCTGGGCGATGCCGAACTGCACATTGGTCAGCCAGTCCCAGATGATCCAGACCACCGAGACGGGCAGGATGAACGGCAGGAAGAACAGCGCCAGCACCATGCTTTGCAGCCATCCGTTCAGCCGCCGCACCATCAGCGCGATCAACAGCGCCACGGCCGTGCCGGGCACCACTGTCAGGATGACGAAATAGGTCGTGTTCCAGACGGCGGTGCGGAACACACGCTCGCCGAACATCCGGGTGTAGTTGTCCCAGCCGACGAACTCGCCGGGTCCGATCAGGGGCGCGTTGGTAAAGCTCAGCCGCACCATCTGGATCGTGGGCCAGACGAACATCCAGCCATAAACAGCGACAAACGGCGCGACGAAAACAAGAGCCGCGATGAGCTCGTGGCGTCTTTTCAGCATCTCTTTCCTGCCCCGAAAGAAGAGAGAAAGACCGGACCCCGGCAAAGCTGCCCGGGGTCCGGTTCGGTGTCAGCCGGTCAGAGACCGTTCATCGCCTCGACCATCTCGGCCACGGCGGTGGGGGCATCGACCTCGCCGTTGATGGCGGCGGTGAAGGCGTTGCCGGCCTCTTCGAACAGGGCCGAGGCCACGCCCGCATTGACCGATTTCGGGTCAAAGACCATCGCGGCCGTCAGCGTGGCATAGGTCGCCTGAGGCTGCATCATCTGGTAGGCGTCCGACTGGGCCACCGCCTCGTTGGCGGGGATATGGCCTGCCGTCGCCCAGAACAGCGAGTTCTCGAGCATCCAGCCGATCACGGTATTCACCGCGGCCCGCTTCTCATCCGACATTTCGCGGCCCTGGTTGTTGGGGATCGCGAAAGCGTGGCTGTCGGCATAGGTGCAGGGCTGATCGAACCAGACCGGCAGCTCGATGGCGCCCCATTCGAACAGGTTGCCCGCTTCATGCAGGTCGGTCATCGTGGGCACTTCCCAGACGCCGTTGATCATGAAGGGCGAGGCGCCCGAGGTGAACAGCGCCACGGTCGAGGGATAGTCGGTGTAGGACGGGTTGTAGCCGTTATCCACCCAGCTTGCGATCAGGCTGACCGCCTCGGCCAGCTTGTCGGCGCTGTCGCCCGGGAACCAGTCGCCGTCACCGCCGATCGAGCCGCCCTGCTGGCACAGCATCGAATAGATGGTGCGGAAGGCAAAGCCGCCGTCGGCCGTCACCTGGGCGATACCCCACTGCGCGCCATTGTCCTTCAGAGCGGCAAGGGCGGCGTTGAAGTTGTCGATCCCGTTGAGGTTCTGGGGCAGGCCATCCTCGCCGATCAGGCCGGCGGCATCGAGCATTTCCTTGTTGTAGTACAGCACGATGGGATGGGTGTCGAAGGGGATGGCATAGGTCGCGCCATCAACATTGACCGCGTCCCAGGTCGACGAGGCGAAGCTGTCGGCCGACAGGCCCATCGCGGCCAGATCATCGGCGGTGATTTCCGACAGCGTCCCCTGGCTCACGGCCAGCGGGATGCGCGAGGCGTGATAGGTCATGATGTCGGGGCCTTCGCCCACCGCGGCCGAGGTCTGGGCCTTGGTGTAGAAGGGGATGCCCCATTCCAGCGTGGTGGCGTTGATCTGGATCTCGCCGGCATGGGCGGCGTTGAACTCGTCGATCAGCGCCTTCATCCGGACGCCGTCGCCGCCGCCCAGGAAATCCCACCATTCAACCGACTGCTGCGCCTGTGCGGCCCCGACAAACATGGTCGAGACGACGAGCGCGCCCTTGAGCGTTCGTGCAAACATGTTTCTTCCTCCCGTAGGGGCTTTCGCCCTTGCGCCGATCCTTTCAGCCGCCTGCGGGCGCACGCAGACGGTCCGTGAAGCCGGGGCCGGTCCGCACTCCTCCGTGCATCTCCGGCCTGCCGATGGATGGAGCGTAAGTAAGGCAGCCTTCCTCTGTCAACGGATTTCAGGATATGTATCGCGCTCCATGATACATAAATCCCGGATCGGGCCTCGGTCTTACGTATCGGTGGTCATGGTCGCGGCCAGCCGGACGATGCGGTCGAACAGTGCTGCGGCCAGCGGATCGGTGCCCGGCTCCTCGGTGAACAGGCGGAAGGTGGTGGCGACAAGCCCGCCGCGCCCGACCTGCCGTTCGGCCAGCAGGGCTGCGGGCTTGTGAACCCAGCCGACAACCAGCCCGGCATGCACCTTGTCCGCCCATTCCCAGGACCGGAACCCCGTCATCACGTGATGCGGAACGATTCGGTCGAAGGAGAGGTCGATCATCGGGCCTCCGGGCAGGTCGGCGAAGGCGCCCTCGCGGCGGATCCAGCTGAAGCCCGCGATCCAGTCGCCGCGCCACATCGTGCCGTGCCGGGGCGTCACCGCGATATTGGGCATCTGCGAATCGGGTCCGCGCGGCAGGCCGGGCGTCTCGTCGACGATGGGAAGGAAGGGCTGCTCTCTCGGGGCGGTGTCAAGGCGCAGATTTCCTTGGGTTTTCACCGAGCCATCGGCAAAGACGGCATAGCGCGCGCCCGCCTGCATCGCGGCGATATCTGCGGCATCAAGGGCCGGGGCAAGCGTGACCTGCGCCTGACCGGCGGGCAGGAGGGTATAGCCCAGGCCCCGGGCAAAGGCGGCGATCCGGGGGTCCGAGGTGGCGATGCTGGGCAGGTCGGCCGTGCTGCGCCGGGGATGGACGGCGATTCGCACCGTGTTGGTGGCCAGCAGGCGCCCCTCTGATTCGAAGCGAAGCGCGATATCCAGCATCCCGCCGGGAACCGCCTCGGGCAGGGTCAGGGCGACCGCGCCCAGATCGACGACAGAGACCGGCCCGGTCGCCGGCACGGAAAGCCGCCCCGACATGGCGCCCGCGCGCCAGTGAACCGTGCCCGCCGGAACCGCCGCGCCGCCGGTGGCAATCTGCAGGTCAAAGCGGAAGGCATCCCCGCCCCAGCCGGCATATCTGTCGACCAGCGGGACCAGCACGACATCCGCGTTGATTGTGCCGAATAGGTCATGAAACACGCGGGGGTTGCGGTTCATATCAAGAAGTCCGTTAGACTCCCAATGCACATCGGTAAATTCGGTGATGACATAGCCCATGATCGGGGCGTGACGGCGCATCACCTCGATCTCGTATTTCAGGTTCATCCACTGATAGCCCTGCACCGCCTCGATGAAGGCGTCGAAGCTGCCAAAGACGCGGTCGATCGCGAGGGCCTCGGCGCGCGATTGCACCCCGTGGGGATAGGCCGCGCCGTCGCCCCAGGCCTGACCGGTTTCCATCCACCACGGCTCGGCCCCGTCGATGGTGACTTTGGCGGGATCAGGCAGGCCCCAGACCCCGAATTCCGAGACGATCAGCGGCTCGTCGCCATCGCGTTCGGCATCGCCGAAGGGCGACCAGGCCCAGTCCGCCCCGGCCGCGAATTCGGCGGTCAGCGCATCCCATTCGGCGCGGCGTTCGGGGACCGAGCGGTAGTAGTGAAAGTCGTTGATATCGGTCTTCACATGGAAATTGCCGTGACAGGGCGAATTGTCGACGACAAGCCGCGAGGGGTCGCGCTGGCGCAGCCAGTCGACCATGCCCCGAAGCCAGTCACGATGGCCCTGATCCTCGCACAGACGGGTGCCCCAATCCTCGTTGATCAGCGTCCAGATCACGATGGAGGGGTGGTTGCCGTCGCGCCGCAGGATCCCCTCCATCGTCGTCTTCATCGCGGCTTTCGAGGCTTCGGTCAGGGTGGCGACATTGGGGATCTCGGTCCAGATCAGCATCCCCATGCGGTCGGCGACCTCGTAATAGCGCGGATCGGGGATCTTGATATGGCAGCGCAGCATGTTGAGGCCAAGCGCGCGCGCCTTGCGGAACTGGTCTTCCAGAAAGGCGGTCGAGGGCGGGGTGCAGATCCCTTCGGGGTAATAATCCTGATCCAGCGCGGCGCGCATGTACCAGGGCTTGCCGTTCAGAAGCAGCTGCCCGCCGCGGGCCGAGAAGCTGCGAAAGCCGAACGGATGCTCGGTCACATCCGCGCCGGTCGCGACCCGCAGGAGGTGCAGCGCCGGATCCTCGGGCGACCAGAGCCGCGGGTCGGGAAGGGTGAAGGCGACCGCGCCCCCGGTGGTGCGGGCAGTGGCGAGGGGGGCGCCTTCGGGCGAGATCAGCGTCACCTCGGACTCGGCCGTGCCGCCGGCGACCGTCACCTCTGCGGTCATCCGCCCGCTCATGTCGGCGGTGATCGCGACATGGGTGGTGTGAAGGCGGGGGCGGATCTCGAGCCGCACCGATTGCCAGATCCCGCCGGTGATTCCGTACCAGCTTTGCTTGCCGTGGGGGATTTCGGCGAAGGGCACCTGATCCTGCGCGCTGCCGTCGGGCGCGTGGCAAATGACGACCAGCTCATTGATATCGCGCAAGATCTCGGCGGGCAGGGCGACTTCAAAGGGCAGGTTCCCGCCCTCGTGCCGCGCCAGCATCCGCCCGTTGACCTGCACCTCGGCCACCTCGGCCACGGCCCCGAAATGCAGCAGCGCAACCTCGTCCGGGCCAAGGTCGGGGCGGCCGAATCGGCGGCTGTAGGTGGCGGTGCCGCCCATGTGGCGCAGGTCGGCGAAGGCGGCCTGCCAGGGCTGCGGCACGGTTATCCTGCGCAGCCGGCCGTCCCGCGCATGCACGAAATCCCACGCTCCATCGAGCGTCTGCTGCCGTCTGGCCATAGCGATCTCCTCCCCGCCTGTGTCGGCGCATGTTCCGCCAGACGTCGTCGGGCGCAAGCCGTTCCGGGCGCTGCGGGGGGCAGAATCCGCCCGCTTCCGCCATTTTCGGCGCCCGAAGCGGGACCGAATCCCGAAATCCTTTGACTGAACCGGAAAAGCTGATATGAAACCGCAGTTGACCGCTATCCCCGAAGGCTTTTCCGCATGTCGCGCAACTTTCTGATCGTCGATCCTGAGGATGGGGCCGACGTGCTCAAGGCCTTTGCCTCGCCGGCGCGGGTGCGGGTGCTGAAGCTTCTGCACACCAAGGGCGCGATGAACGTCAACGAAATCGCGCAGGCGCTGGACCAGCCGCAATCCTCGGTTTCGGCCAATATCCAGCTTCTCGAAGAGGCCGGCCTGATCCGGACCGAGACCCAGCGGGCACGCAAGGGCAATCAGAAGATCTGCCACAGCCTGTTCGACGAAGTCCTTCTGATGTTCAAGGACAGCCCGCAAGAGGCCGAGGGCAACCGGATCGAAGTGGCGATGCCGCTGGGGCTTTACACCTCGTGCCAGATCAGCGCGCCCTGCGGCCTGTGTTCGCGCGAGGGGATCATCGGGCTTTTGGATGTGCCCGACACATTCCTTGATCCGGCGCGGATGGGCGCGGGGCTGATCTGGTTCACCCGCGGCTATGTGGAATATCAGTTCCCGAACAATATCAAGCTGATGACGGGCGATCTTGCCTCGATGGAGTTTTCGGTCGAGCTGTCTTCGGAAGTGCCGGGAACGGCCGCCGACTGGCCCAGCGACATCACCATTTCCGTCAACCGGATCGAGATCGGCACCTGGACTTCGCCCGGGGATTACGGCGACAAGCGGGGGGTCTATACCCCCGATTGGTGGAAGCTGAAGGGCAGCCAGTACGGCATGCTCAAGGCGTTTCGAATCACCCGCGACGGCACCTATGTGGACGGGGTGAAGATCAGCCCCGTCTCGCTGAAGGATCTCGATCTCGAGAGTCATCGCTCGATCCGGTTCCGGATCTCGGTGCGCGACGATGCGCGCCATCCGGGCGGGGTGAATATCTTTGGCAGGGGCTTCGGCAATTACGATCAGGACATCCTGATGCGGCTGACGACCGACGCCTGACGCCGGAAGCCTGCGGTCCGGGGCGACGAAGGGCTTGACGTGCTATCGGTCGAAGCCGATACATATCTGCAAATTCGATATGGACAGGCGTGGAGGAGCGCCGGTCCGCAATCCGGGGGAGGATCGGATGAAAGCGCGCGTGACCGCCCACAAGGACTTTTCCGTCGCGAAGATCGACGACAGGGTCTATTCGGCATTTCTGGAGCATCTGGGCCGGGCCGTCTATACCGGCATCTATGAGCCCGACCACCCTACGGCGGATGCCAACGGGATGCGGGGCGATGTGATCGCGCTCTGCAAGGATCTCAACATTCCTTACGTCCGCTATCCGGGCGGGAATTTCGTCTCGGCCTATAACTGGGAAGACGGGATCGGCCCGCGCGAGGAACGCCCGACCCGGCTTGACCTGGCCTGGCACACCTCGGATTCCAATGCGGTCGGCGTGCATGAATTCATCGACTGGTGCGACACGGTCGGCACCAAGCCGATGCTGGCGATCAACCTGGGCTCGCGCGGGTTGGACGAGGCGCGCAACTTCGTCGAATATGTGAACGGGCCGACCGGCAGCTACTGGGGCGACCTGCGCAAGAAGAACGGCCGCGCCGATCCCTGGAATGTCGATCTCTGGTGCCTTGGCAACGAGATGGACGGACCCTGGCAGGTCGGCCACAAGACCGCCGAGGAATACGGCCGCCTTGCCAACGAGACGGCCAAGACCCTGCGCGCCTTCGACAAATCGCTGGGGCTGATCGTCTGCGGCTCGTCGCATTCCGACATGAAGACCTATCCCGAATGGGAACGGATCGTGCTCGAGCACACCTACGACTCGGTCGATTTCATCAGCCTGCACATGTATTTCGCCAACCGCACGGGCGACACGCAGAACTATCTGGCGCTGAACCACAAGCTCGACCGCTACATCACCACGGTCGAATCGACGATCAACCTCGTCAAGGCGAACAAGCGCTCGAAGCGCGATGTTCATATCAGCTTTGACGAATGGAACGTCTGGTATCACTCGAACGCGCAGGACCGGGCGATCCTCGACGGCAACGAGGGCTGGCCCCATGCGCCGCGCCTCCTGGAGGATATCTACAATTTCGAGGATGTGCTGCAGGTCGGCTGCATCCTCAACACCTTCATCCGCAAGTCCAACGTGGTCCGGATCGCCTGTATCGCGCAGCTTGTGAACGTGATCGCGCCGATCATGACCGAACCGGGCGGCGCGGCCTGGCGGCAGACGATCTATTATCCCTATTACTTCGCCTCGGTCTTTGGGCGCGGGACGGCGCTGCAGCTTGCGGTCGATTGCCCGGGCTATGACAGCGAGCATGACGACAACGTGCCCTTCGTCGATATCGCCGGTGTGCATGACGAAGAGGCGGGCACCGCGACCTTCTTTGCCGTGAACCGCCACCCGACCGAGGCGATGCCGCTGGAGCTGTCGCTTTTGGGGTTCGGCAAGGCCGAGGTGATCGACCATCAGGTGATGACCCATGCCGATCTGCGGGCGGTGAACACGCTGAACGATCAGACGCAGGTGGCACCGCGGAAGGGAACGGGGACGACAGTGGAGGGCGGCCTGCTGAGCGCGTCGCTGCCGCCGCATTCCTGGCAGATGATCCGGGTCAAGCTGGGCTGAACCCCGGCCAGGCAGGCCCGCGCGAAAGACAAGGGGGCGGCCCATCGGGCCGCCCCTTTTGCTGTCTGGTGACGGGGCAGCGGGGCAGGGGGCCTCCTCTCGGCCCTTTCCATCCTCGTCCGGTCGCGCCTTACCCGGAATTACCCAGATCCTCGCTCGGGATCGTTGCGAGACGGGTGGCATGGCACAACCATGACGGCAGGCTCTTGGATGCCTAATGGGAGGAAAAGATGATGAAATCGAACCGCCTTCGGGCGGCCCTGTCGCTGTCTGCCGTGCTGGCCGTGACCGTGGCCATGCCCGCCTCTGCCCAGCAAATGGCGATGTGGGCGCGCGACAGTGGCGCGACCCTGACCCAGAACGTCGTCGATCGCTGGAATGCCGACAATCCTGACATGCCGGTCGAGCTGACGATCATCCCGGCGGGCGAGATGGTGACGAAATTCGCCACCGCCGCCACCTCGGGCGGGGTGCCCGATCTTCTCTCGCTTGACCTGATCTTCGCGCCGCCCTTCATGCGCGCGGGGTTCCTCGAGGATGTGACCGATCAGGTCACCGCCAATGCCCATTGGGAGGACACGGTCGAGGCGCACCGGACGCTGGCCAGCTACGGCGACCGGGTCTATGGTATCCCCTTCACGCCCGACAACTCGGTCCTGCTGATCAACCGCGACCTGTTCGAGCGGGCGGGCCTCGACCCCGACAGCCCGCCCCGCTCGAGCGCCGAGATCCTGGAAGCCGCGCGCACGATCAGCGCGCTGGGCGACGAGGTCTATGGCTTCTACTTCTCGGGCGCCTGCGGCGGCTGCAACATCTTCACCATGGCGCCGCAGATGTGGGCCACGCCCGACACGCTGGTCATTCCCGGCGAATGCGGGGTCGAGGCGATGCAGGGCGAGGCGATCCCGGCGGTGCTGAACCACTACCGCACCATGTGGGAGGAAGGCCTGATCCCCGAAAGCGCGCAGGTCGATGGCGGGGCGAACTTCCTGGCCGCCTTCACCTCGGGCAATATCGGGATCATGGGCACGGGCAACTTCTCGATCGGGACGCTGCCGCAGATCGCGCCCGAGATCGACTTCGGCATCACGCCGCTGCCCGGCGGCACCTTGGGCGAGATCAGCTCTTTCGCCGGGGGCGACATCCTGATGATCCCGTCGGGGGCCGGCAACAAGGACGGCGCGCGGGCCTTCCTTGACTGGGTGCTGAGCGACGAGATCCAGCGCGAGGTCTTTGCCGAGACGGGCAACATGCCCGCCCGGCTTGACGTGGCGACCGAGGTCTTTGCCGACAATGAAAAGCTGATGACCACGGTCGAGGCGCTTGGCGCGGCCCAGACGCCCTATACGATGGCCTTCTTCTCGCTCTCGAACGATCCGGCGGGGCCCTGGCTGCAGATGCTGCAGACCGCGATCTTCGACGGCGATGTGGATGGTGCCATCGCCACCGCGCGGCGGCAGATGGACGACATCCTCTGCGACGGCTGACCTGATCGGGGTCGCCGGCCCTGTGGCCGGCGGCCCTTTCCCTGCCAGAGACCTTTCCCCCAATGGAGGCCCGGATGGCTGCTTCCTATGTCAGCCGCAGGCGGTTGACCGGATTTCTGTATGTGTTGCCGGCGCTGGCCTTTGTCGGGGTGATCATCCTCTATCCCTTCGGCCAGCTGATCTACATGTCGATGTTCAGCTGGAACATGCTGGAAGGGCAGGGGCGCTTCGTCGGCTGGGGCAATTACATCCGGGCGTGGAACGATGACCAGTTCTGGGTCTCGCTCCGGTTCACGCTGCGCTACACGATCCTGATCACGCCTGTCCTGCTGGTGCTTGGCTATCTGGCGGCCCTGCTGACGGTGGGGCGGTCGCGGATCCAGAATTTCACGCGGGGGGTGATCTTCCTGCCGGTCGTGATCGGGCTGGGGTCGTCCTCGATCCTGTGGTTCTGGCTGTTCGACCAGCAGGTCGGCCTGTTCAATCAGGCGCTGATCGACCTTGGCATCATCAGCCGCTCGCCCGTCTGGTTCGCCGAGGTCAACATGGCGATGTGGGGGATCATCATCTCGGTCACCTGGAAGGTGGTGGGCTTCGGCATGATCCTCTTCGTCGCCGCCCTGCAGTCGATCCCGTCCGACATCAACGAGGCCGGGATGATCGACGGGGCGGGCTACTGGCGGCGGGTCTGGTCGCTGATGCTGCCGCTGACGGTGCCCACGATCACGCTGTTCATCATCGTGAGCGCGGTGCCCTCGCTTCTGGCCTTCGACCAGTTCTACATCATGACGCAGGGCGGCCCCCGCAACCAGACGATCAGCTCGGTTTTCTGGATCTACAACAATTCGTTCCGCAGCTTCCGCCTTGGCTATGGCGCGGCGCTGTCGGTGATCCTGGTCGCCATGATCTTTCTCATGGCCACGGCGCAGATCCTGCTGACCCGCTGGAAAGGACGAGGCTGATGGCTGTTGCCGGTCAAAGCGCGCGCAGGCGCTATCTCATCGGTGCGATCTGCATGCTGATCGTGGCGATGATGCTGTTTCCGCTGGTCGTGTCGTTCTTCGCCTCGATCAAGACGCCTGCTGCGGCGCAGGCGGTGCCGCCCAGCTATCTGCCGACAGAGCTGTCGTTCCAGAACTACGTCAACTTCGCGAATTATCAGGCGGGGATCCGGGTCTATGTCTGGAACTCGCTTTCCGTGGCCCTTCTGACGATCCTCTTCAGCCTCCTGCTGTCGGTGCCCGCCGGCTACGGGCTGGCGCGGTTCCCGATCCCGGGCAAGGAGGCGATCTTCCTGCTGCTGCTGATCGGGCTGATGATCCCCTATCAGGCGCTGCTGACCCCGCTCCTGCTGGTGTTCAACAAGCTGGGACTGAGCCAGAGCCACCTTGGCCTTGCCCTCATCCATACCGCGCTGCAGATGCCCTTCAGCGTCTACCTCATGCGCACCAGTTTCGAGGCGGTGCCGAAGGATCTGGAAGAGGCCGCGATGATCGACGGCTGCAACAGCTTCGAGGCGCTGATCCGCATCTTCCTGCCGGCCGTGGTGCCCGGCATGACGACGGTCGCCCTCTTTGCCTTCATCCAGAGCTGGAACGAATTCATCGCGGCGCTGATCTTCATGAACACCGAGCGCGATTTCACCCTGCCTGTCATGCTTGTCGCCTCGCGCACCGGGGTGTTCGGCTCCATCGACTGGGGCATGCTGCAGGCGGGCGTCATCATCACCATCCTGCCTTGCGCGCTGCTCTATGTATTCCTGCAGAAATACTACGTCAGCGGCTTTCTGAACGGAGCAGTCAAATG
Organism: Paracoccaceae bacterium; assembly: GCA_051859505.1. Classification (GTDB taxonomy): domain Bacteria; phylum Pseudomonadota; class Alphaproteobacteria; order Rhodobacterales; family Rhodobacteraceae; genus JAFIEN01. Next base: position 18,817 of record JBHYFN010000024.1, read on the forward strand.
AACCAGATCCCCTCGCGCCAGAGCCTTGCGGTGCCCTTCACCGATGTGAAGATCACCAGCCCCTTCTGGAAGGAGCGGCTGGAAACCGTGCTCGGGACGACGATCCCCACGCAATATGACCGCCTTGTCGAAAGCGGCATCCGCGAGGGGATGAAGCGCACGCCCGAACCGCCGCCGTTCTACATTCCCCGCGACAAGCGCGGCTTCACGACCGAGATCTTCCGCGACAGCGACATGGCCAAGTGGATCGAGGCGGCAAGCTATGCGCTGCGCCACCGCCGCGACGACGAGATCGAGGCCAGGATCGAAGGCGTGATCGACGATCTGGAAGCGGCGCAGGAACCCGACGGCTATCTGAACCTGTGGTATCTGCGGCACGAGCCCGACAAGCGCTGGACCAATCTGCGCGACAATCACGAGCTTTACTGCGCGGGCCACATGCTGGAAGGCGCGCTGGCCTATTGGCAGGCGACCGGGCGGCGGCGGCTTCTGGACATCATGGAGCGGTATCTGGACCATATCCGCGACATGTTCGGCCCCGAAGAGGGCAAGCGCAAAGGCTATCCCGGCCATCAGGAGATCGAGATCGCCCTGATCCGCCTCTATCACGCGACGGGAGAGCGCAAGCACCTCGACCTTGCGCGCTACTTCATCGACCAGCGCGGGCAGGAGCCGCATTATTTCATCGAAGAGATGGAGGCCCGGGGCGAGACGATGGCCGACTGGCATCAGGGCACGCTGGAATACAACCAGTCGCATGAGCCGGTTCGGCAGCAGCGCAAGGTCGTGGGCCATGCGGTGCGGGCGATGTACATGTATACCGCCATGGCCGACCTTGCCGCCGAAACCGGCGATGCCGCCCTGGCCGAGGCCTGCCGCGCGCTTTGGGCCGATGTGGTGGACCGGCGGATGTATGTGACCGGCGGCTTTGGCCCGTCTGCCAGCAACGAAGGCTTCACCAAGGACTGGGATCTGCCGAACGGCACCGCCTATGCGGAAACCTGCGCCTCGGTCGCGATGGTCTTCTGGGCGCGGCGGATGCTCGACCTTGACCTCGACGGCCGCTACGGCGACGTGATGGAGCGGGCCCTGTTCAACGGCGCGCTCGTGGGCCTGTCGCGGCAGGGCGACACCTATTTCTACGACAACCCGCTGGAAAGCGACGGGTCGCATCGGCGCTGGCACTGGCATCCCTGCCCCTGCTGCACGATGAACGTCTCGCGGCTGATCGCCTCGGTCGCGGGCTATTTCTGCTCGACCGGGCCGGGGCTGGTGGCGCTGCATATCTATGGCGGGATCGACGCCGATCTGGTGGTGGACGGCGCGCAGGTGCATCTGACCGAACGCTCGGGCTACCCCTATGACGGCGTGATCGAGACGGCCCTCGGCCTTGCCGCGCCGCAACGCTTCACCCTTGCGCTGCGCATCCCCGACTGGGCGCAGGGCGCGGCTGCGGCGGTGAATGGCGAACCCGTCGCGGCCACGTCTGACAAGGGCTATCTGCGGCTTGACCGCGAATGGCAGGACGGCGACCGGGTGACGCTCGACCTGCCGATGCCGGCCGAACGGGTCTGGGCGCATCCCGAGGTTGCCGCCGACCGGGGCCGGGTGGCGCTGCGGCGCGGCCCGCTGGTCTATTGCGTCGAGGCGGCGGATACGCCCGAAGTGGCGCATCTGTCGCTGCCCCGCGACGCGAGGCTGACCGAGGCGCGGCTCGACCTCTTCGACGGCATCCCCGCCATCCGGGCCGAGGCCGAGGCCGTGGACACAGCCGATTGGGGCGAGGCGCTTTACAAGACCGCGCCGCCCCGGACGCGCCCCGCCACGATGACCGCGATCCCCTATTTCCTGTGGAACAACCGCGGCCCGAACGCGATGCAGGTCTGGCTGCGCGAAAGCATCTCCAGCGCCGGCGCCAGCGCCGGCAAGGGGGGCTGAGCCATGTCTCATGTCGAGGTGCGCAACGTCTCCAAGCAGTTCGGTGCGATCAAGGTCATGCACAACCTCGAGCTGGGGATCGAGAACGGCGAGTTCTGCGCCCTTCTCGGCCCCTCGGGCTGCGGCAAGTCCACGCTGTTGCGCATGATCGCGGGGCTCGAGACGGTCACGGAAGGCACGATCCACATCGCCGGGCGGGATGTGACCGATGTCGCCCCCGACCGGCGCGGGATCGCGATGGTGTTCCAGTCCTACGCGCTTTACCCCCACATGACCGTGCGCCAGAACATCGGCTTCTCGCTCAAGGTCGCGCGGCTGCCCAAGGCGCAGGTCGCGGCCCGCACCGAGGAAATCGCCCGTCTGCTGCAGCTGGAACCCTATCTTGACCGGCGGCCGTCCGACCTCTCGGGGGGGCAGCGGCAGCGGGTCGCGATCGGGCGGTCGCTGGTCCGCTCGCCCGAGGTGTTCCTGTTCGACGAGCCGCTCTCGAACCTCGATGCCAAGCTGCGCGTGCAGATGCGGCTTGAACTTGCCCGGCTGCACAAGGAACTTGGCACGACGATGATCTACGTCACCCATGATCAGGTCGAGGCGATGACGCTGGCCAACCGGATCGTGGTGCTGGATCACGGCCGGATCAGCCAGGTGGGCACGCCGCTGGACCTTTACCACAAGCCCGCCAATACTTTCGTCGCCTCGTTCATCGGCTCGCCGGGGATGAATTTCCTTGCGGTGCGGCCGGTTGGCGAGGGCGGGGCGGAAACCCGGCTGGAACTGCCCGGCGGAGCGGAGGTCACCGTGCCCGTGCCGGTGTCGCAGTCGCGGATGACGGCCGAGGGGATGAAGCTTGGCATCCGGCCCGAGGTGCTGCGCCCGTTGGACCCGGGCGCGCCCGGGGCACTTCTGTCGGGCGAGGTGGAACTGGTCGAGCTTCTGGGCAATGCGACCGTTGCCTATACCGCCACGCCCGCCGGGACGATGATCCTGCAGGGCGACGGCGATCTGGCGCTGGCGCAGGGCGACCGGATCGGCATCGGCTTCGATCCCGCGCGCACGCATCTGTTCGATGCCGAGGGGCAGGCGATCCGATGACCGCGCCCCTCGTCCTTGTCATCGGCACGATGGACACGAAGGCGGCCGAGCTTGCCTTCCTGCGGGATCGGCTGGCCGGGGCGGGGGTCAGTGCGGGGGTCAGGGCGCGGATCGTCGATGTCTCGACCGGGCCGGGCAGGGGCGCTGTGACAGGGGCCGATATCCCCGCCGCCGCCATCGCCGCCTGCCATCCCGACGGCCCGGACGCCGTCTTCAGCGATGACCGGGGGCGGGCGGTGGCGGCGATGGCCGTCGCGCTGGAACGCTGGATCGCGGGGCAGGAGGTGGCCGGGGCCATCGGTGTGGGCGGATCGGGCGGCACGGCCCTGATCGCGCCGGCGCTGCGGCGGCTGCCGCTGGGGGTGCCCAAGATCATCGTCTCGACCGTCGCTTCGGGTCAGAGCGGGGCCCATATCGGCACGTCGGACCTGATCCTTGTGCCCTCGGTCACCGATATCGCCGGGCTGAACCGCGTCTCGCGCCCGGTGCTGGCCAATGCGGCCGCCGCTCTGGCCGGCATGGTCACGACGCCGCGCCCCGCGCCCGCCGATGACCGGCCCGCCCTGGGCCTGACCATGTTCGGCGTGACGACCCCATGCGTGACACGGGCCACGGCGCTTCTGTCCGACCGCTACGACTGCCTGACCTTCCACGCCACCGGCGCGGGCGGCGACGCGATGGAGGATCTTGCGCTGGGCGGGCATCTGGACGGCATCCTCGACCTGACCACGACCGAACTGTGCGACCGTCTGTCGGGCGGCATCATGCCCGCAGGCCCCGAGAGGATCGCCCGCCTTGCGCCCCTTGGCATTCCCTATGTCCTCTCTGTCGGCGCCACCGACATGGTGAATTTCGCAGCCCCCGACACGGTGCCCGCCCGCTATGCCGACCGGCTGTTTCACCGCCACAATCCCCAGATCACCCTGATGCGCACCACGCCCGCCGAACTGGCCGAGCTGGGCGCGCAGATCGCCACGGCCCTGAACGCCTTTGTCGGCCCCGTGGCCGTCCTTCTGCCCGAGGGCGGCGTCTCGGCCCTCGACGCGCCGGGCCAGCCGTTTCACGATCCCGCCGCAGATGCGGCCCTGTTCGATGCCATCGAAAGCGCCCTTGTTCAGGGGTCAGAGCGGCGGCTGGACCGTCTGCCCTACCACATCAACGACCCCGCCTTTGCCGAGGCCGCCGTCGCGGCGCTGGAGGGGATGACGAGAAAGACAAGACCATGACCAGACCAGACCGCCAAAGCCTGCTTGCCCGGTTTCATGCGCAGGTTCAGGCCGGCATCCCCCTGATCGGCGGCGGTGCCGGAACCGGACTATCGGCGAAATGCGAAGAGGCCGGCGGGATCGACCTGATCGTGATCTACAATTCGGGCCGCTACCGGATGGCGGGGCTGGGGTCGCTGGCCGGGGTGCTGGCCTATGGCAATGCCAACGAGATCGTCATGGACATGGCGCGCGAAGTGCTGGGCGTGGTCGAGCATACGCCGGTTCTGGCCGGGGTGAACGGGACCGATCCGTTCTGCAATTTCGACCTCTTCCTCGACCGGATCGCCGCGATGGGCTTTGCCGGCATCCAGAACTTTCCCACCGTCGGCCTGATCGACGGGGTGTTCCGGCAGAACCTCGAGGAAACCGGGATGGGCTATGACCGCGAGGTGGCGCTGATCTCGCTGGCCCGGCAGAAGGATCTGCTGACCACACCTTATGTGTTCGACGAGGAGCAGGCCCGCGCGATGACCGGGGCCGGGGCCGATATCGTCGTGGCCCATATGGGGCTGACGACGGGTGGCAGCATCGGCGCGGACACGGCCCTTGGGCTGGACGAGGCCTGCGACCGCGTCACCCGCATCGCCGATGCCGCGCGCGGGGTGCGGGGCGATGTGCTGGTCCTGTGCCACGGCGGGCCCATCGCCACGCCCGAGGATGCCCGCTACGTGCTGGACCGCTGCCCGGGCTGCCACGGCTTTTATGGCGCAAGCAGCATGGAGCGCCTGCCGGTCGAGGAGGCGATTGCCGGGCAGGTGCGGGCGTTCAAGAAAATCAGGCGGCAGGATGCCGCGCGCAATCGGAAGGAGGGTTGAATGGCCAGGGTCTATGTCAGCGACGTGATCGACGCGCCCATCGAAAAGGTCTGGGCCTTCGCCCGCGACTACAACGGGCATGGCGACTGGCACCCGATCATCGCCGAAAGCCGGATCGAGGACGGCCGCCCCGCCGATCAGGTGGGCTGCGTGCGCGCCTTCACCACGACGGATGGCGGGTTCCTGCGCGAACGTCTGCTGAGTTTCTCGGACCTCGAGCACAGCTTCACCTACAACATCCTTGAAAGCCCTATGCCGATCCGGAACTACGTCGCCACGTTTAGGTGCTCGCGCGTTACCGAAGGCAACCGGACCTTCGTGGAATGGTGGGCGGATTTCGATGTCTCGGCCGAGGATGAGGCGGAGATCCGCGAAAAGGTGGGGCGCGCTACATTCGCGCAAGGCATCCGGGTGATCGCCGCGAAACTGGCCTAGGGCCGCCCGGGTTCGCGGTCCAGCGCGTAGCGGCGGATCTTGTTGTAAAGCGTCTTGCGCGAGATGCCGAGGTAATGGGCGGTTTCGCCGCGGTTGAAGCGGTTGCGGCGCAGGCCGTCGAGGATCCAGTCCTTCTCCGAGGCGAACAGGCTCTCGCTGCCCTTCGCCTCGCGCGGAAGCGGCAGGTCCATCGGCGTGATCACATCTCCGTCGATGGAAAGGGCGGCCCCCTCGACCGCGGCGCGCAGTTCCTCGACCCCGCCGGGCCAGCCGTGATCGACCATCAGCCGCCAGGCCGCCGCATCGAGCCGCAGGAGCGGGCGGCGCAGCTGGCCGCGCAGGCTGCGCAGCACGATGTCGAGCACGCTCGAGACATCCTCCTGCCGCTCGGACAGCGGCGGGAGGACCAGCGTGGCAAAGCCGGCCAGTGCATCAAGCGGGGCGGCGCTGGCGATCACGATGCGCAGGTCGATGTCGAACCACCGCGCGCCGCCGATCTGCTGCCCCCGCCCGCGCCGCACCGCCTCGGCCAGATCGCCCAGCACGGACCCGGGCGTTGCCTCCGCGCAGGCGATGCCAAGCGTGCCACCCGAGAGCACTTCGAGAAGGCCGATCCGGGCCCGCGCGGGCGGCCCGTGCGATCCGTCATCGCCGGGCTGGCCAAAAAGGTCGATCATCCGGTCGGCCCAGGTCTCTGGCCCGATATGAAGGACCTGCACCTCCCTCCGCCGCCGCCGGCTCAGCCCGTGAAGCGTGTCGATGACCCGGCCCGCCTGTGTGCCGCCCTCGGGGCAGATCAGGTTGATCGGCAGGTCCGTGGCCGCCAGCCGCAGCATCCGGTCGCGCGTGCGGCGGATCGCGTCGGATCGGCCCACCAGCTGCAGCGGAAAGACCGGCCGGTCCGAGACCGGCTCGGGCCGGGTCGCGCCGATGGTCTTGAAGGCGGCGGTCGTATCCTCGATCGCGGTCTCGATCGGCACCCGGTCGATGGTCGAGCCGCCGATATAGCCGCCGATATTGACGAAGCGGCACAACTCCTCGAGGTGGCGCGGGCTGACGATGGGGCCGCCTTCGACAAGGCAGATCGTATCGGGCGCGATGGCCCCCACGGCGCGGGCGGCGCGGTCGACATGGATCGCCACCTCCTCGATGCCGCGCTGGCCGATGCCGGGGTCCGACGGGCCATGCACGCCGCCGTGATTCCAGCCCAGCCCGATGGTGATGAGATCGGCGCCGATGGCCGCCGCCTCTTCGGCCTCGGTCACGCTGTGGGTATAGGCCAGCGTCACCAGACCCGCCGCCCGCGCAAGGCCCAGCATCTTCAGTTCGCGCCGAAAGCCCAGACCCAGCCGTTCCAGCCTGTCGCGCATCGGCCCCGACAGCATCGAGGCGGTCGGAAAGTTCGAGATGCCGGCAAAACCCGCCGTCCCGATCCGCGCGACCAGATCGGCCGGATCCTGCCGGGGATCGAAGGAACAGGCGCCGAAGATCACCGGAACGGTGGCCCGCGGCAGGATCTCGCGCGCGGCGAAATCGAAGGTAAAGGCATTGGCCTCGTTCAGGGCGATCATCGAGGTGACGGATGGCTCGCCCATGCTGCGCAGCCGGCCCGCATTGAGGGCCAGCAGGAAATCCGCCCCGCCGCGCATGGCGAAATTGGCCGCGATCCCGGTGCCGATGGCAGCCCCGATAAGGAGTTGCCCCCGCCGGCGCCGCAAAGCTGACCTAGGCGAAACTCTCGACATACTCCTGCACCCTGACCGTCTGGCCCGAGCGCGCACTTTCGATCGAGGCAAAGATCAGCGCGCTGGCCTGAACGTTCTTCTCGACGATGGTCTCCATCTCGGGGCCGCCGTCAAGCCAGGCGCAGAACTTCTCGATCAGCCAGGTGTTGAGCCATTTCGGCTGGGTCAGAAGCGGCATCTTCTGGCCCAGCCCCTCGCGGTGCTGCTGGCGGGCAAGGGGCAGGCGGGTGAAGATCTCGATCTCGCGGCTGTTCAGGATCGCGGTCCCGTTCTCGCATTCGATGCGGACATATTCTTTGGTCCAGTCGTTCAGGCCCACGGCGGCGCTGGAGGATCCCTCATAGACCCCGCGCACGCCGTTCTCGAACACCATCGTGACGATGCCGTCGGTATCGCCGGCATATTCGGCCCAGGCCGGTTTCCAGGTGGTGGCGAACAGCGTCTCGCATTTCGCACCGGCGAAATCTGCCACAAGGTCAAGGTGATGCACCGCGCCCTCGATCAACAGCGGATCCTGCATCGTGTGGCGGAAGAGCGCGCCCCATTGCATATGCCCGCGCATCGACGACTGGTAGCGGCAGCTGACCGCGCTGACCGGGCCAAGCAGGCCCGAGCGGATGATCTCGCGCAGGGTCGTCTTGTCCTGATCGAAGCGATGGCTCATCGTGACGGCCATCTTTCGGCCCGCCGCCCTGACCTTCGCGGCGATGCGGACAGAGGCGTCCATCGTCGCCGCGATCGGCTTTTCGCAGAGGATATCGACGCCATGCGCGATGGCGATGTCGATCACCGCCTCGTGGAACTCGGGCGGGACGACCACGGTGCAGAAATCCGCCTCGTGGCTGGCGAAGGCTTCGGCAATGTCGGTGTGGCAGGCGCTGTCGGGCAGGCCGAGCAGCGCCTGACCGCGGGCGACCGCCTCGGGATCAAGATCTGCGATGGCGACGACCTCGATCGTGCCGTCGGCGATGTTGCGGGCGAGGAACTCGCTGCACCAGCGCCGGCCAAAGCTGCCGACACCCACATGGATCACCCGTTTCGTCATCAGTCGCGTCCTTCCGCGGGCACGGCGGTCCCGTGCGTGTGGTTCCAGAGATGGCCAAGCCGTTCGGCCCCGCAGAGCGTCGTTTCGAAATAGACGGCGCGGACGGGGTCGGGCGCATGGGGCATGTCGTGATGGCGGCCCATGCCGATGCACAGGCAATCGCCCGGCCCCATCTCGGCCGCCTCGCCGGCGACGACCACGGTGGCGCGGCCGTCAAGCACGATCCAGTATTCGTCGCAATCGTGGTAATGCGAATCGATGTTGGTGGTCTTGGCATAGTCCACCGGATCGCCGCGGTCCGACGGGGTTTCCGTGTCGGCGGCGGTGAAGACGCCGCAGCCTCCCAGGCGCGCGCCCCAGCGGCCCGCAAGATGCATCGCCTCGGCCCCGTCAGAGAGCGGCGTCACGGTGACCGGGGCGCCCGTGACATCCAGGAACTGCCCCTGCGCCAGCACGGTGCCCCTGTCCCCTTGCGAGACGTTCACGCTGCCCTTGACGGCAAGGATCCGATCCCTGTCGGCGCCCGGGGTCACGACAAGACCCTCCGGCCCGGGGCAGAGATGCGCGAAGGCGCGCAGCTCGCACCAGGGCGGGAAGGGCTGTCCCTCCTTCAGGATGCGGGGCATCCGACCTCCTCCTGACGATGTCTTTGGCGGCAGGATGGTGTATGACCCGGCGCGGGAACAGGTGCCGGAGCGCGAAGATGGGTAATTCTGGGCAAGTGCTGTTCGACATCCGGACCGGATGGCCGGATGCCGGCTCTGGGTCCGACTCTGGCTCCGCCTCAGGGACGGCCTCAGGGTCCGGGGCGCGGCGGTCGATCCTTTGCCCGGCGCTGCGCGGGCTGCCGCAGGAGGCGGCGCTCGATCTGGCGATCCTCCCGATCCACGACGCCAACGGCCTTCTGCTCGATGCCATCGCGCAGCCCGGCGCGGGGGCGGCGCCGGATTATGCCGGGGTCTGCCTGTCCGATCCGTTCCGCCGGATCGACGACATTTTTGAGGCCCTGCATGCCGCGGGTGTCGGCGGGGTCGTCAATCTGCCCACCGTCTGGTCGCTGGTGGCGCAGTCGGATGATCGCCTGTTCGACGATCTGTGCGAGCGCGAGGAAACCCTGCTCGCCCAGGCCCGCGCCACGGGCTTGCGCACCCTGCGGATCGCCCGGGGCCGGCTCTGGTCTGCCGGCGGCGGAGAGGAGGAGGAAACCTGCCTTGGCCGGTTCGAGGATCTGGTCCGGATCTGCGGCCCCGGATCGGAAGGGGCGCCGGATGCCTGAGACGCAGCTCCTTGCTCCAGCTTCCGCCGAATCGCGCCACCGATTCGCGCCACCGATTCGCGCCGCAGTCGGAGGGGCCGGCACAAGGCTCTTGCATTCCTATGCGTAAATCTTCACCCTGTCGTCGCAATCGAGGCGGCCGAAGGGTTCGGGCGCGATGCAGCAGGTGAGACATGGCTGACAAGGTTTCCGAAAGCACCAAGGGCGCGGCCGAGCCCGTCCTGCAGGTCGAGCGGCGCGATTACCCGGAACTCGCCCCCGAGGGGCGCGCGCGGGTGCAGCCGATGGAGGGGTTCGATCCCATCTATTCCGACATCGTCGATTACATCGTGCGCTGTACCCACAAGATCTGGGACGAGCGCGATATCGGCCTGATCTACACGCATTACACGCATAACTGCGTGCTTTATGGCACCACCGGCACGATCTACAACCGCGAGGATATCGTCCGCGACACGATCCAGCGGCTGGTCAGCTTTCCCGAACGGCGGGGGATGGCGACGCAGGTGATCTGGACCGGCAACGATCAGGACGGGTTCTACACCTCGCATCTGGTGACCGGATCGGGGCGGCATACGCAGAACGGCCATCTGGGCCGGGCGACGGGGCGGCCCTTCGTGTCGCGCACGATTGCCGACTGCATGATCCTGCGCAACAAGATCTACCGCGAATGGGTGGTGGCCGATACGACGGCGATCCTGCTGCAGCTGGGGCTGGATGCGGATGCCTTTGCCACCCGCATCGCGGAAGCGGCCCATGCGCGCGGGCAGGTCAATCTCGATATCGGCGAGAATCGCCTGATGGTGGGGCAATGTCCGCCCGAGGAAGAGCCCGACCTGACCATCGCCGGGACGGATCTTGAGCGCGAGACGCTGCGGATGCTGCATGACGTCTATAACCGCAAGATGTTCGGCCGGATCGCGCGGGACTATGCGCCGACCTGCCTTTATCACGGGCCGCTGATGGTGGAGCATTACGGCCATGCGGCGGTGATCCATCAGTCGCTGGGCCTTGTCGGTTCGATCCCTGACGGGGTGTTCCAGGCGCATCACGTCTGCTCCACCCCTTGCGAGGAGGGCGGCACAAAGGTCGCCGTGCGCTGGACGATCGAGGGGCATCATCTGGGCTATGGCATCCTCGAGCTTCTGGGCGCGCCCACGGGCAAGCGGGTGCAGGTCATGGGGATCAGCCATTTCCACTACAAGGACGGCAAGATCGTCGATGAATGGCGGGTCTACGACCAGGCCTCGATCCTGGCGCAGGTGCGGCTGGCGCAGTTGGCCGACAGGCCTGCGGCGGAATTTGCGGTGCCGGCAGAGGACTGAGCGCGGTCTCGGGCGGTCACGGGCGGTCTCGGGCGGCTTGCAGGCGGTCCAATGGCGGGCGGTTCCGGGTGGAGCCGCCCGTTTTTCGTGAAGTCGGACGGGGGCGCGCCGACTCTGTCAAAAAATTCTTGCATTCGATTGCAAGACAGTTAGGCTACCTGCGACGAGATGTCATTCCTCCGGCCGGTGCCCCGGACCTGGCCGAGACTGCCGCAACACCCGGGAGAGAACAGGGAGAGAGAGCGATGAAGCTCACGTTCAAGGCCGCTCTGATGTCGGGCGCCGTGGTTCTGGCCGCCGGCGCCGCCCATGCGGATTGCGGGATCGAAGCCGGTTCGGTTCGCATCCTTTCAAACGATTTCGAGGCGCTGCGCGTCGTCGGAGCGGGCGCGATGCAATGCGCCTCGGACAGCGTGACGGTCACGCAGAACGCCACCAGCGAGCACCGCAACATTTCGGGCCCGGCGCTGACCATCGACCCGGCCGAATACACGGTCGCCATCGTCGCCAACAACTCGGCCGTGCCGCTGATCGACGGCGGGCTGATCCGCCCGCTGAACGATCTGGTCGAGGCCTACGGCGCCTCGCTTGCGCCCAACCAGCTGATCACCGTGGACGGTCAGGTTCTGGCCATCGCCTTCATGGGCAACAGCCAGCACCTGTTCTATCGCACGGATATCCTTGAGGAGCTGGGCCTCGACGTGCCCGAGACCTATGCCGATCTTCTGGCCGCCGCCGAGGCGATCCGCGAGGCGGGGATCATGGAGTACCCGCTGGCCGCCGGCACGCAACCCGGCTGGGATCTGGGCGCGGAATTCGTGAACCTCTATCTGGGCACCGGGGCCAGCTTCTTCGTGCCCGGCACGGCCGAGCTTGCCATCGACAATGACGAAGGCCGGCTGGTGCTGGATACGCTGCGTGCGATGACCGCGTATATGGACCCCGACTACCTGACCTTCAACGCCGACGAGATGAACCGGCTTTGGGATGCGGGGCAGGTGGCCTTCATCAACCAGTGGGGTTCGCTTGCGGGCGCCGCGATCAACCCCGAGTCGGCCAATCCCGAGATCGCCGCCAACACCGGCTTCACCGCCACGCCGCGCATCGGCGACGGCACGATCCCGGCGGCAGCGCTGTGGTGGGACGGCTTCACCATCGCGCGCAACATCAGTGACGAGGATGCGGCCGCGTCGTTCCAGGCGATGGTGCATGCGATTTCGGCCGATGTGCTGGCGCCCAATACCGATGCCGCGACCTGGCTGGTGCCGGGGATCGAGCTGGGCTTTGCCGCGACGGGCGTTCTGGCCAATGCCAATGGCGGCGCGCGGGCCTATCCGATGGATCCGGCGATGGGCCTTCTGCACAACGTCCTGTCGACGGAACTGGCCGATTTCATCGCCGGAACCGAAGAGGCCGAACAGGCGATGGCCGATATCGCCGCCGCTTATGACGCGGCCGCTCGTTCGGCCGGCTTCCTGCAATAGGACAGCCGATCCGGGGGCGCGCGACCAGAGGTTGCGCGCCCTTTGGCCTTGGCCGCGCGACCATTTCGCGCGACAGTTTCCCCATCATCTCTTGCCGCTTCCGTCTGGGCCCCGTGCAGGTCTGGGCCCCGTGAAGGACTGAACCGTGCCGCATCGCACCTTCGCCCTGTTCATGCTGCCCTCGATCATCGCGATGGTGCTGTTCATCACGCTGCCCATCGGATCGGTCTTCGTGCAGTCTCTGTTCACCGAGCACGAGAGGATCGTCGTCGCGGTCGAGAATTGCGGCCCCTTCGGCTGCACCACCGAGATGCGCGTCGATACCGAGGCTCTGGCGGCGCTTCGGGCCGAACGCCCGCTGGGGCAATTCGCCGGGCTGCAGAACTATACCGACCGCAACCACCTTGCCACGTCCGAGATGCGGGCGATCCTCGGCTCGAACGATCCGTTCGGTGTCAAGGTCGGCCAGATCATGAACCTGCCGTTCTGGCGCGCGCTGGCCTTCACGCTGACGTTCTGCTTCGTCGTCACGCCGCTGGCGATGATGCTGGGTTTCGCCATCGCGCTGGGGGTGAACAGCCTGCCCCGGATCACGCGGGGGCCGGTGATCTTCGTCTCGATCCTGCCGATGATCATCACGCCGCTGATCGGGTCGCTGATCCTGTCGTGGATGTTCAATCCCCAGGGCATCATCGGGGCGAACCTCAGGATCCTGTTCGACGATCCCACCCTGTCGCTGCGGGCCTCGGCCCCGATGACATGGATCGTGCTGCTGCTCTATGGCGTCTGGACCAATGCGCCGTTCTCCTTCGTCGTCTTCTACGCCGGCCTGCAGACCGTGCCCGGCGACACGCTGGAAAGCGCGATGATCGACGGCGCCTCGCGGTGGGAGAGGATCCGCTATGTCGTGATCCCGCATCTGGCGCCGCTGGCAACCTTCGTGGCCCTGGTGCAGCTGATGGACAATTTCCGCGTGTTCGAGCCGATCGTCGGCTTCAGCGCGCAGGCCAATGCCACCTCGCTGTCCTGGCTTATCTTCAATGACCTTGTCGTCTCGGATACGCGGCAGTTCGGCTCGGCGGCGGCGACCTCGATGATCACGATCTTCGGCGTCGTCATCCTGCTGATCCCCGTCCTGATCCGCACCTGGCGCGACTTCAACCGGAAGGCTGCCCGATGACCGCCGCCTCTGCCACCCGCATGCCGCAGGGGCTGCGCTACCTGACGGGTGCGCTGATCCTGATCTGGCTCTTTGCCGCGGCCTTTCCCTTTCTCTGGACGGTCTGGGGCAGCTTCAAGGTCGAGGCCGACTTCTTCTCGCGCGAGAATTGGTGGAACGCGATCACCGGCCCGCGGACCGAGTTGCTGACCGGGAGCGCCTTCACGATGGAGGGCTATCGCGGCGCCTGGATCGAGCGCGAGTTCTGGCGCGCCGCCGTCAATACGGTGATCGTCACGCTGTGCGTCACCACCATCTCGCTCACCATTGGAACCTTGGGCGGCTATGCGCTGGCGCGGTCGGGCTATCGCTATGCCTTCTGGATCCTGATCGCCGCACTCGTATTCCGGGCGATGCCGGGGATCACGCTGGTCTCGGGCTATCTTCTGCCGTTCTTCCAGCTCAATATCTGGGGCGTGCTGCCGACGACGATCATCGTTCTGGTCGCCATCAACCAGCCCTTCACGCTCTGGATGCTGCACAGCTTCTTTCTCTCGATCCCGAAGGATCTGGACGAAAGCGCGATGGTGGACGGCTGCACGCGGTTTCAGGCCTTCCGGCTGGTCATCATTCCCGTGATGTGGCCCGGCGTCATCACCACGGGGCTGTTCTCGTTCCTGCTGGCCTATAACGACTTTGCCGTCACCTCGATGCTGCTGTCGCAGTCGAACCAGACGATGGTTCCCAAGATCGCCTCCTTCATGGGCTCGATCCAGGAGGAGGGGCAGGTCATGTATGCCGTCGCGGCCGTGGTTTCGGCGACGGTGCCGCTCTTCATCCTCGTTCTCTTCTTCCAGCGCCAGATCGTCAGCGGGCTGACCGCCGGCGCGGTCAAGGGGTAGTCTCGCATGTCAAGCATCTCGATCCGCAACGTCTCAAAGCGCTGGGGCTCCGTCACCGGGGTCCAGCGGTTCAACCTCGAAATCGCGGACGGAGAGTTCCTCGTCCTCCTCGGCCCCTCGGGCTGCGGCAAGACGACGACGATGCGGATGATCGCAGGGCTCGAGGAGATCACCGAGGGCGAGATCTGGATCGGCGAGCGGAAGGTCAACGATCTGGAACCCAAGGACCGCGACATCTCGATGGTGTTCCAGTCCTACGGGCTTTACCCGAACATGACGGTCTATGAGAACATCCGCTTCCCGCTGAAGGTGCGCCGGGTGCCGCAGGGCGAACACGAGGCGCGGGTGCATAAGGCGGCCGAGATGGTGGAACTGGGCCCGCTTCTGGACCGCAGGCCCGCCGCGCTTTCGGGCGGGCAGCGGCAGCGCGTCGCACTGGCCCGCGCCATCGTGCGCGAACCCACGGCGTTTCTCATGGACGAGCCGCTGTCGAACCTTGACGCCAAGCTGCGCGTCTCGACCCGGGCGCAGATCAAGAACCTGCACCACACGCTGCAGACGACGACGATCTATGTGACCCATGACCAGATCGAGGCGATGACGCTCGCCGACCGCGTCGTGGTGATGAGCGCGGGCGTGATCCAGCAGGTCGGCACCCCGACCGAGATCTACGACCAGCCCGCCAACACCTTCGTCGCGGGCTTCATCGGCAGCCCGGCGATGAACCTTGTGCAGGGCAGCCTCGCGAACGGCACCTTCACCGCGCCGAACATGGCCGTCACGGGCCTGCCCGAGGGGCGGCAGGGGCCGGTGACGCTGGGCTTCCGGGCCGAGGATGCGACGGTCGTGCCCGAGGGAGGCCAGATCGAGGCGCCGGTCTATACGATGGAGCTTCTGGGCGAGGCGACGATGATTTCCGTGCGGATCGGCGCGGATATCGTCTCGGTCAAGGCGGCCAAGGATTACCGGATCGAGATCGGCGAGGTGGCGCGGATCGAAGTGCCCTCCGCCGCCTGCCACCTGTTCGACGCCTCGACCGGGCAGCGGATCGGGGGCTGATCCCTTGGCCGGGGCGGGGGACGATCTGCCGGATCTCCTGGACCGGGCCGCGCCGGGGCTGGCGTCCGAGGATCGCGCGGCGGTGCTGACGGCGGCTGCAGCCGCGCGGCAGGATGCGGAACGGTTGCGGGACTGGTTATCGCGGGAGCGGGCGTCGTGACGCTGGCCGACCTCTCCATCCCCGAGGCCGGCCGAGCGCTGCGGGAGGGCGAGTGCAGCGCGGTCGATCTGGCGCAAGCGGTGCTGGACAGGATCGCGGCGCGCGACGGGGTGCTGCACGCCTTTGCCGAGGTGACGGAGGCGGCCGCACTGGCTGAGGCCGCGGCGGCGGATCAGGCGCTGGCCGAGGGGCGCGACCTTGGGCCGCTGCACGGCATCCCCGTCGGCGTGAAGGAGGTGATCGACATCGCGGGCCGCCCGACGCGGGCCGGATCGCGGGTGCCGGCACCGGTGGCCGGGGCGGATGCGGCCTGCGTGGCGCGGTTGCGAGGGCAGGGGGCGGTGATCCTCGGCGCGCTCCAGACCTATGAATTCGCCACCGTCGGCCCGGATGAGGGGCTGGCATTGCCCCCGGCCTGCAACCCGTGGAACCCGGATCACATCACCGGCGGGTCGTCCTCGGGCTCGGCCGCGGCGGTGGCGGGGGGGCTTTTGCGCACCTCGCTCGGGACAGATACCGGCGGGTCTGTGCGCGCGCCCGCGGCCTATTGCGGGGTGGTGGGGCTGAAGCCGACGAAGGGCCGGGTCTCGGCGGCGGGTCTGGTGCCGCTTGCGCCCGGGCTTGACGTGGTCGGGCCGATCGCGGCCTCGGTTCAGGAAGCGGCGCTGACGCTGGATGCGATCTCTGAGCCGGGCCAGCGCCCCGCCGCCTCGATGCTGGGGCGGGGGGGGGAAGGGCTGCGGATCGGGCTGTTGCGCGGTTGGGTCGCAGAGGATCCGGCCGCCGATCCGGGCGTGCTGCGGGCGCTGGACGATGCGGCCTCAAGCCTCTCGATGCTGGGCGCGCGGATCGAGCTGGTGGACCTGCCGGATTACGATCTGCTCGAGAAAGCCGCCGCCCTGATCCTTGATGCCGAAGCGCTGGAAAGCCACCGCGAGAGGATCGCGGCGCATGGGGCGCTCTATGGCCGCCCGGCGCTGCGCAGCCTGCTGCGGGCGGTGGGGCTGACGGCGGAGGATGTCGCCACCGCTTGGGCGGTGGTGCAGCGGATCGGTGCGGGCATCGCAGAGCAACTGACCCGCGTCGATGCGCTGGTGACGGCGACGACCCTGGCCCCCGCCCCGCCGGTCGCGGCCTTTCGGGGTGGCAAGGCGGCCTGGACGGCGATGCGCACGCTGCCCTTCAACGCGACGGGCCATCCGGCGCTGTCCGTTCCGGCGGGGTTCGTGGGGGGGCTGCCGGTCGGCCTGCAGCTGATCGGGGCACATGGGGCCGAGGATATGCTTTGCCGGATCGGCCATGCCTTCGAGCGGGCGACCGACCATTCCGTGCAGCGGCCCGCCCTTTTCGGCTAAGGCCCGCGCCGTCAGTCGTGCAGGCCGGTCTGCAGCAGGATCTGCTTCCAGATCGCGATCTCGTCCCAAAGGGTATATTCACGCCGCAGGCCCCAGGGCCCGAATTCGGCATGGGTGATGCCCATCACATGCACCTCGGCCCCCGTCGGCGCGCCGAAGCGGCCCCAGCCGTCGTGCCTCCCGGTCAGGCTCCACCGCACGGCGGCGCGGGGGGGCCAGAAGGGATCGTCGCGGCCGATGAGGTGATGCACCTCGAACCGGGCCGAGGGGAAGGCGGTGCGCAGGTCCATCCAGACCTGCTCGACAAAGGGAATGCCCCAGCCCCAGCGGTCGCCGGGATATTCACCCCGGACGGCGCGGTCATAGCGGCGGGGGATGACGGCAAGATCCTTGTCCATGATCGCGGTCAGGATCTCGGCCAGGTCCGCGCCTGCGGGATGGTCGTTGCCGCGGCTGGCATAGCCGCCGAAGACGTCCTGATCGGGGGTGAAGGGGCGGGTCGCCGTCCTTGCCCCACCCTCGCGGGCGATCAGGCTGCGGGCGTAATCGGCAACCGGGATGCCAAGCTGTTCCACCAGCGCTGCCCCGTCGCGCACCAGCCACTCGTCGTAGATCGCGTTCTCCTTCGCCGCGCAATCGGCCAGGGCGCGGATGCGGATCTTTCGGCCCGTGGGCGCCCCATAGGGCCCATGCCCCAGATGCGTCCCGGTCGTGGTGATGCGGTGCGACGAGAGGAACCCCGCCTCCTCGTCCCCCGACCAGATCACATCCTCGGCCAGAAGCTGCCGGTCGGGAAACTCGGCCAGCGTCGCGAGCGTCCCGTCGATCACCGCCTGTCGGCCCCGCACGATGCCAAGGGGCAGGCGCATGACCACATCCTCGGCGTAATACTGGTCCAGTGTGCGAAGCCCCCGATCCTCCCAGATCTCTTTCGTGATGCCGATGATGTAATCGGGGAAGTCGTTGAACTTCGGGTCAAAACCCTTCACGCGCCCTCTCCTGCCGGTTTGCGGGCCGAGCCGCGCAGGATCAGCGGGCCGTCGATGCGGATCCTGCGGGGCTGTTCGTCGCCCTCGATCTGCTGCAGCAGGGCCTCGACCGTGGCCTCGACCATGCGGTTGACGGGCTGGCGGATGGTGGTGAGGTCATAGGCGGGCCAGGCCGCGATCGGCACGTCGTCATAGCCGACGATCGACACGTCCTGCGGAATGCGCAGGCCCATGCGAAAGCGCAGCCGGTCCATCACGGCCAGGGCCATGTGATCGTTGCCCACAAAGATCGCGTCGGGCGGGTTGGCCCCCTCCATCAACGCCTGCGCGGCATCGGCGGCGGTGTCGCGGTCATACATGCCGTCGACCAGCGCGGCAGGCTCCATCCCCGCCTGCGCCATCGCCGCCCGAAACCCCGCCGCCCGGTCGCGCCCGGTGGACGATCCCTGCCAGCCCATCACATGCGCGATGCGGGCGTGTCCGCCCCGGATCAGGAACTCGGTCGCCCGGCGCGAGCCTGCGAAATTGTCGGAGGTCACTTCCGACAGCCGCGCATCGTCCTGCCCGCGGTTGAACAGCACCACCGGAATGCCCGCATCGCCGCAGCGCATGGTCAGGTCGTTGGTCATGCCCACCGAGGCGGTGATGATCCCGTCGACCTGGTAATCCAGCAGCTCCTGCATGACCTTGGGCACGATCTCGGTCTGGTTGCCGGCCATGAAGATCAGAACGTGATAGCCCTTGTCCTGCAGCGCGTTGGACAGACGCTCGAGCGCGATGGGATAGAACTGGTTTTCCAGATAGGCGACCACCAGCCCGATGATCCGCGACTTGCCGGTGATGAGCGAGCGGGCCAGCGCATTGGGCCGGTAGCCCAGCTCTTCGGCCGCGCGGCGCACCTTGGCCACCGTCTTGGCCGAGGCCGAGGCGCCCGAGAACACCCGGCTGACCGCCGACTGGCTGACGCCCGCGCGGCGCGCGACCTCGATCGAAGTGACCTTGTCGGGTCTGCTCATCTGGCTTGCCTCCTCGGGCCGGATCATTGCGACAGATTAGTCGTCGTGAATACCTTTGCAATCCTGAAACGGCGGGCCTAACCTCGGCGCGACCCCAGCCGAAAGACTACCCGCATGACCGCCGATTTCCAAAGCCAGAAAGACCTTGTCCGCGCCCATCACGCCGCAATCGCCGCCGCCCCTCCGGGCGATCTTGCGGGGGCGCTGGCGCAGCATACCGCGCCGGACTGGCACTGGCGGGGGATGCATCCGTTTCACGAACACCACGGGGCCGAGGCGGTGGCAGAGGCCTTCTGGAACCCGTTTACCCTTGCGATGAAACCGGTCCAGCGGCGGCCCGACATCTTCATGGCGGGGCTGAACCAGATGGACGGGTTCCAGTCGGTCTGGGTCGTGTCGATGGGGCATCTGATGGGCCTTTTCGACGCGCCCTGGCTGGGCATCCGCCCGCACCGGCGCATCGCCATGCTGCGCTATGCGGAATTCGACAAGGTGGTGGACGGGCGGATCGTGGAGACGGCGATGTTCTGCGACATCCCCTCCGTCATGATCCAGGCCGGGCAGAACCCCTTTCCGCCGCAGACCGGCGCGCATCTTGTCCAGCCCGGCCCCGCCACGCATGAGGGGCTGATGCATGGCCCCACCGACCCCGCGCTGGGTGAGGCGACGCTGAAGGCGATCAACGACATGCTGTCGGACATGGGCAAACGCTCGGCCGTGCTGGAAGGGCAGCGGCGCGGCGATCCCTATGAGGAGGAGCTGGCGCAGACCTGGGCGCAGGACATGATCTGGTGGGGGCCTGCGGGGATCGGCGCGACCTATACGATCCCGCGCTACATCCGCCAGCATGCCGGGCCCTTCAACGCGGCCTTCGGCAAGGGCTATCGCTTCAACGGGCATCTTTGCCGCATGGCCGAGGGGCATTTCGGCGGCTTCTTCGGCTGGGCGAACCTGACCTTGCGCAATTCGGGCGGCTACATGGGCATGACCGCGGGGCCGGACCCTGCCGACATGCGGGTGGTGGACCTTTACCGCGAGGAAGGGGGGAAGCTCGCCGAGAACTGGATCTTCATCGACCTTCTGCACTACCTGAACATGCAGGGGCTGGATGTGCTGGGCCGGATGGAGGCGATGGACTGGGTGGGGTAGGGGCGCAAGGTCCGGGGCGCGAGATCCGGGGCGCGCGCGAGAGGGGGGCGCGGCCGGATCAACGCGCCCGATTGTCTTCGGGCCATCTTGATCAAGGGGGGCCAGGGCTTTTACGGTCAGTCATGGTCGGTCCGGGCAACATGCGTGTCTTCCTGAACAGGGTGGCGGTTCTCGTCGGTTTCGTGGCCGTGCTGTGGATCGTTCAGGCGGTGAACTGGTCAACCGGCTATGCCCTGAACCCCCGGTTCGGGCTGATCCCGAGGCAGCTTGCCGGTCTGGATGGTGTCGTCGGGATGCCGCTTCTGCATGTCAGTTTCCAGCACCTGATGGCGAATACGCCGCCCCTGCTTTTGCTGGGCGCTTTGCTGGCGGCGACCGTGACCCGGTCGCTGGTGGCGATGAACGCGGCCGTGGTGGTTCGGGGGGGCGTTCTGGTCTGGCTTCTGGGAAGCACGGCGATCCATGTCGGAGCATCCGGGCTGGTGTTCGGCTGGTTCGGCTTTCTGGTCGTGCGGGGCCTTGTCGACCGGTCGCTGGTGACGCTTGGCGCATCGCTTTTGGTCGTGCTGGTCTATGGGTCGATCATCTGGGGCGTGCTGCCCGGCCAACCCGGCGTGTCCTGGGAGGCGCATCTTTTCGGCGCGATTGCCGGGGCCGCGGCGGCCTTCCTGATCCCCGCGCAAGTGCATGCGCCGCGCCTGCGGGATGTTGATCGTCGGTGAGAATGTGCGGGGGTGCCGGTCGCGACCCCCTTACCCCTGGCCCTCGAGCCACCCGGCCAGCGCCCTCGTCGTGGCTTCCGGCTGTTCCAGCGTCGGCAGATGGCCCGCGCCCGGGATCACCTCAAGCCGCGCGCCGGGGATCAGGTCGCGCATCACCTCGTGCCGTTCAAGCGGGCAAAGCCGGTCCCCGGCGCCACAAAGGATCAGCGTGGGGACGGTGACGCCGCGCAGCACATCCTGCCGGTCGGGGCGGTCGCGCAGCGCGAGGGATTGGCGGATGAAAACCTCGGGCCCGAGGGCCTCGGCCATCTCCATGCACAGATCAAGGATCGCCGCCTGACCGGGGCCGGGGGCAAGGTAGTTGGGCTTCATCTCGTCGCGCATCACCTCGCGCAGGCCACCGGCGCGGACCTTGTCGATCTGGGGGGCGCGGCGGGCCTGAACCTCGGGCAGTTCGGCGCGGGGGTTGGTGTCCATCAGCGCGAGGCGGGCGACGCGGTCGGGGGCCTGGGCCATGATCTCCATCGCCACGATCCCGCCCATCGACAGCCCCGCCAGCGCGAAACGGGGCGGCGCATGGGCCAGCACCTCGGCGGCGAGTGCGGCGGTGCTGTCGTGCCCGCCGATGGGGGCCACCTGCACGGCGCAGGTGGCCGAGAATGCGGCGATCTGCGGCGCGAACAGGCGCGCGTCGCACATCATGCCGGGCAGAAGGACCAGCGGCAGCGTCATTGCGCCAGCGCGGCCCCTTCCGAGAGGGTCGCCAGCTTCGCCCAGGCGATATCGGGGTCCACCGCGCCGAAACCCGCGAACGTGCCAAAGCCGCAATCGGACCCGGCCATCACGCGATCCCGCCCGAAGAGCCCGGTGAACCGTTCGAGCCTTTGGGCAACAAGGCGGGGGTGTTCGACGAAATTCGTCGTCGTGTCCACCACGCCGGGGACAAGCACCCGGTCCTCGGGCACTTCGCCTGCGCGGTCGCGGAACACTTCCCATTCATGGCCGTGGCGGGGGTTCGAGGTCTCGAACAACAGATAGCGCGCGCGGGTCTTCATCAGGACGGGAAAGACCTTGGCCATGTCGATATCGCAGACATGCGGGCCTTCGTAATTGCCCCAGCAGATATGGACGCGCACCCGTGCCGGGTCGATCCCGGCAAGGGCGGCGTTCAGCGCCTCGACGTTTTCCTCGGCGATCTTGAGGAATTCTTCATCCGTAAGGTCGGCAAAGATCATGTGCCGCGAGAGCGCCAGATCGGGGCAGTCTAGCTGCAGATCCAGCCCCGCATCGACGATGGTGCGGTATTCCTCGGCCATCGCCTCTGACAGGGCGGCAAGATAGGCCGAGCGCGAGGGGTAATGCGCGTTGGGCAGGAAGAGCGAGATCACGCCGGGCGAGGCCGCGTTCATAAAGCCGCGCTCCACCCCTTCGGCCGCCATCGCGGCGCGCAGATTGGCGATATCCTTCTGCAACTCGCCCTGACCTTTCGAGCGCACCTCGCCCACGCATTCGGGCCGCGCGTATTTCGGCGTGCCGCCATCATTGGCGAGGCGCTCGAGGAAGCGGGGAAAGAGCTTCAGGTCAGCAGGCGGGTTGCGCTTGGTGTCGCCGGCAAAGCCGGTGTAGCGGTCCTTGACGTAGGTGGCATAGCTGATCTTCGACGTCTCGCCATCGCTGACCACATCGACGCCGGCCTGTTTCTGCCGGGCGACCACCTCGCGCACGGCCGCCGCCATGCAGGCGTCGAAAGCGGCGGGGTCGTAATCCTCGCCCCGTTCGCGGGCGAAGAGGAAATCCACCACCTCCTGCGACCGGGGGAGGGATCCGACATGCGTGGTCAGGATGGGGGTCATGGGCGTCAGCCTTTCCAGGTCGGGCCAGCCTTTTCGCCCGTCGCCACGATGCGGTAAAGGGCCGCGTCACCGGTCATCGAAGGTTCGGCGGTATAGGCCGTGTTCTCGGGCACAGACATCGTGTCGCCGGGGGCGAGCGTCGTGGTGCCGCCGGCCCAGGACACGCGCCAATGGCCGGTGACGGGCATCAGGACGGTGGGGAAGGGGGCCTCGGCGGGTTCGGTCCGGGCCGATCCCCGCGTCAGGAAATCCACCTCGAAGCCGGGCCGGTCGCGCAGCTTGCCTTCGGGGCCGATCACGCGGGCAGGGTTGCGGTCGGCCAGCGCGTGCAGATCCCAGTAGCGGGCGATATAGTGGGGGATCACATCGGCGGTGGTGGGCTCGGGGAAGGTCTTGAGCTCTTCCTCGGTCAGAAGCGGCATCGGGCCCACGCCCTCGGGCAGGCTCTCGCCCTTCTTGGTGTCGTAAAGCTTGCCCTTCTCGGACAGGACCAGCCCGTGATCGCGCGCATCCTCGATCACCTGCGGCGCCCAGATCACGCCGCCGCCGGCATCGTCGCCGCCAAGGATGGCCATGATCATCCCGTAATCGTCGCCGATATTCTCGAACCCGCGGAAGATGCCGGTGGGGATGTTGAAGATGTCGCCCTTCTCCAGAACCACCTCGCCCGCGGTGCCCCAGCGGCCCCAGAAGAACCGCCAGCGGCCCGACAGGATGAAGAACACCTCGGCCGTGCGGTGCGAATGCAGCGAGTTGCGGCATTTCGGCGGCTGACCGGCCGCGCCGATGTTGAAGCCATGCGGGATCGAGATATGGACATGCTGGTCGGCGGATTCCGAGACGCCGCCGCCTATGATGGTGAAGTTCTCCTTCTGGTTCGACCCCGGCGTATGGGCGTCGATAAAGGCGGTGCGGCAGGGTTTGAGGTCGCCGTAGCGGACGATGCGGGCTTCCATTTCGTGCGGGGTCATGTCGTGTCCTTCAGATCAGGCGTAACGGTGGTCGGGACAGGCCAGCAGGATCTGTTTCCAGATCGCCACCTCGTCCCAGAGGGAAAACTCGCGTCTGAGGCCCCAGGGGCCGAATTCGGCATGGGTAAAGCCCATGATATGGACCGGCGCGCCCGTGGGCCTGCCGAAGGGGCCATAGCCGTCATGCGTGCCGTCCAGCGCCCAACGCACGGCGGCGCGGTCGGGCTGGCCGGGATCGGACCGGCCGATCCGGTGCTGGATGGTGAAGCGCGCATCGGGAAAGCTCGCGCGCAGTTGCAGCCATTGCGCCTCGGCGAAGGGTCGGCCCCAGCCGGTGACATTGCCGGGATGAGAGAGATGGACGGCGCGGTCATAGTCTTCGCCGATGACGGCCACATCCGTTTCCATGATCCGGGTCAGGATCTTGGCCAGCCTCTCGCCAAGGGGATGGTCGTTGCCCTGGCCGGTATAGGGGCCGATGCGGTTCTGATCGGGGGTGAAGGGGCGCACGGCCGTTTCCGGCCCGCCTTCGCGGGCGATGGCATCGCGGGCAAAGCCCTCGGGCGAAAGCCCCATGGCGCGGACCATGCCGCCCATGTCGTAGCACAGCCATTCGTCGTGGATCACATCACCCCTGACGTAGCAATCCGCGATGCAGCGGGCGGCGACCACCTTGCCCGAGGGCGGGCCGAACAGGCCGTGCCCGGCATGGGTGCCGATGATCATCGAACGGTGCGAGGAGAGGAACCCCGCCTTTTCATCCCCCGACCAGATCACGTCGTCGCCCAGGATCTGCCGGTCGGGAAAGGCGGCCTGCGAGGCCAGCGTGTCGCGGATCACGGCCTCGGCGCCGATGATCAGCCCCGCGGTCGAGCGCATGATCATATGCGTCCCATAGGCCCGGCGCAGCGAGGCGATCTGCCGCCCCTCCCAGATCTCGTAGGTGACGCCCTGGATATAGTCGGGCAGGGTGGCGAAGCGTGAGGACATTGCGGTTCCTATGCGGCGGTCCAGCCGCCGTCGATCAGCAGGTGGGTGCCGGTCATCAGCGCCGAGGCATCCGAGGCAAGGAAGACGATCGGCCCCATCAGATCCTCGACCTCGCCCAACCGCCCCAGCGCGATCTTCGAGAGCACCCAATCGCGTTTCGCCGGGTCTTTCAGCGTCTGTTCGGCCAGCGGCGTGCGGATGAAGGTGGGGCAAAGCGTGTTGACGCGGATGCCATGCGCCCCCCATTCCAGCGCCATCGCCTTGGTCATGCCCTCGAGCGCGTGCTTGTTCGCGGCATAGACGGCGCGGTCATGCGCGGCGACATGGCCCATCTGGGACGAGACATTGATCAAGCTGCCGGGTTTGTCCGCCGCGATCAGGCCCCGCGCCACCTCGCGAGTCAGGAAATAGGCGGCGCGCAGGTTCAGCCCCATGGCCGCGTCGTAATCCTCGGGCGTGGTGTCAAGCGCGGGGGAATGCCGCGCCATGCCGGCGGAGTTCAGCAGGATGTCGAACGGGCCTTCAGCGGCAACGAAGGCCGCCGTTGCCGCAAGGTCGGTGATGTCAAGCGGATGGGCGGTCGCCGCGGGGCCGATCTCTGCCGCGATCTTCTCCAGTTCCTCCCCGCGCCGGGCCACCAGCGCGACCCGCGCGCCCGCCTCGGCCAGGGCGGCCGCGGCGGCGAGGCCAATGCCCGAGGTTGCCCCGGTGACCAGCGCGCGTTTGCCGTCAAGGCGGAACGAGGGGGTCCGGGGCAGGGTCATTCCGCTGCCGTCCCATAGGCCACGTTGCGCCCGCCATAGCGGCGCACGCGGATGTTGCATTGTTCGGCATGGCCGACGAAGCCTTCGAGCATGCACAGCCGCGAGCCGTATTCCCCGATCATCGCCGCCGCCGCATCGCTCGTCACCCGCTGATAGCTGTGGGTCTTGAGGAACTTGCCCACCCAGAGGCCGCCGGTATAGCGCCCGGCGCGTTTCGTGGGCAGCGTGTGGTTGGTGCCGATCACCTTGTCGCCATTGGCCACATTGGTGCGGGGGCCAAGGAATAGCGCGCCATAGCTGTGCATGTTCTCAAGATACCAGTCATCCCGGTCGGTCATGACCTGCACATGTTCATAGGCCATGTCATTGGCGATGCGCAGCATCTCGTCATGGTCTTCGCAGAGGATCACCTCGCCATAATCGCGCCAGCTGGCCGCAGCCGTCTCGGCCGTGGGCAGGATGGCCAGCAAGCGGTCGACCTCGGCCAAAGTGCCCTCGGCCAGTTTGCGAGACGTGGTGATCAGGCAGGCGGGCGAGTTGTAGCCATGCTCGGCCTGGCCCAGAAGGTCGGTCGCGCAAAGCTCGGGATCCACCGTGTCGTCGGCGATCAGCATGGTTTCGGTGGGGCCGGCAAAGAGGTCGATGCCGACGCGGCCGTAAAGCTGGCGCTTGGCCTCGGCCACGAAGGCATTGCCGGGGCCGACGATCATGTCGACGGGGGCGATGCTCTCGGTTCCCAGCGCCATCGCGCCCACGGCCTGCATGCCGCCCAGCACATAGATCTCATGCGCGCCGGCCAGCTGCATCGCGGCGACGATGGCCGGATGCGGCGCACCATTGACCGGGGGGGCGCTGGCGACGATGCGCGGCACGCCCGCCACGGCAGCGGTCAGGACCGACATATGCGCGCTGGCCACCATCGGGAACTTGCCGCCGGGCACATAGCAGCCCACCGATTGCACGGGGATGTTGCGATGGCCCAGAATCACGCCGGGCAGGGTCTCGACCTCGATATCGGTCATGCTGGCCCGCTGCGCCTGGGCGAAGGTGCGGATCTGGGCCTGCGCGAAGCGAATATCCTCCATGTCGCGGGGCGCGACCTTCGCCATCGCGGCCTCGATCTCGGAGGGGGTCAGGCGAAAGCTCTCGGGGCTGTAGCGGTCGAACTTTGCAGAGAGGTCGCGCACCGCCCCGTCACCGCGCGCGGCAATATCGGCCAGCGTCTCCTCGACCACGGCGCGGACCTTGGCATCATCGGCCGCGCGCTCTTCCTCGGGCTTGGCCTGTTTGAGCCAGATCGCCATGGCGCATCCCCGTTTTGATTACGATTGCAAGATTTCTGCCAGAGGTCCGGCCCAGCGGCAATCCCTTTCTTCACCGAAGGCGAGAAAGAATTTTGGGAATCGTGGTCCAGATTGACGAAGCCCGTTTGGGTTCGTATGCAAGGCCGATCCCTTCCCACGAGGTTCCCATGCCCAGCGACCTGCACTCCCGCCTGACCTTCCTCAAGCGCCCCGCGCGCGATGCCGAAACCGACACGGCGCCGGTGGCCGAAACCGTCGCGCAGATCCTTGCCGATGTGAAGGCGCGCGGCGATGAAGCGGTGCGCGACTATTCGCTCCGCTTCGACAAGGCAGAGCTGGGCGCCCTCGAGGTAAGCCTCGAAGAGCGCGAGGCGGCGGTCGCCGCCCTCGACCCCCAGACCCGCGCCGACACCGAATTCGCCATCGCCAATGTCCGCCGTTTCGCCGAGGCGCAGATGGGCACGATGGCGGCGCTGGATGTCGAGGTGCTGCCCGGCGTCCACCTTGGCCACCGCGTGATCCCGCTCGACCGGGTGGGCTGCTACGTGCCCGGCGGGCGATTCCCGCTCCTTTCGGCCCCGGTCATGACGATCGTGCCGGCGGTCGTGGCCGGCGTGCGCGAGATCGTGGCCTGCCTGCCGCCCGGCGCCCATCCCGCGATGATCGCGGGCTGCCACCTGTCGGGCGCGCATCGCGTGTTCCGCATCGGCGGCGCGCAGGCGGTGGCGGCGATGGCCTTCGGCACCGAAAGCGTGCCGCGCGTGGCCAAGATCGTCGGCCCCGGCAATGCCTTCGTGAACGAGGCGAAGCGGCAGGTCTTCGGCCCCGTCGGCATCGACCAGCTGGCCGGCCCGTCCGAGATCTTCATCCTCGCCGACGAGACGGGCGATGCCGAGATGATCGCGACCGATCTGCTGGCCCAGGCCGAACATGACGTGCGCACGCGGGTCGGCCTGATCACCACCGACGGGCGGCTTGCCGAGGCCGTCCTGGCCGAGGTCGAGGCGCAACTGGCCACCCTCTCCACCGCCTCCGTCGCCGCCCCCGCCTGGGCCGATTACGGTCTGATCGCGCTCGCCCGGGACGAGGCCGACATGATCGCCTATTCCGAAGAGATCGCGGCCGAGCATCTGCAGGTCCACACCCGCGACGCGAAGGCCTTTGCGGCAAGGCTGAATAACTACGGCTCGCTCTTCATCGGCGAGAATGCGAGCGTGGTCTATTCCGACAAATGCTCGGGCACCAACCACACCCTGCCGACGATGGGGGCGGGGCATTATACCGGCGGGCTCTGGGTCGGCTCCTATGTCAAGATCGCCACGCATCAATGGCTGACGGAAGAGGGCGTCCGCGCCGTGGCCCCCCCGGCCGCCCGGCAGGCCGCCTCCGAAGGCCTGGAAGGCCACCGCCGCGCGGCGCAATTGCGGCTGGACCGGATGCAGGTGCGCTAAGGCCGGGCAACCTCCCTCTCGGCCCCAAGGCGGCCGGCTGCTCTGCGGGGCAGCCGGCCGCAGCTGTTTTGTAGCATTGGCCGGCCACGACCGGCCGGTCGCATCAGCCAAACGCCAGGCCCTGCCGCTCATTCAAGGCAGCCGGGATCAGGCCGGATCTTTCAGGATTTCTTGGCTCCGGCGGTAGGGATCGAACCTACGACCAATTGATTAACAGTCAACTGCTCTACCGCTGAGCTACGCCGGAACACCTGGGCGCTATAGCAATGGCGGCGGGTGGCGTCCAGAGGGTTGGGCGAGAAAATATTGCCGCCGTCAGAGCCGCGAGAACAGCGCCTCGGGCGACAGGTCCGGCTCGGCCCGGATCAGGTTTCGTTCCGACAGATCAATGAGATGCGCCAGCAGGTTGCGCGCGGCCGCCGGCCAGAGGGTGGGGGCCGTGTCGGCGTAAAGCTGCGCGGTCAGGGCCTTGATCCCGGCCGGGGCCTGCGCAAGCGCCGCAAGGATCTGCGCCTCGCGCTCGAGCCGGTGGGCGATCAGGCCCCGCAGCCGGCCGGCCCCGTCGGGAACCGGGTCGCCGTGGCCGGGCAGGAGGGTCAGCGCCCCCTCCCTCAGCAGCCGCTCGCAGGAGGTGATGTAGTCGCGCATGTCGCCATCGGGCGGAGAGATCAGCGAAGAGGCCCAGCCCATCGCATGATCGCCGGAAAACAGGAACCGGCCCCAGCGCAGGCAGATGTGGTTGCCCATGTGCCCGGGCGTGTGGATCACCCTCAGGCGCCAGCCCGGGCCCGTGACCTCATCGCCATCGGCCAGGCGGATGTCGGGGGCAAAGCCTGCGTCCACGCCCTCGCCGCCGCCCGCAAGGCCCTCTGCCGCAAGCCGGCGCATCACCGCGCTGCGGCCGCTGTCGGGCGGGCCGAAGCCCGCGACCGGCGCGCCGACCCTCGCGGCAAGCGCAGGGGCAAGGGCCGAGTGATCCCGGTGGGCATGTGTGACCACGATCAGGCGGACGGGGCGCGCGTCGATCGCGCGCAAGAGCGCCTGAAGGTGATCGGGATCGTCGGGGCCGGGGTCGATTATGCAGAGCCCGGTTTCGCCCAGAACGTAGCTGTTGGTGCCCTGATGCGTCATGGCCGAGGGGTTCGGCGCGAGGATCCGCAGCAGGCCCGGGGGAAGGGCGGGGGGAGAGGTCGCCCCGGCCTCTCCTGACCCGCCGTCCACAGGAGCGTCCACAGGGGCTCCAGAAGGGCCGCCAGAAGGACCAAACCGCGGCATTCATCCTCCTTTCGCTTGGACCCGGCACAGGCTAGCCTTAGCGCATGATGCTGGGCTGGCTCAAACGCTACATGCCGCGGAGCCTGATCGGGCGGGCGGCGCTGATCCTGTTTCTGCCCGTGGTGACCTTGCAGGGCGCGGTGGCCTTCGGCTTTTTCCAACGCTATTTCGAAGATGTCACCCGGCAGATGACCCGGTCCCTGCTGATCGAGCTGCGCTTCCTGCAAGAGACGGTGGACGAGGCGCCGGACCTTGCCGCGGCGCTTCTGGCGCTGGAGGGGATTGCGGTCCCGCTCGAACTGGCGGTCACCCTGCCGCAAGAGCAGGTGCCCGGGGCCGACAGCCGCCTGTTCTATGATCTCTCGGGGCGGGCCATGATCGCCACCTTGCGCGAAAACCTGCCCGGGCTGATCGCCGTCGATCTGACCGAGGATCGCCGGGTGACGCTCTGGGTCGGGACGGGGCAGGGGGTGATGGAGGTGGGCTTTCACCGCCGCCGGGTTGCCGCGGCCAATCCGCATCAGCTTCTGGTGCTGATCGTGGTGCTGGGCGTGGTGCTGACTCTTGTCGCCTATCTCTTCATGCGCAACCAGTTGCGGCCGATCGCCCAGCTGGCCCAGGCCGCGACCGATTACGGCAAGGGCCGGATCGTGCCCTATCGCCCGCGCGGCGCGACCGAGGTGCGCGCGGCGGGCACCGCCTTTCTCGAGATGCGCAACCGGATCGAGCGGCAGAACCAGGCCCGCACGGTCATGCTGTCGGGCATCAGCCACGACCTGCGCACGCCGCTGACCCGGATGCGGCTGGGCCTGTCGCTGATGGAGGGCGAAGAGGCCGAGGCGCTGCGCCGCGATGTGGACGAGATGGGCCGGATGGTCGAGGGGTTCCTCGATTTCGCGCGGGGCGATGCGGCCGAGGCGCTGGAACCCGTCGTGCCGGCGGTGTTTCTGGAGCAGGTCGTCACCGATGCGCGCCGCGCCGGGCTGAACGTCAGGCTTGGCCCGGTCGAGGAGGCGGGGGCCGAGGCGGGCGGCGTGTCGGGCGCCATCTCGGGTGGCGCGTCGGGTGGCGGCGCGGGCGGGCGGCCGGTGCAGCTGCGCCCGGTCGCGGTCCGCCGGGCGCTGGACAACCTGATCGGCAATGCGCTGCGCCATGGCAGTCTGGCCGAAGTCTCCTGCGCCGTGGGGCAGAAATCCCTGCGCATCACCGTCGAGGATGACGGCCCCGGCATCCCCCCCGACCGTCGGGACGAGGCGATGCGCCCCTTCACCCGGCTTGATCCCGCGCGCAATCAGGATCAGGGCTCGGGCGTCGGTCTGGGGCTGGCCATCGTGGCCGATATCGCCCGGGGGCATGGCGGCCAGTTGCGGCTGGGCCAGAGCGAGAGGCTGGGCGGGCTGCGGGCCGATCTGATCCTGGCCCGCTAGGGCCCTCTGCACCCCTCCGCCCGCCGCTGCGGCGAAAGGGGCCTTCTCGCGCAAGATTTCAGAACCTTTCAGGGATTGTGACCCCGCTTGAGCGGGAAGCACTTTTCACCCCACGATCAGGCGATTATGGCCGATGCATGGACCTGATCCTGATCCTTGCCCTGCTGGCCGCGCTGTTTTTGCTGATCGGCCTGAGCGAGCCCTTGGCCGCGCGCCTGCGGCTGCCCTTCAGCGTGATCCTCGCGGGGCTTGGCGTTCTGATCGGGGTGGGGGCGTCCTGGCTGTTGCGGACCGATCTGACCGATGCGCTGAACCCAGTCGCAAGCACGATCCTGAACCTGCCGATCAGGTCCAACGTCTTTCTCTATGTCTTCCTGCCGACGCTGCTGTTTCAGGCGACGCTGGGCCTGAACATCCGCCGGATGGTGGACGACTGGGTGCCGATCCTTGTTCTGGCCATCGTGGCGGTCGTGGTGGCGACGCTGATGGTGGGCTATGCGCTTTTCTGGTTCAGCGCGCTGCCGCTGATGGCCTGCCTGCTGATCGGGGCCATCGTCTCGACCACCGACCCGTCTGCCGTCGTGTCGATCTTCCGCAACATCGCCGCCCCGCAGCGCCTGGCCCGGATCGTCGAGGGGGAAAGCCTGCTCAACGACGCGGCCGCCATCGCGCTGTTCGGGGTGTTCATCGTCTTCGTCATGCGCGGCGTGCCCGATCCCGACATGGCGCAGGCGCTCTGGGGCTTTCCGCTCCTGCTGTTCGGGGGGGCGGTGACGGGATGGATCCTCGCGCGGCTGGCCACCATGCTGATGCGGGCGCTGGCGCGGTTCGTTCTGGCGCAGATGTCGGTCTCGGTCGCGCTGCCCTATCTGGCCTTCATCCTGGCCGAGCAATTCGTCGGCGCCTCGGGGGTGATCGCGGTGGTGACGGCGGGGGTGACGCTGAACCTTGTCGGGCCGGGCCGGCTCAGCCCCGAGGCCTGGGCCAAGCTGCGCGATGTATGGGATCTGATGGCCTATTGGGCGGGGGCCTTCATCTTCATCCTTGCCGCCCTGCTGATCCCCCGGCTGCTTGACAATGTGCGGCTGTCGGACCTGGGGCTTCTGGTCGTCGTCACCGTGGCGGCGATCGGGGCGCGGGTGGTGATCCTCTTCGGCCTTCTGCCGGCGCTGACCGCGCTGAAACTGTCACGCCCGATCGAACGGCCGTACCGGATCGTCATCCTCTGGGGCGGTCTGCGCGGGGCGGTGACGCTGGCGCTGGCGCTGGCGGTGACCGAAAACCTGTTCGTCGCCCCCGAAGTGCGCCGCCTTGTCGGGATCCTGGCGACCGGCTTTGTCCTTTTCACGCTGATCGCGCAGGGCACGACGCTGCGCTGGATCATCCGGCGGCTGGGGCTCGATCGCCTCTCGCCGCTTGATGCGGCGCTGGCCAATCAGGTCATCGCCGTGGCCCTGCAAAGCACGCGCGAGAATGTGGCCCAGACGACCGAGAATTACGGCCTGACGCGCGAGATCGTCCGCTCCGAAGCCAAGGGCTTTGCCGAGAGGATGGACGAGGCGGTCCGCGCGGCCGAGGAAAGCGAGGAGCTTCTGGACCGCGACCGGATCACCCTCGGCCTGATCGCGCTGGCCGGGGCCGAGCGCGACATGATCCTTGCCCGGATGCGCGAGCGCGACATCTCGGGCCGGATGGCCGAGATCGCGCTGGCCAGCGCCGACCGGCTGATCGAGATGACGCGGGTGGGCGGGCGCACCGGCTATCGCCGCGCCGCGCGCGATGCGATGGGGCGCGCCGGCATCCAGCGTTTCGCCCTGCGGCTGCACAACCTTGTCGGCCTATCGGCGCCGCTGGAACGGCTGACCGCCGACCGGTTCGAGATCCTCCTGATGCAGCGCCTGATCCTGCGCGACATGCACGGCTTCATCGACGGACGCATCCGCCGCATCCATGGCCGCCGCGTGGCCGATCTGCTGCATGAACTGCTTGAACGCCGCGGCGAAGAGGTCGAGCGCGCGCTTGACGGGCTAAGGCTGCAATATCCCGGCTATGCCGAACGGCTCGAGCGGCGCTTCATCCGCTCGACCGCGCTTCGGATCGAAGAGCGCGAATATGATGCGCTGCGCGACGAGGGCCTGATCGGCCCCGAGGTTCACGCCACCCTGCTGGCCGATCTCGATGCCCGCCGGCTCGAGGCGCAGAAGCGCCCCAAGCTGGATCTGGCGATGCAGAAGGTGGATCTCATCACGCAGTTTCCGATCTTTGCCGATCTTGATCCCCGCGCCCGCCGGGCTCTGTCACGGCAGTTGACCACCCGCTTCGTCTCTCCCGGCGAGGTGATCTTGCCGCGCAACACGGTGCCCTCCTCGGTCTATTTCATCGCCTCGGGCGCGGTCGAGATCGAGGCGGGCAGCCAGTCCCTTCGCCTTGGCCGGGGCGAGATGTTCGGCCAATTGGCCCTGCTCAGCCGCCGCCCCCGGCGCGGCGAGGTCAAGGCGTTGACCCATGGCGTGCTGCTGGCGCTGGACGAGACGCGCTTCCTGCGGCTGATGAAGCGCAGCCCCACGTTGCGCGACGCGGTGCGCGACAGCGCGCTCAGGCGCGGGGTGGCGCCCGAGGCGCTGGAAGGTCTGGACGCCGCCTGAGAGAGCCGCCCGAGAGAGCCACCAGCCGCGTCAGAGGCGCAGCCTATCCGGCGCGGGCGCTTTCCCAGACCTCGAATTCCTCGGGCCTGCGGTCCTGCAGCCGCGCCGCGACATCGGCCGAAAGCGGTGTCTCGAGCCGGGGCGAGACATTGCGTCGGGGCGGATCGACCGTCACGCCCAGCCTGTCGTTCAGAAAGCCATGCAGCGCCTCGGGCGCCTCGTAGCGGAACAGATGGGTCACGCGATCCGCCCCGCCCCAGCCCGCGAATTTCGCCTGACTGCCCACGGCGGCACAGGGGGCCGGCTTGCCCTTGGTATATTCAAGGACGAAGTCGTCAAAGCTCAGGTCTCGCGTGCTGTTGGGATGACCGGCAAGGTCGTCGCGGTGGCGATAGCGATACCAGCTTGACAGCCAGTCCACCGGATGACGGATCACGGCAAGTGTCTCGAACTCCGGCGGGGTGGTGCCGGAGCCGCCGACGGCCAGAAGCGGCAGGATGAAGCGCTGATAGCGATAAAGCGGCGCGTGTTTCAGCGTCGGCGGGTCGCGCAGGACCAGCGAGGCCCGTGGCGCCAGCACGCCTTCCAGCGCGGTCGTGCCGGTCTTGGGCACCGCAAGGAAGACCAGCCGCTCTTTCCAGAACACCAGCATTTCGACCTCCTTCGCTGCGTTGGCGCCGGGCGCGCGTGATCATCGGCCCCGCCCCTGTGGCATAAACCACTCCTTAACCAGTTTCGGAAGACGGTGGTTCGG
Organism: Paracoccaceae bacterium; assembly: GCA_051859505.1. Lineage (GTDB taxonomy): Bacteria > Pseudomonadota > Alphaproteobacteria > Rhodobacterales > Rhodobacteraceae > JAFIEN01. Next base: position 53,185 of record JBHYFN010000024.1, read on the forward strand.
AAGAATTGACTTGAAATGTTCCTGTTTTGATCCCATGAACGGGAACAAGGCGGGAACACAAGGCGGCGATTGCCGCCGGATACGGGCTATGGAATAAGGATGGCGAACATGGCAACGGCAGACCTTCTCACGATGAGCGACAAGAAATCGGCCGACAGGGCCAAGGCGCTGGAAAGCGCGCTGCAACAGATCGAGCGCCAGTTCGGCAAGGGCTCGATCATGAAGCTGGGCGGCCAGAACCAGATGGCCGAGATCGAGGCGATCTCGACCGGGTCTCTGGGCCTCGACATCGCTTTGGGCATCGGCGGGCTGCCGAAGGGCCGGATCATCGAGATCTATGGGCCGGAGAGCTCTGGCAAGACGACGCTGACGCTGCATGCGGTGGCCGAGGCGCAGAAGGCGGGCGGGGTCTGTGCCTTTGTCGACGCCGAACATGCGCTTGACCCGCAATATGCCAAGAAGCTGGGCGTGAACCTCGACGAGCTTCTGATCTCGCAGCCCGATACGGGGGAACAGGCGCTCGAGATTGTCGATACGCTGGTGCGCTCGGGCGCGGTCAGCCTTGTGGTGGTCGATTCGGTGGCGGCGCTGACGCCGAAATCCGAGCTCGAGGGCGACATGGGCGATTCGTCGGTGGGTGTGCATGCGCGCCTGATGAGCCAGGCGATGCGCAAGCTCACGGGCTCGATCAACCGTTCGAACTGCATGGTGATCTTCATCAACCAGATCCGGATGAAGATCGGCGTGATGTTCGGCAGCCCCGAGACGACGACCGGGGGCAATGCGCTGAAATTCTATGCCAGCGTCCGGCTTGATATCCGCCGGATCGGCGCGATCAAGGACCGCGACGAGGTGGTGGGAAATGCGACCCGGGTGAAAGTGGTCAAGAACAAGGTGGCCCCGCCGTTCAAGGAGGTCGAGTTCGACATCATGTATGGCGAGGGCATCTCGAAGACCGGCGAAATCCTGGATCTTGGCGTCAAGGCCGGCGTGGTCGAGAAATCGGGCGCCTGGTTTTCCTATGGGGACGAGCGGATCGGGCAGGGGCGCGAGAATGCCAAGACCTTCCTGAAGGAGCATCGTGCCATGGCGACCGAGATCGAGGACAAGATCCGCGCGGCGCATGGGCTTGATTTCGATATGGTCGACGGGGCCTCGGGCGAGGATGACGACCTCGTCGAGATGTGAGGCGGATCAGGGGGGCTCTGCCCCCCGCCGCTGACGCGGCCCCCCCGGGATATTTGAGAACAAAAGAAGCGGCAGGGCGCGGTCATGGGCGCCGCCTCATGTGCAAGGAGGCTGGACCCGCCGGGGCGGGGGCGATATTGCAGCCGGGTCGCCAGAGCTTTGGCTGACGGGACCGCACAGGAATGCCATGACCAGCCTTTCCGAGATCCGTTCGACCTTTCTGAATTTCTTTGCCCGCAACGGGCATGAGGTGGTGGCCTCGTCGCCGCTGGTGCCGCGCAACGATCCCACGCTCATGTTCGCCAATTCGGGCATGGTGCAGTTCAAGAACCTGTTCACCGGGATCGAGACGCGCGACTATCGCCGCGCCACGACCGCGCAGAAATGCGTGCGGGCAGGCGGCAAGCACAATGACCTGGACAATGTGGGCTATACCGCGCGGCATCATACCTTTTTCGAGATGCTGGGGAATTTCAGCTTCGGGGATTATTTCAAGTCCGACGCGATCCCCTTTGCCTGGGAACTGCTGACGCGGGATTTCGGGATCGACAAGTCGAAGCTTCTCGTCACGGTCTATCACACCGATGACGAGGCGGCGGGGATCTGGAAGAAGGTGGCGGGTCTGCCGGACGAGCGGATCATCCGCATCCCGACCGACGACAATTTCTGGCGGATGGGGCCGACCGGGCCCTGCGGGCCCTGCACCGAGATCTTCTATGACCATGGGCCGAGCATCTGGGGCGGCCCGCCGGGCAGCGCCGAGGAGGACGGGGACCGGTTCATCGAGATCTGGAACCTGGTTTTCATGCAGAACGAGCAGATGGAGGATGGCTCGCTTCGGGTGCTCGACATGCAGTCGATCGACACCGGCATGGGGCTGGAGCGGATCGGCGCGCTTCTGCAGGGCAAGCATGACAATTACGACACCGACCTTCTGCGCGCTCTGATCGAGGCCTCGGCCCATGCGACCTCGACCGATCCGGACGGGCCTGGCAAGACGCATCATCGGGTGATCGCGGATCACCTGCGCTCGACCTCGTTCCTGATTGCGGATGGGGTGATGCCGTCGAACGAGGGGCGGGGCTATGTGCTGCGCCGGATCATGCGGCGGGCGATGCGGCATGCGCATCTTCTGGGGGCGAAGGATCCGGTGATGCACCGGCTGGTGCCGGCGCTGGTGCAGGAGATGGGGGCGGCTTACCCGGAGCTGGGGCAGGCGCGCGCGCTGATCGAAGAGACGCTCCGGGCCGAGGAGACGCGGTTCAAGCAGACGCTGGATCGGGGGTTGCGGCTGCTGGACGAAGAGCTTGAGGGGCTGGGCGAAGGGGCGGACCTGCCCGGGGCGACGGCGTTCCGGCTTTACGATACGTACGGTTTCCCGCTGGACCTGACGCAGGATGCGCTGCGCGAGAAGGGGCGCGGCGTGGATGTGGCGGGCTTCGATGCCGCCATGGCCGAGCAGAAGGCCAAGGCGCGTGCGGCCTGGGCCGGGACGGGCGAGGCGGCGGATGCGAGCCTCTGGTACGACATCGCCGAGGCGCATGGCGTGACCGAGTTCCTGGGCTATGACCTGGAAAGTGCCGAGGGGCAGATCGTGGCCATCGTCTGGAATATGGACGAAGTGGGCAGCGCTGAACCACCGGGAAAGGTCAAGATCGTTCTCAACCAGAGCCCGTTCTACGGCGAATCGGGAGGTCAGGTCGGCGACACAGGTTGGATCCGAACCGATACTGGCCTGGCACAAGTTACCGATACAAAGAAGTTTGCCGGACTCATTGTGCACTTTGCGACGATGCAGTCGGGCACGATAGTGCGCGGCCAGCCTGCGAAGCTCGAGGTCGATCATGGGCGGCGCGGTGCGATCCGGGCCAATCACTCGGCCACGCATCTGTTGCACGAGGCGCTGCGGCGCGCGCTGGGCGATCATGTGGCGCAGCGCGGATCGCTCAATGCGCCCGACAGGCTGCGGTTCGATTTCAGCCACGGCAAGGGTCTGAGCGAGGCCGAGATGCGGGGAGCCGAGGCCGAGGTGAATGCGATGATCCGGCAGAACAGCCCGGTCGAGACGCGGATCATGACGCCGGACGATGCCCGCAGCCTCGGGGCGCAGGCGCTTTTTGGCGAGAAATACGGGGATGAGGTGCGGGTCGTCTCGATGGGGCGGCTGTCGGGTTCGGGCAAGGGGGCGGATGGGGCGACCTATTCGTTGGAGCTTTGTGGCGGCACGCATGTGGCGCGGACGGGGGATATCGGGGCCTTCGTGTTGCTTTCGGACAGCGCCTCGAGCGCCGGGGTGCGCCGGGTCGAGGCGCTGACGGGGCAGGCCGCGCTGGATCATCTGGCGGGGCGCGAGAGGATGTTGGCCGAGGTGGCGGGCGTTCTGAAGGCGCCCCTGGGCGAGGTGGTGGAGCGGGTCCGGGCGCTGGCGGCCGAGCGGCGCGCGCTGGAGAACGAGGTGGCGCAGTTGCGGCGCGATCTGGCGATGGGCGGCGGCAAGGCCGGGGGCGAGGCGAAGACGGTGGGCGGGATCGCCTTCCGGGCGCAGGTTCTCTCGGGTGTGACGGGCAAGGATCTGCCGGCGCTGGTTGACGGGATCAAGGCCGAGATCGGCTCGGGCGTGGTGCTGCTGATCGCCGAGGCCGAGGGCAAGGCGGCGGTTGCCGCCGGTGTGACGGCGGATCTGACGGGGCGGGTCTCGGCCGTCGATCTGTTGCGCGCGGCCGTGGCGGAGCTTGGCGGCAAGGGCGGTGGCGGGCGGCCCGATCTGGCGCAGGGGGGGGCTGCGAGTGCCGCCAATGCCGAGGCCGCGGTGCGGGCGGCGGAATCAGTTCTGGAGGGATTGGGATGAGCGCGCTCTGGATTGCCCATGTTGTCGTGCATGATGCCGAGGCTTATGGCGAATATGCCAGGCGGGCCACGGTGGCGATTGCCGATCATGGGGGCGTGTTTCTGGCCCGCGGCGGGGCCTATGAGCAGCTTGAGGGGCCGGACCGGCCGCGCAATGTGGTGGCGCGGTTTCCGTCGCTGCAGGCGGCGCGGGAGTGCTATTTCTCGGCCGCCTATCAGGAGGCGCTTGGCTTTGCGAAAGGGGCGGCCACGCGGGAGCTGGTGATCGTCGAGGAGGCGCCCCCCGCCTGAGGGGGCGCGCGCAAATTTGGCCAAATTTGCGGGTCCGGCCCGGACCGGAGGCCGGGGGGGGGCGGGGGGGGCGGGGACAATTGGCCAAATTTCTCCGCAAATTTCCCGCGGCTCCGTCAGCTCGCGGCGCGGGCCTGGCGCTTGCGTTCATGCGGGTCAAGGAAGCGCTTGCGCAGCCGGATCGCGTTCGGCGTCACCTCGACCAGTTCGTCATCGTCGATATAGGCGATCGCCTGTTCGAGGCTCATCTGCACCGGCGGCGTGAGCCGCACCGCCTCGTCCGAACCCGAGGCGCGGATGTTGGTCAGTTTCTTGCCCTTGAGCGGGTTCACCTCGAGATCGTTGTCGCGCGAATGCTCGCCGATGATCATGCCCTCATAGACCGGATCCTGCGGATTGATGAACATCCGACCCCGCTCCTCGAGGTTCCAGAGCGCATAGGCCACGGCCGTGCCGTTCTCCATCGAGATCAGCACCCCCTGCCGGCGGCCCTGGATCGGGCCCTTGTGCGGGGTCCAGCCGTGGAAGATGCGGTTCAGCACGCCGGTCCCGCGGGTGTCGGTCAGAAACTCGCCCTGATAACCGATCAGCCCGCGCGAGGGCACATGGGCGATGATCCGGGTCTTGCCTGACCCTGCGGGTTTCATCTCGACCAGATCGCCCTTGCGCGCGCCGGTCAGTTTCTCGATCACCACGCCGGAAAACTCGTCATCGACGTCGATGGTCACTTCCTCGACCGGTTCAAGCCGCTGGCCGCCTTCCTCGCGGAACAGGACCTGCGGGCGCGAGATCGACAGTTCGAACCCCTCGCGGCGCATGTTCTCGATCAGCACGCCCATCTGCAATTCGCCGCGCCCGGCAACCTCGAACGCCTCGCCGCCGGGTGTGTCCGTCACCTTGATCGCGACATTCACCTCGGCCTCGCGCAGCAGACGCTCGCGGATGACGCGGGACTGGACCTTCTTGCCATCGCGGCCCGCGAGAGGGCTGTCGTTGATGCCGAAGGTGACGCTGATCGTCGGCGGGTCGATGGGCTGGGCGGGCAGGGGGATGTCGATCTCGGGCGCGCAGATCGTGTCGGCCACGGTCGCCTTGGACATGCCGGCGAGCGTGACGATATCGCCCGCCTCGGCAAGCTCGATCGCCTGCTGGCCGAGGCCGCGGAAGGCGAGGATCTTGGAGACGCGGAATTGTTCGAGTTTCTCGCCATCGCGCGACAGGGCCTTGACCGTCTCGCCCGCCTTCAGCGTGCCGGATTCCACGCGCCCCGTCAGGATGCGCCCGATGAAGGGGTCGGCCGAAAGCGTGGTCGCCAGCATCCGGAACGGCTGGCCAAGGGCGGCGCGCTGGCGGGGCGCGGGCACATGGGCGACGATCAGGTCGAACAACGCGTTGAGGTTCTCGCGCGGGCCATCGAGGGCGGTATCGGCCCAGCCGGACCGGCCCGAGGCGTAAAGATGCGGGAAATCAAGCTGTTCGTCCGTGGCGCCCAGGGCTGCGAAGAGGTCGAAGACCTCGTTCAGCGCGCGGTCGGGTTCGGCATCGGGCTTGTCGACCTTGTTCAGCACCACGATGGGGCGCAGGCCAAGGGCCAGCGCCTTGGAGGTGACGAATTTGGTCTGCGGCATCGGCCCTTCGGCGGCATCGACCAGCAGGACGACACCGTCGACCATGGACAGGATCCGCTCCACCTCGCCGCCGAAATCGGCGTGGCCGGGGGTGTCGACGATGTTGATCCGCGTCGCCCCATGTTCGACCGAGGT
>JBHYFN010000025.1:0-15139 GCA_051859505.1 Paracoccaceae bacterium
CATGCAGGTGCCGCCCAGAAGCGACAGGTAGCGCGAGCCCGCCGCATAGCTGACCATCGACATGGCCGGGATCGGCGAGAAGCCGAAGACCCGGTCGGGGCCGTATTCCTTTGCCGTCCAGGCATTGGCGGCGGCGGTCAGCTCTGTCACCTCGTCCCAGCTGGCGCGGACGAAGCCGCCCTTGCCGCGGGTCTTGACGTAAGAGGCGCGGGCTTCCGGGTCATTCTGGATCTCGGCCCAGGCCTGCACCGGGCTCAGCGTCCTGCGCTTCTCGCGCCAGAGCCGCATCAGCCGGCCGCGCACCAGCGGCGTCTTCACCCGGTTGGCGCTGTAAAGATACCAGCTGTAGCTTGCGCCGCGCGCGCAGCCGCGCGGTTCGTGGTTGGGAAGGTCAGGCCGGGTGCGGGGATAATCGGTCTGCTGGGTTTCCCAGGTGACGATCCCGGATTTGACATAGATCTTCCAGGAACACGACCCGGTGCAGTTCACCCCATGGGTCGAACGCACGATCTTGTCGTGCTGCCAGCGCTTTCGGTAGCTGTCCTCCCAATCGCGGTTCTCGATCGTGGTCTGGCCGTGACCGCCTGCGAACATGTCCTTGCGGAGCGTTTTCAGGAAGTTCAGGCGATCCAGAAGATGGCTCATCGGATTGTCTCCGTTTCGGTTCGGGGTTGGGGCCGGGCGGCGCGTCTATCGCGCCCCCCGGCCGGGCATTCAGCAGGGGAAGGGCGCGTTCCGGCGGGCGTAAAGCGCCCAGTTCAGCGCGACGTTGAAGGCAAAGAAGACCGCCAGCCCCCAGAAGACCGGCGCGGCCGAGCTGAACGCCGCGAAGGACCAGGCGAAGAGCATCCCGAAGAGGAACGGGCCATAGGCGGCGATGGCGGCGGTGAAGCCGATCACCCCTCCGGCCTGGCGCGGTGCGAACAGCATCGGCATCTGCTTGAAGGTCGAGGCATTGCCGATCCCCGCGAAGAAGAACAGCGCCAGCATGCCCGTGACGAACATCGGGAAAGAGGCAAGGCTGTCGGCCCCGGTCACGATCCAGGCCACCAGGCCCGCGCAGAGCAGCATCCCCAGCCCCGCCCAATGCGTGACCCGCGCGCCGCCGAAGCGGTCCGAGACCGGCCCCGCGACGACCCGGCTGGCCGAGCCGATCAGCGGACCCCAGAACGCCCAGGCCAGCGGATCGGGCGCCCCGTCATAGTCGCCATAGATCAGCCGGATCAGCAGCGGAAAGGTCGCCGCCAGGCCCGAAAAGGCGCCGAAGGTCATGATGTAAAGCGAGGTCTGCGCCCAGGTGTGGCCGTTCCTGAAGATGTCGAACTGCTCGGCGAAATTCGAGGTGATCGGGATCGACTTCAGAAAGATCCAGGCCGTGATTCCGAAGACGGCGACGAAGGGGATCATCACGAGGGGCGCGTTCTGCAGGTAGATTTGGCTCTCGACGCCGGCGCGGGTCATGGTCTGCGGCTCGCCCAGCCAGGCCATGCCGCCCAGAAGCGCAAAGCCGATCACCCAGGGCGTCACGAACTGCACGACCGAGACCCCGAAATTGCCCACGCCCGCCTGAATGGCCAGCGCGGTGCCCTGCAGGCGCTTGGGAAAGAACATCGAGGTCGAGGGCATGAAGGAGCTGAAGTTGCCCCCGCCAAGGCCCGCGAGGAAGGCCAGCAGCATCAGCACCCAATAGGGGGTTGCCGGGTTCTGGACGGCATAGAACCAGCCCGTGAGCGGGATCAGCAGCGACAGGGTGCTGAGCGAGATCACATGCCGCGTGCCGTAGATCGGCACCAGGAACATGTGGACCAGCCGCAGTGACCCGCCCGCCAGGCCCGGCATGGCGGCCAGCCAGAACAGTTGCGAGGCGGTGAACTGGAAACCGATCTGCGGCAGCCGCACGACAAGTGCCGAGACCAGAAACCAGGTGATGAAGGCCATGGTCAGCGCGGCGGTGGTCAGGATCAGCGTCGTCCAGGCGCGCGCCTTGCCCTGGGTTTCCCAGAAGGCGGTGTTCTCGGGCTCCCAGTGCGGCAGCCATGTGCCGGGGTTCCGCGCCGGATCGGGGGTGGTAGAGGTCATGGCATCGGTCCTTTCCTGGGACGGCCGGTCATGGTGTCGGTCAATCATTCGGCAGGCTGGGCGGCAGTGTCGGGCCGGGGCGGCTTCTTCAGCCGGGCCAGGGCGGCGCGCAGATCCTGCAGGTCGGAGAAGCGGGCGGTCACGGTCAGCCCGTCGCCGCGTTCGGCCAGCGCGACCCTTTGGGCGCCGCCGAACAGCGTCACCAACTCGGCCTCGGCCTCGCGCTTTTGCCGGGCCTCGTCGGCGATGGCATGGTCGACCGACGAGAGGACATATTCCTCGCCGAAGCCGCCCTCGGGCTCTTTCAGCCAGAGCCAGCAGACCACCCAGCTGAGGAAGGCCCCGCCCGCGATGATGAAGAAGAAGGTCGAGGCATCGACGAACATGAAGACAAAGAGGTAGAAGACCGCGCCCACGTTCCCGTAGGCCCCCGCCATGCCCGAGATCTGCCCCGTCACGCGCCGCTTGATCGAGGGGACGATGCCGAAGGTCGCGCCCTCGGCGCCTTGCACGAAGAAGCTGCACAGGATGGTGATGGCGATGGCGATGACCAGCGGCCAGCTTGAATTCAGCAGGCCCATCATCGCAAAGCCGATGGCGATGCCCAGCATATAGGCCATCATCACGAAGCGCCGGTTGCCGAAGCGGTCGGAGACCAGCCCGCCCATGGGCCGCGCGAAGAGGTTGACGAAGGCAAAACTGGCCGCGATCACGCCGGCGGCGACCGCGCTCAGCCCCCAGGTTTCCTGAAAGAACATCGGCAGCATCGACACGACGGCCAGCTCCGCGCCGAAATTGGCGAAATAGGTGATGTTCAGCGCGGCGACGGAAGTGAACGGATACCTGTCGTCCTCGGGCACGCCTTTCTTCAGGATCGGCACATTGACCCGGATCGCCTGCCAGACCTGCCAGGTCACGATCACGGCGATGGCCAGATAGCAGATCGCCGCCGTCAGCGCGTCGATATAGCCCATCAGCTGCACCCGATAGACAAGGATCGACAGGATCCCGACCATCGGCAGGGTGAAGATGCACAGCATCACCAGATCGCCCCAGCTCGAAACCTCGAGCGCCGAGGCCTTGCGCGGCTTCTTGTGGGTGTCGCGGCTGGGCCCGTCGGTGATGGCGAACCAGTAGAACAGGCCGTAAGCGGCAATCACCAGCCCCGAAGTGGCGATGGCCCAGCGCCAGCCCTCGGGCCCGCCATAGATGTGCAGCGCGATGGTGGGCAGCGTCATGGCCGCGGCGGCCGAGCCGAAATTGCCCCAGCCCGCGCCGAACCCCTCGGCAAAGCCGATCGAGCGCGGCGGAAACCACAGCGCGATCATGTGGATCGTCACCACGAAGCTGGCACCGATCGACGACAGTACAAGGCGCGACATGAACAGCACTTCGCGCGACGTGCCGAAGGCAAAGACCAGCGTCGGGATCGCCATCAGGATCATCAGCACCGAAAACACCCGGCGCGGGCCGAACCGGTCCAGCGCCATGCCGACGATGATGCGCGCCGGTATGGTCAGCGCGACATTGGCGATGGCGAAAAGGCGGATGTCGTCGCGGGTCAGCCAGTCGTTCGAGGCCAGCATCGAGCTGGCCAGCGGGGCCATGTTGAACCAGACGTAGAACGACATGAAGAAGGCGATCCAGGTCAGGTGAAGCGCCTTGATCTCGGCGTTCCTGAACCGGAAGAGGTCACTGACTCTCATCGGGAAATTCCTGCAATCGGCGGGGAGGGGGCGTGCGTCCGGCGACGGGCCGCTCACTCGGCATGGGTGGGGATGATCAGGATCGGGCAGGTCACGCGCCGGGCCAGAAAGGCGCTGGTCGAGCCAAAGGTCATGTGGTCGAATTCCTCGACCAGCGCATCCAGCCGCTTGGCGATGAACCCCAGCGGCCCGACATCGGGCTTGTGGCTGTGGCGCGCCATGACCAGAAGGTCGGGTTTGCGTTCCTCGGTCGCGCGCAGGATCATCTTGCGCGCATCGCCCTCGGCCAGCAGCACGCGCGCGCTCCAGCCCTCGGCCAGAAGCTCGGCGGCTGCGGTTTCGGCGCCTGCCTTCTGGGCCTGATACTGATCGTTGAACATGTCGTCGACGCCCGCGGTGCTCGAGCCCACATCCTCGACGACGGATATCAAGGTCACGTCGGGCCGGATCTGCGCGAACATGCTCTTGACCGTGTCGAGCGCGATCCGCGCATTGCGCGAACTGTCATAGGCGAGCATCAGATTCATCGGCTGTTCCTTGCACGGAGGGCGGGCAAAGCGACCCGCCTTGCGGCACGAAAGGAGCAGCGCGCCGCGCAGGAACCTGATCCAGATCAAACCGAAGGGCGGCCTGATCCGAAAAGCGACCGGTCTTGTCGGCTGTGGGGTCGCCCTTGAAAGGATGTCCTTTCGGGCCCCCACGAAATCCGGATGGATGGGTTGAGAACATCAAGAATTGAGGTGATAAATATCAAGCGACGAATCGCGGAGACGGCCCGATGCGCCCTCAGGAACTGCCCGAGATCCGCCACCTGCCGCTGTTTCGCGACATGCTTCAGGCGAATTTCGAGACATTGATGCAGGGCGCCTATGCGCAGGCCTTTCCGTCGGGGCTGGAGCTGATGCGGCAGGGCGACCCGGCCGATTTCCTGCATGTGGTGATCGAGGGCTCGGTCGAACTCTATGCCCAATGGGGCGGGCGCGACTGTACCATGGCCGTGGTCCGCCCCGTCGGCACCTTCATCCTTGCCGCCTGCATCAAGGATGCGCCCTATCTGATGTCGGCCCGGACGCTCGAGCGTTCGCGCATCATTCTTGTCCCGTCCTCGGACCTGCGCGCGGTCTTTCGGCGCGACACGGAATTCGCCGTATCGGTCATCCATGAACTGGCCGGGTGCTATCGCTCGGTGGTGCGCCATGCCAAGGGCCTGAAGCTGCGCAGCTCGCGCGAGAGGATCGCCTCGTATCTGTTGCACCAGTCGATCCAGGCCGGCAATGCGACCAGCTACAGCCTGCCGGTCGAGAAAAGGCTTCTCGCAAGCTATCTGGGCATGACGCCGGAGAACCTGAGCCGCACCCTCAAGGCTCTGGAAGGCGACGGGGTCAAGCTCGACGGCATGCGGGTCATCATCACCGATCGCGCCAGGCTGACCGCGCTTGCCCGGCCCGACCGATTGATCGACGGCCCCGACATCGAAACGCCCTCCTCCGGCGCCAGCCTGCCGCGCGTGCAGGCCGAAGAGCGACCGAGCTAGCCCGCCGGCCCGGCCACGCGCCGGGCGAGGGGCGCGAGGTCGCAAGGGCGTGGGGCAGGGGTTAGCCAGGGCGAGGCTCGCACCCCAGAGGCCCAGGCGGTGCGGGCGTCATCAGGTCAGCACTCGGTCTTGAACACGGGGGTCGGTTTGCAGAGGGGGCCTCGGGATGGCGGTTTCCCGGGTTTTCGGCAGTCACCAAGGAATTGCGGTGTTCTGAATTTCCCGTCCCTGAAGTGCCGATGCAATTCACGATACTCCTGCCCGGTCCGCTGTCCCATATCCTTCCAGGCCAAAAGCAGCGGCGATCATTCAGGCAAACTGATCGTCAGCTTCGGCCAGGATACGGCTCAGCACATCGGCATCGATGCGACAATGGTCCGGCGGTGCGGTGGCGAAGTCTTCATCGGGTTCCAGTTCGAAGTAGCCCGACCCAAGGCTTTCCGCCCGATCCAAGGCAATCACAGCCCGCAACAGACCTGCCACGGCGGGGTGGTCATTCAGAAACAGCGCGCGCTCGATCAAGGGCCGATCTTTCCCCGCGGCTTTGACCGTCGCCGGCGCGACCCCGGTCAAGCGCTTGAACTCGACCAGAGCCGAAGCCGGCCAATCACGTCCCGATACGGTGATGACGATCTTGGACATGGGGGGCCTTCTCGGTTCATTTGCTTTCGTCACCAGCCCTGGGCTGATTTCGGCTCGGGAACATGGTCGCAGGCCTCCCGGGCAGGGGCAAGTGCGGTCGTCATGTCGCCAGGCCGGACTGCGGTTCCGGGTCTGGCAAGGATGGCGTCGATCTGGGTTTCGTCGCCGGCGTCGGCCGGGGCGCGGTTCAGGCGGCCAGGTTTTCGAGGATGGCCCGGGTCTCCGGCAGTCTTTGCAGCGCATTTCCGATATGTGCGCGCCAGCGCGGGCCTGTGGACATGGCCGAGGCATGGGCCTGCCGCAACTCATCGGGCCGGTCCTCGGCCAATGCCGCGATCAGGAATGCGGCCTGTTCCCGATCCTTGGCGGCCTTGAGGCTGCCTGCGCCATCGCGGCGACGGTCTGCGATGATCAGCTTGTGGATCGCGAAACGCTCGGGGCGCGGCACCTGCACGAGGATGCCGGCGCGGTAGAGGGCGGCCGCGTGGATCGGTTCGGCGATCAGGAAGTTAAGGTAGTTCAGCGCCTGCGCGCTGACGCCAAGGGCGGGCAGGTCGTGGATGGTTTCTTCCCCGAAGGCGGGCGTGAGAAATTCCACCAGTTGCCCGCTGCCCCCTTGCGACCAGCGCCATGTGCGGCCCGGCGCGACCCCGGGCAAGGGGGCGAATTTCAGCGCCGAGAATGTCTCGGCCATGCCCGGATCGACGTGATCTTCCAGCGCGAGGCTGAGCTTGCGGAACTGCGCGATGTCGATGTCGCCGGTATTGGCCATGCCCCCCAAAGGCAGGCGGAGGCCCAGCTCGCCCTCGTAGAGACGGAAGGCGTTGGTGCCGACCAGCGTCCCACCCAGACGGAACGTCCCCGCGTCGGCCATGGCCGACAGGATCGAGCCTGTCGCCCGATCCGTCGGCGTCATGCCTTCGGCGCGCAGCAACCGCACGAGCCTTGAACGTGTTGCCTGCCGGTCCTTGGCGGTTCTGCGCAGGTCTTCGAGTTGCGCGATGCGAGCCTGGGTCTCGGCCGTGTCTTCGCCGATATAGGTGAAGCGCATCTCGGACCCGACGCGGCGGGCGGCATACCAATAGCCCTTGTCGCCCCGCTGCTTCAGCGTCGGCGCGCCTTCGATTCCGGAAAGTGCGTCATCCTTCAGGAGCCGCACAAGATCCGTATAGGCGCTCATCGCGATGCTGCTGAGAGAGGTCATGCCAATCATCTTCAGGTTTTGCTTGGCACGACTATACCTATCAAAAGTTTCTTTTGCTAGGCAAAAGTGATGGCGCGTGCGACGCCCACCCAGACGCGAAGCCCAGTCAGACGCAACGACTGAGCGTTTCGACGACGCGACCCGCATCGGTGGACCAGGGGAAGATCCGGTCCGGCACCCTGGGCATCGGCCGGACCTTGCCCCGCGCCTCGATCAAGGCGACCGCGACCGGGGCAAGCCGGCCGATCCTGCCGTCCTGGCGCCTTTGCAGAATGATGCTCCGCACGGCTCTACAACGGGGCGGCCTTTTGCTAGAACCTGTGCTGTAGAGGGGTGCAGAGAACGGGCAAGACTTGCAACGCATGACACAGGAACAGGACAGAGGATCGAGCGCCGGTCCGCTGACAAAGATGAAGAAAGACACTGCAGCCAACGCCGCAAGACTGAGCGTCGCCCCCATGATGGACTGGACCGACCGCCATTGCCGCCGGTTGCACCGGGCCATCTCGGCGCGCGCGCTGCTTTATACCGAGATGGTGACAGACCGGGCCGTGATCCATGGCGACCGTGACCGCCTTCTGGGGTTCGATCCGGTCGAGCATCCCGTCGCGCTGCAACTGGGCGGCAACGATCCCGCGCTTCTGGCAGAGGCGGCGCGGATCGGGGCGGAGCGGGGCTATGACGAGATCAACCTGAACTGCGGCTGCCCTTCGGACCGGGTGCAATCGGGTTGCTTCGGGGCCGTGCTGATGGAACAGCCCGCGCTGGTGGCCGACTGCGTGGCGGCCATGCAGGCCGTCGTCGATGTGCCCGTCACCGTCAAATGCCGCATCGGCGTGGACGAGCAGGAGCCGCGCGAGGTCTTGCCGCGCTTTCTGGAAACCGTCAGCGCGGCCGGTGTGAGCCGTTTCGTGATCCATGCCCGCAAGGCCTGGCTGCAGGGCCTTTCGCCGAAGGAAAACCGCGAGGTGCCGCCGCTTGACTATCCGCTGGTGGCCGAGATGAAGCGGGCCTTTCCGCACCTCACCATCTGCGTCAACGGCGGCATCGCGACGCTGGACGAGGCGATGGGCTTTCTCGAGGCGGGGCTTGATGGGGTGATGATCGGGCGGGCGGCCTATCATCAGCCGATGGAGGTTCTGGGCGCGGCCGATCTGCGGATCTGGGGCGAGGGGCGGGTGAAATCGCCCGCCGAGGTGGTCGAGGAGATGCTGCCCCATATCGAGGCGCATCTGGCCGCGGGCGGGCGGCTGCATCAGGTGACGCGGCACATGCTGGGCCTCTATTCGGGCCGGCCCGGGGCGCGGGGCTGGCGGCGGGTGCTGTCGACCGAGGCGGTCAAGGACGGGGCCGGGCCCGAGGTTCTGGCCCGCGCTCTGGCCGAGGTCGGGGCAGGGGCGGCGGCGGCCTGAGGCGGGGCGCAACGGACGGGCGCAGCGGACGGGTGCAGCGGACGGGCACAACGGACGGGGCGCAACGGACGGGCACAACGGACGGGTGCAGCGGACGGGTGTAACGGGCGGGGTGCAACGGACGGGTGCAACGGGGCGCTGGCAGAGGGGGCGGCGCTTGTGTATCACCCCGGCAGTCCAGTCCCGGCCTCTCCCTTCCGGTCAGGGGCCGCTTGCAGGAGCCTCTCATGCCGGATCCCGGTCTCTATGCGCTCATGGCGCTTCTGCTGCTGGCGACAGGGGCCTTCGCGGGCATTCTTGCGGGGCTTCTGGGCGTGGGCGGGGGCATCGTGCTGGTGCCGGCCTTTTTCTATGTCTTCACCATTCTGGGCTATGACAGCCCGCAGCTGATGCAGATGTGTCTGGCGACCTCGCTGGCGACGATCATCGTGACCTCGACCCGCTCGGTTCTGGCGCATAACCGGCGCGGGGCGGTGGACTGGTCGGTGATCCGAAGCTGGGCGCCGGGGATCGCGGTGGGCGCGATCGCGGGGGTGGTGCTGGCCTCGCAACTGCGCTCGACCGCGCTGCAGGCGATCTTTGGCGGGTTGGCGGCGCTGGTCGCGCTTTACATGATCCTGGGCCGGTCGGACTGGCGGTTGGGAACAGCGATGCCCGGGGGCGGCTTGCGGGCGCTGCTGTCGCCGGGGGTGGGGTTTCTGTCGGTGCTCATGGGGATCGGCGGCGGGTCGTTCGGGGTGCCGATCCTGACGCTGTACAACACGCCGATGCATCGTGCCGTGGCGACGGCGGCGGGGTTCGGGGTGCTGATCGCGGTGCCCTCGGTGCTCGGGTTCCTGTTCGTGACCATGCCGCCCGGGGGGCGGCCGCCGCTCACGCTCGGGGCGGTCAACCTGATCGCCTTCGGCCTTGTCATCGCGATGACGCTGATCACCGCGCCCCTGGGCGCGGCGCTGGCGCATCGCACCGATGCGGCCCGGCTGCGCCGGATCTTTGGCGTGTTCCTGGCGCTGGTGGCGCTGAACATGCTGCGCAAGGCGGCCGGATGGTAGAGCCGCGGGACGAGCTGCGAGAGCGGGGCTTCGCCTGTCTGCCGCGCGAGGCGGCGGTGCTGCACTGGGCCGAGGCCGCGCGGCCTGCCGCCCTCCGCGTGACCGCCGATCCTGCAATGCGGGCGCGCTGGCTGCGCCATGGCGAAACCTGGTTCGTGGGCGTCGATGCCCTGCCCAATGCGCCCGATGGCGCGGTCGGGGGCGTGCCGCTGGAGGGAAGTTGGCGCGAGATCGTGCAGGCGGAGGGTCTGTGGAGCGGCGCGCTGCACCCGGCGCAGCTTTCGGTGGTCTATCCCGGCTATCCGCGCCGCGATGCCGAGGAAAGCCCGGCCGCCCACCGCTTTCGCCGCGACAGGGACGCCGCGCATCTGGATGGCCTTCTGCCCGAAGGCCCCGCCCGCCGCCGCCACCTGCGCGAGCATCACGCCTTTCTGCTGGGCCTGCCGCTGACCGAGGTGACAGAGGCGACCGCGCCCTTCGTCATCTGGGAGGGCAGTCACCATCTGGTGCGGGCCGCGCTGATCCGGCGTCTGGGCGGGATCGCGCCCGCGCTGTGGGGGGCGGAGGATCTGACCGAGGATTATGCCGCCCTGCGCCGCGAAGTTTTCGAGACCTGCCCCCGCCGCATCCTGACCGCAGGGCCGGGCGAGGCGATCCTCGCGCATCGCCTGTCGATCCACGGCGTCGCGCCCTGGGGGGAGGGCGATGGCGAGGACGAGGTGGGGCGGATGATCGCCTGGTTCCGGCCGGAGACAGCGAATCTTCGCGGCTGGCTTTTGGGGGACGACAAAGCCGGTTAGGCCGGTGCGGGGCCGGATGCAGCGGCGGGCGGCCACGGGGCCGGGGGCGCAAGGCTCAGCGCAGCAGCATCCAGAGGGCCACGGCGGCGAGCATCGCCCCGAAGATCAGGTTCATGCCCCGCGCGCCCGAGGCGCTGCGAAACCGCCGGGTGAGGAGGTCTCCCGCGAGGGTCCAGACGGCGAAGGCCAGAAGGTTGTTCAGGGTAAAGACCACGGTGATCCAGAGGATCAGCGCGGGATCCTGCGCCCCCGAGGCGGGCAGGAACTGGCTGAACATCAGGGCGATGATCAGATAGGCCTTCGGGTTGAACAGCAGCAGCACCGCCCCGTCCAGCGCACTGGCCTGCCGCGCCTTTGCGGTTGCGGTCGTGGCGCCCGCCCGCAGGAACCCCCAGGCCAGCCACAGCACATAAAGCGCGCCGGCAAAGCGGATGAGATCGAAAAGGCCCGGGCTGAGGGTCGCCAGCCCCGAGAAGCCAAGCCCGATGGCGGCCGTGACGACGAGGGTCGCCAGATGATAACCGGTCGTCGCCGGGATCGAGCCGCGCAGGCCGAAGCGCCCGCCGATGGCGGCAAAGACCATGTTGCCCGGTCCGGGGCTATAGGCCAGCGGCAGAAGGAAGATCAGCAGGGCAAGGGTCAACTCGAACATCGGGGCATCCTCGAAAAGGTTGCCCTCTTCTGTCGGAGGCCGATGCCGCGCGCGACCCGGTTCTTGCGCAAAGGGGCGGGGCGCGCTGCATCCGGCGCGGCGTGCGGCACAGCCTTCAGGATGATCCCGAGCCAGCCTTGGGCCGCCCGAAGAGCCTTCGCCCCCGGAGCCCTCTGAAAACCCCGCCTAGTCGCCCTTCCCGAGCCGCGCCGCGCGACCGCCGCGGCGGCCGGTGGGGCGGGGGTCGCGGGCGGGCAGGTCGTCCATGATCTTGCGGCGCGCCTCGGGGGTCAGGCGCGACCAGCCGCCGATCTCGTCTATCGTGCGGTGACAGCCCAGGCAGAGCCGCGTCTCGGGATGGATGACGCAGATCTTGATGCAGGGGCTTTCGATCTCGGCGCGTTGCCAGATCTTGTCTGAGGGCCAGATCTTGTCGGAGGGATCAGGTCGGGTCACGGCGCCCCCTTCAGATGGCCAAGCCGGTCAAGCAACCCCTGCAGGATAAACCCGGCCGCGACGTGATCTATGACCTCGGCGCGACGCTTTCGAGACGTATCCGCCTCCAGCAGCGCGCGTTCCGCCGCCACCGTGGACAGGCGCTCGTCCCACAAAAGGATCGGCAGGTCGCTCAGCCCCGCAAGGTTGCGCGCGAAGGCGCGGGCCGATTGCGCGCGCGGCCCCTCGGATCCATCCATGTTGAGCGGCAGGCCCAGCACGAAACCGCACAGCGCCCGGTGTGCCGCGATCTCGAGCAGGCGGGCCGCATCGAGGCTGAACTTGCTTCGCCGGATCGTCTCGAGCGGGGTGGCCACATGGCGCAGCCCGTCCGAGACGGCGACGCCGATCGTCTTGGTGCCAAGGTCAAGGCCGGCCAGCGCGCCATGGGGCGGCAGGACGGCGGCCAGATCCTCGGCGCTGGCGCAGATCATGGGGCGGTATCGCCCGCCCCGGTAGCATTCTCGGCGCCACCCTCTTCGGGACCGGCCTCGCCGTCACCACCCTCGTCGTCACCCTCCGGTGCGGGGGCGGCGTCGCTGTCGTCGCCACCTTCGGTCGGCGCCTCCACAGGCAGCCCGGCCAAAAGCGCCGCCCGGGTCAGGATCACCATCGACTCTTCCGACGCGGCAAAGGCCATCTGCGCCTCGGCCCAGATCGAGCCTGCGGTCTCGATCTCGCCCAGAACCGCATAGGCCGAGATCAGCTGCGCCCAGTCCTCGGCCGAGCCGCCCTGAACGGCCAGCCTCTCGGCCAGTTGCGCGACCATGCCCCGGATCATCTGGTCGCGCACCTCCGGGTCAAGATCGGCGGCGGCGGCGATGTCCTCGGCGCTGGGGCCGCGCTCGGCCGGGGCAGGGGGCGGGGTGTAGTCGCGCCCCGCGAGGAACGAGACATCGTCGATCTGCGCCAGCGCCATGCGCCGGTGCAGGCTGCCTGCGGGCGCCTGTTCCAGCACCGTGCGCCAGAGGCCGAAGGTCAGGTCCGGCCGCCCGGTCTGCAGATGCATCAGCCCGGCATAATAGCGCGCGGCCAGATTGCCCGGATCCAGCGCCTCGATCCGTTCGATCACCTCATCCGCCTCGGGCGAGACATGGCCCCGCGCGGCCGCCACCATCCGGTCAAGCAGCGCCGTCAGATCCCCGGCCGTCACATCCTCGCCCCGCAGCGCGATCACCTCGGCCTGTGCGGCGGCGGCGGCGGCGTAATTGCCCAGCTGCGCCTCGTGCAGGGACAAGAGTTCCCAGCCGGTCAGGTTGTCGGGGTTCTCGGGCATCAACTCGCGCAGCCGTTCGACCGCGGCCAGCAGGGTGGGATCGGCCTCGGGCAGCGAGCGGGGCAGGGTGGCGACGATGGCCTCTGCCTCGGCCTGGCTGATGCGGTTCGCGCGCATCGCCTCGGCCTCGGCCAGCCGCGCGGCGCGGGGCTGGTCGGGAAAGCCGGGGGCGCCGACCCCGTCGAAGATCGGGGTCAGGTCGAAACCCCGGCCGCCGATCCGCACCGGCAGGGTCAGATCGTCGCGCAGCGTCGCGATCTCTTCGTCGCTGTAGTCCAGCGCCCGCAAAAGCGCCGCCGTGCCGCCATAAAGCGTGAGCGAGCCCACAACCAGCACAAGCGCCGCGACCACGGCCACCACCATGCTGCGCGACCGGGGCGCCTCGCGCATCGGCCTGACTCCGGCGCGGTCTGCGGCCAGCAGCCTGCGCGCAATCTCGGTCCGCGCGCGTTCGGCCTCTTCGGGGTCAAGGACACCGCGCGCCACATCCCGCTCGACTTCGGCCAGCTGGTCGCGGTAGAGCGCCACATCCTCCGACCCGCCGGGTTCCTCCTCCTCCTGCCGGCGCAGCAGAGGGACGATGAGGCTTGCCGCGATGGCAAGCGCCAGAACGGTCGCGATGATCCAGAACAGCATCGGTGAAATCATGGGGCGGTCGATCCTTTCCCGCGCTATCTAGCCGCTGCGCCCCGCGACAGGAAGGGGCTGCGGCAAGAGGCCCCCCCGAGGCACCCACGAGGCACCCCCGGGGCCGCCCCCCGCAAGGCGCCCGGCCGCGCACCCCTCCGCCGCCTGTCGCATTCGCGGGGCTTTGTGCCGCAGACGGTCGCCATTCTCATTGCCGGAAGGTCCAGTTACAACCCGTACCAGAACCGCGCCCGGACCCGGGGAGTCGCCCAGATGAAACGCTATTCCGCCTTCGCCATCGCCCGAGAGGCCCTGCGCCACCACCTCGGCTGGGAACGCGCCTGGAAAAGCCCGGCCCCGCGCCAAAGCTATGACGCGATCATCGTGGGCGCGGGCGGGCATGGCCTTGCCACCGCCTATTACCTTGGCAAGAACCACGGCATCCGCAATGTCGCGATCCTCGAAAAGGGCTGGCTCGGCGGCGGCAACACAGGCCGCAACACGACGATCATCCGCTCGAACTACCTGCAGGACCCTTCCGCCGCGATCTACGAGAAATCCCGCAGCCTCTACGAGACGCTGAGCCAGGAGCTGAACTACAACATCATGTTCAGCCCCCGCGGCGTGATGATGCTGGCCCAGACCGAACACGAGGTGCGGGGCTACAGGCGCACCGCCCATGCCAACGCGCTGCAGGGGGTGGCCACCGAATTCATCGGCCCCGAGCGGGTGAAGGAGCTCTGCCCCATCATCCGCATCGACGGCCCCCGCTACCCCGTCCTCGGCGCGCTCTGGCAGGCCCGCGGCGGCACCGCGCGCCATGATGCGGTGGCCTGGGGCTATGCGCGCGCCTGCTCCGACATGGGCATGGACATCATCCAGCAATGCGAGGTGACGGCCATCCGGCAAGAGGGCGGCCGCGTCACCGGGGTCGAAACAACGAAGGGCGCCATCGGTTGTGACAGGCTGGGCCTCGTCGTCGCCGGCCATTCCGGCGTGCTGGCGCGGATGGCGGGCTTTCGGCTGCCCATCGAATCCCTGGCGCTGCAGGCGCTGGTGTCCGAACCGATCAAGCCCTGCATGGACGTGGTCGTCATGGCCAACACGGTGCATGGCTACATGAGCCAGTCCGACAAGGGCGAGATGGTGATCGGCGGCGGCACCGACGGGTTCAACAACTACACTCAGCGCGGCAGCTTCCACCATATCGAGGAAACCGTCCGCGCCCTGATCGAGACCTTCCCGATGATCTCTCGCCTCAAGATGCTGCGGCAATGGGGCGGCATCGTCGACATGACCGGCGACCGCTCGCCCATCATCTCGAAAACCCCGCTCGGCGGCTGCTTCGTCAACTGCGGCTGGGGCACGGGCGGCTTCAAGGCGATCCCCGGCTCGGGCTGGGCGATGGCGGAGCTCATGGCAAAGGGCGAACCGGGGCCTTTGGCCGAGGATTTCTCGATGTACCGCTTCCGCGAGGGGAAATTCATCGACGAAAGCGTCGCGGCGGGGGTGGCGCATTGATGCCGGCCCTCTCCCTCGCCTGGCCCCCCGCCCCGGCGCGCAAACCGGGCATGCGCAGAGCCGATCTCGGGTCCAGCGGACCGCTTGCTCCTTGCTCTCGCTCCCCGCTTCTTTTGTTCCCAAATATCCCGGGGGTCCG
>JBHYFN010000025.1:15149-55657 GCA_051859505.1 Paracoccaceae bacterium
CCCCCCCCCCCCCCCCCCCCCCCCCCCCCCCCCCCCCCCCCCCCCCCCCCCCCTCTCCGCCAGCGCGAGGCTTGCCCATGCTGACCCTCACCTGCCCCTATTGCGGCGTCCCCGCTGACGAGACCGAACTCCAGGCCGGCGGCGAGGCGCATCTGAAACGGTTCGGCCCCGGATCGACGGATGCCGAATTCGACGGCTATCTCTTCGCCCGCGAAAACCCCAAGGGCGTGCATTTCGAACGCTGGCGCCATGCCTATGGCTGCGGCAAATGGTTCCTCGCCGCGCGCTGCACCGCGACGCTGCAGGTCTTCGGCACCTATGAGGCGCAATCGACCGCGCCGCCGCAGCATATCCGCGACGCGATCACCGCCCATCGCCCCGGCTGGACCTGGAGGGACATCGCATGAGCACGCGTCTGGCACAGGGCGGGCGGCTGGTGAACCGCGCCCGCGCGATCCGGTTCAGCTTCGACGGGCGGCAGTATCAGGGATACGAGGGCGACACGCTCGCCTCGGCGCTGCTGGCCAATGACCAGATGCTGATGGGCCGTTCGTTCAAATATCACCGCCCCCGCGGCGTGGTGGCCAGCGGCGCGGAAGAACCCAATGCGCTCGTCAACCTCGGCCACGGCCCGGCTTTCGAGCCCAATGCGCGCGCCACCACGACCGAGCTTTTCGACGGGCTCGAGGCGGAAAGCCAGAACCACTGGCCCAGCCTCGATTACGATATCGGCTCGGTCAATTCGGCCCTCTCGCGCTTTCTGCCGGCGGGCTTCTATTACAAGATGTTCATCCATCCCCGCAGCTTCTGGAAACATGTCTACGAGCCCTTCATCCGCCAGTCGGCGGGTCTGGGCCGCGCGCCGAAATCCCCGGACGGTGACCTCTACGAACAGTTCCACGCCCATGTCGACGTGCTGGTCATTGGCGGCGGCATCGCGGGGCTGCAGGCGGCGCTGAGCGCAGGCTCGGCCGGTGCGCGTGTCATGCTGATCGAGCAGACCGCCGACTGGGGCGGGCGGGCGATGGTGGACGCGCCGCAGATCGACGGGGCGCCGGCGGAATATTGGGTGAAGAAGACGCTGCAAGCCCTTGAAGCCATGCCGAATGTCACGCTCCGCACCCGCTGCATGGGGGCGGGGGTCTATGACCACGGCTACACCCTCGCGCTCGAGCGGCTGACCGACCATGCGCCCGATCCGGGCAAGGTGCGCCAGCGCCTCTGGCGCATCCGCGCGCGGCAGATCATCACGGCGACGGGGGCGATCGAACGGCCGCTCTCCTTCGCGGGCAACGACATTCCCGGCGTCATGCTGGCCAGCGCGCTGCGCGACTATGTCATCAACTGGGGTGTCAGCGCGGGCGACCGGACGGTGGTCGTCACCAACAACGACGACGCTTACCGCACGGCCATAGCCCTGGTGCAGGCGGGGCTGATCGTGCCCGCCATCCTCGACGCCCGCCCCAATCCCGATGGCCCGCTGATCCGCGCGGCGCGCGATCTGGGCATAAGGGTCGAGCCCGGCCGGGCCGTGGTCAAGGTCAAGGGCCGGTCCCGCGTGACCGGCGTCGCCGTCGGCCTGCAGGCGGGCGAGGGCGCGGTGCTCGAGGAAATCCCCTGCGATGCCGTCGCCATGTCGGGCGGCTGGTCGCCGGTGGTGCATCTGTGGTCCCATTGCGGCGGCAAGCTGATGTGGGATTCGGTGCAGGCCATGTTCCGCCCCGACGCCAACCGCCCGCCGCTGGGTGCCGATGGCGTGGGCTTCGTCCTGCCCGCGGGCATCGCCAACGGCCGCCTCCGCACGGCCGAGGTGCTGGCCGACGGGGCGATTGCGGGCGAGACGGCGGCCATCGCGCTTGGCCTGCCGCCGGGCGAGGGGATCGCGCCCGAGGCCGAAGACCCGGAAGAGGGCGAGATCGCCCCGGTCTGGATCATGCCGCAGGGGGCGGGGGTGAAGCTGCGCGCGAAGATGTGGCTGGATTTCCAGAACGACGTGAAGGTCACGGATGTGCAACTCGCCGCGCGCGAGGGGTACGAGAGCGTCGAACATACCAAGCGCTATACCACGCTGGGCATGGCGACCGATCAGGGCAAGCTCAGCAATATCAACGGCCTGGCCGTCCTTTCCGGGGCGCTGAACACCCCCATCCCGCAGACCGGCACCACCACCTTCCGCCCGCCCTATACGCCCGTCACCATGGGCGCCATCGCGGGAAGCGCGCGGGGCGATCTGTTCCAGCCCGTCCGCAAGACCCCGATGCATGACTGGCACGAGGCGAATGGTGCGCATTTCGAGCCCGTCGGCCTCTGGCGCCGCCCCTATGCCTTCCCCCGCGCGGGCGAGAGCGTGGAACAGGCCGTCCACCGCGAGGTGACGAATACGCGGCACCGGGTGGGCGTGCTCGATGCCTCGACCCTTGGCAAGCTGATCGTCAAGGGGCCGGATGCGGGCCGCTTCCTCGACATGCTCTATACCGGCGTGATGAGCAGCCTTCCCGTGGGCCGCTGCCGTTACGGCCTGATGTGCAACGAGAACGGCTTTCTGATCGACGACGGCGTGGTCGCGCGGCTGTCGGAGGATAGCTGGCTCTGCCACACCACCACCGGCGGGGCCGACCGGATCCATGCGCATATGGAGGATTGGCTCCAGTGCGAATGGTGGGACTGGAAGGTCTATGTGGCGAATGTGACCGAGCAATGGGGCCAGGTCGCCGTGGTCGGCCCCGAGGCGCGCAAGGTGCTCGAGGCGATGGGCGGCATGGATGTCTCGAAAGAGGCGCTGCCCTTCATGCATTGGGTCGACGGCAGGCTCGCCGGTTTCCCGGTGCGGGTGTTCCGCATCAGCTTTTCGGGCGAACTCAGCTACGAAATCGCGGTGCCTGCCGGGCAGGCGCGGGCCTTCTGGGATGCGGTGCTGGCGGCGGGCGAGGGGTTCGGCATGATGCCCTACGGGACCGAGGCCTTGCATGTGATGCGGGCCGAAAAGGGCTTCATCATGATCGGGGACGAAACCGACGGCACGGTGATCCCGCAGGATCTGGGGCTTGGCTGGGCGATCTCGAAGAAGAAGGACGATTACCTTGGCAAGCGCGGGCAGGAACGCTCGCATCTGGTGGACCCGAACCGCTGGCGGCTGGTTGGGCTTGAGACGCTCGACGGTTCGGTCATCCCCGATGGCGCCTATGCGGTGGGGCAGGGGGTCAATGCCAATGGCCAGAAGGTGACGGAAGGGCGCGTGACCTCGACCTACCATTCGCCCACGCTGGGGCGCGGCATCGCCATGGGCCTGATCGCGCGTGGCCCCGAGCGGATGGGCGAGGTGGTGACTTTCCCGAAACTCGACGGGGGCGAGGTCAAGGCGCGGATCGTCGATCCCGTCTTCTACGACAAGGCGGGGGAGAAGCAGGATGTCTGAGGCGGTGACGGTGCTGGGCGGTCGGGTGGCAGAAGGTGCAGGGGAAGGTGCCGTGACGGTGCGCGACCTTGGCCCCACGGGCATGATCGCGCTGCGCGGGGATCTGGCCGATCCGGCGCTGCGCGCGGTCTGCGAAGAGCTGACGGGTGCGGCCTTTCCCGAGACCCGCCGGATCACCGGGGGCGCGCAGGGCCGCATCGGCTGGATGTCGCCTGATGAGGTGCTGCTGATCTTCGCCCCCGAGGCGGTGACCGAGGCGCTGGCGCGGATCGCCGCGGCGCTGGGCGAGGCGCATCACCTGGCGGTCGATGTCTCGGATGCGCGCGCGGTGATGGCGGTCGAAGGCATGGCGGCGCGCGAGGTTCTGGGCAAGCTCGCGCCGGTGGACCTGCATCCCGAGGCCTTCGGGCCCGGCGAGCTGCGCCGCACCCATCTGGGCCAGATCGCCGCCGCCTTCTGGATGGAGGCGGAGGGGCGTTTCACCGTGGTCTGCTTCCGCTCGGTCGGGGCCTATGCCTTTGATCTTCTGGCGCGCTCGGCCGCCGACGGGCCGGTCGGCCATTACTGAGCCAGACCGTCAGTCGGCATCCGACGGCGCCGTGCCCGGCGGGCCTTCATAGGGCTTGAACCCGATCCCCTGCGCCGCGCCGATCCGGGCGATCTCGGCCCGGACCTCGTCTTCGGTCAGGGCGGGCCAGGCGGGGGCGCCTGCCACCAGCCCCATTTCCGCCAGCGAGGCCTGAAGGCCCGTGAAATCCACCTCGCCCCAGGATGTGCGCGACGGGCGCGAGGCGTGATCCTCGATCCAGTTGCGCCTCAGGTGGTTGATCCCGCGCGCATCGGCGCCCTGAAAGGCGCGAATCTGGCGGGCGAAATACTGGTCCAGATCGCCGTCGCGCCGGGCGATGATGCCGACCTTCTGATCCCTGTCGCCCACCAGCGCCAGCAGATGCAGCGGCGAGCAATCCACCGCGATCACCTCGCGCGCGGCCCGGTAGGCGGCGATCTGGTCCTCGAAACTGTGCTTCTGGGGATGGAAGGCGACATAGCCCTCTTCGGCCAGCAGCGCCTCGAGCCGCGCCTCGCCGATCACGCTGCCGCGCGCCGGCGGCAGGGCCGAGCGCGAGACATAGATCCGCGGATGGCCCTGCGGCGCGATGGACTTGCCGGCATGGGCGCGGACGAAATCGCGGAACTCGGGCGCGCCCTCGATCATCTGGAACATGCCGAAACCCTGCTGCGGCACGAAAAGATGCTCGACCCGGGTCGGATCCTCGAGGTTGCGCATCGGGGCCGTGACCCCCAGCGCCTGAAGGAAGGGGCGATAGACATTGGCCACATGATCGGGCCGGTTCTGGAACTTGGGCACGTAGAGCACCCCGTCGATCCGGTCGCGCAACAGATCGAAGGCCCAGATGCGGCTGATGCTCTCGACCAGGAAATGGCCGAAATGGCCGAAGAGCGGGCCGAGGAACATCCAGCGGCCGGGCAGATCGGTGATTGCCTCTGGGGCGGGCATCTCGGGCTGGATCGTCACGGGATTGGGGCCGCGCCAGGTGACCGACTGTTCGACCAGCGCGCCCTCGGGCGTCAGCACGCCCGAGCGCTGCACCGACTGGTTGCCAAGGCCCTTGGCGGGGGGGACGACGATGGCATGGGCGATCTCGGCGATGCCCGAGGCGATGGAGCCGGACAGATCCGGCGGTGAAAGCGGTGCCTCGGCTTTTGCGTGGAGGGCCGGGGCTGGGGCAACTGGCACGGCTCTTTATCCTCATCCTGGCCCCTTGGCGGGGCGCTATTTGATCGGGGGACGCTGTCGCGCGATTGTCCGCGTTCTAGCGTCAATAAGTGCTTTTCGCCATAATTTTGCCCGGAGCATAGTATTATCCTGCCTGAGACGCTGTTCCGGCGGAATGGCGCGGTGAGTGTGACACAGGGGTCCGGCCGTTCGGGCGACAAGGGGGTGTGCAGATGGCAGAAGACAGGACGATCGAGCGGATCAGCGCGGCCGAGGCCTTCACGCGGGCGCGCCGGAACGACCTGCGCCGCTATCCCGCGCCCGACCGCGATGGCGAGCGGCTTTATCCGCTGGCCACGCCCAGCGTGACGGCGGGGTTCCGGATGTCGCGGCGCGATACGGTCTATGCCATCGGCTCGTGTTTCGCGCGCAATGTGGAAAAGGCGCTGGAAGGGGCGGGGCTGCGGGTTCTGAGCCGCGAGTTCGACCTGGGCGAGATCGGCGAGAGCCTCGAGGACGGGGCGAATTTCTTCAACAAATACTCGATCCACTCGGTCCTGAACGAGCTGCGCTGGGCGCTCGAGCGCGACACGTTTCCCGGCGCCGACGCGATCTACGAGATCGGACCGGGCCGCTATGTGGATGCGCAGCTGGGCATGGCGCGGCTTGATTTCCCGCTCGAGACGATCCTGGCCTTCCGGCAGCGCTATCTTGATGCGATGGCGGCGGTGGCCGAGGCGGATGTGATCGTGCTGACGCTGGGCTATGTCGAAACCTGGTTCGACCGCAAGCTGGGCCTGTATCTCAACGTGGCGCCGCCCACCCAGATGATCAAGGCCGATCCCGAGCGGTTCGAATTCCGGGTGCTGTCCTATCACGACGTGCTGGAGGGGCTGGAAGAGCTTCACGCGCTGCTGATGCGCCACCGCAGCAAACCGCTGCGGATGCTGGTGACGGTCTCGCCCGTGCCGCTTCTGGCGACCTTCCGTGACATGGATGTGCTGGTGGCCAATGCCTATTCCAAATCGGTGCAGCGCGCGGCGCTTGACGAATTCGTGCTGGGCAAGGACGGGGTCGATTACTTCCCCTCCTACGAATTCGTCACCCTGTCCAATCCGACGGTGGCCTGGTCGCGGGGCGATTACCGCCATGTCAGCCAGGATGTGATCAACCGGATCATGGACAATGTGATCCGCTCCTATGTCGATGCCGGGACGGAAGAGGACAACCGGCTGTCGCGCGAGGCGCTTTTGTCCTCGGTGCGGATGATGCTGAAGCTCGAGAGCTTTCAGGACCTGGTCGATCTTGCCTCCGACGAGCGGGCGGCCTTCGAGGCGGATGCCGATCTGCTGATCGCCGAGGCGATGGCGCTGCGGCGGCTGGAGCGGATCGAGGAGAGCTTCGCCGCTTTCGACCGCGCCCGCGCGCTTGCCCCGGAGCGGCCCGAGCCGCTGGAGCGGCTTATCCTTCTGTGCCGGCCCTTGCGGCGCAAGGATGCGGCGCGCGACATGATGGCCGCCCACATCGAGCGCTTTCCCGAACGCAGCGCCTTTCGCGACCGGGTGGGCTGGCTCTGACGCTGTCCTGCCGGGCCTGCGGCCGGGGCAGGGCGGCAAGAAATTTCGTCGAAATTTCTTTCGGGCGGGGGGCAAGAAATTTCTGCGAAATTTCTTGAAGGGGGGCTCTGCCCCCCGGCCCGCTGACGCGGCCTCCCCCCGGGGTGGCGCCTTGACCTTGGCCCCGGGAATGCTTTCTTAGGGCTCAGTGACGCAACCCAACAGAAGTGAGACCGCCATGGCCTTCGCCCTTCCCGACCTGCCCTATGCCCATGATGCGCTGGCATCCAACGGCATGTCGCGCGAGACGCTCGAATATCACCACGACCTGCATCACAAGGCCTATGTGGACAATGGCAACAAGCTGATCGCGGGCACCGAATGGGAGGGCAAGTCCCTCGAAGAGATCATCACCGGCACCTACAACCCCACCGCCGTGGCGCAGAACGGCATCTTCAACAACATCAGCCAGCTGTGGAACCACAACGAATTCTGGCTGATGATGGGCCCGGGCGAAAGCAAGATGCCGGGCGAGCTGGAAGCGGCGCTGACCGAATCCTTCGGCTCGGTGGCCAAGTTCAAGGAAGATTTCGCCGCCGCCGGTGCGGGCCAGTTCGGCTCGGGCTGGGCCTGGCTGGTGAAGGACAAGGACGGTAGCCTGAAGGTCACCAAGACCGAGAACGGGGTCAACCCGCTCTGTTTCGGGCAGACCGCGCTTCTGGGCTGCGACGTGTGGGAGCATTCCTATTACATCGACTTCCGCAACAAGCGGCCGGCTTATCTCACGAACTTCCTCGACAATCTGGTGAACTGGGAAAACGTCGCCTCGCGCATGTGACGGCGACAGGTGCGGGCGGCAGATGCGGGCGACAGTTGCGGGCGGCACCCTTCGGGGTGCCGTTTGCATGTCCGGCATCCCTGTGCGACAGGCCCCTCATGCGACTGGCCCCCAGATGCGACAGGCCCCCTATGCGACAGAGTTGGGGCAGGCCCGGGGCGGGCCCGGGGCGCGCACATGAGGGCAAGGCCGGATGAGTGACGCGGTCAAGGGAGTGCTGGCGCTGGTCCTGACCTGCATGGTCTGGGGCCTCTCGCCCCTGTTCTACGGCCTTCTGACCCATGTGCCCCCGTTCGAGGTGCTGGCCTGGCGCACCCTCTGGTCACTGGCCTTCTTCGCGGTGGTGCTGGGCCTGCAGGGCCGTCTGCGGGCGCTGTCCGAGCCCTTGGGCAGCCCGCGCCGGGTTTTCTGGACGCTGGTGGCCGGGCTCCTGATCGGGGCCAACTGGTTCGGCTTCATCTATGCCGTTTCGGTGGGCAGGGTTCTGGAATCCTCGCTGGGCTATTTCGTCTTTCCGCTGGTGGCCGTGCTTTTGGGCCGCGTCGTTCTGGGCGAGAGGCTTGCGCCGGTGCAATGGGTCGCGGTCTGGCTTGCCCTGTCGGGCGTGGTGGCGCTGACCTGGGGGTTGGGCGTGCCGCCCTGGATCGCGCTTCTGCTGGCAGTGACCTTCGGCCTGTACAGCCTGATGAAAAAGCGCCTCGCCACCGGCCCGGTCCTGTCGGTCACGGCCGAAATGGCGGTTCTGGCGCCCCTCGCGCTGGTCTGGCTCTTCCTGCAGGGCGGTGCGCTCGATCATGATCCGGGCACGCTGGCGCTCCTGGCCCTGTCGGGGCCGCTGACGGCGCTGCCGCTGGTGATGTTCAGCTTCGCCGCGCGGCGGGTGCGGCTATCGACCGTGGGGCTGGTGCAATACCTCAACCCCAGCCTGCAGTTCCTTTGCGCTGTCCTGTGGTTCGCCGAGGTTTTCACCCTCTGGCACGCCATCGCCTTTCCGATGATCTGGGCGGCGCTGGTCCTGTATTCCGCGGCCCAGGTCGTTCAGGACAGGGCGGCGCGCAGATCGGCCTCGAGCGCGTCCACATCCGCCACCATCGTGGCGAATCCCTGAAGCGAGGCTTCGGCGAAGCCCTGCTCGACGATATGGCTGATGAGCCGCTCGAGCGGTTCCCAGTAGCCCGCCACGTTGAGAAGCAGGATCGGCTTGGCATGCAGCCCCAGTTGCCGCCAGGTCAGCACTTCGAAGAATTCGTCCAGCGATCCCGCGCCGCCGGGCAGCACCACGATGGCATCGGCATTCATGAACATGACCTTCTTGCGTTCATGCATCGTCTCGGTCACGACATAGCTGTCGAGCCCGGCGCGGCCGACCTCGCGCTGCACAAGATGTTGGGGGATCACGCCGAAGGTGCGGCCGCCCTGCGCCTGGGTCGCTTGCGCGACCAGCCCCATCAGCCCCACATCGCCCGCCCCATAGACCAGCCGCCAGCCATTGCGCGCCAGCATCGCACCGGTGGCGGTCGCGGCGGCGGCATAGGCCTCGGACCCGCCCAGACGAGAGCCGCAATAGACGCAGACCGAGCGGGATGACGGTGTCATGCTGCGCTTTCCCCTTGCATGTGTCGGAAGATCAACTGAATTTGATTCTGTGTAACGAGGTTGCGGAGGGTGCTCAACCGTCCTTGGGGCGTCCGGAGGGGCGCGGGGTGGCCGAGCCGGGACGACACTCCGCGACCTTGCGACGGGGGATGACGGATGGCGGGATCGAACGCTCTTGGGTGGCTACTGGCGCTGGGCGCGGGGGCGGTGGTCTTTGGCGCGATCGTGCTGAGCGTGCCGCGCCCCGGTCAGGAGGATCCCGCGCCGGTCGCCGGAGGGGAGAGCGCCCCAGATGCGGCGGAGGTTGCGGCGGAGGCTGCGGCCGAGAGCGTGGCGACCGGAGAGGCTGCGGCCGAAGCGGGTGAGGTTGATCTGGCTGGGGCCGAAGAGGCCGCGGAAGGCCCGACGGAGCCCGACCCGCCGCCGGTGATCGCGGCAGAGGTGGAGGCCGATGCGGGCGAGGCTGCACAGACCGAAATCGCCACCGCAACGGAAACCGCAACCGACACCGCGGCAACTGATGCTGTGACAACTGAGGCTGCGACAACCGAGGCCGCCGCCGATGCGCAGGACGCCGCGGACGCCGCGGTCGCGACAGAGTCCGGCGAGGCAGGTTCCGATCCGACCGAAGCCGCCGCGCCTGTGCCCGATGCGGCAGCCATTCCCCGGCTCGAGACGGTCTTCATCGAGGCGGATGGCAACAGCGTCATCGCCGGGCGTGCCGCTTCGGGCGCGACCGTGGCGATCCTTCTGGGCCGGGCGGTCGTCTCGGAGGTCGTGGCCGATGACAGCGGCCAGTTCGTGGCCCTGCTGACCCTTCCCCCGGCGGATGAGCCGCGCGTCCTGTCGCTGCTGGCCGATCCCGAGGGCGCGGCCCTCGCCTCGGAAGAAACCTACCTTGTCGCCCCCTTCGGCCCGGTCGAAATCGCCGCGCTGGACCTTGGCGACGGGGTAGACACGGCGCCGGTCGGCTCTGCGGAAACTGCCGAAGCCGGCGACCCTGTCGAGGCCGAGGCGCCCTCCGCCGCGCCTATGGCCGCCGCGACCGAGGCCCCTGCGCCGGAGGCCGAGGAGGCAGCGCCTGAGGCTCTGTCCGATCCCGCCGCTGAAACCGCCGCGACGGAACTGGCCGGGGCCGAGGGCGCGGCCGATGCCTCGACCGAGGCCGAAACGCCCTCGGCCGACGCCACAGAGGGCAGCGGGGCAGAGCCTGCGCAGGTTGCGCAGACCGATCTGGCCGCGACGACGGAAGACGAAGCCGAGGATCCGGCCCGCGATGCCACGATCACCGCCATGACGGACCCGGGGACGGAGGTCGCAGAGGGCGCTGCGGTTGTTTCGGAGACCGGCCCGGTCGATGAGGGCCTCGACTCGGCCTCCGAGGTTGCGGCGATGGACCCGGGCGCCGCCGATCCGCCGGAGGCCGTCGAGATCGCAGAAGCCGCCGAAGTTACCGAAATCACCGAAACCGCCGAAGTCACCGAAACCACCGAGGCCCTTGAGGCCACCGAGACCGTAGAGACCGCCCTTGCACCCGACACGGGCGAGGCGCCCGAGACGGCGCAGGCGGTCGAGGTCTCCGACCCCGCCGCGCCGCCCGAACCCGTCACCCCGCCGGATGTCGTCGTCGATCTTGATCCCGACCGGCTGATCAGCCCGGCCGATCCCACGCCGGTTGCCGCGCCGCCGGTGCTGGTGGCGGGGGCCTCGGGCGTGCGGGTTCTGCAACCGGCCATGGCGCCCGCCGCCTCGCCCGAGGTCTTGCGCAGCGTGGCGCTTGATACGATCAGCTATGACGCCTCGGGCGAGGTGGTGGTCGCGGGGCGGGCCTCGGGCGGGGGGCTGGTGCGGATCTATCTCGACAACGGTTTCGTGGCCGAGGCCGAGGTCGGCACGGACGGCACATGGTCCAGCCGCGCCACCGAGATCGCCCCCGGCGTCTATACGATGCGCGTCGATCAGGTCGATCCCGCGGGCACCGTCCTGTCGCGGATCGAGACGCCCTTCCAGCGCGCCGAACGCGCCGAGATCGCCGCCGCCATGGCCGAGCGGACCGAGGATCCTGAGTTCGACGTGGCGATGCTGACGGTCCAGCCGGGCAACACGCTCTGGGCCATCGCGCGCGACCGCTATGGCGACGGCATCCTTTATGTCAGCGTCTTCGAGGCCAACCGCGACCGGATCCGCAATCCCGACCTGATCTATCCCGGCCAGGTCTTCGTTCTGCCCGATCTCGCTGAAGAGGGGGCCACGGCGGACTGACCCGCCCGTTTGCGGCGCGGGGCCTCCCCCGGGCCTCCCCACGGCCTCCGCTCCCCGGGCCTGCCTCTGTTCTGTGCGCCCGCGCACTGGTCATTGACGAACCGCGTGGTTATGTGCCGGTCCAGCCAGAGATCCGGATCCAGCGATGCGCCGTTTGCAACATACCAGCCAGAACCTTGACAACAGCCGCGTGCAGGGGATGCGCACGATCCGCAAGGTCGCGCCCTATCTCTGGCCCGCGGGGCAGTTCTGGGTGAAATGGCGGGTCGTCGTGGCGATGGCCATGCTGCTTGCGGCCAAGCTGATCGCCATCTTCACGCCGATCCTTTACAAATACGCGGTCGATGCGCTGGCGGGCGATGCGCCGACGCCGGCGGTGATGATGGGCCTTGGCGCGGTGGGGATCACGGTGGCCTATGGCATGTCGCGGATCCTGTCGGCGGGGTTCCAGCAGCTGCGCGACGTGGTGTTCACCCGCGTCGGCCAGCGGGCGCTGCGGGCGCTGGCGCTTGAGACCTTCGAGCATATCCACCGCCTGTCGCTGCGCTACCACATCACGCGCAAGACCGGGGGGCTGAGCCGGATCATCGAACGCGGCGTCAAGGGCGTGGATTTCCTTCTGCGGTTCCTGCTGTTCTCCATCGGGCCGCTGATCCTTGAGCTGGCGCTGACGCTGGCCGTGCTCTTCTGGCTGTTCGACATCCGCTACATGCTGGTCGTTTTCGTCACCATCGCGCTTTACACCTGGTTCACCTTCGCCATCACCGAATGGCGGGTGAAGATCCGCAAGGTGATGAACGATCAGGATACCGACGCCAATCAGAAGGCGATCGACAGCCTCTTGAACTACGAAACGGTCAAGTATTTCGGCGCCGAGGCGCGCGAGGCCCGCCGCTATGACAGCGCGATGGAGGCCTATGAGGAAGCGGCGGTCAAGACCAACAACTCGCTGGCGCTGCTGAACTTCGGGCAGGCGCTGCTGATCACGGGCGGGCTGATCGTGGTCATGGTCATGGCGGCCGTGGGGGTGGAGCGTGGCGTGCTGACGGTGGGCGATTTCGTCATGGTCAATGCCTACATGATCCAGATCACCATGCCGCTCAATTTCCTCGGCACCGTCTACCGCGAGATCCGGCAGGCGCTGGTCGACATGGGCGAGATGTTCGACCTGCTCGAACAACCCGCAGAGGTGCAGGACAGACCGGGTGCCAAGCCCCTGGAGGTGAAGGGCGGCGAGGTGGTGCTGGACGATGTGCATTTCGCCTATGACCCCGAGCGCGAGATCCTCAAGGGCGTCTCGATCCGCGTCGGCCCGGGCGAGACGGTGGCGATTGTCGGATCATCGGGCTCGGGCAAGTCGACCATCGGGCGGCTGCTGTTTCGATTCTACGACGTGACGGGCGGCGCGCTTCGGATCGACGGGCAGGACATCCGCGACGTGACGCAGGACAGCCTGCACCGGCTGATCGGGGTGGTGCCGCAGGATACGGTCCTGTTCAACGACACGATCCGCTACAACATCGCCTATGGCCGCGACGGCGCCACGCAGGAGCAGATCGAAGAGGCGGCCCGCGCCGCGTCCATCCATGATTTTATCATGCGCCTGCCGCAGGGCTATGACACGACGGTGGGCGAGCGGGGCCTCAAGCTTTCGGGGGGCGAGAAGCAGCGGGTGGGCATCGCGCGCACCCTTCTGAAGAACCCGCCGATCCTGCTTCTGGACGAGGCGACATCGGCGCTGGATACGGAGACCGAGAGGGAGATCCAGTCCGAGCTGAAGGCGATGGGGCAGGGGCGCAGCGTCATCACCATCGCGCATCGCCTCTCGACCATTGCCGACAGCGACCGGATCGTCGTGCTGGAAAACGGCCTCGTCGTCGAAGAGGGCACGCATGAGGCGCTGCTCGCGCGCGAGGGGCGCTATGCCCAGCTCTGGAACCGGCAGTCAAACGACGAAGAGGGCGTGGCCGCCTGATATATCGACCAAGGCCCGCTCTGCCCTCTCGCATTCGCCCGGACGGGTGATATGTGAGGCCGATCACCCGAAAGGCATTTCCATGAACAGCTCCATGTTGCGGATGGCCATCGTGCTGGGCCTCTTGTCGGCCATCGGCCCTTTCACCATCGACATGTATCTGCCCGCCATGCCCGATATCGGGCGCGATCTGCAGGCCTCGGTCGGGGATGTGCAGCTGACGCTGACGCTTTATTTCGTGGCCTTCGGCGTGTCGCAGCTGTTCTATGGGCCGCTGGCCGATGCGGTGGGGCGCAAGCCGCCGATCTATCTGGGGATCGGGATCTTCATCCTGGGCACCATCGCCTGCGCGCTTGCGCCGACGATCGGCTGGCTGATCGCCGGGCGGTTCGTGCAAGGTTTGGGGGCGGCGGCGATCATGGTCCTGCCGCGCGCCATCATCCGCGACATGTATCGCGGGCCGGATGCGACGCGGCTGATGGCGCTGATCATGATGGTGATCTCGGTCTCGCCGATGCTGGCGCCGCTGGCGGGGGCGGGGATGCTGCTGGTGGCCGACTGGCGCGGCATCTTCTGGGCGCTGGTGGGCGTGGGGGCGATGTCGATGACCATCGCCATCTTTGCCCTGCCCGAGACGCTGGCGAAAGAGAACCGGGTTCCGGTCAACCTCTCCGCCCTCTGGCGCGGGGCGGGGGTGCTGTTTCGCGATCCGGTCTTCGTGGGGCTGACGCTGGTGGGCGGCTTCGGCATGGCGAGCTTCTTCGTCTTCATCGCCAGTGCGAGCTTTGTCTATACCGAGCAGTTCGGCCTGACGCCGACGCAGTTCTCGCTTGCCTTCGCCGTCAATGCGATCGGCTTTTTCGCCGCTTCGCAATTCGCGGGGCCGCTGGGGGCGCGTTACGGCATGATCGCGGTGATCCGGGGGGCAATCGGGCTGTTCGCGGTGGCGGCGCTGGTCAATCTGGCGCTGGTCGCGGGGGGGATGGGGACGCTTTTCGTGATCATCGCGGGGCTCTTTGTCGGCAATGTCGGGCTGGGGCTGGTGATTCCCTCGACCATGGTGATGGCGCTAGAGGAGCATGGCGATATCGCGGGGCTGGCCTCGTCGCTGGGGGGCACGCTGCAGATGCTGGTGGGGGGCGTGATGATCACCGTCTCGGCGCCGTTCTTCAACGGGACCGCCCTGCCGATGATCGCGGTGATCGCGCTGTGTGCCGTGCTGGGCCTTGTCACGGCGCTTCTGACCCTGCGCCGGATGCGCGCGGTGGAACTGGGCCGGGCCGCCTGAGCGCTGCCGCTTGGCCTCGGGTCCGGGTGATGGGTCCGGGCCCCGGGTTCAGGCGATGGGTCGGGGCGATGGGCGGGTCTTGGCATCTGCCGGGGCTTCACGCTAGAAGGGGCGGAACCGAGGCGGGCGCGACCCGCCCCAGAGGCGCGAAGGGCGGAGCGTGAGCAACAACGACAGCTTCATCGACGAGGTGACGGAAGAGGTCCGCAAGGATCGCCTTTACGGGTATCTGCGCCGCTACGGCTGGATTCCGCTGCTGATCGTCCTTCTGATCGTGGGCGGGGCGGCCTGGAACGAATATTCCAAGGCGCAGGCCCGTTCGGCGGCCGAGGCGCGGGGCGATGCGATCCTGGCGGCCCTTCAGGCCAACGAGGCCGAGGCCCGCGCCGCAGCCCTGGCCGCCATCCCGGTCGAGGGGCCGGCGGCGGTGGTCAATGCGCTTCTGACCGCGGCCGGGCAGGAAGAGGCCGGCCAGCGCGAGGCCGCCATCGCCACGCTCGAAGCGCTGGCGGTGAACCGCGAGGTCACGCCGCTCTACCGTGATCTGGCGGCGATCAAGGCGCTGATCCTCTCCGAAGGTCTGGCCGATCCGGCGACGCGCCGCGCTGGGCTCGAGGCGCTTTCGGCCCCCGGCGCGCCGTTCCGCCTGATCGCGCTGGAACAGATCGCCCTGGCCGATCTGGCCGCGGGCGATGCCGAGGCCGCGCTGGCAGGCCTTTTTGCGATCATCGAGGATGCCGGCGTCACCGCCGGCCTGCGCGACCGCGCTTCGGCGCTGATCGTGGCGCTGGGCGGGGATCCCGACACCCCGCGCGGCGGCTGAGCATGGGTGGAGGGGTGCGGATAGCAAGGATCACCGGCCTGCGCGCCATGGGCACGGCGGTGCTGGCGCTGGCCCTGCTGGCCGCCTGTGGCGAGCCCGAGGTGATCCTGCCCGGCGAGAGGCTTGACCTGCGTGATGGTATGGCCGGGCAACAGATGGACTTCGCCAATATCCCGGCCCCCATCGCCCTGCCGGCGCAGGTCGCCAATGCCGACTGGACCCATCGCAACGGCGGCCCGGAACACCGCATCACCCATCCCGCCTTGCCCGGCACTTTGGCGCCCGCCTTTTCCGTCAGCATCGGCGAGGGCGACAGCCGGGGCGCGCGGATCACCGCCGATCCGGTGGTCGCGGGCGGGCGGATCTTCACGCTGGACGCGCGCTCCATGGTGCAGGCGACCTCGACCAGCGGGCAGGTGCTCTGGACCCGCGACATCACGCCCGAACGCGCGGGCCCCAATGATGCCTCGGGCGGCGGGATCGCCACTGATGGGGCCACGGTCTATGTCACCACGGGGTTCGGCCGCCTGACCGCGCTTGATGCCGCGACGGGCGCCGTGCGCTGGGTGCAGGAGCTTGACGCGCCGGGCGCCACGCCCACGGTGCGGGGCGGGCTGGTCTATGTCGTGGTGCGCAACAGCCGCGCGCTCGCTCTCGAGGCCGATACCGGGCGCATCCGCTGGGAATTCTCGGCGATCCCGTCGCTGGCCAATTTCGCCGGCGGCGCGGGGCCGGCCACGGATGGCGAGACGGTCTATTTCCCCTTCCCCTCGGGCGAGGTGGTGGCGGTCTTCGCGCAGGGCGGCCTGCAGCGCTGGTCCAGCGTCGTGGCCGGTGCGCGGCCCGGTTTCGCGGGCGCGCTGGCCGCGACCGATATCTC
Source organism: Paracoccaceae bacterium (assembly GCA_051859505.1). Classification (GTDB taxonomy): domain Bacteria; phylum Pseudomonadota; class Alphaproteobacteria; order Rhodobacterales; family Rhodobacteraceae; genus JAFIEN01. The sequence goes on from JBHYFN010000025.1 coordinate 31,521, forward strand.
GGGCGATCCGGTGATCGACGGGAACCGGCTGTATGTCGGCAATGTCTCGGGCCGGCTGGCCGCGATCGACCGCATCTCGGGCGAGCGGATCTGGACCGCGACCGAAGGGGCCGTCAGCCCGGTCTGGCCGGTGGGCGGCTCGGTCTTTCTGGTCAATGACGTGAACGAGCTGGTGCGGATCGACGCCAACAACGGCCTGCCGCTCTGGCGGGTGACGCTGCCCGGCTTTGTCGAGTCGCGCGAGCGGCGGATGCGCACGCGCTATGCCCATTACGGGCCGGTTCTGGCGGGCGGGCGGCTGATCGTGGCTTCGGGCGACGGGGTGATCCGGCAGTTCGACCCGGTCTCGGGCGCGGGTCTGGGCGACCTGCCCTTGCCGGGCGGGGCTGCGACCAACCCGGTGGTGGCGGGGGGCGCGCTCTATGTGGTCAGCCAGAACGGGCAACTGCTGGCTTTCCGCTAGGGCGGCAATCGTGTATCGGTCCGTCCCTGACCGGAAGGATCGCAGGACATGAGCTTTACCCTTGCCATCGTGGGCCGCCCGAATGTGGGCAAATCCACGCTTTTCAACCGCCTTGTCGGGCGCAAGCTGGCGCTGGTTGATGACCAGCCCGGCGTCACGCGCGACCTGCGCGAGGGGGCGGCGCGGCTGGGCGATCTGCGCTTTACCGTGATCGACTCGGCCGGGCTGGAAGAGGCCACCGACGACAGCCTGCAGGGCCGGATGCGCCGGCTGACCGAACGCGCGGTCGAGATGTCGGATATCTGCCTGTTCCTGATCGACGGCCGCGCCGGGGTGACCCCCACCGATCAGGTTCTGGCCGAGCTTCTGCGCCGCAAGAACGCCCATGTCATCCTTGTGGTGAACAAGGCGGAAGGAAAGGCGGGCGAGGCGGGCTGGCTCGAGGCGTTTTCGCTGGGGCTGGGCGAACCCGTGCGGCTTTCGGCCGAGCATGGCGAGGGGATGGAGGATCTTTACGAGGTGCTGCGCCCGATCGCGGACGAGCTTTCCTTGCGCGAGGAAAGCTGGGACCGCGAGGACGAGGCGCAAACGGATGTGGACGTGTCGGAGGATGACGAGGATGTGGCCCCGGTGCCCACCCGCGAAAAGCCGCTGCAGATCGCGGTGATGGGTCGGCCCAATGCGGGCAAGTCGACGCTGATCAACCGCATCCTCGGCGAAGAGCGCCTGCTGACCGGGCCCGAGGCCGGGATCACCCGCGATGCCATCTCGGTTCCGACCGAGTGGGAGGGCACGCCGATGCGGATCTTCGACACGGCCGGCATGCGCAAGCGCGCGCGGGTTCAGGACAAGCTCGAGAAGATGTCGGTCGCCGACGGGCTGCGCGCGATCCGCTTTGCCGAGGTGGTGGTGCTGCTTCTGGACGTGGAGATCCCCTTTGAACAGCAGGACCTGCGCCTTGCCGATCTGGCCGAGCGTGAGGGGCGGGCGGTCGTGGTCGCGGTCAACAAATGGGATCTGGAAGAGGACCGGCAGGGCAAGCTGGCCGAGCTGAAAGAGGCGTTCGAGCGGCTTTTGCCGCAGCTGCGCGGGGCGCCGCTGGTCACGGTCTCGGCCCGGACGGGGCGGGGGCTCGACCGGCTGCATGATGCGATCCTGCGGGCGCATGCGATCTGGAACCGGCGGGTCACGACGGCGCGGCTGAACCGCTGGCTGGCCGGCATGCTCGAGGCGCATCCGCCGCCGGCGCCGGGCGGGCGGCGCATCCGCATGCGCTATGCGACCCAGGCCAAGACGCGCCCGCCCGGTTTCGTGGTGATGACCTCGCATCCCGACATGGTGCCCGACAGCTATCGCCGCTACCTGATCAACGGGCTGCGCGAAGCGTTTGACATGCCGGGCACGCCGATCCGGCTGACCTTGCGCGATCAGAGCGACCAGAACCCCTACAAGGATCGCAAGACCAAGCAACCCTCGCGCCTGCGCAAACATCTTAAATAAGGCGCGGCCCGCCGGGGCTTTTCAGCGCCCCCGCGAATGACTAGGTCTGAGGCGAACAGCCGAAAGGGCATGACATGTTGCAGCGTTTCGCCAGTTTCCTCGGGGCCGGTGTTCTGGCCCTGGGCCTCTCGGCCCCGATGGCCGGGGCAGAGGGCGCGGCCGACCCGGTCGACCGGCTTTACGACGCGCTGGCCCTGTCGGAAATCGTCGATGTGATGCGGCTTGAGGGCTTTGCCTATAGCGAGGAACTGGCCGAGGATCTGTTCGTCGGGCCGATGACCGATCATCTGTCGCAGGAATGGGCGGCCATCGTCTGGGATCTTTACGATACCGACTGGATGGAGGCGGTTGTCCGCACCCGGCTCGAGCGCGCGCTTGAAGGGCAGGATCTTGAGGCGATGATCGCCTTCTTCACCTCCTCGCCGGGCAAGGAGATCATCCGCCTCGAGGTGACGGCGCGTCAGGCGATGCTGGATGATGACGTGATGGAGGCCGCCAAGGAAGCCGCCGCCATCGCGCTGGCCGATCAGACCCCGCGGGTCGAGGTGCTGCGCCGTCTGATCGAGTCCAACGATTTCATCGAGATGAATGTCATGGGGGCGATGAATTCCAACATCGCCTATTTCAAGGGGCTGTTCGACGGGGCCGTGCCGCCGGGGTCGCTCTCGGAAGAGGAGCTGCTGGCCGATGTCTGGTCGCGCGAGTCCGAGATCCGCGCCTATACGACCGAATGGATCTATGCCTTCCTTCTCATGGCCTATCAGCCGCTGAGCGAGGACGAGATCGAGACCTATATCGCCTTTTCCCAGACCGATGCCGGGCGGGCGCTGAACCGCGCGATCTTTGCCGCCTTCGACGAGATGTTCGACGAGGTCTCGTTCCGGCTGGGCCTTGTGTCGTCGCGGTTCATGCTGGGGATGGAGCTCTGATGAGGGCGTGGTCCGGGGGCTGACTGAGCCGCGCCTCAGCCCGCCGGGCTGCCATAGATCAGAAGCGACGTGACCAGCGCGCCGGGATTGTCGTTGTAAAGCCCAAGGTCGCCCTGCAGCTGCAGGACGCGGGCGGGGCGGTCCGTCATCGGCACGCGGGCCGCGTTCAGCGCCGCCTCGAGGTTGGGGCCGGTGCCGGCCGCGATCTCGTCCAGGATCGCGGGAAAGCCGGTCTTGACCGCCAGCTCGACCGCGCCGCGGCGCTGCTGTTCGGCCGGGTCGGCGCTGGCGGTGGTCAGCACGTTGAAGGGCCAGAACATCGGGCTGCCGGGGTTCACCTCCTGCGCGCAGGCGCCCAGCAGCATCAGCCCGGCGCCGGCGACAAGCGCGAGCCTGCGTTGCGCGGCGGGCATGTCGGACCGGGGGCTGCGGGGGGCGGAGGGATTGCACTGCATGGCGGGCCTTTCTGACTTCTGGCCGGGATCGCCCTCGGGAAAGGGGGCGAAGGCGGTTCCGGCTTGACTTGCGCCCAAGTTGCGCAGATAAGCCGCCATCCCTGCAAGCGGTTTGTGGGGTTTTCGGCGTGATTCCGCTGTGGCTCACGCCTTTATCAACGAACGCCCCCCGGGGCGCGCTGTTGTCGGGCGGCAGTCCTGCCGCGAACGCCCCGGTTCGGTCCGGGGGGCCCGGATGACGCGGGATATGAAGGAACGAAAGATGTTTGCGGTTATCAAGACCGGTGGCAAGCAATACAAGGTGGCCGCGGGCGATGTGCTCCGGGTCGAAAAGCTTGCGGCCAATGCGGGTGACACCGTGCAGTTCAACGATGTGCTGATGGTGGGCGATGTGATCGGCGCGCCGCTGGTCGAAGGGGCGGGGGTTCAGGCCACCGTGATCGACCAGATCAAGGGCGAGAAGGTCATCAACTTCGTGCGCCGCCGCCGCAAGCATTCGTCCAAGCGCACCAAGGGCCACCGTCAGAAACTGACGCTGGTCCGCGTGACCGAGATTCTGGCGACCGGCGCCGACACGTCGGGCGTGATGGCCGCCGTGGGCCGTGCGCCCGCTGCAGCCGCCCCCGCTGCGGAAGCGGTGGCCGAGGCCCCCGCACCCGCCAAGAAGGCCGCCGCGAAAAAGCCGGCCGCCAGGAAGGCCGCGGCCAAGCCCGCGGCAGAGACGAAGGAGTAAGGCCCGATGGCACACAAGAAAGCAGGCGGTTCTTCCCGCAACGGGCGCGACAGCGCCGGGCGTCGTCTGGGCGTCAAGAAATACGGCGGGGAAGTCGTGATCCCCGGCAATATCATCATCCGTCAGCGCGGCACCAAGATGTGGCCGGGCGAAGGTGTCGGCATGGGCAGCGATCACACGATCTTTGCCACGGTCGAAGGCAAGGTGACCTTCCGCAAGGGCCTCAAGGGCCGCACCTTCATTTCGGTCCTCCCGGTGGTGGAGGCCGCCGAGTAAGCCGAAACCTGACAGGTGATCAACACTTCGGGGGATCGGCGGGAAGCCGGTCCCTTTTCCGTTATGAAATCACCATCTTCCGAACAGAGACGTTCATGAAGATGCAGTCTTTGCGGTCTAGACACCCCGGGAGGAGAACGGGGCCTGACCGCGGACGCGGCAAGGAGGACGACCATGATGCTGGAAACCCTGAGCACCCAGCCGGTGATCGAGGCAGAGCGCTTTTCCCTGCGCCCGTTGCGCCGGTCGGATGCGGGCCTGATCGCGCTTTATGCCGGCGATGAACGGGTCGCGCGCGGCACCTGCTCGATCCCCCATCCGCTGCCGCCGGGCGCGGCCGAGGCGATGGTCGCCCGCGCCAACGCCCCGGACCGGAGCGAGGATATCTGGGCGATGGACGGCAGCCAGGCCGGCCTGGGCGAGGTGCTGGGGCTGGTGCATCTGGCGCGGATGGATCGCCGCCAGTCCGAGATCCGCTACTGGGTTGCGCCCGTCTTCTGGAACACCGGCATCGCCTCCGAGGCGGTGCGCGCGCTCATCGCGGCCAATCCGCATGGCGCGGCGCAGATCTTTGCCGAGGTGTTTCAGGACAATCCCGGCAGCGCCCGCGTGCTGACGAATTGCGGTTTCGACTATCTGGGCGATGCCGAGGCCTATTCCGTCGCCCGCGGCGCCACCGTTCCGACCTGGACCTATTCCCTGCATACCGCAGGCTGAGGCTGCAGCCGCAGGCCGCGCCGGTTTTGGATCGGCCCCGGATCGGGGCCGACTGCGGCGTGACGCCCCTTGCGGACCGGGCCGGAACAGGGTTCTCTGGGCCCGGCAGGAGCGGCTGCAGCAATGGCATGGGCGGGGCGAGGCAGGATGCGCTATTCCGGGTTCCGGATCCTGAAGGAAGGGCTTTTCGGCAACAAGGGCTGGAAACCCGTCTGGCGCGATCCCGCGCCCAAGACCAGCTATGACATGATCATCATCGGCGGCGGCGGGCATGGCCTTTCGACCGCCTATTACCTGGCCCGCGAACACGGAATCACCAATATCGCGGTGCTCGAGAAGGGCTATCTCGGCAGTGGCAACATCGGGCGCAACACAACGATCGTGCGCGCCAACTACTTCCTGCCCGGCAATTCCGAGTTCTACTCGCATTCCCTCAAGCTCTGGGAAGGGCTGGAGGGAGAGCTGAACTACAACGTGATGCATTCGCAGCGCGGCCTGATCAACCTCTTCCATTCCGACGGCCAGCGCGACGCCTTTGTCCGGCGCGGCAATGCGATGATCAACCAGGGCGACGATGCGATCCTGCTGGACCGCGAGGGGGTGCGCTCCTATCTGCCCTATCTCGATTTCGACAACGCGCGCTTTCCGATTTACGGCGGCCTTTACCACCCGCGCGGCGGCACGGCGCGGCATGATGCGGTGGCCTGGGGCTATGCGCGCGGGGCGGATGCGCGCGGCGTGGACCTGATCCAGAATTGCGAGGTCACGGGGATCGACATCGAAGGCGGCCGCGTGACCGGCGTGCAGACCACGCGCGGCGCGATCCGGGCCAGGAAGGTGGGGATCGTGGTCGCGGGCCGCTCAAGCCAGGTGGCGGCGATGGCGGGGATGCGGCTGCCGATCGAAAGCCATGTCCTGCAGGCCTTCGTGACCGAGGGGTTGAAGCCCGTGATCGACCATGTGGTCAGCTTCGGCATGGGGCATTTCTACATCAGCCAGTCCGACAAGGGGGGGCTGGTCTTCGGCGGCGATCTGGATTTCTACGCAAGCTATGCCGCGCGCGGCAACCTGCCCATGGTCGAACATGTGATGGAGGCGGGCATGACCCTGATGCCGATGATCGGCAAGGCCAGGGTGCTGCGCTCCTGGGGCGGGATCATGGACATGTCGCCCGACGGCTCGCCGATCATCGACCGGACGCCGACAGAGGGGCTCTATCTGAATTGCGGCTGGAATTACGGGGGGTTCAAGGCGGTCCCGGCTTCGGGGCATTGCTTTGCCCATCTGATGGCGACCGACCGCCCGCATGAGGCGGCGGCGGCCTTCCGGCTGGATCGTTTCGCCACGGGCCGGGGCCTGATGGATGAGGAGGGGACGGGTGCGCAGCACAATCTTCACTAGCATGATGGCCCTGACGCTGGGCAGCGCGGCCATGGCGCAGGGCGTCCCGACCGGCTGTTTCATCCGCGACTACGATGCCGCCCATCTGGCGGCACAGCCGGCGCAGGTCGTCTCGGCCATGTGGCTGCGGATCGAGCCGGTCGAGGAGGCCTATGCCTTTTTCGAGCTGACCGCCCGGATGGCCGATCAGGGCCATGCCGGCAAGGCGGGGCTTGGTGGCCAGATCCTGAGCGAGGGGGGGGCCTGCCTTGATGGCGCGCGCTGTTTCGTCGATTGCGATGGCGGCGGCTTTACCGTGACGCGCCAGCAGGGCGACAGTATCGACATCACCACCGACTGGATGCGCGTGGCGCGTTACGGCTGCGGCGGGGATTTCGAGGCCGAGGTCTTTTCCGACCTGGCCGAGGTTCCCGGCCGACCCACGACCTACCGGCTGTTTCGCGCGCCCGATGCCGCCTGCGACCGGAACTGAGGGGCCGCGATGAGGATCACCTGCCCCTGCTGCGGCCCGCGCGACCGGCGTGAATTCACCTGGATCGGAACGGCGGCGATCATGGACCGGCCCTCGGCGGGCGCCCCGCCCGAGGCCTGGCACGACTATATCCACCTGCGCGACAACCCCGCCGGCCCCTCGCAAGAGCTGTGGTATCACGATCCCTGCGGCGCGGTGGCGCTGGTCGGGCGCGATACGCTGACCCATGAGGTCACATTCTCCGAGGCGGCAGACCGGGTCGCGCGGCGGCGGGAAAGGTTCATGTGGCAGGACGGAGACCTGCGCGACGTGACCGCCACGCCCCCGGACGGAGAGCCGGCATGAGGGTCGCGGGCAAGGGCCTGAACGCGGGCGGCCGCGAGGTCCGGTTCCGCTTTGACGGGGCCGAGGTCGTGGGGCGCGAGGGCGATACGGTCGCCGCCGCCCTTCTGGCCAATGACATCCGGCTTGTGGGCCGGTCGTTCAAATATCACCGCCCGCGCGGCATCGTCACCGCCGGATCGGAAGAGCCCAATGCGCTGGTGCGGGTCGGGGCCGGGATTGGGGCAGGGGTTGGGGCCCTGCCAAACGTGCGCGCCACCGTGCAAGAGGTGTTTGACGGGCTCGAGGTGGAAAGCCAGAACCGCTGGCCCTCGCTCGCGCGCGATTTTCTGGCGGTGAACGATCTGGCCGCGCCCTTCCTGAGCGCGGGCTTCTATTACAAGACATTCATGTGGCCCCGCCGCTTCTGGGAGGGGCTTTACGAGCCGCTGATCCGCCGCGCCGCGGGCCTTGGCGCGCTGTCGGGGGCGGCTGACGACGAGCATAATGAAAAGGCCTTCGCCTTCTGCGATCTTCTGGTGATCGGCGCGGGGCCTGCGGGGCTGATGGCGGCGCTGACGGCGGCGCGCGCGGGGGCGGATGTGATCCTGGCCGACGAGGGCGCGCAGATGGGCGGGCGGCTTCTGGCCGAAACCCTCGAGGTCGGGGGCGGGGCGGGCCATGCCTGGGCCGCCGGGGTTCTGGCCGAGCTTTCGGCCCTGCCCAATGTCCGCCTGATGACGCGCACGACCGTGACCGGGGCCTATGATCACGGCTCTTACGGCGCGCTGGAACGGGTGGCGCTGCATCTGCCGCCCGGGGGTGCTGCGCCGCGCGAATGTTTCTGGCGCATTCAGGCGGGGGCGGCGGTGCTGGCCGCCGGTGCGCTGGAGCGCGGCATCGCATTCGCCGACAACGACCGGCCCGGCATCATGATGGCCAGTGCGGTGCGGGCCTATCTCAACCGCTGGGGCGTGGCGCCGGGGCGGGCGGTGACGGTTCTGGGCAATAATGACGACGCCCATCGCACCGCGCTGGACCTGGCCGCCGCCGGGGTCACGGTGGCGGGGCTGATCGACACGAGGCCCGAGGGCGCTTTGGGGCCGATCGGGGCCGTCTCGGGCGCGTTTCCGGTCTTCACCTCGGGCCGGGTGGTGGCCACGGGCGGGCGGCTGGGGCTCGAGACCGTATCGGTCGAACATGCCGGCGGCAGCCGCGTGATCCGCAGCGATTGCCTCGCCGTCTCGGGCGGGTGGAACCCCACGGTGCATCTGACTTGCCACATGAACGGCCGCCCCGAGTGGCGCGAGGATATCGCGGCCTTCGTGCCGCGGCCGGGGGCGGTGCCGGGGCTGATCGCGGCCGGTGCGGCCAATGGCGTCTTTTCGACCCACGGCTGTCTGGCCGAGGGGCGCCGCGCCGCGCGCGAGGCGCTTGCGGCGCTGGGCAGGACGGCGCCAGAGGTGGACCTGCCCGAGGCGGAGGATGCCCCCTGTCGCGTGGCGCCCCTCTGGGTGATGCCGGGCAAGGGGCGCAAATGGCTCGATTTCCAGAATGACGTGACGGTCAAGGATGTCGAGCAGGCCGCCGCCGAGAACTTCCGCTCGGTCGAGCATATGAAGCGCTACACGACGCAAGGCATGGCGCCGGATCAGGGCAAGAACTCGAATGTCGCGGCGCTGGCCGTTCTGGCCGATGCCACGGGACGCGAGATCGCCCAGACCGGGGTGACGACCTTCCGCCCGCCCTACAGCCCGGTCTCGATCGCGGCGATGGGGGCGGGCGGGCGCGGCATGGGCTTTGCGCCGCACCGGCTGACCACATCGCATGGCGCCGCTCTCGAACGTGGCGCGCCGATGATCGAGGCGGGGCTGTGGTATCGCGCGAGCTATTTCCCAAGGCCCGGCGAGGCGACCTGGCGCGAGGCCTGCGACCGCGAGGTGGCGATGGTGCGCGGCGCGGTCGGGGTTTGCGATGTCTCGACCCTTGGCAAGATCGACGTGCAGGGGCCGGATGCGGGGGAATTCCTCGATTTCGTCTATGCCAACACGATGTCGACCCTGCCGGTGGGCAAGGTGCGTTATGGCCTGATGCTGCGCGAGGATGGCCATGTGATGGACGACGGCACCTGCGCGCGGCTGGGCGAGCGGCAGTTCGTGGTGACGACGACCACGGCGGCGGCGGGCCTTGTGATGCGGCATCTCGAGGTGGTGGCACAGGTGCTGCGGCCCGGGATGGATGTGCAGATCGCCTCGGTCACGGAACAATGGGCGCAATTCTCGGTGGCGGGGCCGAAGGCGCGTGATCTGGTCAATGCGATGCTGGACGAGGGCGTGTCGGATGCGACCATGCCCTATATGGGCTGCGGCGCGATCAGCCTGGCGGGCGTGGCGGGGCGGTTGTTCCGGATCAGCTTTTCCGGCGAACATGCCTATGAGATCGCGGTCCCGGCACGCTATGGCGCGGCGCTCTGGCGGCTTCTGGTGGCGCAGGCCGAGGCGCTGGGCGGCGGGGCCTACGGGATGGAGGCGCTGAACGTGCTGCGGATCGAAAAGGGCTTCATCACCCATGCCGAGATCGACGGGCGCGCGACTGCCTTTGACATCGGCATGGCGCGGATGGTGAGCGCGAAGAAGGATTGCATCGGCAAGGCGGCCTCGCTCCGGCCCGGGCTGATGGAGGAGGAGCGGCCGCAGCTTGTGGGCCTGCGGCCGGTTGACCCCGGGGCCGAGATCGGCGCGGGCGCGCATCTGTTCGCGCGCGGGGCCGATGCGGTGCGGGTGAATGCGCAGGGGCATGTGACTTCGGCGGGCTATTCGCCGACGCTGTCATCCTGGCTGGGGCTGGGATTCCTCGCCCGCGGCCGCGCGCGCCATGGCGAGGTGGTGCGGCTGGTCGATCACCTGCGCGGGCGCGATGTGCTCTGCGAGGTCTGCGATCCGGTCTTCTTCGATCCTGAGGGAGGGCGGCTGCGTGGTTAGGCTTGTCGCAACGGACCCGTTCGACGGGGCGCTGCCGGCACGGGTGGGCGGGGTGGAGCTGACCGCAAGTCCCGTGGAGGGCGCGGTGCTGATCGCCCCCCACCGCGGCGCCGAGGCCAAGGTCGGCGCGATTTTGCAAAAATCGCGCGGGCTCCCCTTCCCCGGGCCGGGTGAGACGGCCCGGGCGGGCGCGGCGCGGATCCTCTGGGCCGGGCCGGACCGGGCGCTGCTGATCGGGGCGGATCTGCCCGAGGGGGTGACCGAGCATGCCGCCGTCACCGATCAGGGCGACGGGATCGCCGCCCTGACCATCGCTGGGCCAAGGGTCGAGGCGGTCCTGGCGCGGCTGGTGCCGATCGACCTCCGCCCGACCGCCTTCCCGCAGGGGCGCACGGCGCGCACGCTGGTGGGGCATATGACGGCCAGCGTCACGCGGACGGGGGAAGAGGCCTTCGAGATCATGGTGATGCGGTCGATGGCGGGCTCATTGCTCGCGGATCTGCGTGAGGCGGCCGAACGGGTGGACGCGCGCCCCTGACGTCTCGAACCGGGGCGCGGGCCTTGACAGAGCGACACCTCCCGGTGATCGTGGCGAGGGCGGCGTCATTTGGCCGTCCGTGAGTTTTATTGATCTGAATTGGAGATGGATTTGACCAGGCCTGCCTTTGCCTTTGCCCTTTGCCTTTTTCTTCTGCCCGGACTTGCCGCTGCCGAAAGCGCCCTCAGCGTCAAGGAGATCGAGGCAAGGAGCTATGAAAGCCTCGAGAACATGTATGCGATCCGGTCGCGGCCGGTGAACCTGTCCGAGACCTTTGGCCGCGAAGGGGCGCTGATCCTGGATATCCGGGCCGTTTTCGCGGTTGACTGGAGCGATGACGTGCAGCGGATCTCGGCCGGGTCGCGGGACATTTCGGTCGTGCTTGAAACCGGGTTCGAGGTCGGCGTCGTCGGCGGGTTCGAATTCGCGGGCATGCCGATGCTGGCGGTGCAGAGCTTCAGCCAGTCCCGGCCGCGCAACTGGCCCGACGAGGATGCCGATCTGCATTGGCGCGGCCTGTTCATGGTTCCCGAGGGCTCTGGCACGGTGACGCTGCAGATCGGTGGGGATCACCCGGTGACGGCGGAAGTCGCGGTGCCCGCGCCCGGCGTCATGGAAAGTGCCACCGAAGCGGCGGATTTTGCGCTGGTCGGCCTCGACCGGTTCCGGAGCCTGCGGCACGATCAGGGCCGGGACGATTCGCTGCTGCGCGTCCGGCATGAGGCACCCGAAGGGATGGTCTTTCTGGATGTCGGGCTCCGGGTATCGGCCCTTGCCGCGAATACCACGTCGGGCGACGACTTCTTCAGCTGGTGGTCGAGCAGTCTGCGTCTTGTTGATCCCGCGGGTGAAACGCTCTGGTCCGTAGGCCAGCGCACCCGCGGGGAAATCAATGACCGCAGGTTCAATGGCGTGCCTGTCGGCAGCGAGGAAACGGTGCGGATGATCTGGATGGTTCCCGAAGATCTGGCTGCGGCCACGGTCTGGTTCGCGGGCGAGCCGCTGCTCGAGCTTGCGATCGACGGGTCGATCCGCGACGAGGGTTGAGCCGGCGGGGCGGAAATTGGCCAATTTCCGCCGCCCGAATTTTGCAAATTCGGGCCACCCCCGCCCCCGCCCGCGGCCGAAGATCAGATCGACGGGCCCGCGGTCGCAGACGATGATATAGTGATGCCGCGTGCGAAGCAGTCGAAAGCCGCGTCGGCGCACTTCTGCCTCGAACACAGCTGCGCCGACCTCGCGTTCGACATCGCGCACCTGCCGACGGATCACACCCCCGATCTCGGTCGCGCGGGCGGTGAAGATCTGCTCCAGCCAGTCATGGCTTCGGCGATAGGGAAAGGTCAAAGGATTTGGGAACTGCCTCATCCCTCGACCCTGCCCCAGACATGGTTAAGGCCCGGTTAAGCGACCTCGGCAAAAACCTTGTCCAGCGCCCGGCCCAGCTTGTCGAACATCTCGTCCATCTGTCCCTCGGTCAGGATGAAGGGCGGGGCCAGCACGATGGACTGCCCCAGCGGGCGACAGATCAGCCCCTGATCGGTGCAGGCATTGGCGATCCGCTCCGACACGCTGAGCTTGCCGTCGAAGGGCCGCTTCGTGGCCTTGTCCGCCACCGCCTCGAGCGCGCCCATCAGCCCCCTGCCGCGCCATTCGCCGATATGGGGGTGCTCGGCCAGCTTGGCGAGGCCCGCCTCGAATTTCGGCGTGAGCGTCCGCACATTCTCGGCCAGGCCCTCGTTCATCACCACGTCGATCGCTTTCAGCGCGATGGCGCAGCCCACCGGATGGCCCGAGGCGGTGAAGCCATGCGGAAACTCCTCGATCGCCTCGGCCGCCCGCTGCACCCGTTCGGCCAGCTCCGGCCCGAGGATCACCGCCCCCATCGGAAAGAACCCCGCCGTGAGGTTCTTGGACGAGATGATCGCATCGGGCATGAAATCATAGGTCTGGCAGCCCCAGGTATTGCCCGTCCGCCCGAAGCCGCAGATCACCTCGTCCGAGATCATCGGGATGCCGTGGCGGCGCAGCACCGGCAGGATCGCCTGGAAATAGCCCTCGGACGGCACGATCACCCCGCCCGCGCCCATCACCGGCTCGGCAAAGAAGCCCGCGATCGTGTCGGCGCCTTCGCGTTCGATCACCTCTTCCAGTTCGGCGGCCAGGCGCGCGGTGAACGCCGCCTCGCTTTCGCCCTCGGCGCCGTTGCGCCAGTAATGCGGGCAGGTCAGGTGCAGGAAGCCCGGCAGTGGCAGGCCGAAGACCGAATTGTAGGGCTTGCCCGTCATCGAGGCGGAGACCGCCGTCACGCCGTGATAGGCATTGACCCGCGTCAGGATCTTGCGCCGCTGCGGATTGCCCTCGGCGGCATGGAGGAACCAGAGGATCTTGACCATCGTGTCATTCGCCTCGGAGCCGGAATTCGTGTAGAAGACCTTGCCGGTTTCGAAGGGAGAGACCTCGACCAGCTTCTCCGACAGCATCACCGTCTGGTCCGACATCCGGCCAAAGAAGGCGTGATAGCCGGGAAAGCGGGCATATTGGTCTTGTGCCGCGGCGATCAGGCCGGGATGGTCGAAACCCGCGACCATGTTCCACAGGCCCGAATTCGCATCCAGATATTCGCGCCCGTGCACGTCGTAGATATAGGGGCCCTTGCCATGGGTCAGGACCACGGCGCCGCGGTCGTGGATCGTGGGCAGGTCGGTGAAACCGTAAAGCGAATAGGTGTCGGCGCGGGTTTCCCAGCTGTTGGCCTTGTCTTCGGGCATGATCGAACCTCGGTGTTTTGATGCGCGACCCTAGCGCTGCGCGGGCGCAGGGGCAACTGCGTGGGAGGCAGCGCGCGAAGGGAGGGTCGAGCGCGGCATTGCGAGGCCGTCGTGCCGGCCCTAGGGTCGGGCTGGTGGAAGATCCGGCAGACGGGCGAAGGAGGGCGGGGCAGGGCATGTCCGAGACGACTGGCAGGATCAGCCTCTGGGGCATCGAGGTTCTGGTCGCAACGGCCGAGGAGGCCTCGATCTCGGCCGCCGCGCGGCGGCTGGGAACTTCGGCCGCCACGGTCAGCCAGCAACTGACCAGGCTGGAAGCGGCGCTTGGCACCGTGCTGCTGGACCGCGGTGCGCGGCCGGTGCGTCTGACGGCGGCCGGCGAGATGTTCCTGCCGCGGGCGAATGCGATCCTGAACGAGGCCGATCAGGCCCGCGCAGAGCTGGGGCTGGCGGATATGTCGCGGCTGACGCGGCTTCGTCTGGGCATGATCGAGGATTTCGACGCCGATGTGACGCCGCGGCTGCTGGCCGATATGGCCGGCGACCTGCGGCAGTGCCAGTTCCTGCTCGAGACCGGCGCGAGCCATCGGCTGCATGACGCGCTTGACGCGCGCGCGCTCGACATGATCGTGGCGACGGACATGGGGGTCGAGATGAGCGGGATGGAAGTGCATCCGCTGCTTGTCGAACCCTTCGTGATGGCGCTGCCAAGGGATTTTTCGGCGCGGGAGTTCGAGGAGTTGCGGGAGCTTCCGCTGATCCGCTACACGACCCGGCATCACATGGGGCGGATGATCGCCGCGCATCTGGCGCGGCAGAACCTGTCCCTGCCGCACAGGTTCGAGCTCGACAGCTATCATGCGATCATGGCGATGGTCGCGGAAGGGGCGGGTTGGACGATACTGACGCCCCTGGGCTGGATGCGGGCGGGGCGGTTCCAGGATCTTGTCACGCTGCGGCCCTTGCCGGGGGCACCGCTGGGGCGGACCATCACCCTGACGGCGCGCAGGGATGTTCTGGGTGCGATGCCGGCGCGTATCGCCGCGCGGCTGCGCGGTCTTCTGGGGGATCTCACCGTTGCGCCGGCGGTCGGGCGGCTGCCCTGGCTGGAGCGACAATTGCGGGTCCTGGAGGACCGGAATTTCTGAGAAATTCCGGGGCGGAGTTTGTCAAACTCCGCTCCTGAATTTGGAAAATTCAGGTTCCGTAGGCCCGCGGTTCGATCATCACGGCTTCGGCCGCCTGCAGCAGGATATCGGCAACGATCCCGCACTCTTCCGGCGTCAACCGCGCCGGCAGCCGCACATCGCAGGCCTGCATCAGCATGGCACGGGTTCGGGGAAGCTCGGGCATTTCGCCCAGGAACTGCCAGTTCCAGAAGGCGCGCGCATTGTCCTTGCTGGCCCCGAAGACCTGGACCTTGACGCCGCGGGCCTCGGCCTCGGTCGCGAAAGCGGCGGTCTCGTCGGGGCTCATGCCGACAAGGTTGAACTGGATCGAATCCGGGGCCCGCAATTCCGGCTCCAGTTTCGCGGGAACCGCGATCCAGGGCGACCGGTTCAGCCGTTCGGCCACCAGATCGTGGTTGCGCCGGCCGTCGGCCACGCGACGGGCCAGTTCGGGCAGCTGCGGCCGGATGACCGCGGCCGAAAGCGTGTTGAGCCGCAGGTTGTAGAGCGGCAGCCGGTTCTGCCAGCGGCCGAAGGCCTCTTGCAGAACGGGATGTTTCTTCCAGTTGTGTTCATAGGCGCCCGACATGATCACCGCGCGCGCGATCAGATCGGCGTCGTCGGTGATCATGATCCCGCCTTCGCCGGCATTGATCAGCTTGTAGGACTGAAAGCTGAAACAGCCGACCCGGCCGATCGTCCCGATGTTGCGCCCGTTCCACGTCGTGCCCAGCGAATGCGCCGCATCCTCGATCACCGGAAGCCCCGCCGCGTCGCAAAGCGCCATGATCGCATCCATGTCGGAGGTATGGCCCCGCATATGGCTGATCATCACCGCATCCACATCGGGCAGTTTCGCCTGGAAATCCGCCATGTCGATCCGGTAATCCTCGCCGCATTCGCACAGCACCGGCACCATGCCGGCATGGACGATGGAGGAGGGGACGGCGGCAAAGGTGAAGGCCGGGATCATCACCCGGGCACCTTCGGGCAGGTCCAGCGCCTTGAGCGACAGGAACAGCGCCGCCGAGCAGGAGGAGACGGCAAGGGCGTATTTCGCGCCCAGGAGGCTTGCGAATTCCGCCTCGAGCAGCGCCACGGGCGAGGCGTCGGAGGTGTAGCGGAACAGATCGCCCGAGGCCAGGATCCGCGTCACCTCGGCCATGGCGGCATCGGGGATCGGCTCGGCGTCATAGACATTCGGCACGCGGGACTGAGGCTGCATTTTCGGAAGTCCTGAAAGTTTGTTTCCATAAATCTTAACATGGCCCGTGTGACAGTGCCAAGACGATCCGCCGCTGCGGCAGGTTTCCGCTGGTGTCCCACTGCCTTTCCATTTCCGCCCGGTCCGCTATCAAGGCCCTCGCGGAGGGTGGATGATGCGGGACTTTCGGTTTTCTCTGGATGCGACGGATGGCAAGGCGCGCAGCGGGCGGATCACCACCCCCCGGGGCGAGATCCGCACCCCCGCCTTCATGCCGGTGGGAACAGCTGCCACCGTCAAGGCGATGCTGCCCGAAAGCGTGGCCGCCACGGGGGCGGATATCCTTCTGGGCAATACCTATCACCTGATGCTGCGCCCCACGGCCGAGCGCGTGGCGCGGCTGGGGGGCTTGCACCGCTTCATGAACTGGGAAAGGCCGATCCTGACCGACTCGGGCGGGTTTCAGGTGATGAGCCTTGCGGGGCTGCGCAAGCTCACCGAAGAGGGCGTGACCTTCAAGAGCCATATCGACGGATCGGCCCATGAGCTGACCCCCGAACGCTCGATGGAGATCCAGCGGCTTCTGGGCAGCGACATCGTGATGTGTTTCGACGAATGCCCCGCGCTGCCCGCCCCGGACGAGGTGGTCGCCCGGTCGATGCGGATGTCGATGCGCTGGGCGGAACGGTCGAAAGCCGCCTTCGGCGACCGGCCCGGGCATGCGCTTTTCGGCATCCAGCAGGGCGGCGTCACGCGCGAGCTGCGCGAGGAAAGTGCCGCGGCGCTGCGGGCCATCGGGTTCGACGGCTATGCTTTGGGCGGGCTGGCGGTGGGCGAGGGGCAGGAGGCGATGTTCGGCGTGCTGGATTACGCGCCCGACATGCTGCCCGTGGATCGGCCGCGCTATCTGATGGGGGTGGGCAAGCCCGACGATATCGTGGGGGCGGTGGCGCGCGGGGTGGACATGATGGATTGCGTGCTGCCCTCGCGCTCGGGCCGCACCGGGCAGGCCTGGACGCGGCGGGGCCAGGTCAACATCAAGAACGCCCGCCATCAGGACGACCCCCGGCCGCTGGACGAGGACTGCAACTGCCCCGCCTGCCGGGGCTATTCGCGGGCCTATCTGCACCATGTCTTTCGCGCCGGAGAGATGATCTCGGGCATGCTGCTGACCTGGCATAACCTGCATTATTATCAAGAGCTTATGGCCGGAATGCGCGCGGCGATCGCTGAGGGGCGCTTCGCCGAATGGCAGGCCGGGTTCCACGCCCTGCGCGCCGAGGGCGATATCGAGCCGCTGTGATGCGGATCGAGACCCTCTCTGTCCTGAACGGATCGGTGCGGCTGGCGGGGACGCTGACCTTGCCCGAGGGGGCGGGGCCGCATCCGGTGGCGCTGTTCCTGCATGGCTCGGGCCCGCTCGACCGGGACGAGAACATGCGCGGGCAGCGGCTGGATATCTTCAACCGGCTGGCCGAGGCGCTGGCCGTGGCGGGCATCGCCTCGCTCCGCTGGGACAAGCGCGGCTGTGGCGCTTCGGGCGGGGACTACCTGTCGCATGGGGTAACCGATCTGGTGGGCGATGGCGCGGCCTGGCTCGGTCTTGTCCGAAGCCGGCCGGAGCTTGGCGGGGTCGCCCTGATCGGCCATTCCGAGGGCACGCTGATCGCGCCCCTGCTGGCGCAGGCCCGCCCCGAGGGCGAGGTTGCGGCCATGGTGCTGATCTGCCCCTTCGTCGGCGATGTGACGGAGATGCTGCGGGCGCAGGCGCGCGAGATGGCGGCGGGGCTGGAGCGGATGAGGGGGCTGCAGGGCCGGCTGATGCGGCTGATGTCGCGTCTTCTGGGCGGGCCGGAGCGGGCGCAGGCGCGGCTGATCGCGCGGCTGCTGGCGAGTGACGCCCCGGTCCTGCGTGCGGGCCTGCGCCGCATTCCGGCGCGCAGCCTGCGCGATCTCTTGCGGGCGGATACGGCTGCGATCCATGCCGGCCATGCCGTGCCCACGCTGGCGCTGGCGGCAGAGCACGACATCCAGTGCGAGCCTGCAGACGCCGCGCGCATCGCCGCGCTCAATCCTGCGGTAAAGGCGCGGGTGCTGCCCGGGATCAGTCACCTCTTGCGCCGGGTCGAGGAATTGGGCGGGGGCGGGTTCGAGACCTATGGCGCGCAGGTCGGTCAGCCGATGGATCCCGCCGTGGCCGAAGCGGTGGTGGGCTGGCTTGGCGCGCGGCGCCTCGACCCGGGCGGGCTTGCGGCGGTGCCTTAGGCAGAGGCCGGAACGGGGCACAGAGGCCGGCAGCTGCCCCGACCCCGTCTCTTGCCGATGCCGAGCCGCTCGGCTAGGGTCCAGCCGATTGACAACAGGGAGTTTTCATCATGCAGGGCCTGTATACGAATTTTGACGGACGGATCGGGCGGGGTCAGTGGTGGAAGGGCATCCTGATCCTCGTGGTGCTGGTGATCGCCATCCAGTTCATCCTGTTTTCGATCATCAGCCAGGCGTCGTTCTTTGGCCGGCTTCTGAGCTTCGTGATCGGGCTGGTCGTGATCTATCCCTATCTCGCTCTGGGCTCGAAGCGGCTGCATGACCGGGGCAAGCCGATGATGCCCTGGATCGCGATCTTCATCGGGCCGGCCTTTGTGCTGAACGTGATGCAGGTCTTCGGAATCGGGTTCCAGACGACCGAACTGATGGGCGAGACGATGATGGTGCCCACGACGCTGGGATCGACTGTCGGCATCGTCGCGATGATCACCAGCATCTGGGCGCTGGTCGAGCTTGGTTTCCTGAAGGGAACCGCCGGGCCGAACGAATACGGGTCCGATCCGCTGGGCCAGGCCTGAACGGAGCGGCCTTCCCCGGGGAAGCGGCGCGTGGGCTTTGCCCACCCTACGTGAGAGCGGCAATGGCCTTGCCCGGCTTTGAAGGTGGGACGGTGGGCTTTGCCCACCCTACAGGCCTTGTTCCGGCGGAAAAGTCGTCTTGCCCCTGCCTGTCAGGGAGGGCATGGTGCGGCAAGGATCGCCCGCTTGAAACGCGTCCGCCGCAGCCCCACTTATAGCGCCTGTCGGAGATCGCCCGGGCTGCCGCACAGCGGGGCAGGGCGGTCTTGCCAATAAGAAGGAACCGAGCATGACCTCCCACTCCACCACGACCTATCCGGTGCTGCCGCTGCGGGATATCGTGGTCTTTCCCCATATGATCGTGCCGCTGTTCGTCGGTCGCGAGAAATCGGTCCGTGCGCTTGAAGACGTGATGGCCGATGACAAGCAGATCCTGTTGTCCAGCCAGATCGATCCGGGGGTGGATGATCCGGGCAGCGACGGGATCTATCGCGGGGGCGTTCTGGCCAATGTGCTGCAACTGCTGAAGCTTCCCGACGGCACGGTGAAGGTGCTGGTCGAGGGGCGCACGCGCGTGCGGATCACCGAATTCGTCGAGAACGAGCGGTTCTTCGAGGCCCGGGCCGAGCTGCTGGAAGAGAGCGAGGGCGACCGCGAGGTTGTCTCGGCGCTGGTGCGGTCGGTGGGCCAGGAATTCGAGCGCTATGCCAAGATCAAGAAGAACATCCCCGAAGAGGCGCTGGCCGCCGTGACCGACACGACCGAGCCGGCCAAGCTTGCCGATCTGGTTGCCGGTCATCTGGGGATCGAGGTGGCGCAGAAGCAGGATCTGCTCGAGACGCTGGTGATCGCCGAGCGGCTGGAGAAGGTCTATGGCCTGATGCAGGGCGAGATGAGCGTCCTGCAGGTCGAGAAGAAGATCAAGACCCGCGTCAAATCCCAGATGGAGCGGACGCAGCGCGAATATTACCTCAACGAACAGATGAAGGCGATCCAGCGCGAGCTGGGCGACGGCGAGGACGGCCAGAACGAGGTGGCCGAGCTGGAAGAGCGGATCGCCAACACCAAGCTGTCGAAAGAGGCGCGCGAGAAGGCGGAAGGAGAGCTGAAAAAGCTCAAGTCCATGAGCCCGATGAGCGCCGAGGCCACGGTCGTGCGCAACTACCTGGACTGGCTTCTGGGCGTGCCCTGGGGCGTGAAAAGCCGCGTCAAGCGTGACCTGGGCCATGCCGAGCGGGTGCTTGATGCCGATCATTACGGCCTTGAAAAGGTCAAGGAGCGGATCGTCGAATATCTGGCCGTGCAGTCGCGCAGCCAGAAGCTGAAGGGCCCGATCCTCTGCCTTGTCGGCCCCCCCGGCGTGGGCAAGACCTCGCTTGGCAAATCGGTCGCCAAGGCCACGGGGCGCGAGTTCATCCGCATCAGCCTTGGCGGCGTGCGCGACGAGAGCGAGATTCGGGGCCACCGGCGGACCTATATCGGCTCGATGCCCGGCAAGATCATCCAGGCGCTGAAGAAGGCCAAGACGACCAACCCTCTGATCCTTCTCGATGAGATCGACAAGATGGGGCAGGATTTCCGGGGCGATCCGGCCTCGGCCATGCTCGAGGTGCTGGACCCGGAACAGAACTCGACCTTCGTCGACCACTATCTTGAAGTGGAATACGACCTGTCGAACGTGATGTTCCTGACCACGGCCAACAGCTACAACATGCCGGGGCCCCTTCTGGACCGGATGGAGATCATCAGCCTTGCCGGTTACACCGAAGAGGAAAAGCGCGAGATCGCCAAGCAGCACCTTCTGCCGAAGGTGATGAAGAACCACGGGCTGAAGCCCGCGGAATTCGAGCTGCGCGACGATGCGCTGACCGAGATGATCCGCACCTACACGCGCGAGGCCGGTGTGCGGAACCTCGAGCGCGAGGTCGCCAAGATCGCGCGCAAGGCGGTGACGAAGCTGGTCAAGAAGACCGACAAGCAGGTGGTGGTGACGGCTGCCAACCTCGAGGATTTCCTTGGGGTGAAGAAATACCGCTACGGCCTGGCCGAGAAGGAGGATCAGATCGGCGTCGTCACCGGGCTGGCCTGGACCAGCGTCGGCGGCGAGCTTCTGCCGATCGAGGCGGTGCGCCTGCCGGGCAAGGGCCGGATGAAGACGACCGGGAAACTGGGCGAGGTGATGAAGGAGTCGATCGACGCCGCGTCGAGCTATGTGCGCTCGATCTCGCCGCAGATCGGGGTCAAGCCGCCGAAGTTCGACAAGCTGGACATCCATGTCCATGTGCCGGACGGGGCCACGCCCAAGGACGGGCCAAGTGCCGGTCTGGCGATGGTCACCTCCATCGTGTCGGTGCTGACGCAGATCCCGGTGCGCAAGGATATCGCCATGACGGGCGAGGTGTCCTTGCGCGGCAATGCCATGCCCATCGGGGGGTTGAAAGAGAAACTGCTGGCCGCGCTGCGGGGCGGGATCACCACTGTGATCATCCCCGAAGAGAACGCCCGCGACCTGCCCGAGATCCCCGACAGCGTGAAGCAGGGGCTGACGATCATCCCGGTCACGCATGTGTCCGAGGTGCTCAAGCTCGCGCTGGTGCGCGCGCCCGAGGCGGTGGAATGGGACGAGGAGGCCGAAGAGGCCGCGGCCCTTGCCAAGGGCGCTGCGGCCGATGGCGGTTCGGGGGCCACGGCGCACTGATGCGGCGCTGAGGGTGGACTGATGGGGCCACCGTCGGAGCTAACGTCGGGGCCAGCTCAGGACGGTTCAACACTCGGGGGCGCGGGTCGGTCATGACCCGCGCCCCTTGCTTTGCCGTGCCGCGATCAGGTGAGGCGATCAGGTGCCGCGACCGGGCGCCGCGACCGGGCGTCGTGGTCTCGTGGTGCGTTCCGGTGGCCGCCTGTTGCCCCCTGTTGCCCCCTGTTGCCCCCTGTTACCGGGTCTCAGCGGCGGTATTCCACCAGATCCCAGAGGCTGCCGTAAAGATCCTCGAACACCGCGACCCGGCCATAGTCCATCGTCTCGGGCGGGCGGACGAACCTCACGCCCCTGTCGCGGAACGCCTTGTAATCGCGTTCGAAATCATCGGTCTGCAGGAACAGGAACACGCGCCCGCCGCTCTGGTCGCCGATGGCGGCCTCTTGCCGGGGCGAGGTTGCCCGCGCCAGAAGCAGCGCGCTGCCGCCGCCCGAGGGGGCCATCACCACCCAGCGCTTGCCCGGAACGGGCAGGGGGCTGTCCTCGACCAGAACAAAGCCAAGACGGTCGCGGTAAAAGGCGATGGCCTCGTCATAGTCGCGCACCAGAAGGGCGATCTGGGCAAGGGTCTGGGGCATGCGGTCCTCCGGGGCCGGGCCTGCAGCACCGGCGAGATTGGACCCGCACCCTGCCGGCTTTGTGGCCCCGGTGCAATCCGCCCCGATTTGCGGGGATTGCCCCGTGACAGGGCCGCCCCGCCGCGCCAGACTGCCCGCAGGTGAGTGTTGGGAGGGTACGAAGGTGGCAACCCGCAAGACGAGGACCACCCCGCCCGCGTCCCGCGGCGCGGGTGAGGATGCCGCAAAGGCCGTGCCGGCGCCTGCGGAGGGGATCGAAAGGCCCGACGATCCGCCCCGCAGTGAGGCCGGGACCGCGGCGGGCAACATCACGGGCAGCGAAACGGGCAGCGAAACGGGCGAGGAGGTCAGGGACACTTCCCCCCGCGAGGTGCTGCGCCGCAAGGCGTTTCTCGAGCAGGTGGCCGCCCGCTCCGGCATCCGCAAATCCGACACCCGCGCCGTGACCGAAGCCGCGCTTTCCGTGATCGCAGACGCGCTGCAGCGCGGCGAGGATGTGGCGCTGCCGCCCCTTGGCCGGATCCGCGTCGTCAAATCCCGCGAGGGCGACAGATCGCGCATCCTGACCCTGCGGCTGAGCCTGCCCTCCGGCCCTGCAGGCAGCCTCTCCGGCGAGGATGGCCCCGAGCCGGACCCGGATCAGGACGGGGATCAGGACGGGGATCACGACGGGGATCAGGGCGGGGATCCGTAAGCGGATCAGCAGCCGGATCAGGAAGGTCTTGCAGAGGCCGGGGACACCGGCTAAACGACGCCGCACGGGTGATTAGCTCAGTGGTAGAGCGCTTCCTTCACACGGAAGATGTCAGGAGTTCGAATCTCTTATCACCCACCATTCCCTCCGTCATTCCCTCCGTCACGGCGCGGCACGACCACCCCATCCCGGGCGTGAGCGGCTGCCGGGGCGAGGCCACGCGATCCCGGGCGTCCGGCCTCTGATGGCCTGCTCCGGGCTTGCATGGGGCGAAGCGGGCGGATAACACCCGCCGTGACGGCGCCGGATCCTGGGCGCCACCCGGGCAGTTAGCTCAGTTGGTAGAGCGTCTCGCTTACACCGAGAATGTCGGGGGTTCGAGTCCCTCACTGCCCACCATTCGCCCCGACCTCCCCGCCTCAGCGAAACCGCGCCGTGGCCTTGTCGAGCGCCGAGGTCATGTCATCCCAGGCCTTGTCGAAGCCGGATTTCACATCCTCCCAGGCCGAGTCGCCGGCCTGCCGCAGCTCTGCCAGCTTCTCCTGCGCCGTGTCGCGCTGGCTGCGCATCTCCTCGATCTGCTGGCTGTAGGCGAGCCGCGCATCCGCATCCGCCTCGCGCGCCTTCGCCTCGAGCCGGTCGATCTCGGCAGTCCACTGGTCGATGCGGGCCTTGGCCTTGGCGATATAGTTTTCCCTGTCCGACATGCTGTCGCTCCTTTCAGGTTGTGACGGGGCGGCCGGCCCGGGCTGCCGGGGCAGAGGTCAGGCCGGCCGCGTGCCCGTCGGAAAGCAGGCAGACTGCCGGGAGGGCAGGAGGTTTGCAAATGCTGCCGCGGGATTTGCAAATTTCGGCAGAACCCCGCCGGTCGCGGCACGTCCCGCCCCAACTCCCCCCAATCTCGGGCCGGCACTTCGGGGCATCATTTCGGGTCATCATTTCGGGTCTCTGGAGGCGGTTGCCGCTTGACGCCGCCCCGCCGCCCGCATACCACCCACTCCACGCCGGGAGAGATCCCGAGCAGATCGCGCGGTTGTAGCTCAGTCGGTTAGAGTACCGGCCTGTCACGCCGGGGGTCGCGGGTTCGAGCCCCGTCAACCGCGCCATTCACTGCTTCCCCTGCCGCTTGGCTTCGTCGATGATTTGTTGAGCGCGGATAAGGATGTATTCCGCCCAAGCGTAGCCGGTCTGACCCCAGCTTGGGGCGGTGGCCATGATCGCGTCCTTGTGCAGGATCAGGAATTGGGCCGCCGCCAGAGTCACATCGGTAAAGACATAGTCGGTCGAGGCTCGTGCCACGCCTTCGGCGACAAAGGCCAGCAGCAGGATGGCTT
>JBHYFN010000026.1:0-53154 GCA_051859505.1 Paracoccaceae bacterium
CCGATGCTGCTGTTCCTCGCCGCCGCCTTCCTTCTGGTTCCGGGGGGCTGACATGCTGGACCTGATCCTGCGCGAAGCGACACGAACAGTCCTTGACCTGGCGCCCATCGTGCTGATCCTCGGCCTTTTCTCGGCGCGGTATCTCGCCCGCGATCGAGCGCTGATGCGCCGGGTCCTGATCGGCG
Organism: Paracoccaceae bacterium; assembly: GCA_051859505.1. GTDB lineage: Bacteria > Pseudomonadota > Alphaproteobacteria > Rhodobacterales > Rhodobacteraceae > JAFIEN01. Next base: position 186 of record JBHYFN010000026.1, read on the forward strand.
GGCTGCATCTGGCGGTGGGACTGACGCTGTTCCGGATCGGGCTTGACGGGGCGCTCCTGCCGCTGGCGGGCGATCTGGCGCGCGGCCTAGCTGCGGCGCTGGTCGCCGATCCGCACTGGCCGCAGGTGCTGGCGGTCACTGGCTTTGCCGTCGCCATAGGTGCGACTGCCGCATTGATCGAACCGACTCTGGTTGCCACGGCGGACCGGGTGCGCGACCTGACCGGCGGCTCGGTCTGGCCGATGGTTCTGCGCATCGCGGTGGCCCTTGGGTTCGGGCTGGGGCTGGGTCTGGCCGGGCTGCGGCTGGTCTGGGGGCTGCCCCTGGCAATGGTCCTGGTTCCTGCGGTCATCCTGCTGGCGCTGCTCGCGGCCTTCGCGCCCCGCGCCCTCGTGCCGCTGGCGCTCGACAGCGGCGCGGTCGCGACCTCGGTCGTCACGGTTCCGATCATCGCGGCCTATGGCGTGGCGGTGGCCGATACCCTGCCCGGGCGCAGCGGGCTGGCCGACGGGTTCGGGATGATCGTGCTGGCCATGATCTGCTCCGGAATCTCGGTGCTGTCCGCGGCGATCGCAAACGAACACATCCGACGCAGGGGACATCACGCCCAAGATACCGAAAGGAGGGATCCATGAAGTTCAAACTGATCGTTGCCTTCCTGCCCGACGATCACCTCGACGAGGTGCTGAAGGCAGCGCGCGCCGCCGGAGCGACGGGTTCCACCGTCATAACCTCGGCGCGCGGCGAGGGGCTTGAGCCGGAGCGAAAGTTCCTCGGACTCGAGGTCGCATCGCACCGCAACCTTGCCTTCTGGCTGGTGGACGAGAGCGTGGCTGCGGATGTGCTGGCGCAGATCTCCAGCGTCGGTCGATTCGAGACGGAACGCGGCGCCGGGATCGCCTGTCAGATCGACGTCGAGGAAGCGGTCGGATTGATGCGCCAGATCAAGGCGTTGGAAGGCCGGGATCACGCAGGAAAGGATTGACCTGCAGGCCCAAACAACGCATCCGGGGCGGGGCTTCCCCACCTCGTTTCTCGGAAGGCCGCGCATGCGGTCAATGGTCCTGTCATGGATGTCATCTCGCTCGTCGGCATTGTTGCCGCGCTGTTCATCGTCATCTCCCTGAGCGAGCCTCTGGCCGACCGTACCCGGCTGCCCTACACGGTGGTGCTGGCCCTCATCGGCACGCTGATCGGCCTCGGCGCGGTCCTCCTCGTTGATCATGGCCGTGACATCCTCGGCCTGCCGCTGGCCGTCGAGATGTTCGAGATCAACATTCGCGCCAGCGTCTTCCTCTATGTCCTGCTGCCAACGCTCCTGTTCCAGGTCTCGCTGGGGCTGAACCTGCGCCGGATGGCCGACGACTGGGTTCCGATCCTCGTCATGGCGGTGCTGGCGGTGGTGGTGGCAACCTTTGTCATCGGCTACGCGCTGACCCCCTTCACCACGCTGCCTCTGATGGCCTGCCTGATGCTGGGCGCGATCGTCGCCACAACCGACCCCTCGGCCGTGGTCAGCATCTTCCGCAACATCGCCGCGCCGCAGCGCCTGACACGGATCGTCGAGGGCGAGAGCCTGCTGAACGACGCCGCCGCCATCGCGCTGTTCGGCTTCTTCCTGACCTTCGTCATGCTGGGCGTGCCCAACCCCACCCTGCGCGATGCACTTGTGGGCTTTCCGCTGCTGGTCTTCGGCGGGATCGGGATCGGCTGGATCTTCGCTCGGATCTGCGTCGCGCTGTTCGCGCTGATGAGCCGCTATCCCCTGGCGCAGGTCTCGCTCAGCGTGGCACTTCCCTATGTCACGTATCTGGTGGCCGACCAGATCCTTGGCGTCTCGGGCGTGATCGCAGTGGTCATGGCAGGGATGACACTGAACTACCTCGGCCCCGGCCGGCTTTCGCCTGGCAACTGGACCAACCTGCGCGAGGTCTGGGACGTCCTTGCTCATTGGGCCGGGGCGCTGATCTTCCTGCTCGCAGCCTTCCTCGTGCCTCGTCTCCTTGGGGACGTGCAGTTGCGCGACCTTGCGTTGATCGGCGTGGTGATCGTGGCGGCCACGGCAGCGCGGCTGTTCATGCTGTACGTCGTCCTGCCGCTGCTGACGGCTGCTCGGCTCTCGCCCCGCGTGGATCGTCCCTATCGTGTCGCCATCCTCTGGGGTGGCCTGCGCGGGGCCGTCACGCTGGCCCTCGCCCTTGCCGTGACCGAAAACCTGCGTGTGCCGATGGACATCAAGCGCGAGGTTGGCATCCTCGCCACCGGTTTCACGCTCTACACGCTCCTCGTCCAGGGGACGACGCTGCGCTGGATCATCGCGATACTGGGGCTCGACAAGCTGTCTCGGCTGGACCGGGCGCTGTCGAACCAGGTGATCGCCGTCGCACTGCAGAACGTGCGCGAGGAGGTCGCGAGCACGGCCCAACGCCATGAGTTGACGCGAGAGATCGTCCGCTCTGAAGCCAAGCGCTTCGCCGAGCGTCTGGACAGCGCCATGGCGAAGGCCGAAGGCGTCGACGAGATCCCGGATCGCGACCGCATCACCCTTGGCCTTGTCGCGCTGGCCGGGCGCGAGCGGGACATGATCCTCGAGGCGTTCCGCGAACAGCAGATTTCGGCGCGGCTGGCCGAACAGATGTTGTCGGATGCCGACCGATTGATCGAACGCACGCGGGCCGGAGGTCGCGACGAATACCGCACGGCGGGGCGCCTCAGCCTTGCGCGTGGCCGCTGGTACAGCTTCGCGGTCTTGCTGCATAACCGGCTGGGCCTGTCCGGGCTGCTGAGCCGCATGACCGCCGACAGGTTCGAGGTCCTGCTGAACCAGCGGCTGATCCTGCGCGACCTGCACGGTTATATCGACGGCAAGATCCGCCGCATCCACGGCCGCCGTGTGGCCGATCTGCTGCACGAACTGCTGAAGCGTCGCGAGGATGAGACGCAAACTGCGCTGGACGGGCTACGCCTGCAGTATCCGGGGTATGCGGAAGAGATCGAACGCCGGTTCATTCGCCGCACGTCGCTTCGTTTGGAAGAACGTGAATATGACATCCTCTATCAGGACGGGTTGATCGGTCGCGAGCTTCTGACCACGCTCAAGCAGGAACTGGCCGAAAAACGCAAGCGCGCCGAAGCGCGCCCGGCTCTGGATCTCGCGGTGCAGAAGGCCGAACTCGTGCGCCAGTTCCCGCTTTTCGCCGACATGGACGAAGCCGCGCGCACTCGCCTCTCAAAGGCCCTGAAGGCCCGCTACGTCCAGCCCGGTGACGTGCTGATGCGCAAAGGCGACGTGCCCCGAGAGGTGTGTTTCATCGCCTCCGGAGCAGTCCAGGTCGAAACAGCGGGTCAGAAGTTCAAGCTGGGTCGCGGCGACATGTTCGGGCAGTTGTCCCTCTTGAGCCGGCAAGTCAGGCGAACCCAAATCACGGCGATCAGTCATACGACACTGCTTGTTCTGGACGAGGCCCGCTTCCGCCGCCTCCTGCATAGAAGCGAAGCGACGCGCATTGCGGTAAACGAGAGCGCAGAAAAGCGAGGGCTTTCGATTGAAAGTCTGAATATTGATCCGCCGAACACAGAGAGCTGACTGACGGCTTAAGCCACATTCTGCGTGTGCAGTGCTGCTATCTCACCGTCGGCTCCCCGCCCTCAGCTGCCGCTCGAAGTTGACTTCCTCACGTTCGGCGCTGTTGTTGCGGGAGTTTTCGGCAGGTCGGCTTCGTCGTGGGATGGCGGTGTAAGCGATGCGAAGGTCGCGGTCTCGGCAGGTTCCAAGCTTCATACCAACGACGCGTCGCGGATCGGCCGGGAACGCTGCGCCAAGCCAGTCAAACTCGCGATAACACCCCATTATCACGACCTAAAACCAGACGCGCGCTGCGGCATTTTCCTCCTGCCACAGGCCGCCCAGCCCGACCTTGTCACACCCCTACCCTCGCGCCACCCCGCCCCTTCTGCCTGAAACAGGTTGCCCTCAGGCCTCGCCTTTGAAATCAAGTGGGAAATGCCAACAGCCGGGGTTCGCCAGTGTACGAGAACGCCTTCAACAGCATAGAACGCGCCCTCAGGGCCGAGGAAGGCATCTCGAACGAGCTGGACTATGTCGAACAAACCTCCTGGGTCATGTTCCTCAAGTACCTGCACGACCTCGAATCCGAACGCCGCGACCGGGCCGAGCTTGAGGGCCGCACCCACGCCCCCCTGATCGACGGCCACTTCCGCTGGGATCGCTGGGCAGCCCCGCGCATCAGCGGCCAACCCGACCCCAACGCCCTGACCGGCGATGACCTGATCACCTTCGTCAACGCCGAGCTGTTCCCCTACCTCGCGCGCTTCCGCGACCGCGCCCCCGGTCCTGACTCCATCGAGTTCAAGATCGGCGAGGTCTTCACGGAACTGCGCAACAAGTTCCGCTCGGGCTACATCCTGCGCGACGTGCTCGACATCATCGACGGGCTGCAGTTCAAGACCCAGGCCGACAAGCACGAGCTTTCGGCCCTCTATGAAACCCGCATCCGCCGCATGGGCAACGCCGGGCGCAACGGCGGCGAATACTACACCCCCCGCCCGCTGATCCGCGCCATGATCCAGGTGATCGACCCGCAGATCGGCGAGACGATCTATGACGGCGCAGTCGGCTCGGCCGGGTTCCTGTGCGAGGCGTATGACTACCTGCGCCGCCCCGACCTGTCGGCGACCGAGTTCGACACGCTGCAACGCCGCACCTTCTACGGGCAGGAAAAGAAGTCGCTCGCCTATATCATCGGGATCATGAACATGATCCTGCACGGGATCGAGACGCCGAACCTGATCCGCGCCAATTCGCTGAACGAGAACGTCCTCGACATCCAGGAACGCGACCGGCACGACATCGTCCTGGCCAATCCCCCCTTCGGCGGGGGCGAGCGGCGTGAGGTGCAGCAGAACTTCCCCATCCGGTCCGGCGAGACGGCCTATCTTTTCCTGCAGCACTTCATCCGCAAGCTGCGCGCGGGCGGGCGGGCGGCGGTGGTGATCAAGAACACCTTCCTTTCCAACACCGACAACGCCAGCGTGGCCCTCAGGCGAGAGCTGCTGCGGTCCTGCAACCTGCACACGGTGCTGGACTGCCCGCAGGGCACGTTCCAGGGGGCGGGGGTCAAGACGGTGGTGCTGTTCTTCCACAAGGGCGAGGCCACGCGGCGCGTCTGGTACTACCAGCTCGATCCGGGCCGGTCCCTGGGCAAGACCAGCCCGCTGAACGACGACGACATGGCCGAATTCGTGGCCCTGCAGCGCGGCCTTGTCACCGGGCCGAAATCCTGGGTGGTGGAGGTGGGCGAGGTTGACCCGGCCACCTGCGACCTGTCGGTGCGCAACCCCAACGCCCCGCAGGCCGAGGCCCTGCGCAGCCCCGAAGCCATCATCGACGCGATCCTGGCCCGCGATGCCGAGACCGCCGGGATCCTGGAGCGCATCCGGGGGCTGCTGTGAAACCGGGCTGGCAGGTCAGGCCGCTGGGGGAGGTGGTCACCATCAAGCCCCCGAAAAGGGAAGCACAGTCGCGCGTCTCGCCTGAACAAGGCGTGTCTTTCGTACCGATGGAGGACTTGAAGGGGCTTCAGCGGGACTTTCGCCCACGGCAAACCCGTGCGCTGGCCGAGGTCTATGGCGGCTATACTTACTTCGCTGACGGCGACGTGCTGCTGGCCAAGATCACACCCTGTTTCGAGAACGGAAAGCTTTCGGTCGCCAAGGAACTCGAAAACGGCGTCGGCTTCGGGTCCAGCGAGTTCATGGTACTGCGTTGCCATGACCGGCTCGATCCCGAATTCTTGTTTTACTTCCTGTCGCGCGACGAGTTTCGAGAGAGTGGCAAAGCGCGAATGACTGGCGCAGTGGGCCACAAGCGGGTCCCGCCGGAGTACGTTCAGGCAATTCCCATCCCCCTCCCGCCGCTGGACGAGCAGAGGCGGATCGTGGCGGTTCTGGATGACGCCTTCGAGGGCCTCTCCCGCGCTCGCGCCAACACCGAAGCCAACCTCGCCGACGCGCGGGAGTTGTTCGCGTCACAGATCGAAGACCTGATCATGCGTTCGGGCGGCATCGAGGTTCCGCTGGAAGAGCTGATCGAAGAGGGCGCGATACTTAGTCACTTCGACGGCAACCACGGCGAGAACTATCCGCGCAAAGAAGAATTCGTCTCCGAGGGCGTGCCGTACCTTTCTGCCAACTGCATCGTTGGAAACGACGTTGACTTCACTCGGGCTAAGTTCTTGCCCGAGGAACGTGCCGACACGCTCCGCAAAGGCACGTCTGTAGATCGAGACGTTTTGTTTGCCCACAACGCCACGGTTGGCCCGGTTGCGTTGCTCAGAACCGATCTGCCGCGCGTTCTGCTCAGCACGTCTTTGACGCACTACCGGTGCAACGAAACGGCCCTGCTGCCCGAGTTCCTATTGGCAGAAATGCAATCCTCGGCCTTCGTCCGTCAGTACCAGGCCGTGATGCGGCAAGCGACACGCAATCAGGTGCCGATCTCTGCACAGCGCAAGCTGACACACATCATCCCGCCAATGGAGGCACAGCAAAGGATTGCAGAGGTCAGCACTCAATTGAAGGACGAAGTGGATAGGTTGGTCGGTATAGTGGAGCAATCGGCCCATGACCTCGACACCCTCCGCCAATCCCTCCTGCAAAGGGCCTTTGCGGGCGAGCTGACCTGACCTACCCTGCGCCGATGTTCGATCAGGAAACCGAAGCCGACACCCGCGCCACCCGCATCGACCCCGCGCTCGCGGCGGCGGGCTGGGGGGTGGTGCCGGGGTCGCGCATCCGGCGCGAGGTGATCTGCCCCGGTCGCATCCAGCCGGGGGGCAAGCGGGGGGCCGCCCTGTCCTCCGATTACGTCCTGATCTATCGCGACCAAAAACTGGCGGTGATCGAGGCCAAGCGCGCGGGCCTGGCCCATACCGAAGGCCTCGCCCAGGCCAAGGACTACGCCACCCGCCTGCAGACCCGCTTTGCCTATGCCACCAATGGCCGGGGCTGGTATCAGGTGGACATGGCCACCGGGGCCGAGGGCGACATCGCCCGCTTCCCCTCGCCCGATGACCTCTGGCAGCGCGCCTTTGGTGAAGATTCGGGCGGGGCCGGTCAGGTCTGGCGCGAACGCTTCGGCGCGGTCCCGTTCGAGGTGGCGGGCGGCAAGTGGGACCTGCGCTATTACCAGCACAACGCCATCAACGCGGTGCTGGAGGCCCTGGGCGAGGGCCGCAGCCGCATCCTGCTGACGCTGGCCACGGGCACCGGCAAGACCTCCATCGCGTTCCAGATCGCCTGGAAACTGTTTCACGCCCGCTGGAACCTGTCGGGCGAACCCACCCGCCGCCCCCGCATCCTGTTCCTGGCCGACCGCAACATCCTGGCCGGTCAAGCGTTCAATGCATTCTCGGCCTTCCCGGCGGATGCAGTTTGCCGCATTGATGTCGATGAGTTGCGCAAGCGCGGCGGGCAGGCACCCCGCAACGCCAGTGTGTTCTTCACGATCTTCCAAACCTTCATGACCGGCGATGGTCAGCCGGTGTTCCAGGATTATCCGCCCGACTTCTTCGATGTCATCATCATCGACGAATGCCACCGGGGCGGGGCCAATGACGAAAGCTCCTGGCGCGGGATCATGGAGCATTTCGCCCCCGCCGTGCAGCTTGGCCTGACCGCCACCCCCCGCCGCAAGCACAACGCCGACACCTATGCCTGGTTCGGCGAGCCGGTCTATGTGTATTCCCTGCGCGAGGGGATCGAGGACGGCTTCCTGACCCCGTTCAAGGTGCGCCAGATGGCGGGCACGCTGGACGAATACGTCTGGGACGGCACCGACGAGATCGTGACGGGCGAGGTGGATAAGGACCGCTACGTCGAGGCCGATTTCAACACGAAGATCGTGATCGCGGAACGCGAACGCAGCCGCGTGGCCGAGTTCATGGCCCAGATCGACCAGCGGCAAAAGACCCTCGTCTTCTGCGCCACCCAGGAGCACGCCCTGCGGGTGCGCGACTACATCAACCAGATCAAGCAGAACCCCAACCCCGACTACTGCCACCGCGTGACCGCCGATGACGGCAAGCTGGGTGAACAGCACCTGCGCGATTTTCAGGACAACGACCGCACGATCCCGACGATCCTGACCACCTCACAGAAGCTGTCCACAGGGGTGGATGCGCGGAACGTGCGCAACATCGTCTTGATGCGCCCGATCCGGTCGATGATCGAGTTCAAGCAGATCATTGGGCGGGGAACGCGGACCTACGACGGCAAGGACTTCTTCACGATCTACGATTTCGTCCGGGCGCATGAGAACTTCAACGACCCCGAATGGGATGGCGAGCCGATGCCGCCAGAGGGCGAGCCGCGCCCCTCTCCGGAACCCCGCCAGGAGCCACCAGAGCCGCCGGAAGAGAGGGAACCGGGGGAAGAAGACGAGCCGCGCGTGAAGCTGGAAATCCGCTTGGCAGACGGCAAGGCCCGCAGCATACGGTATCTGGCGACAACGACCTACTGGGGACCGGATGGCCGCCCCATGGCAGCCCAGCAATTCCTGGAGCGACTTTTTGGCGACCTGTCCGACCTGATCCCCGACGAAGACGAATTGCGCCGCACCTGGAGCGACCCTGACAACCGCGAACACTTCCTCGCGGTGCTGGCGCAGCGGGGATATGACGCCGGGAACCTGGCCGAACTCCGCCGCTTGATCGACGCCACCGATAGCGACCTGTTCGACGTGCTGGCCTACATCCGTTTCACCACCCCGCCCAAGACCCGCACCGCCCGCGCGGATCGTGTCCGAAGTGAAGAATTGGGAGAGACCAGCGACGACATGCGACAGTTCCTGCTCGGGGTGCTGAAAGCCTACGAGGCCCATGGCGAAACCGAACTGGTCCCTGCCAAGATAGGCGACATGCTGACAGCCCGGTTCGGGTCGTTCTCAGACGCGCGGGAACGGCTGGGCGATGTTCAGACGATCAGGGATGCTTTCGTCGGACTGCAACGCGGGCTGTACCGAGCCTGACACAAGCTGGGACATGTCTCGTGGTGACGCAGAGACATATTGTCCTGAACGGAAGAAAATCCTCTGCGCAGATCGCCGCCGCACCTGTAAGTACGGGTCCAACCCTTACCAACGGCCTTCTTTTGCTTGGCTTTTCCACGCTAGGCGGCTGCTTCTGAGATTCTTGGGCGGGCGCTAATTCAGTACGCGTTCGGCGGCTCAATCTATGCGAAGAACACCTTTGGGGACGCCAGGGACAACCTCGGGGACACGGCGGACAAGGTCGGGCGGTCGGGCCTCACTGTCGCGCTTGGCCGTACTCACTGATCGGCGCTAAGTCCAACCTGCGCTTGCTCAGGAACCCACTTGAATTGGGACACAAACCGGGGTACACAAACGTGTGGCCCAAGTGAGCTAAGTATCTGAAATATATATGCGATAAGGGGCGTGGCCTAGCGCCCCCTCGGCTCCACCAGACACCCTCCGCTCCGTGACACCCGGCTGTCGAACCGCGGCGGATGCCGCGTGCCACGCGCGGCGCGCGGGGCGGCTCAGTCCCGGGCCGTCACCAGCGCGACGATCGCCGGTGTCCCGAGCATCGGTTCGAGGTGGCGGGAAAGATGCGCGCTCAGCGCCGCGTCATCGAAAACCGGGGCATCCAGCACGAGGTCAAGCCGCAGACCGTCATCGCGGTAATCGAGCCTCATGGTCAGCAGAGCGCTGCCCGGTGCGGCCCGCGCCAGTTCGGCCCGCAGAAGCGCCTCGATCTCGGGGCGCAGCGGCGATTGATGCGCCGCGCGCCCGTCGGCATGGCCTTCGGGTTCGGCATGGAGCAGCAGGTCTGCCAGTTCCGGCAGCGCGGCATGGGCGCGGGCGCGGGCGGCTTCGGTCAGGCGATGCGCCTCGGACAGGGTCAGATGGCCGTCGAAGGTGACATGGCCGTTGCCGCGCAAGGTTCCTCCGACCCGGCGCAGCCGCAGGTCATGGACATCGCGCAGACCGGGAACCTTGCGGATCTCGGCCTCGATCAGGGCCACCGATCCGGGGTCGGGCGCGGTATCGACCAGCTCCGCCAGCGCCGGCCGCCCGAGAAGCCAGGCGATCCGGCCCAGCATCAGGGCAATGATCGCCGCCGCGACCGCATCGGCCAGCAGCCAGCCCGCCATCGCCGCCCCGATCCCGAACAGCGCCACGACCGAGGACAGGGCATCCGATCTGTGATGCCAGGCATTGGCGAGGATCAGGGCCGATCCCGTTCTGCGACCGACCGCGCGGGTATAGTGATAGAGCCCCTCCTTCAGCAGGATCGAGGCCAGCACCGCCCAAAGCGCCAGCATGCCCGGCGCCTCGGCCGGCGGGTCGATGAAGCGCTGCGCCGCGTCGATCAGGATGCCGAAGGAGGCCAGCCCCAGCAAAGCGGCCACGATCAGCGTCGCCATGGTTTCGAACCGGCCATGGCCGAAGGGGTGGTCCTCGTCGGCCGGGCGATGCGAATGGCGCAGACCCCAGAGCACGGCGGCATCCGACAGAAGGTCCGACAGCGAATGCAGGCCATCGGCGATCAGCGCCTGACTGCCCGAGATCCAGCCCAGCCCGATCTTGCCCAGCGCAAGCGGCAGGTTGACCGCGACCCCGGCCCATGTGGCCCGGCGCTTGTCCCGCAGGTCGTCGGGGTTGTGGACGGGTTCGTGCATCGCGGCCTCTGGTTCGTCTGCGTCAGGCTTGGCCTCGGGCGGAGTTATCCCCGCCCAGAGGCCGGATCGGGACGGTCAGCCGGGGCTGCCATCCAGGCGCAGGGTGCGGGCGCCCGACCTCAGACCTCGAGCAGATGCCCGAGGAAGACATAGGCCAGCGCGAAGTAGATGAACACGCCCAGCATGTCCATGATCGAGGTGATCATGGGCGAGGAGAGCGTCGCCGGATCCGTGCCGATGCGCCGCGCGGCGAAGGGCAGGAGCGCCCCGATCAGCGCGCCGGTGATGGTGACGATCGCCATCGAAAGCCCCACGACCATCAGCACCTCGAAACCGACACCCTTGGTGAAGACCGCCAGCACCGCCTCGAGCAGGGCAATCACCACGCCCAGCGCAAGCGCCACCGGGATCTCGCGCTTGATCACGAACCAGATGTCCTGCGCGCGCAGCCGGAACTGCCCCAGCGCCATGCCGCGAATTACCAGCGTCGCCGATTGCGATCCGGTATTGCCGCCCATGTCCACGATCGGCGCGATGAAGGCCGCGAGGATCAGAACCTCCGACAGCAGCTCTTCCTGACCGGCCACGAAGGTCGAGGTGATCGCGCCGAAGAACACGAGGATCGACAGCCAGAACACCCGCACCTTGAAGATCGCCCCGAAAGGCGAGTTGCGCAGATCAAGGTCCGGCCCGCCGCCGACCGGCGAGGCGGCACCGAACTGGGTCAACCGCTTGCCGCGCTCGCCCTGCGCGATGTCGAGCGCGTCATCGACCGTGACGATCCCGACCAGCCGGTTGCCGTCGGTCACGACGGGCAGGGCCAGCACATCGTAGGTGGCGATCCGTTCCGCCACCACATCCTTGCTGTCCTCGACCCGAACACTGGCGGGGTTCGACTGCATGAGGGCGTCAACCCGGGTCTCGTCTTCCGCAAGGATAAGGTCGCGCAGGCTGACGACGCCCAACAGCACGCGGTCATCGTCGACGATATAGGCGGCATAGATCGTCTCGGCGTCGGGCGCCTCCTTGCGCAGGCTGGCCAGCGCCTCGCGCACCGTCATCCCGGCCGAGAGCGTGGCATAATCCGAGGTCATCAGCGCCCCTGCCGTGCCCTCTTCATAGGCGGCAAGGCGGCGGATATCCTCGCGCTCGGCCTGGGCGAGAGCGGGCATCAGCGCGTCGCGCGCGGTCGGGTCGAGCCGTTTCCACAGGTCGGCGCGCTCGTCATGGCTCATGGCAGTGACGACGCCGGCCAGTTCGGCCCGCGGCAGGGCCCGGCTCATCGCGATCTGGAAGGGGGCGTCGAAATAGCCGAAAACAGTCGCCTGCCGGTCAAGTGGCAAGGCGGTCAGGACGCGGGCCGCCTCGTCCGGTTGCAGCGCACCGATCTCGTTGGCGATATCGGCCGGGTGCATGGATTTCACCGCCTCCTGCACGGATGCGATATCGCCGGCGTCAAGCCAGGTCTTCAGGGCATTGGTCAGGGTGGTCATGATGTTACCTCTTTTGTTTCAAGCGCTTCTTGCGAGATGGGCATGTTCAGCGGAGTGCCGCCGTCGACGGACGGGGCGGCACGCATTGGGCGGCACGCACGGGGCGGCACCCACGGGGCGGCACGGTCGGGGCAGCATGGCCAGCGATGGCCGGCCATGCATGTGCCTCGCCGCGGTCTGATCGTGATCAGGTTCTGAAAGGGCCGTCAGGCCTGGCGCAGCTCTCGATGCTGGCGCAGAAGTTCAGCCAGCCGATCTGCGGCCTTGGCGGCAGTATCGGCCGCCCGGCGCTCGGCCATAGCCGGTGCCGCCGCTGTCCGATGCGGGGCAGCGGCTTGCCACTGGAGGCCGGGCTTCCCGGTCCGGGCACAGATCACCCAATTGGCGGTGACAGGGCGCGCGGTTTGCGGAGTGGAAAGGCTCCGGCCAGATGCGAATTTGGTGAAGTGCAGGGTCATTGCTTGCCTCCATGAAGCCGGCCGCGGCCGTTCATGGGCAAGCACAGAGGCGCGTCAGACGCGGATCGGTGCAGCCGAAGACAGGCCGGGCAGGCAGGATGTGAAAGGGAAGGCCCGGCTTCTGCGGCGTGTCACTACAGGAGCCGGACCGCTACTAGAGCAGCTGTCCATGGTTCTCTCTGTCTGGTTCGTTTTCAGTGCCACAAGCGTTGCAGCGGGGGCGGGGTAGCCGCCCGGCCACAACCTGTCAACCCCATTTGCGGCCGGCGCGGCTGCCGCCCCCCGGGTGCCGGAAGGACGCGTGAGGGCGCTTTGCCGGATCCGGGCGGGGTCGATATATTCATCGGCGGTCTTGCCTCGGCACGCCCCGGGTTGCAGGGTCGGCGCGGATGGAAGGGGAGGGGCCTATGGAGTTTCCTGAGAAAGCCGTGCTGGTCGGCCGGGTCTGGCGAGAGGCCATCGGCCCCTCGGTCGTGGCCCTGCGGGACGGCCGGGTGGTGGATATCACTTGCCCCGCGATCGCCACGATGCGCGACCTGCTGGAGCGGCCCGACCCCGCGGACCTTGCCCGGAGCCTTCCCGGCGAGGATATCGGCCCCCTCGCGGATCTGCTTGCCGCCAGCATCGAGGCTGGGGGAGACGTCACCCGGCTTCTGGCGCCATCGGACCTGCAGGCGGTCAAGGCCTGCGGCGTGACCTTCGCACGCTCGATGATCGAGCGGGTGATCGAAGAGCGCGCGGGCGGCGATCCGGCCCGGGCCGAGGCGATCCGGGCGCGGGTTCTGGCGGTGATCGGCGACAGCCTGCGCGATCTGGTGCCGGGCTCGGACGAGGCGGCCGAGGTCAAGCGGGTGCTGCAGGCCGAGGGGCTGTGGTCGCAATACCTCGAGGTGGGGATCGGGCCGGATGCCGAGGTCTTCACCAAGGCGCAGCCGATGGCGGCGGTGGGCTGGGGGGCCTCGGTGGGCCTGCATCCGATCTCGCGCTGGAACAATCCAGAGCCGGAGGTGGTGCTGGCGGTGGCCTCGTCGGGCCGGATCGTGGGGGCGACGCTGGGCAATGACGTGAACCTGCGCGATGTCGAGGGGCGCTCGGCCCTGCTTTTGGGCAAGGCCAAGGACAACAATGCGGCGGCCGCCATGGGTCCGTTCATCCGGCTGTTCGATGACGGCTTCGGGCTCGACGATGTGCGCGGGCTGGAACTGACCATGACGGTGACGGGCGAGGATGGGTTCGTGCTTGAGGGGCGGTCCTCGATGGCCGAGATCAGCCGCGATCCGGCCGATCTGGTGGCGCAGACCTGCGGGCGGCATCACCAGTATCCTGACGGGTTCATGCTGTATCTGGGCACGATGTTCGCCCCCGTGCAGGACCGCGACGGGCCGGGGCAGGGCTTCACCCATCACCTGGGCGATGTGGTGCGGATCGCGACGCCCGCGCTGGGCGAGCTTCGCAACACGGTGCGGCTGGCGACCGAGGCGCCGGAATGGACCTTCGGCACCGCCATGTTGATGCGCAATCTGGCGGGGCGGGGGTTGCTGTGAGCGAACCCCGGCCCGCGCTCTGAGGAGGACGACATGACCTATTTGCCTGCAGAAGACCGCTACGAGCGGATGGTCTATCGCCGCTGCGGCCGGTCGGGGCTGAAGCTGCCCGCGGTCAGCCTTGGGCTGTGGCACAATTTCGGCCATGACTTCCCGCATGAGGTGAAGCGGGCGATCTGCCGGACGGCCTTCGACCACGGCATCACGCATTTCGACCTTGCCAACAACTACGGCCCGCCGCCGGGATCGGCCGAACATGCCTTCGGGTCGATCCTGGCCGAGGATTTCCGGGCGCATCGGGACGAGATGATCATCTCGTCCAAGGCGGGCTATCACATGTGGGACGGGCCCTATGGCGAATGGGGCAGCCGGAAATACCTGATCGCCTCTTGTGACCAGAGCCTGAAACGGATGGGGCTGGATTATGTGGATATCTTCTATTCCCACCGCTTCGATCCCGACACGCCGCTGGAAGAGACGATGGGCGCACTGGATTACATCGTGCGCTCGGGGCGGGCGCTCTATGTCGGCATCTCGTCCTACAATTCCGAACGCACGCGCGAGGCGGTGGCAATCCTGAAGGATCTGGGCACACCTTGCGTGATCCATCAGCCCTCCTACAACATGCTCAACCGCTGGGTCGAACGGGACGGGCTGAAAGAGACGCTGGCGGACCTGGGCGTGGGGTCCATCGCCTTCACGCCGCTGGCGCAGGGGATGCTGACGCAGAAATATCTGGGCGGCGTGACCGAGGGGCGCGCGGTGCAGGGCAAGAGCCTCGATCCGCGGATGCTGTCGGAAAAGGCCATCGGCAATATCCGAAAGCTGAACGAGATCGCCGAGGCGCGGGGCCAGACGCTGGCGCAGATGGCGATTGCCTGGGTGCTGCGCGGGGGCGGGATCACCAGCGCGCTGATCGGGGCGTCACGGCCCGAGCAGGTGGTGGATTGCGCGGGCGCGGTGCGGAACCTGGAATTCACGCCCGAGGAACTGGCCCTGATCGACACCTATGCCGACGAGGAGAAGATCAATCTCTGGGCGCGCTCGGCCGAGATCGAGGGCTGACGGAATTTGAAAAATTCCGGGGCGGATTTTGTACAAAATCCGTGGCGCCAGGGGTCGGGGGTATCGCAGGATCCGCGACCTCGCGCTGTGTCCTTGCACATTTACGACAAGACTGAACGAAGGATGGCCCTCGGATGAAAAGCGAATTGTGCATTTACAATCTGGCGAGCGAGAAGACCCGACTGGTCCTCGCGCATGACGGCCATATCGAGGCGCCGAACTGGCATCCGGACGGCTATCTGATCGTCAATGGCGGGGGCTGTCTGTACCGGGTCGATCTGGAGGCACCGGGCCTTGAGCTGATCGACACGGGCTTTGCCACGGGCTGCAACAACGATCACGGCCTCTCTCCCGACGGGCGTTGGCTGGCGATCTCCGACAAGACCGAGACCGGCCAGTCCTGCATCCATATCCTGCCGGTCGCCGGCGGCGCGCCGCGCCGCGTGACCGCGCATGTGCCCTCCTGGTGGCACAGCTGGTCGCCCGACGGCGCAACCCTGGCCTATGCCGCCGCCCGCAATGGTGGTCCGGTCGCGCTTTACACCTGCCCCTTGGACGGCGGGGAAGAGACCTGTGTGACGGCCGCTTTCGACCATGTAGACGGGCCGGACTACAGCGCCGACGGCGCCTGGATCTGGTTCAACGGCGAACGCGACGGCGCGGTGGATCTCTGGCGGATCCGGCCCGATGGCTCTGCGCTCGAGCGGATGACGGAGGATGCGGCCGTCAACTGGTTTCCCCACCCCTCGCCCGACAACCGCCATGTCGTCTATCTGGCCTATCCGCCGGGAACACGCGGCCATCCCGCCGGGCTCGATGTGACCCTGCGCCTGATGCCGCAGTCGGGCGGAGCCTCGCGCGAGGTGGTGGCGCTTCATGGCGGCCAGGGCACGATCAACGTGCCGAGCTGGTCCCCGGACGGAGCGGCCTTCGCCTTCATGCGCTATCGCGGCTGAATTGCCGCAGACTCCTGCATCCCGCGGCGCGCGCGGGATTGCAGGCTTTACATCCGGGGCCGGCGCCGCTCTTCATCCGCCGCGATTGTGAGCGACGGGAATCCCGCATGCAGCGCATGCCACTTGCCATGCCGGGCCAGAGCATCGGCCTTCTGGGCGGATCCTTCGATCCGGCCCATGGGGGTCATGTGCATATCACCCGGGCGGCGTTGACCCGGTTCGGGCTGGATCAGGTCTGGTGGCTGGTCAGCCCGGGCAATCCTCTCAAGCAGCACGGCCCCGCACCGATCGGGCAGCGGATGGCGGCCGCGCGGCGGATCATGCGCCATCCCCGGGTGGTGGTGACGGATATCGAGGCGCGGATCGGCAGCCGCTACACGGCCCAGACGCTGCGCTGGCTCAGGGCCCACGCGCCCGGTGTCCGCTTCGTCTGGCTGATGGGGGCCGACAACCTGGCGCAGTTTCATCGCTGGCAGGATTGGGAGAGCATCCTGCAGATGGTGCCGGTCGGCGTGCTGGCCCGCCCCGGAGAGCAGATGGCGGCCCAGCTGTCGAAAGCGGGCCGGAAGTATCGCGATGCCCGCTTGCCGCAACGCGCGTCGCATCTGCTGGGAAGATCGGACCCGCCGGCCTGGTCCTTCGTGACGCTGCCGCTGTCGCCGCAGTCCTCGACGCGGTTGCGGGCGGCGGGCGCATGGGGCGCAGAGGCTCCGGCTGGCGCGGATGTGAGGCAAGGGGCGTTGCCCAGCGACGACAGTGCTGATTAGGGTCGGGTGATGATGGACAGGGTTTCAAGACGTTCCGTACTTGCCGGGTTGCTGGCCACGGCTGCCGGCGCGGCCGTGGCCGATGCGCCGATGCGGGCGCTACGTCCGGTTGCCCGGCCCGAGGGGGGCGGGCCGTCGATCGGCGGGCTGATCGAACAGGCGGGGCTGAGCGGGCGCGTGACCTTTGCGCTGGCCGATGTGCGCAGCGGCACGATTCTGGAAGAGGGGCAGCCGGCGGTTCTCATGCCGCCGGCCAGCGTGGCGAAGGTCGTCACCGCGCTTTATGCGCTGGATGCGCCCGGCGCCGATCATCGGTTCGAAACCCGCATCCTTGCCACCGGGCCGCTGGTCGAGGGCATCGTGAACGGCGATATCATCCTTGCGGGCGGCGGGGATCCGGTTCTGACGACGGATGATTTCGGCGATCTGGCCGAACGGCTGCGCGGCGCGGGTGTGCGGGGCGTGACCGGGCGCTTCCTTGTCTGGGGCGGGGCCTTGCCCTATCAGGCCAAGATCGCGCCGGATCAGCTTGACCATCTGGGGTACAACCCGGCGGTCTCGGGCCTGAACCTGAATTTCAACCGGGTACATTTCGAATGGGCCCGCAATGGCGGGCAGTATCGGGTCAGCATGGATGCCCGCTCGGACCGGTTCCGCCCGGATGTCTCGGTTGCGCGGATGCAGGTCGTGGATCGCGAACTGCCGGTCTATACCTATGCCTCGGGCAGCGACGGGCTGGACAACTGGACCGTGGCCCGGGCGGCGCTGGGCGATGGCGGCGCCCGCTGGCTGCCGGTGCGTCGGCCCGCGCTTTATGCCGGCGATGTGTTCCGCACCCTGGCCGCGGCGCAGGGCATCACCCTGCCCGAGGCGCGCGAGGCCGAGAGCCTGCCGCAGGGGCAGGTTCTGATGCAGCTGCAAAGCGACCGGCTCGAGGATCTGGCGCGTGACATGCTGCGCTATTCCACCAACCTGACCGCCGAGGCGCTGGGGCTGACCGCCTCTGTCGCGCGGGGGGCCGAGGCGCAGACGCTTGCCGCCTCGGGGCGGGCGATGTCGGACTGGGCCGAGGCGCGTCTGGGCATGTCTTCGGCGCTGGTGGATCACTCCGGCCTTGGCGATTCGTCGCGGATTGCGGCGGGCGAGATGGTCAAGGGCCTCCTTGCCGCCCAGAGGGGTGAGGCCCGGTTCCGCGCGCTCAGGGCCATCCTGCGCGACATCCCCATGACCGACAGCCAGGGAGAGCCGCTGGCCAACCCGCCGGCCCAGATCCTTGCAAAGACCGGCACGCTGAATTTCGTGAGCGGGCTTGCGGGTTATCTGCAAACGACCGGCGGCGCCGATCTTGCCTTTGCGATCTTTACCGCCGATCTGGACCGGCGCGCCGCGGCCATCGCCTCGGGCGAAGAGGTGCCTTCGGGCGCGCGCGACTGGAACCAGCGGTCGCGCCGGCTGCAACAGGCCATGCTGCGGCACTGGGCCGGGGCGCATCGGGTGTGACGGCGGGTCTGACGGCGGGTGTGACGGCGCAATCGCTGGCGGCTCAGATCCGCATGTGCCGCGCGCGCGATCCCCTCTCGATCGCGGCGGCGTGCAGGCGGTCGATCTCGAGCTCGTCCCTGACCTCTTCCAGCATCCGGAGCTCGGGTGCGCTTAACGTGCCGTCGGCGGCGGCCACGTCGCAGGCCAGCGCATAGGCGGTTTCGAACAGCCGTTCGGGCAGGCTTTGCCGGATCAGCCCGAACAGCGCATCAAGCCCCTCTTCGGGTTCCAGCAGGTCAAAGACGATCCGGCTGATCACGGGCAGCATGTCGGCATCGTAATCGGCAAAGATCGGCAGGTTGTTGACGATATTGGCGATCTGGACCAGTTCCGAGGTGCGGATCGTTTCGTCCGCGGCGGAAACGGCGATCATCAGCGCGACGAGGCTGTCCTGCGCCGAAAGGGTGGGTGTAGCGCTCATGTCGGAAGATCCCGGATAGTCACTCCTCCTTTTATTGACCGTGGCGGCACCCGGCAATAGGCACGACGCCACAGCAACAGGGCCGAGGCGACCCATGGGCGAAGACCTGAGACCCGAGGCAGAACGCTGGCTGGCGCGCTGGGACTGCCGGCCCGATGGCGCCCCCATCGTCACGGATGACGCCTTTCTCTGGCCCGTGCGGCAGGGCGGCCTGCCCCTGATGCTCAAGATCGTCGATCCGGTGGGCGACGAGGTCGGCACGGCGGCGATCCTTTCGGCGCTGGACGGGCGCGGGGCGGTGCGGCTGATCGCGGCATCGGGGCCGGCGCTGCTGATGGAGCGGGTGGCGCCCACAGGCCCGTCGCTGGCCGAGATGGCCCTGTCGGGGCAGGACGAAGCCGCGATGGAGATCCTCGTGCGGCTGGCGCTTGAGGTGCAGGACGGGCTTGCCGAGGCCCGGATGGCCGGTGCCGAGCTTCCCGATCTGATCCCCTTCGACCGGCGGCTGAGGACGCTGGATCCGCGCGCCCGCGCGCAGCGGGCCGATGCGGCGACCGAACGGACGCTGGCCCGGTTGGCGGATCTGGGCCGGGAGCTTGCCGGGCCAGGGACAGGCTGGATCGCCCTTCATGGCGACATGCATCATTTCAATGCCCTGCGGGACGCGGCGCGGGGCTGGCTGATGATCGACCCCAAGGGCCTTTGCGGCCCCCGCGCCTATGACTTTGCCAACATGATCCTGAACCCGCTGCCCCACAGCGCCCTTGTGATGCGCCCCGAGCGGATGGAGCGGATGGCAGAGCTTGTGGCCGCCGGGCTTGGCATCGACCGGGCCGAGATGCTGGCCTGGGTCGCGGTCCAGGCGGGGCTTGGCCTGGCTTGGAGCCTCGAGGACGACGAGCGGCCCTATTGGCAGGCCGGGCTGGAGCTTGCCGCGCGCCTTGGCGGGATCGCCCTGCCGGACTGAGCCGTTTTGTTGACGCCTCGCCCCCCGGGCAATAGAGGGGGCACGCGGCCAGACGGGCCGGGACCGGACAGGATGGGACGATGACTTCTCTGCGCGAGGCGGGACTGAAGGCAAAGGCGTGGCCCTTCGAAGAAGCGCGCGCGCTGATGAAACGCTACGAGAAGGCCCCGCCGGAAAAGGGCCATGTCCTGTTCGAGACGGGCTACGGGCCGTCCGGCCTGCCGCATATCGGCACCTTCGGAGAGGTCAGCCGCACCACGATGATCCGCCGCGCCTTCGAGGTGATCTCGGAGATTCCCACGCGGCTTGTGTGCTTTTCCGACGATCTGGACGGGATGCGCAAGATCCCCGACAACGTGCCCAACCCCGACATGCTGCGCGACCACCTGCAGCGCCCGCTGACCAGCGTTCCCGATCCCTTCGGCGAATTCCCCAGCTTTGGCGACCACAACAACGCGATGCTGCGCCGGTTCCTTGATACCTTCGGGTTCGAATATGAATTCATCAGCGCGACCGAGTTCTACCGCTCGGGCCGGTTCGACGACATCCTGCGCCGCGCCGCCGAACGCTATGACGCGATCATGGAGATCATGCTGGCCAGCTTGCGCGAGGAACGTCAGCAGACCTATTCCTGTTTCCTGCCGATCCATCCCGAAACCGGCCGCGTGCTTTACGTTCCGATGAAGGAGGTCAACGCCCACGACCACACCATCACCTTCGACGACGAAGAGGGGCGCGAATGGACGCTTCCCGTCACGGGCGGCAATGTGAAACTGCAGTGGAAGCCCGATTTCGGCGCCCGCTGGGCCGCGCTCGACGTCGATTTCGAGATGTATGGCAAGGACCATTCCACCAACACCCCGATCTATGACGGCATCTGCGAGGTGCTGGGCGGGCGCAAGCCCAACCACTTCAACTACGAGCTGTTTCTGGACGAGCAGGGGCAGAAGATCTCGAAATCCAAGGGCAACGGGCTGACCATCGACGAATGGCTGACCTATGCGGCGACCGAAAGCCTGTCCTATTTCATGTATCAAAAGCCCAAGACGGCCAAGCGGCTGCATTTCGACGTGATCCCCAAGGCAGTGGACGAATACCACCAGCAGCTGCGCGCCTATGCCGGGCAAGAGGCCGAGGCGCGGCTGAACAATCCGGTGTTCCATATCCACGGCCACAATGTGCCCGCCTCGAACATGGTGGTGTCTTTCGCCATGCTGCTGAACCTTGCCAGCGTGGCGGGGGCCGAGGACAAGTCGGTCCTGTGGTCCTTCATCAAGCGCTATGCGCCCGAGGCCGACCCTGCGAGCCATCCCGATCTTGACGCGGCCGCAGGCTTTGCCGTGCGCTATTATCAGGACCGGGTGAAGCCCGAGAAACATTACCGCCTGCCCGATGCGAAGGAACGCGCGGCGATGGAGGATCTGGTCGCCCGGCTGCGCGCCTGGGACGGCGAGGCTGACGCCGAGGCGCTGCAATCGCTGGTCTTTGCCGTTGGCAAGGATCACGGGTTCGACCCGCTCCGCGACTGGTTCAAGGCGCTGTACGAGGTGCTTCTGGGCGCCTCCGAAGGGCCGCGCTTCGGCGGGTTCATCGCACTTTACGGCGTGGCCGAAAGCATCGCCCTGATCGAACAGGGCCTGAGCGGCGGCCTGGCAAGCGACGCGGCGGCCTGAGGGTTTTCAAGGCTGGCGCCCGGGCCTGCGGGGCGTCGGCGGGCAGGACGACGCGCCCCTTCCGGTGGCAACCCGGGGGGCGGAAGGGTGTCGGCGGGAAGGATTGTGAACTGGATCGCGGCGAGGTCCGTATCCCCCTCATCGCAAAGCCACAGACAGGTGTGACGATGAGACGACTTCTTGCCGTGATCGTGCTTTTGCTGGGCCTGACGGGGCCGCTTTCCGCGCAGGATGCGGGGGCCATCCGGTCGGTGATCTCGAACCAGCTCGAGGCGTTCAACCAGCGCGATGTGGACGGGGCCTTCAGCTATGCCAGCCCGGCGATCAAGGGCATGTTCGGCACGCCGCAGAACTTTGGCCGCATGGTCGAACAGGGCTATCCGATGGTCTGGACCAATTCGGATGTCGAATTCCTTGACCTTCGGGACGACGGTGGGCGGCTGGTGCAGCGGGTGATGATGCGCGATCCCTCGGGCGCGCGGCATGTGCTGGATTACCAGATGATCGAGACCGAACAGGGCTGGCAGATCAACGGCGTCTGGATCGTGCCGGCGCCGGATGTCGGGGCCTGACTCCTGACTCCTGACGCCTGACGCCTGACCCCTGACGCCTGACCCCTGACGCCTGACCCCTGACGCCTGACCCCTGACGCCTGGGGACAGGGCCCGCCTGGCCCGGGCCCCGGGGCTTCCCTCTTGCGCGGACACCCCTGACCGGCGCGTTGCCTCGCGCCCCTAGCGGCGCGCGCTGGTCCAAGGCGGCATTTACCCCCCGGACGTAGGACTTGAGCACCCGAGCGGTCGAACCGGCCGGCGGGGGCGCCAATGCGGGCGTCGGATCAGGCGGGCGGGTGGGCCGGAACGGTGCAGCGCGGGCGCGTCGGCCGCCCGCCCGCCCCGCGAGAGGGGACAAGATGAACAAGGCTATCACCGACGGGCTGGCCCTGATGCCGCCGCCATTCGCCGCCGGGCTCGACAACTGGTCGAGCGGCAACGGAACGCCCGGCTCGGATACCTATGCGGGGGCGGGCGGCGGTGTCTTTGTCCCGGCGGATCAGGATTTCGGCGGCTGCCTCGAGATCGTCAAGACGGCCAGCACCCAGACCCTGCGCTTCATGGGCCAGACGCCGATCCTGCCCGGCTGCTACCTGCGGGTCCGGGCGCGGGTCAAGGCGGTGGCCGGCGCGCTGCCCTCGGTCCGGATCGCGGGCTTTGCGGCCAATGCGCAGGGCAATGCCGTCTCGGGTGTGACGACGGTGGGCCCGACCCGGCCGATCAATGCCTTCGGTCAGGTCGTCGAGGTCGAGGCGATCATCGGCACCGGCGATCGCGGTGGCGTCGACATGGTCTGGAGCAATGTGGCCTATGGGCACCTGGGCCTTGATTTCACCGGGCCAAGCGGGGGCGTGCTGCGGATCGACGATCTGGTGATCGAGGATGTCACCAAGGTCTTTCTGCGCGACATGCTGGCCCAGGTCGATGTGCGCGACTATGGCGCGCGCGGCGACGGGGTGACGAATGACGGCCCCGCCTTCAAGGCCGCCGATGCCGCGGCGAACGGGCGTGTCGTTCTGGTGCCCGCCGGCACCTATTTCATGGGCGAGGACATGACCTTTCAGAACCGGGTGCGGTTCGAGGGGCAGATGATCGTGCCGAACCAGTATCGCTTCATCCTGCAGCGCAACTTCGACCTGACAACCTATATCGACGCCTTCGGCAACGAGCAGACCGCCTTTCGCAAGGCCTTTCAGGCGCTGCTGAACTTCTCGGATCACGAGGGGCTGGATCTCTGCGGGCGGCGGATCAACCTCGACAGCCCGATGGACATGCAGGCCGCCGACCCCACCCGCAAGACCTTTGCCACGCGCCGGGTGCTGCGCAACGGGCAGTTCCAGCCCAATCCGGGCAGTGCGTGGAACGACAGCGTCGTGACCAGTCAGGCCAGCTATACGACGGCCCAGCCGACGCGGCTGAACAATGTCGCCAATGTCGCCAATATTCAGGTCGGCAGCCTTGTCACCGGGGCCGGGGTCGGGCGCGAGGTCTATGTCTCGGCCGTCAACGTGGCGCAGCAGCGCGTGACGCTGAGCAAGCCGCTTTACGGCGCGGTGGGCACCCAGACCTACACCTTCCGGCGGTTCCGGTACCTGCTGGATTTCTCGGGGTTCGATTCGCTCAGCCAGTTCGTGCTTTCGGATATCGAGCTGCAGTGCAACGGCATCGCCAGCGGCGTGATGCTGGCGAAAGACGGCCTGACCTTCGCGATGCGCGACTGTTTCGTGACCCGGCCCAAGGATCGCGGCATCACCTCGATCGGATCGGGGTGCCAGGGGCTGTTGATCGACCGTTGCCAGTTCCTGTCGAACGAACAGTCGCTGAACGTCAACCAGCGGACCACCATCGCGATCAACACCAATGCCAATGACATCAAGCTGCGCGACAACCGCGTGGTGATGTTCCGCCATTTCTGCATCGTCGGCGGCTCGGGCGCGCTGGTCAGCGGCAACCACTGGTTCCACGGCGACACGACGACCAACGGCGTGCGGCAGGGCGGGCTGATCATCACCACGCCCAATCCCAAGATGATGATCACCGGCAACTATATCGACAACAACTCGATCGAATGGACCAACGAATACAGCGTCAACCCGGCCTTCACCAACCAGTTCAGCTTTGGCGGGCTGACCATCACCGGCAATACCTTCACGGTGAACAATGTGGCGCCCTGGTTCAGCTGGATCGTGGTCAAGCCCTATGGGCCGGGGCATTTCATCTCGGGCCTGAGCGTAGTGGGCAATGTGTTCCGCGCGCTGAACGGGGCGATCGCGCGGGTCGAGAGGGTGGACACGACCTTTGCCGATCTTGATTTCGGGCGGATGCGCAACATCGTCTTTCAGGGCAATGCCTTCAACGGCGTGACCAATTTCGTGCACAATCCCCTGAGCGTGAGCTATCAGCAATCGACGGTCTCTCGCACCTGGACGATCAATCCCGATCCCAACCTTCCGTTCCGGGGCTGGGCCAGAACGGTCGAGGCGGTCACGCCGGTCCGCAGGCTGAACAACGCAGCCGGGCAGCCTGTCTTTGAAGCACCCTATGCCGTGCCCGAGGTCGGAAACGCGAAGCGCAATTTCCAGATCGTCTTCAACACGCCGGTTTCGGGTCGGGTGCACTGCGTGGTGCGGATGGACAATCCCTTCTGAGGACGGGCCGTTCCGACCGGCTGCCGGCAGGCGGCCACCAGAGGCAAGCGAAAGGGCATCTTCGGGTGCCCTTTCCCGATTCATTTGCGCTTGAAAGTCAGGCTTTAGGCTGCTGATTGCCCAAATTTCGGGCGGAACGCGCAGGCGTTCCAGGCCGAGGCCCCTTGGTCGGGGCATTCCCGCCCGCGATTTGCAAAATCGCGGAAACGCCAGTGGGCAGGGTCCGGGACCGGGATGATCGCTACCGATATCGCCAGGCAAAGCGCCACCGCCGCGCCCTTGGGCGCGGGGCCGGGCCTCGCCCAGCCGCGCGCGCGGGGCGAGTTGCGGATCGCCGTGCGGTCTTGCGGCGGCCGGACCCGCCTGCGCGATCTTCGGCAGGCGGGGTCGCTGAAGGCGCTGTTTCCGCGGCCTCACGGGGATGGCGTCGAGGCGGTCTTTCTCAACACCGCCGGCGGATTGACCGGCGGAGACCGGCTGCGGATCGAGGCCGAAGTGGCCGAGGGCGCGCATCTGGTGCTGTCTTCGCAGGCCGCCGAGCGCGGGTATCGCGCCCAGCCCGGAGAGATCGCGCGGCAGGAGGTGCAGCTGTCGGTGGCGAAGGCCGGGTGGCTGGAGTGGTTGCCGCAGGAGACCATCCTGTTTGAAGGTGCCGCGCTCGAGCGGCGGTTGTCCGTTTCGCTGGAGCCTTCCGCACGGGCGCTGATCGTCGAGCCGCTGGTGCTGGGCCGGCTGGCGATGGGCGAGGCGCTGCGCGATCTGTGGTTTCGCGACCGCTGGGAGCTGCGCTTGGGCGGGCGGTTGATCTTTGCGGATGCGGTGCGGCTGGTTGGCGATGCGGCGGGGCTGATGGATCGCGCCGGGATCGGCGGCGGGGCGCGGGCGCTGGCCACGGTCCTGTATCGTGCGCCGGATGCGGCGGGGCGGCTGGCGGCGGTCCGGGCGATGCTGCCCGCGACGGCGGGCGCGAGTCTGCTGGCCGGGGATCTGATGGTCCTGCGGCTTCTGGCGCGGGACGGGTTCGCGTTGCGGCAGTCCCTTGTGCCGGTGGTGGAATGTCTGAAGTGCGGGCCTGTCCCGAAAGTCTGGAGATTGTAGGGGATGCAACTGACGCCGAGGGAGAAGGACAAGCTGCTTGTGGCCATGGCGGCCGAAGTGGCGCGGCGCAGGCTGGCGCGGGGGGTGAAGCTGAACCATCCCGAAGCGATCGCGCTGATCACCGATGCGGTGGTCGAGGGCGCGCGGGACGGGCGGTCGGTGGCCGACATGATGGAGGCGGGCGCAAGGGTCGTGCGGCGCGAGGATTGCATGGCGGGCGTGGCCGAGATGATCCACGAAGTGCAGGTCGAGGCGACCTTTCCCGACGGGACCAAGCTGGTGACGGTGCATGATCCGATCCGGTGAGCGATGCGGAAATTTGGCCAAATTTCCGGGGGGGGGCGCTGCCCCCCGGGGGCCTTCGGCCCCTCCCCCCGGGATATTTGAGAACAAAAGAAGGAGGGGGTGATGAAACCCGGAGAGGTGCCCGGAGAGGTGATCGTGGCCGAGGGGGATCTTGTCCTCAATGCCGGGTCGGAGGCGCGCGTGCTCATGGTGGCCAATACCGGGGACAGGCCGGTGCAGGTCGGCTCGCATTATCATTTCGCCGAGGCCAATCCGGCGCTGGCGTTCGACCGGGCGCAGGCGCGGGGCTGCCGTCTGGATATCGCAGCCGGGACGGCGGTGCGGTTCGAGCCGGGGCAGCGGCGCGAGGTGGCGCTGATCCCCTTCGGAGGCGAGGGTCGGATCTTCGGGTTCAACGGTCAGGTGATGGGGGATCTTTGACATGCCCGCAGTGATTTCGCGCCGCGATTATGCCGCCATGTTCGGCCCCACGGTGGGTGACCGGGTCCGGCTGGCGGATACCGAGCTGTTCATCGAGGTGGAGAGGGATTTCACCACCTATGGCGAGGAGGTGAAATTCGGCGGCGGCAAGGTGATCCGCGACGGGATGGGCCAGAGCCAGCGGACGAGGGCCGAGGGGGCGGTCGATACCGTCATCACCAATGCGCTGATCGTCGACTGGACCGGCATCGTGAAGGCCGATGTGGGGCTGCGCGACGGGCGGATCGTCGGCATCGGCAAGGCGGGGAACCCGGATACCCAGCCCGGGGTGGATATCATCGTGGGCCCGGGGACCGAGGCCATCGCGGGCGAGGGGCGGATCCTGACCGCAGGCGGGATCGACAGCCATATCCATTTCATCTGCCCCCAGCAGATCGAGGATGCGCTGCATTCGGGCCTGACCACGATGATCGGCGGCGGCACCGGGCCGGCACACGGGACGCTTGCCACCACCTGCACGCCCGGGCCCTGGCATCTGGGGCGGATGCTGCAGGCGGCGGATGCCTATCCGATGAACCTGGCCTTTGCGGGCAAGGGCAATGCATCGCTTCCTGCCGCACTTGAAGAGCAGGTTCTGGGCGGAGCCTCCTGCCTGAAGCTGCACGAGGATTGGGGGACGACGCCTGCCGCCATCGACTGCTGCCTTTCGGTGGCAGATGCCATGGACGTGCAGGTGATGATCCATACCGACACGCTGAACGAAAGCGGCTTTGTCGAGAACACGGTTGCCGCCATGAAGGGCCGGACGATCCATGCCTTTCATACCGAAGGCGCGGGCGGCGGCCACGCGCCCGACATCATCAGGATCTGTGGCGAGGCGCATGTCCTGCCCTCCTCGACCAACCCGACGCGGCCCTTCACCGTCAACACGGTGGACGAGCATCTCGACATGCTGATGGTCTGCCATCACCTCGACAAATCCATCCCCGAGGATGTGGCCTTTGCCGAAAGCCGCATCCGGCGCGAGACGATCGCGGCCGAGGATATCCTGCATGACATGGGGGCGTTTTCGATCATCGCGAGCGACAGCCAGGCGATGGGCCGGGTGGGCGAGGTGATCATCCGCACCTGGCAGACCGCGCACAAGATGAAGGTGCAGCGCGGAAGGCTGGCCGAGGAAACCGGCGCGAACGACAATTTCCGCGTGCGCCGCTATGTGGCGAAATACACGATCAACCCGGCCATCGCGCATGGGATCAGCCATGAGACCGGATCGGTCGAGGTGGGCAAGCGCGCCGACCTCGTGCTCTGGAACCCGGCCTTCTTTGGCGTCAAGCCCGAGATGGTGCTGATCGGCGGCACGATTGCCGCGGCGCAGATGGGCGATCCGAATGCCAGCATTCCCACGCCGCAGCCGGTCTATTCGCGGCCCATGTTCGGCGCCTATGGCCGGTCGGTGGAGCGGGGGGCGGTGACCTTCGTCAGCGCCGCCGCCCAGGCCGAGGGGGTCGGCAAGCGGCTGGGTCTGGCGAAAGAGACAGTGGCCGTCGTCAATACGCGCGGGATCGGCAAGCGGGATCTGAAGCTTAACGATGCGATGCCGAAGGTCGAGGTGAACCCCGAAACCTATGAGGTGCGCGCGGATGGAGAGCTTCTGACCTGCGAACCGGCCGAGGTGCTGCCGATGGCGCAGCGCTATTTCCTGTTCTGATGCACCGGCCACCCGGAACAGCCAGCCGCGCCGGTTTTTGGGTTTGTCCCTGACGATCAGGCCGATATGGTGCCTTGGGGGGCATAGCCCCGAGACAGAAAGGGAGTTTGGATGACTATGTTGATTTCCGGCCGGATCGCGGCCTGCACCTTTGCATTGGCTCTTGGCGCGGCCCCCGTGCTGGCACAGACCTCTTGCCCGACCGCGGCCGATCTGGCGCGGGGGATTCAGCTGACCTATGACGATGGCACGGTCGAGGTCTATCGCTCGACGGATCGGGCCGGCGTGATCGACGTCTATGGCGAGGATCCCTTCGGCTATGCCTATCGCATGCTGATCGCGCATGGGACGCATCTTCTCATGTACGAAGAGGTGGTGAACGGCGCGTCCGACCCGAACTCGCGCCAGACCTATGACTATGGGGTCAGCGTGGCCAACATGCCCGTTCCCTTCCCCGGTGGGCGCTGGGCCGTCGATGTGATCGCGACCACGGTCGAGGGGCCGCGGTCCGAGACGCAGGTGCAGGCCTATGATGCGATCGTGACGCAGCGGATCGGGCCCTGTCGCTATGACCGGATCGAGGCGGTGATCGCCTATGACACGGCGGACGACTATATCGAAGGGATCCATTTCCTGCCCGAGCTTGGGCTGGGATATCTGGTCTGGTCGGAATCCTATGGCGCCACGGCGATGGATCTGACGCCCGTGGCGATCGCCCCCGTCAGATGACCGAACGGGCGGGCCTGTCGTCTCTGGCGCATGAGATCCGCCGCGGCCCTGAGGCGGGCCCCGAGGCGGGCCCAGTGGTGGATCATGTGGTGCTGAGCTACGAGGCCCGCCTGCTGCGCCGCCGCAGGCTCGAGACCTTGGGCGGGCTGGCGGTGCTTGTCGACCTGCCCGAGGCGGTGAGTCTGGACGAGGGCGATGCGCTTGTCCTTGAGGATGGCCGGCGGATCGGCATCCGGGCCGCGGAGGAGCCGCTGATCGAGGTGCGGGGCGATCTGCCCCGGCTGGCATGGCATATCGGCAACCGCCATACGCCCTGCGAGATGGCCGGGGACTGTCTGATCATCCGGCAGGACCATGTTCTTGCGGCGATGCTGGAAGGGCTGGGGGCCGCGCTGCGCGAGGTCGTGGCGCCGTTCCGGCCCGAGGGCGGGGCATATGGGCATGGCCGCACGATGGGGCATTCGCATTCCCACGCGCATTCCCATTCTCACGGCCCGGCGGAAACCGGGCCCATGCCGCACGAAGGCGCGGCACCGCACGGCCACCACGATCACGACCATCACCACCACCACCCACATCACGACCATCCCGCTGAAGCCGCATCCCCCGGTCGCGCCGCCGATGCTGGGCACTGAGCAGTTCCTGACCCTGTCGCACTGGCTTTCGCCCGCCTATCCGGTGGGCTCTTTCGCCTGGTCGCACGGGCTGGAAAGCGCGATCCGGGACGGGGTGGTCGGAGATGCCGGGGCGCTGGAGCGCTGGCTTGCCGATCTGCTTTGCCATGGCACGGGGCGGACCGATGCGATCCTGATCTTTGCCGCCCATGGCGCGACGGGCGCGGCGCTGGACGCGGTGGCAGAGCTTGCCGTCGCCCTGCAACCGGCGGCGGAACGGCGGACCGAGGCCTTGGCGCAGGGCACCGCCTTTGCCGCCCTCACCCGGGATCTGCGCGGCCATCCCCTGCCTGCGGATCTGCCCTATGCGGTGGCCCTGGGCCATGCGGCGGGGCTCGAGGGGATACCGCCGCGCGCCCTGGCCGAGCTTTACCTGCAGTCCTTCGTCACCAACCTCGTGCAGGCCGCACAGCGCCTGATGCCGCTGGGCCAGACTGCGGCCCATGGGGTGATCGCCGCTCTTGCGCCGCTTTGCGCCGCCGTGGCGGCCGAGGCCGAGGGGGCGTCGCTCGAGGATATCGGGAGCGCGTCTTTTGCCGCGGATATCGCGGCGATGCGGCACGAGGAATTGCAGCCGCGCCTGTTCCGTTCCTGACTTCTCCCCGCGCCCCTGCCGAAGGGGCCCGATCCGAAAGGACCACAATGCCCGCCCGCCCATCGCCGAACGGACCGCTGAAACTGGGGATCGGGGGGCCGGTCGGGGCCGGCAAGACGACGCTGACCGCCGCCCTTGCCCGCGCGCTCAAATCCGAGCTGTCGGTCGCGGTGATCACCAACGACATCTATACCCGCGAGGATGCCGAGGCCCTGATGCGGATGCAGATCCTGCCCGAGGATCGCGTCATGGGGGTCGAGACGGGGGGCTGCCCCCATACGGCGATCCGCGAGGATGCCTCGATCAACCTGGCCGCCGTGGCAGAGCTGCGCACCCGCCACCCTGCGCTTGACCTGATCATGATCGAAAGCGGCGGCGACAACCTCTCGGCCACCTTTTCGCCGGAGCTTGCGGACCTTACGGTCTATGTGATCGATGTGGCGGCCGGGGAAGAGATCCCGCGCAAGGGCGGCCCGGCGATCACCCGGTCGGATATCCTTGTCATCAACAAGACCGATCTCGCGCCCTATGTGGGCGCCTCGCTCGAGGTGATGGAGCGCGACGCGACCCGGATGCGGGCGGGGCGTCCCTTCGTCTTTGCAAGCCTGCGAAAGGGCGAGGGGCTTGGGGCCATCATCGACCATATCCGCCGGATCGGCGGGCTTTAGCAGGCCCTTTCGCTCAGGCCTGCTCAGCCCCGCTCAGGCGCGGCCATAGGCCTCGGCGATGGCGATATGCAGGGCCTCGGCCGGTTCCTGCCCGCCCCATGTGACCATCTGGAAGGCGGGATAATAGCGCTCGCAGCCCATCACGGCGGCGCGGATCATCGTATCGACCTGCTCGGGCCCGGCAATCTGTTCCCCCGACAGGACAAGGCCATAGCGATAGACCATCAGCTTCTGTTCGGCCCACCATGTGAAACTGCCGGTCCAGCACTGGTCGTTGACCCGGTTCAGCAGGTCCAGCACCGCGGGCAGGCGTTCGGCCGGCGGCTCCATCTCGAAGGTGCAGATCAGGCGCAGCGTCTCGTCATAGGCGGACCAGGCCAGGGTGATCGAATAGGTGCGCCACTGCCCCTCGACGGCCATGGCGATCTGATCCTGTGCGATGCGGTCGAATTCCCAGTCGTGATGCTCGGCGATATGTTCGACAAGGTCGATCGGGTCGATCTCGTCGGCGTCCAGATACTGTTCTGACAGTGCCATCCGCGCCCTCATTCATTATGGCGCCGGGTATGGCAGCTCACCCCAAGCGCTCGTTGACTGCTCAAGAAGCGGTGGGAACTGCACCGGCCTCTACGAGATATGGTGGCGCGATGTGGGGGTTCTGTAAAGCAGAAACATGGGGACAACCCGCCCTGCGGGGCGTTTTGATCGGGCGCTGCGGCGGGGTCGTCAGCCGTTCTTGCCGTAGAGAAGCTGCTGCGCCACCCCTGCCAGCAACAGATAGACCGAGGTCACGACAAGGCCCCAGAGCGCCCAGCTTTGCGGATCGAACTCGACCCAGGCCGCCCAGCCGGCGAAGATGGTCCAGCCCAGCGCCATCGGCAGCGACAGGCTGCGCCAGCGCGCCGTCCGGACCGGGTGGATGAACTTCAGCGGCAGGAACATCGCGATGGCAAGGGTGGCGACAAGGCCGACGATGACCCAGAAATTCGGCGAGATCGCGAACAGCACCAGCACGACCATGTTCCAGCAGGAGGGAAAGCCGGAAAAGGACTTGTCCTTCGTCTTCATCCGCGTATCGGCGAAATACATGGCGCTGGCGAAAGTGATGACGAAAATCGCGAACCACCCCGTCCAGCCCGGCAAGAGCCCCGATTTGAACAAGGCATAGGCCGGCACGAAGACATAGGTCAGGTAATCGATGATCAGGTCGAGCAAGACCCCGTCGAAAGTGGGCGCATTGCGCTTCACATCATAGCGCCGCGCCAGCGGGCCATCGATCCCGTCGACGAAGAAGGCGACGACCAGCCAGAAGAACATCATGTTCCAGTCGCCCGCCACTGCCTCGAGCATGGCGAGCATGGCGAAAACGGCGCCGGTGGCGGTCAGCAGGTGAACAAGAAGCGCTTTGGTGGCAAGTGTCATGCGGCTGTCATGAAGCATTCCGCCACCGGGGGCAACAGGGCGGCAAGGCGGCTCAGGCCTTGGGATGGCTGCGTGCGTAAACTTCCATCAATCTTGCGCTGTCGACCGCCGTGTAACCTTGCGTCGTGGACAGCGAAGCATGGCCCAGAAGCTCTTGAATCGCGCGCAGATCGCCGCCCGCACCCAGGAGGTGGGTGGCAAAGGAATGGCGCAACGCATGCGGCGTGGCGCTGGGGGGCAGGCCCAGCTGCATCCGCGCCTGTTCCATCACCTTCTGCACCAGACGCGGCGACAGCGCGCCGCCGCGCGCACCGCGAAACAGCGGCGCCGCCGGCTCGACCGGCCAGGGGCAAAGGCGCAGATAGGCCGCCACCGCGTCACGGGCCTGCGGGATCACGGGCACCAGCCGCTCGCGCCCGCCCTTGCCGCGGATCCGCAGAACCTCGGGCAGCGGCACATCGGCGCCGGTCAGGGCGAGGCCTTCGGAAATGCGCAGGCCGCAGCCGTAAAGCAGCGTCACCACCGCCGTATCGCGCGCGGCGATCCAGGGGGTGGAGGACTGCGCCTCGACCCGGTCGATCAGGGCCTTGGCGGCATCGACCTCGAGCGGGCGGGGCAGGCGCGACTTGAAGCGCGGCGCGCGGGCCGAGACGACGGCCGTCGCCTCGAAACCTTCGCGGTCGGCCAGCCAGCGGTAAAAGCCCTTCACCGCCGAGAGGGAACGGGCCAGCGACCGCGCGCCGACCCCCCGGGCGCGTTCGCTGGCCATCCAGGCGCGCATGTCGGAAATCGTGATCCGCGCGACCGGGCCAAGGCCCTGCGGCGCGCCGTGATGGCGCGTCATGAAGGCGAGAAACCCCAGAACATCGCTGCGATAGGCGAGGATCGTGTTCTCGGCCGCGCCATTCAGCGCGCGTTCCTGATCCAGCCAGTCCGACAGCGCAGCCGTCAGCGCGCCCGACAGGCCTTGCAGCTCGCCCTCCGGCACGCCCTCCAACGGAGCGGGCGCGGGCACGCTAGTCGAGCCAGCGCCGCATCGCCCGCTCGAACACGCCGGCGAAGAAGGACAGAAGGTCCGTGCCATGCTGCGGGGTGAACTGATGGGGGTCTTCCGATCCCATGACCAGCATGCCGGGCATCCGCCCCTCGCCGAAATCGAGCTTCAGGCAGGCTTCGGACTGGATGTAATCGGCCTTGTCGCCGTAAAGCACATCATCCTCGGCCTGGATCTGGCGCAGCGTCACCTGCCGCACCGGCATGTTGCGGCCGCGCGTGACATAGGCGTCGATGAAGCCGGGCGAGGCCAGCGTCAGAACCCCGTCAAGCCGCCCGAGCGCCGGTTCCTCGCCCTCGGCCGTGGTTTCGAGCACGAGGCGCATCGCATCGACCCGCAGGATATCGGCCACATCGCCGCCCAGATCGCGCAGGAAGGTTTCGAACACCGTGGCGTCCAGCACACGCAGGACGGCGCGGTGGATCTGGTTGGTGCCGGCCAGGTTTTCATAGGCGGCGGCGATGACCGAGCGGTGCGTATCCTCGAGCCGGTCGAGCCGGCTTTCCAGCCGCTCCATCGCGATGCCGCGCAGATCGACGATATTGGGCCCCATGGAGCGTTCATTCGCGGCCACCAATGCGCGCATGATATCCTGATCATCGAGCAGGACCGCCGGATCCGAGATGATCTTTTCGCGCAGATCTGCGTCCATCGGGGAATTGCTGCTCATGCCTTGCGCCTTCTTCTGGTCTTGTGCCTGTTTCGGTCTTGTGGCTGTTTTGGTCTTGTCGCTGTCGCCTCGGCCGGGATGGTAGCAGCATCCCTGCACGATTGCCCGGTCTTTTTGGTCATGCCGGCAGGCGGAGGCAAGAGTTTCGTCAGGCGCCGACCGATCGCCGTGACCCTGCGGCAGGATATCCACAGCGATCCCCGGGCGGGGGGTCGAGCGGAGGGCGCGGGCAGGGGGGCGCTGCCCCCCGTCCGCTGACGCGGACTCCCCCCGGGATATTTTCAAACAAAAGAAGCCATTACACGGTTTCCGGGTCCGGCAGGGTGGCGCGGGCCCCGGAGGGGGCCGGCGCGTCGGCGGGATGCGGGCCGGGGGGTGTGGCTGCCTCAGGGCCGGGGTCAGACGATCTTCTGTCCGGTCTTGGCCCAGTCGGCAAGGAACTGCGCAAGCCCCTTGTCGGTGAGGACGTGGCTGGCCATCGCCTTGATCACGGAAGGGGGTGCGGTCGCGACATCGGCGCCGATCTTGGCGCATTCGCTCATGTGATTGGCCGAGCGGATCGAGGCGGCGAGGACCTGGGTCTCGTAGCCGTAATTGTCATAGATCTCGCGGATGTCGGCGATCAGCTGCAGCCCGTCGAGGTTGAGATCGTCGAGCCGGCCGATGAAGGGCGAGATGAAGGTCGCGCCGGCCTTGGCGGCCAGCAGGGCCTGATTGGCCGAGAAACAGAGGGTGACATTGACCATGCGGCCTTCGCCCGAAAGCACCTTGCAGGCTTTCAGCCCGTCCCAGGTGAGCGGCACCTTGACCGCGATATTGGGGGCCAGTGCCGCCAGCTTGCGGCCCTCGGTGATCATGTCGTCCGCCTTGGTGGCGACCACCTCGGCGCTGACCGGGCCGTCGACCAGGTCGCAGATCTCCTTGATGACCTCGAGGATGTCGCGCCCGGACTTGAGGATCAGCGACGGGTTGGTCGTGACCCCGTCGACCATGCCCAGGTCGTTCAGCTCGGCGATCTCCTCGATCACGGCGGTATCCACGAAGAATTTCATCGGCCTGTTCCTTGTCCGGTGGGCGGGCGTTGGGGGTTGGCACCCTTCGGGTGGGCGTTTACCTCATGGGCGGGGCGGCGGAAACCCCGAAGGTGGGATCGTTGATGGCCGACTTCTTTGACGAGGGTGAACGGGTCGGCGTGCTGACCACCCAGCCGCTGGACCGGGTGCTGGACTATATCGCACCCGAGGGGGGCTGCTGGCTGGGGGCCTTTGTCGAGGTGCCGCTGGGGCCGCGGCGGGTGACGGGGGTGGTCTGGGGGCCGGGCAAGGGCGATTTCGACCGGGCGCGGCTGCGCCGGGTGGCGCGGGTTCTGGACGCCCCCCCGATGCGCGAGGAATTGCGGGTCTTTCTGGGCCGGGTGGCCGATTACACGCTGACCCCGATGCCGGCGATGCTGCGGCTGGCCACCCGGGCGCCGGGCCTGGGCGATCCGCCGGCGATGCGGCGCATCCTGCGGCCGGGCGAGGCGGTGCCGGCGCGGATGACCGAGGCGCGCGAGAGGGTGCTGGCGGTGCTGCGCGATCATGGCGGGCTGGCCTTCACCCTGTCGGAACTGGCGCAGATGGCGGATGTGGGGCCGGGCGTGATCAAGGGCCTTGTCGCCGCCGGCAGCCTGCGCGAGGAAGAGGCCCCCCGCGACCGGCCCTATCCGCTGCTCGATCCCGATCATGGCGCGGATCCGGGGGCCGGTGCGGGGGCCGGTGCGGGGGCCAGTCCGGGGGCCAGTCCGGAGGGCGTCACATTGACGGCGGAACAGGCGGCCGGGGCGGCGCAGTTGCGCGCGGCGATGCGCAGCGGGCGGTTCGGGGCGACGCTTCTGCAGGGCGTCACCGGGTCGGGCAAGACGGAGGTCTATCTTGAAGCGGTGGCCGAGGCCCTGCGGATGGGTCGGCAGGCGCTGGTCCTGTTGCCCGAGATCGCGCTGACGGGGGCCTTCCTTGACCGGGTGGAGGCGCGGTTCGGCCAGCGCCCGGCCGAATGGCATTCCGGCATCACCCTGACCGAGCGGCGCCGCCTCTGGCGCATGGTGGGGCAGGGGGGGGCGCAGCTGGTTGTGGGGGCGCGCTCGGCGCTGTTCCTGCCGTTTCGTGACCTTGGCCTGATCGTCGTGGATGAGGAGCATGACACCTCCTACAAGCAGGAGGAGGGCGTGCTGTACAATGCGCGCGACATGGCGGTTCTGCGCGCCTCGCTGAACGGGGCGCAGGCGGTGCTGGCTTCGGCCACGCCGAGCCTTGAGACCTGGGCCAATGTGGAGGCGGGGAAATATGCGCGCGTCCGGCTGGAGCGCCGGTTCGGCCCCGCCGTCCTGCCGGTGATGCGCGCCATCGACATGCGTGCCGAAGAGGTCCGGCCGGGGAGCTGGATCTCGCCCAGCCTGCGCCGCGCGGTCGAGGCGCGGCTGAGCCGGGGGGAGCAGGCGCTCCTGTTCCTCAATCGCCGCGGCTATGCGCCGGTGACGCTGTGTCGGGCCTGCGGGCACCAGATCGGCTGTGATCACTGCGATGCGCGGATGGTCGAGCACCGGTTCCTCAGGCGGCTGATGTGCCATCAATGCGGGGCGACGAAGCCTGTGCCCGAGGTCTGTCCGGCCTGCGGGGCCGAGGGGCGGCTGGCGCCGGTCGGCCCGGGGGTGGAGCGCCTGGCCGAAGAGACGGAGGCCGCCTTTCCGGGGGCAAGGGTGAGTGTGCTGTCTTCGGACCTCTTCGGATCGGCCCGGGCGTTGAAGGAACATATCGCCGGGATCGCCGAGGGGGCGGCGGATATCATCATCGGCACCCAGCTTGTGGCAAAGGGGCACAACTTTCCGCTGCTGACGCTGGTGGGGGTGATCGACGCGGATCTGGGGTTGCAGGGGTCGGACCTGCGCGCCGCCGAGCGCACGTTTCAGCTGATGCGGCAGGTGGCGGGCCGGGCGGGGCGGGCCGAGGCGCCGGGCGAGGCGCTTCTCCAGAGCTTTCAGCCCGAGCATCCGGTGATCCGGGCGATCCTGTCGGGCGATGAAGAGGGGTTCTGGCGGGCCGAGGCCGAGGGGCGCCGCGCCGCCGCCGTGCCGCCCTATGGGCGGATGGCGGGGATCATCCTGTCGTCCACCGATGTGCAGGCGGTGTTCGATCTGGGCAATGCGATGGCGCAGAACGTGGCTCCGCTGCGCCGCATCGGGGCCGAGGTCTGGGGGCCGGCCGCGGCCCCGATCGCGCGGGTGCGCGGGCGGCATCGGGTGCGCTTGCTGGTCAAGGCCGACAAGGGCGCGCCGCTGCAGGCCGCCCTCGCGGAATGGGTGGGGCAGTTTCGCCTGAAGGGGGATCTGCGGCTGGCCATAGATGTGGATCCGCAGAGCTTTCTGTGATCGAAAGGGGGCCTGCCGCAAAGGAGTGCCGGCCGGTGTCGGGTCCGGACCGCGTGGCGGCCGGTCCGGTTCCCCTGCTTGCCCCCCTGCCTGCTTTCGCGCCGACCCCTGTCGCAGATCGAGGATCGACCATGTCTGATTTCAAGGATGCCGGCCATGTTGCCGGCTATGCCGAGCGGACCCGCCGCCATGTGCCGGGCCTGCAGGAGCTGCATCGCATGGCGGCGTTGCTTCTGGCCGAACGGATGCCCGAGGAGGGCCGGTTGCTGGTTCTCGGGGCCGGTGGCGGCCTTGAACTGCGCGCCTTTGCCGAGGCGCAGCCCGGATGGCGGTTCGACGGTGTGGATCCGTCCGCGGCGATGCTCGAGCAGGCCCGAGGCGTCCTCGGGCCGCATGCGGGCCGGGTTGTCCTGCACGAGGGTCTTGTCGACATCGCACCAAGCGGCCCGTTCGACGGTGCGACCTGCCTGCTGACGCTGCATTTCCTGCCGCGGGACGAACGCCTGTCCACCCTGCGGCACCTGGCGGACCGGCTGCGGCCCGGGGCGCCGCTTGTCATCGCGCATCACAGCTTTCCCACGGAAGGCGCGCAGCATGACCTCTGGTTGCGCCGCAATGCCGAGCTTTCGATCCGGGCAGGGGTGCCGAGACAGCAGGCCGAACGGGGAATGGAGGCGATGAAGGAGCGCCTGCCGGTTCTGCCGCCCGACCAGGACGAGGCGCTGCTGAGGCAGGCGGGTTTTACCGATGTGCAGTTGTTCTTTGCAGCCCTGACCTTGCGGGGCTGGGTCGCTTTCCGGGCCGCAGACGGGAGTGGCGACGGGAGTGGTGACGGGAGTGGTGACGGGCGCGGCGACGGGTGAGGCGACGGGCGCGGCGGCGGGCGCGGCGGGGACCGGCCCTGAGATCCGGGCGGCTACCTGGGCGGCCGCCAGGGCGGCCACCCGGGCGGGGCGCCCCTCGCGCCGGGTTTCACGCGGCACGACCCATCCGGGGAGTGGAACCCGGCCCCGGTCTGCCCTAGTTTCAGGGTGAACCAGAGGAGATGCCGATGTTCAGCCTGTTTTCCAGGAAGTCCGAGATGGTCAGCGCCGATCAGGCCCTGCCGGGCCGACCGCAGCCGATCCCGACCGCGACGGCGCATCACGTGAACGCCCGTCCGCTCGAGGCGGAGCCGCCGCCGGGGATGGAGGTGGCGATGTTCGGCATGGGCTGTTTCTGGGGGGTCGAGCGGATCTTCTGGAAAGCGCCCGGTGTGGTGGTGACGATGGTGGGCTATGCCGGGGGATATACGCCCAATCCGACCTATGACGAGGTCTGCACCGGCATGACCGGCCATAACGAGGTGGTCCGGGTGATCTTCGATCCGGCGGTGACCTCTTACGAGGACCTGTTGCGACTGTTCTGGGAGGGCCATGATCCGACCCAGGGGATGCGGCAGGGCAATGATCGGGGGACGCAGTATCGTTCCGGCATCTATACCTTTTCCGATGCGCAGCAGGCTGCGGCGGAAGCGAGCCGGAGCGCCTATGCGCCGCGGCTGCAGGCGGCGGGATATGGCGCGATCACCACCGAGATCCTGCCCGCGCCGGTGTTCTATTTTGCCGAAGACTATCACCAGCAGTATCTGTCGAAGAACCCGGCCGGATATTGCGGGATCGGCGGCACGGGGGTGCGTTGCCCCGTGGGCGTTTCCGTCTGAGGCAGGGGCGGAAATTCCGGTGAAATTTCCGGGGGGGCTCTGCCCCCCGCCGCGCTGCGCGCGACTCCCCCCGGGATATTTTCGAACAAAAGAAGCCATGGGGTGCGGAGGGTGGCCCGGGATCGTCCTGGCCTGCAGCCGAATTGACCTTTGCGGACCCGGCGCGTAACCGGGCGGCAGGGCAGGGAGGACGCCATGGCCATTTATTCCGCGATTACCACGCTTATGGGCCGTCTTGCTGCCGAGGAGCTGGGCGAAGCGCTTGAGGCGCTTGAACCCGCGCCCTCGGCGATCGGGGTGTTCGAGGTCGAGGACGGATCGGGCTTGTTCGAGGTTGCGGCGCATTATGAGGAGGCGCCCGATCAGGTGGCGCTGGCCCTTCTGGCGGCGAGCCGCGGGGCGCGGGACTTTGCCGTCTCGGAAGTGCCGGATGTGGATTGGGTGGCGCATGTGCGGCGCGAGCTGGCCCCGGTCGAGGCGGGCCGGTTCTTCGTTTACGGCAGCCATGATGCCGAGCAGGTGCCCGCGGGGCGGATCGCGCTGCTGATCGAGGCAGCGATGGCCTTTGGCACCGGGCATCACGGCACGACGCTGGGATGCCTGCGGATGCTTGATCTGCTGGCCGATCGCGGGGTCGTGGCGCGCAATGTGGCCGATATCGGCTGCGGGACGGCGGTGCTGGCCATGGCCGCGGCGCGGCTTTGGGAGGGCGCGCTTGCCGGGCCGGTGCTGGCGTCGGATATCGATCCGGTGGCTGTCGAGGTGGCGGCGGCCAATGTGGCGGCGAACGGGCTGGAGGGGCGCGTGACCTGTCTGGAGGCCGAAGGTTTTGACGCGGAGCCGATCGCGGTGCGGGCGCCGTTCGACCTGGTCTTTGCCAATATCCTGAAGGGACCGCTTCTGGAGCTGGCTCCGGCCATGGCGGCGCATGTGGTGCCGGGGGGGCGGGTGATTCTCTCGGGCCTGCTGAACGAACAGGCCGGGGAGGTTCTGGAGGTTTATTCCCGAAACGGGTTCAATCCCGAAGAGCACGCCGAGATTGTCGACTGGTCGACGCTTCTTTTGCAGCGAGTTTCGTAAAATTCCCGAAAAACAAAGGCTAACCGGGGCGGTTGCCTTTGTTTTGCCACATTTCGGAGCCAATTTTTCCTTTGTGAGGTGGGGGTCTCACACGGAGGCTGTCATGTCTCATGGCGTAACGAATTTTGACGACCGTCTGCGTCGTCTGACCCGGAAACATCGCAAGATGGCCAATGGTGTGGTCCATCGGATCGGTGCGGATGGGCTGATCCAGGCCTATCCGCGGCGCAGGGCGCCCAGGTTCCCGTTGAAGGGGATCGTGCTGCTGATCGGGGCGGCCTTCCTGTTCAAGGGGTTTCTCTACGCCTCGCTGACCCCGGTGATCTATGAGGAGCGGGTCGATCTGCTTCGTCAGGGCAGCCTTGTCGAACAGGGTGGGGCCTGGGTGATGCAGGCGGATCCTGCGACGGTCTGGATCGGGGGCGTGATCGCGTCGCTGTTGCGCTGAGGCGCGCCGGTTCATCAAGTCCGGACAAACGAAAAGGCCGCAGAGCATCTCTGCGGCCTTTCGGTTCTGGCACCATGCCGGGCGGGTTGCCCGGCGGATGTGTCAGCGCTTGCGGCGGGCGGCGATCAGGTCGATATCGCCGCGGCACAGGCCGATGTCATCAAGCTCGCGGGCCGAGAGGCGCGACAGCGTGTTGCGGGTGATGCGCGCGTCGTTCCAGTCCTGCAGCGCGCCGAAGGCGGCGCCGAGCGTGGCGGTGATGCGGGCGGCCAGTCCGATGTGGTGAGTGGCCTGAATGCGGTTCGTGTCGAAGGTCGTCATGTCGTTCATCCTTGGGGATCGGGGCTGCGACAGGCGCAGCGATGTCTCTGATGAGCCGGAGATAGGCGAGCGTTTCGGCCCGCGCCAGTAGCGAAACCGCATAGCACGAATGCAGTTTCTGCATGACATGCCGAAATGTTAAGCGTTTGTGAAACGGGCAGGAATCCGGATGGGCCGGATGTCGTTTCTGCGCTGCGGCATGCCGGTTTCGGGTGCCGATTGCGGTCTCTTCGCGGCGCGGCCCGTCGGGGAGGTCGGCAGAAAGACGCTTGGCCTGTGTTCGCTCTTTGTGCTAGCTGTTGCACAAGAGCAATAATCGAGGGGCAATCATGCGGGTTCTGGGGATCGATCCGGGGCTGCGCAACATGGGCTGGGGCGTGATCGAGGTGTCGGGTGTGCGCCTGCGGCACGTTGCCAATGGAATCTGCCACTCCGATTCGGGCGAGCTTTCGGGGCGGCTCCTGTCGCTTCATGCGCAACTGACCGAGGTTATCGCCCACTGGCGCCCCGATGCGGCGGCGGTCGAGCAGACTTTCGTGAACAAGGACGGGGTCGGCACGCTGAAGCTGGGGCAGGCGCGGGGGATCGCGCTGCTGGTGCCGGCGCAGGCGGGCTGAGCGTCGGAGAATATGCGCCCAATGCCGTCAAGAAGGCGATCGTGGGCGTGGGCCATGCCGACAAGGCGCAGATCGGGCATATGGTGCGGCTGCATCTGCCGGGCGTGAGCATCGCGGGGCCGGATGCGGCCGATGCGCTGGCGATCGCGATCTGTCACGCGCATCACCTGCAATCGGCGGGCCATCTCGAGGCGGCGCTGGCGCGTGCCGGGGCGGGGCAGGCGAAGGGGCCGCCCCGGATCGGCCGGGCGCGGCGGAGTGCGGCGGGATGATCGGCAGGATCTCGGGGCGGCTGGACTATCGCGCGGCGGATCATGTTCTGATCGATGTGCGGGGGGTGGGCTATGTCGTCCATGTCTCGGACCGGGTGATGATGGGCTTGCCGCCGGTGGGGCAGGCGGTGTCGCTGTTCACCGATCTTCTGGTGCGCGAGGATCTGTTGCAGCTGTTCGGCTTTGCCACGCTTGCCGAAAAGGAGTGGCACCGGCTGCTGACCAGCGTTCAGGGTGTGGGCGCCAAGGCCAGCATGGCGATCCTGGGGGCGCTGGGGGCCGACGGGGTCAGCCGGGCGATCGCGCTGGGCGACTGGTCGGCCATCGCAAAGGCGAAGGGCGTCGGTCCGAAGACGGCGCAGCGGATCGTGATGGAGCTGAAGGACAAGGCGCCCGGGGTCATGGCGATGGGGGCGGGGATCGCGGCGGCGCTGGGCGATGCGGTGGCCGAGGCCTCCGGCGACGCTGTGGTCGAGCCGGTTCCGATCAAGGCGCCTGCCGGTGGCGGCAATGATGCGGCGGTCAGCGAGGCGCTGTCGGCCTTGGGCAATCTGGGCTATGCGCCGGGTGATGCCGCCAGCGCTGTTGCGAGCGCCTCGGAGGCAGAGCCGGGGGCCGACACGGCGGCGCTGATCCGGGCGGCGCTGCGGCTTCTGGCTCCGAAGGGCTAGGGGATGGCGAAGGTGCGGGGCCATTTCGACGGGCAGACCGGAGTTTGGCGGCGACATCCGGCAGCCGGGGGCCTGGTCGGTGCCGGGGCGGGTGGGCCATGACCTCGCCCGATCCCGATCTGCGCCCCGATCCCCGGCCCGAGGACGAAGACCGCGCGCTGCGGCCGCAAAGCCTGTCGGAATTCATCGGTCAGGCCGAGGCGCGCGCCAACCTGAAGGTCTTTATCGAAAGCGCCCGGATGCGGGGCGAGGCGATGGACCACACGCTGTTTTTCGGCCCGCCCGGCCTTGGCAAGACGACGCTGGCGCAGATCATGGCGCGCGAGCTTGGGGTGGGCTTCCGCATGACCTCGGGTCCGGTCCTGGCCAAGGCGGGCGATCTGGCGGCGATCCTGACCAATCTGGAGCCGCGCGACGTGCTGTTCATCGACGAGATCCACCGCCTTTCCCCGGTGGTCGAGGAGGTGCTTTACCCCGCGCTCGAGGATTTCGCGCTGGATCTGGTGATCGGCGAGGGGCCGGCGGCGCGCACGGTGCGGATCGAGTTGCAGCCCTTCACGCTGGTGGGGGCCACGACGCGCCTCGGCCTGCTGACCACGCCGCTGCGCGACCGGTTCGGGATTCCCACGCGGCTCGAGTTCTATACGGTCGAGGAATTGCACGAGATCGTCACCCGTGCCGCGCGCCTGATGGGCACCCCGGCCGAGCCTGAGGGGGCGCGCGAGATCGCGCGGCGGGCACGCGGCACGCCGCGGATCGCGGGGCGGCTTCTGCGCCGGGTCGCGGATTTCGCGCTGGTCGAGGGCGAGGGGCGGGTGACGCAGGCCATCGCGGATCGCGCGCTGACGCGGCTGGGGGTGGATCATCTGGGGCTGGATGGCGCGGACCGGCGCTATCTGCGGCTGATCGGGGAAAGCTATCAGGGCGGGCCGGTCGGGATCGAGACGATGTCGGCCGCGCTTTCCGAAAGCCGGGATGCGCTGGAGGAGGTGATCGAGCCCTTCCTGCTGCAGCAGGGCCTGATCCAGCGCACCCCGCGCGGGCGGATGCTGACGCAGGCGGCCTGGCGGCACATCGGGCTTGAGCCGCCCAAGGGGCAGGGAGACCTGTTCGGGTGTGGGGCGGGCCAATTTGGCCCAATTGGCCCCTTCCCCCCCGGCGGCCCGGCCGCCGGGCCCGGCAGGATTTTTGCAAAAATCCTGCGCCGGAGCCGGGCCGGATGACGCATCGCTTCACAACCCGCGTCTATTACGAAGACACCGATCTGGCCGGGATCGTCTATTACGCCAATTACCTGAAATTCATCGAACGCGCCCGCAGCGAATGGGTCCGCACCCTCGGGATCGACCAGCGCCGGCTCAAGGAGGATCACGGCTTCGTCTTCGCCGTCCGCCGGGTCGAGGCCGACTACCTCGCACCGGCCCGTTTCGACGATCTGCTCGAGATCCTCACCACGACCGAGCGCGCCACGCCGGCGAGGATCGTCCTGTGCCAGCGGATCCTGCGGGACGGGACAGAGCTGTTCCGGGCCAGCGTCACGCTTGTCGCGCTTGGCCCCGATGGCACGCCCCGCCGGCTGCCGCCCGCATTGGCGCGCGCATAGGCCCGCAATCGGACACAATCGGCAAAAATCCCCGTGATCGGCGCCGTTCGATTGGCTTTCCTTCTTCTGTTGCGCTAGAGACTGGCGTAAGTGCGCCCTCCAGAGGCCACACCCGAGCACAGAGCAGGCAGATGGAAGCAGCTTCCGAATACACGTTGTGGGCGCTTTTCCTGCGCGCCACGATCATCGTCAAACTCGTCATGATCGGTCTGATCCTCGCGTCGATCTGGACCTGGGCGATCATCGTCGACAAGATGATCCAGTTCCGCAAGGCGCGGGCCGAGGCTTCGATCTTTGACCGCGCCTTCTGGTCGGGCGAGCCGCTGGACGGGC
Organism: Paracoccaceae bacterium; assembly: GCA_051859505.1. Taxonomy (GTDB): domain Bacteria; phylum Pseudomonadota; class Alphaproteobacteria; order Rhodobacterales; family Rhodobacteraceae; genus JAFIEN01. Next base: position 44,793 of record JBHYFN010000026.1, read on the forward strand.
TGTTCGACTCCATCGGCCCCGATCCGCAAGGCCAGAGCGAAAAGATCTTTGCCGCCGGCATGCTGGAATGGCGACGAAGTCACAGGCAGGATGGCGGGCTGATCGCCGGGGCGCAGGCCCGGATCGACCGCTCGATGGATGTGGCCATCAACAAGGAGGCCGAGGCGCTGCAGCGCGGCCTGCCGATCCTGGCGACCGTCGGCTCGACTGCGCCCTTCATCGGCCTTTTCGGTACGGTCTGGGGCATCATGAACGCCTTTATCGAGATTGCCGAACAGCAGAACACCTCGCTTGCCGTGGTCGCCCCGGGGATCGCCGAGGCCCTGCTTGCGACGGGTCTGGGGCTGCTGGCCGCCATTCCGGCGGTGGTCTATTACAACAAGCTTTCGGCCGATGCCGCGCGGATCACCGCCGGATACGAGGCCTTTGCCGATGAATTCGCGACCATCCTGTCGCGTCAGCTGGACAGCTGAGCGATGGGCGCGGGCGTGATGAAGGGCGATGACGGTGGCGGCGGACGGCGCCGCCGTCGGCGCAACCGGGCGCAGCCGATGTCCGAGATCAACGTCACGCCCTTCGTGGACGTGATGATGGTGCTGCTGATCATCTTCATGGTGGCGGCCCCGCTTCTGACCGTCGGGGTGCCGGTGGAACTGCCGCGCACCGCGGCCAACGCCCTGCCCGGCGAAGAGCAGGAAGAGCCGCTGACCGTCACCATCACCGCCGATGGAGGGGTGATGATCCAGACGACGGATGTGGCCGATGCCGACCTTGTTCCCCGGCTGCAGGCCATCGCCGCGGAACGGACCAGCGACCGCATCTTCCTGCGGGCCGACGGGGCCAATGACTGGAACCGGGTGGCCGAGGTGATGGGCGCGCTCAACGGGGCGGGATTTTCGAACATCGGGCTGGTCACGGATCTGGGCGGGCCGAGCTTCGGAGCTGGAGACGGGGCCGGGGCCGCGCCCTCAGACGGCTAGGGAAACCTCGGGATCATGCGCGAGCGGATCACCACGGGCACATATGTATCGGGGGCGGGTCATCTCGCTCTCTTCGTCGTCCTGCTGTCGGGCTGGGGGATGAAGCACAATACCGTGCCGTTCGAGGTGACGCAGGTCTCGGTGATCTCGGGGGCCGAGTTCGAGGCGCTGTTCGCCTCGACCACGCCCGTCCCCGCGACGGAGCTGGACCCTTCCCCCATCGCGCCCGAGATCGAGGACAGCCCGCCGCCGCCCGTGCCCGACGAGGTGGTGGAACCCGTCCCTCCGCCCCCCGAGCCGGTGCCCCCGCCACCGCCCGAGGAAGAGGCCCCGCCGCCGCCGCCGCCCGAACCCGTGCCGCCGCCGGCCGAAGTGACCGACGTGATCCCCGAACCGATCCCGCCGCAGCCCGAAGAGCTGGCCGGCGCACCCGACCTTGCGCCCAGCCTGCGCCCGCAGCCCCGCCCCGCCGATCGCGTCGCGCCCGAAGCGGTGGCCCCCCCGCCGCCCGAGGCCGAGATCGCCCCCGAAGTGCGCGAGGCCGCCGAGCCGACCCCGCCCGAAGAACCCGCCGAACCTGCCGAGATCGTCGAGGAAGTCACGCCCGCCGCGCCACAAGAGGCCACGACCCAGATCGTGACCGAGGCCGACACGCCCTCGGGCGCGGTGACGACCAGCCTGCGCCCCGCCGTGCGGCCCAACCGGCCCACGCCCCCGGCGGAACCGCCGGCCGAAACATCCACCGCGACAGCTACGCCGCCGACCAGCACCGCCGATGATGTGATGGCGGCGCTGGATCAGGCGGGGGCAGGCCAGAGCGGCGCCCCGGCAGCCAGCCAGGGACCGCCGCTGACCGGGTCCGAGAGGGATGCGTTCAGGGTTGCCGTTCAGCAGTGCTGGAACCTCGATATCGGTTCGGAATCCGCCCGGATCACAGTGCAGGTGGGCTTCGAGCTAGACCGCAGCGGACGGGTGGTCGGCGAGGTCCGCTTCATCAGCGCGACGCCGGGGTCCGATGCGGCGGTCCGCTCGGCCTTCGAGGCGGCCCGGCGCGCCGTGTTGCGCTGTCAGGCAGACGGCTACCGGCTGCCGCCCGAGAAATACGACGAATGGCGCCTTGTCGAGCTGACCTTCAATCCTGACCAGATGAGGAACCGGTGATGCGGATCGCGTCACGCCTTCTCGCGGCCTGCTCGGTGGCATTTTTCCGGCTTCATTGCTGGCTGTGGCCAGTCGATGAAGCCTCGCTCGCAGGAGGTTCGGCCAAGGCGGGCCGGGCCTTGCGACCACGGCCTGAGGCAAACCGGGTCACATCGGTATCAGGTTGCCGGTTTTTCCTTGAAACGCGCGCTCTGTTCTTGCGAATTGGCAGGGCTGTGCCCTATGGGCCGCCGAAATGGCCAAGCCTGATGTATATGAGGTGGGAATGAAACGGACGATTTCGGCACTGCGCAGGATCCCCGCGACAGCGGCGGCCCTCGCTCTCGGGCTTGGGCTTCTTGCGGGCCTGACCTCCATGGCCCCTTCCGCCGCCCTGGCGCAAGAGCCCTTGCGCATCACGATCACCGACGGCGTGATCGAACCCCTGCCGATCGCCGTGCCGGCCTTTCAGGCCGAAACGGCCGGGGCCGAGCAGATCGCGGCCCAGATCAGCCGGGTGATCGTCGACAACCTCGTCGGAACCGGCCTGTTCCGCGAAGTGCCGCAAAGCGCCTATATCTCGCAGGTGTCGTCCTTCTCGGCGCCGATTGCCTATGCCGACTGGCGGGCGATCAACGTGCAGGGGCTTGTGACCGGGGCGGTCAGCGTCTCGGGCGATCAGCTGGTCGTCAAGTTCCGCCTTTACGACATCTTCACCGGGGCCGAGCTGGGCGAGGGGCTGCAATTCGCAGGCACCACCGCCGGTTGGCGGCGCATGGCGCACAAGGTTTCGGACGCGGTCTATTCGCGCATCACCGGCGAGGGCGGCTATTTCGACAGCCGCGTCGTCTTTGTTTCGGAAAGCGGGCCGAAGGACAATCGCGCGCGGCGGCTGGCGATCATGGATTACGACGGCGCCAATGTGCAGTTCCTGACGGATTCGGGCTCGCTTGTGCTTGCGCCGCGGTTTTCGCCCACCGGGGACCGGGTGCTTTACACCAGCTATGAAAGCGGCTTTCCCCGGATCAGCCTGATCAACGTGGCCACTGTCGGCCGGCAGCAGATCCAGACCGCGCCGGGCGAGATGGCCTTTTCGCCGCGCTTCTCGCGCGATGGCAACCGGGTGATCTATTCCGTCTCGACCGGGGGCAATACCGACCTCTACATCACCGATCTGGCCAGCGGGTCGCACACGCGTCTGACGACCGCGCCCTCGATCGAGACCTCGCCCAGCTTCTCGCCCGACGGCACGCAGATCGTCTTTGAAAGCGACCGGTCCGGCACCCAGCAGCTTTACATCATGCCCACCGCAGGCGGAGAGCCGCGGCGGATTTCCTTTGGCGAGGGGCGCTACGGCAGCCCCGTCTGGAGCCCGCGGGGCGATCTGATCGCCTTCACCAAGCAGCATGCCGGGCGGTTTCACATTGGCGTCATGCGGACCGACGGCTCTGAAGAGCGGCTGCTTACCGCCTCGTTCCTTGACGAAAGCCCGACCTGGGCGCCGAACGGGCGGGTCCTGATGTTCACCCGGGAAACGCAAGGCGAACAGGGCGGGCCGATGATCTATTCGGTGGATATCGCGGGCCGCACCCTGCGGCAGGTGCCGACGGGAGGCTTTGCCTCGGACCCCTCCTGGGGCCCGCTGCAACCCTGATCGGAACGCTAGGCGCGCCGTGCGCAGCATGATAAGCTGATCGTTAACGAGCATGAGATAATCAGGACACGCCCATGAACAGAGTACTGACGGCCACCCTCCTCATTGCAGTCATGGCCCTGTCTGCCTGCACACGGCCCGACCGGTTCGGCGGTGGGGATCAGGGCGCCATGCCCGGGGCCGGGATCAACGACGGCGCGCTTGGTGGTGCGAATGATCCGCGCAGCCCGGCCTATTTCAGCCAGACCATCGGGGACCGCATCTTCTTTGCCGTGGATCAGTCCACCCTTTCGCCGCAGGCGCAGCAGACGCTGAACGCCCAGGCGCAGTGGCTTTTGTCCAACCCCGAATACCTGGCCGTGATCGAAGGCCATGCCGACGAACAGGGCACGCGCGAATACAACGTCGCCCTGGGCGCGCGGCGGGCGAATGCGGTGCGGGAATACCTGATCTCGCAAGGGGTTCCGGCGAACCGGCTGCGCACGATCAGCTATGGCAAGGAACGCCCCGTCGCGACCTGTTCGAACGAATCCTGCTATTCGCAGAACCGTCGGGCCGTCACCGTCATCTCTGTCGGCACCGTGAGCTGAGAACGGTCAGGGAGCGGAGATGCCCATGATGCGGTTGCGTTGCGGAGTTCTGGCCACGGCCCTGGTGGCGGCGCTTGCCGCGCCGGCGCCCGTGGTCGCGCAGGACCAGACCCTTGCCGATATCCGGCAGGAATTGTCCGGGCTTTACATCACCATCCAGTCGCTTCGCAACGAGCTGACCGCGACCGGCACGCTGACCACCGGGATCGCCGGGGCGACGCCGCTTGACCGGCTGAACCTGATCGAGATGGAGTTGCAGCGCCTGACCTCGAAGACCGAGGAGCTGGAGTTCCGCATCAACCGCATCACCGTGGACGGCACCAACCGGATCGGGGATCTGGAGTTCCGGATCTGCGAACTGGAGTCCGCCTGCGACATCGGCTCTCTGGGGTCGACGCCCAGCCTTGGCGGCGTGGACAGCGCCTCGGTCGTGCCGACGCCTCAGGCCCCTCTTGAAAACACCGGCCCCGCCCTGGCCGCGAATGAACAGGCGGATTTTGCGCGGGCGCAGGAGGCGCTCGCAGAAGGTGACTTTCGCAGCGCCGCTAACCAGTTTGCGGCCTTTGTCCAGACCTACCCGGGCGGCCCCCTGAGCGCCGAGGCCCTGTTCCTGCGGGGCGAGGCGCTCGAATCTCTGGGCGACACGTCCGAGGCCGCGCGCGCCTATCTCGACAGCTTTTCCGGCGACCCGGCCAGCCCGGTCGCGCCCGACGCCCTGTTCAAGCTTGGCCGGTCGCTTGGCACGCTTGGGCAGACGGCGGATGCCTGCGTCACGCTGAACGAGGTGCTGATCCGCTATCCGTCCGCCTCGGCCGTGCTCGAGGCTCAATCGACGATGCGCAATCTGGGGTGTCAGTGACACCAGAGGCTGCCACGGCACGCTGGCTGGCCTCGCTACCGCCCGACACCCCGCTTGCCGTCGCCGTTTCGGGCGGCGGGGATTCCCTGGCCCTGCTGTCGCTTCTTGTCGAGGCGGGCGCCTCGGTGGCCTCCGTCCTGACCGTCAACCACCATCTGCGCCCCGAGGCGGCCGAAGAGGCGCAGGCCGTCGCCGCCCATGCCGCGCGTCTGGGCCTTGCCCATGAAACGCTTGACTGGCGCTGGGACGGCCAGGGCAACCTTTCCGAGGCGGCACGCGAGGGGCGCTACGGCCTCATGGCGCGCTACTGCCGGGCGCATGGCATCGGTGACTGCGCCCTTGGCCATACGCGCGACGACAATATCGAAAGCTTCTTTCTTGGCCTGATGCGGGGCGCGGGGCTGGACGGCCTTTGCGGGATGCGGCCCGGTTTCCTGCATGAGGGGATCGCGTTCCATCGCCCCCTCCTTGGCACCTCGCGCAAGGCCCTGCGCGATCACCTCTCGGATCGGGGGCTGCGCTGGGCCGAGGATCCCGGCAACACCAATCCCGATTACGACCGGGCGCGGATCCGGGCCGCGCTGGCGCGCCTCGAGCCGGATCTCGACGCGGATCTGCTGGCCCGCTCGGTCGCCAACCTCGCCGCCACGCGGCGCGATCTGGGCCAGGAAATCGCGGCCCGGCTGGAGGGCCATGTCACAAGCGATGGCCCCGACCTTGTCTTCGACCCCGCGGTCCTTGCCGCCCTGACGCCCGAGTTCCGCCGCCGCGCGCTGTCTGCGGCGCTGCGGCTGATCGCGTCAGGCCGCCACGGCCCGCGCGGGGCCGCGCTCGACCGGCTCGCAGGGCGCGACTGGACGGCAGAGCCGGCGCCCGTGACCCTGCATGGCTGCACCATCGCGCTGACAGGCGGCAGGCTGCGCATCGGGCGCGAGGCGGCCGCCGTGCCCGGCCCCGTCGACAGCCGGGCCCTCTGGGACGGCCGCTGGCGGTTCGACGGGCCGCATGGAGGGGACACGGTGATCCGGGCGCTGGGGCCGGAGGGGCTGGCCGCGCTCGATCCCGGCTGGAGGGCGGCAGGCCTGCCGCGTCGGTCGATGCTGGCCGCAGCCTCGGTCTGGCGCGAAGGGCGGCTGGTCTTCTGCCCGTTCTTCCGGCTTGCAGAACCCGGGGCCGAGGAACGCTGGCTCTGGGCGCCGCACAGCCAGCTGCCGGGGTTCAAGGCCCTCCTGCTTGGACAGGCGCCCCCGGACCTGCCCCCGGACCTGCGCCCGGACCTGCCCCCCGGCTAGCGATTGGGCGGCAGAACGGGCTGCGCGGATCGTCGCGGATTCGGGCCGCCGCCTGCTTTCGCATTGAACATCACAGGAGGATGGCTATCTTGTCGACAAAGTCGTGCCGGCACAGGCCTGCTCCGACTTGTCCAATCAAAAGGAGATATCCTTGGGCAACGCGAGAAATATCGCCTTCTGGGTCGTGCTTTTCCTGCTGATCCTGGCGCTGTTCAACCTGTTCAACGGCGGCCAGTCCACCATGGCGTCGAACACCCGCAGCTATTCCGATTTCGTCGCGGCGGTCGAAGCCGGATCGGTCACGCAGGTCACGATCGACGGCGAGGAAGTGCGCTACCGCGGTGCCGATGGTCGCGACTACGTGACGATCATCCCGCCTGATGCGCAGGTGACCCAGCTCTTGCTCGAACGCAACATCCCGGTACAGGCGCGCAGCCAGCAGCAATCGGGATTCACCTCGTTCCTGCTGTCGCTTCTGCCCTTCCTGCTGCTGATCGGCGTCTGGATCTATTTCATGAACCGGATGCAGGGCGGCGGGCGCGGCGGCGCCATGGGCTTCGGCAAGAGCCGGGCCAAGCTCCTGACCGAAAAGCACGGCCGCGTGACCTTCGACGATGTCGCCGGCATCGACGAGGCCAAGGAAGAGCTTGAAGAGATCGTCGAATTCCTCCGCAACCCCCAGAAATTCTCGCGCCTCGGCGGCAAGATCCCCAAGGGCGCGCTGCTTGTCGGCCCGCCCGGCACGGGTAAGACGCTTCTGGCCCGCGCCATCGCGGGCGAGGCGGGCGTGCCCTTCTTCACCATCTCGGGCTCGGATTTCGTCGAGATGTTCGTGGGCGTCGGCGCCTCTCGCGTGCGCGACATGTTCGAACAGGCCAAGAAGAACGCCCCCTGCATCGTCTTCATCGACGAGATCGACGCCGTGGGCCGGTCGCGCGGCGTGGGCTATGGCGGCGGCAATGACGAACGCGAACAGACCCTCAACCAGCTCCTGGTCGAGATGGACGGGTTCGAGGCCAACGAAGGCATCATCATCGTCGCGGCCACCAACCGCCCCGACGTGCTTGACCCCGCGCTGCTGCGCCCCGGCCGCTTCGACCGTCAGGTCACGGTGCCCAACCCCGATATCAAGGGCCGCGAAAAGATCCTCGGCGTCCATGCCCGCAAGGTGCCGCTTGGCCCCGATGTGGACCTGCGCATCATCGCCCGCGGCACGCCCGGCTTCTCGGGCGCGGACCTCGCCAACCTCGTGAACGAGGCGGCCCTCATGGCCGCCCGCGTGGGCCGTCGCTTCGTCACGATGATCGATTTCGAAAGCGCCAAGGACAAGGTCATGATGGGGGCCGAACGCCGCTCCATGGTCATGACCGAGGATGAAAAGAAGCTGACCGCCTATCACGAGGCGGGCCATGCGATCGTCGGCCTGAACGTCCCCCAGCACGACCCGATCCACAAGGCGACGATCATCCCCCGCGGCCGCGCCCTTGGCCTTGTCCTGTCGCTGCCCGAGCGCGACCAGCTCTCGGTCAGCTTCACCAAATATCAGTCCAAGATCGCCATGGCGATGGGCGGCAAGGTCGCCGAGGAACTGGTCTTCGGCAAGGAAAACGTGACCTCGGGCGCCACCTCCGACATCCAGCAGGTCTCCAAGATCGCCCGCGCCATGGTCACGCAATTCGGCATGTCCGACAAGATCGGCCATATCGACTATGCCAACGAACAGCAAAGCTTCCTCGGTACCTATGGCGGCGGCACCAACCATTCCGCCGAAACCCAGAAGCTGATCGACGACGAGGTGCGCCGCATCATCGACGAAGGCTACGAGACGGCCAAGCGCATCCTCACCG
>JBHYFN010000027.1:0-52293 GCA_051859505.1 Paracoccaceae bacterium
AGAGCGTCAGAGCGTCAGAGCGTCAGAGCGTCAGAGCGTCAGAGCGTCAGAGCGTCAGAGCGTCAGAGCGTCAGAGCGTCAGAGCACGAGCCCCGGATCGGGGCCAAGGTCAAGCCCCGGAAAGACGGTGGTCTCGAGCAAACCCCGCTCCAGCCCGAACATCGCGCGCATGACCCAGGCGGCATGGGCGCGCACATCCCGCGTCGGCATCAGGTCGCGCCCGGCGTAAAGCGCGCTCTCGGACAGGCCGGGCCAGTCGCCGCCCACAAGCCCACCGCGCAGCGCGCCGCCGGCATAGAGCATCGCCCCCGCCGTGCCGTGATCGGTGCCGCGCGTTCCGTTCTCGCGCGCGGTGCGGCCGAATTCGGTCAGGCACAGCACGGCCGTCTGCCCCCAGACCGGGCCAAGCCCCTCTTTCAGCCCGAGGATGACCTGCGCCAGCCGGTCGAGCGCCAGGGTCAGGCCGCGCTCTTGCTGGCCATGGGTATCCCAGCCCCCCATCGAAAAGCTGACGATCCGCGTTTCGGCCCGCAGGCGCTGGGCCGCGAATTGCACCAGCCGCATGTGATCGCCCGAGGGGCGTTCGCCGGACATGCCGCCCGCCATATCGCCTGCGGCCTCGCTCTCGATCTGGTCGACGATGGCCATCGCCTCGGCCGAGGCGTCGCGGAACAGCGGGTCGTCGTGATGCACCATCTCGAGCAGCCGCCGCGCCTGCGGCGTCAGGCGCAGCCGCGCATCGGGCGACCAGCGGCTGACGGGCGCCGCGCCCTGCAGGATCAGCATCTGCTCGCGCCCGATGGCATAGGCGGTCTCGCCCCGCGCGCCGGGCAGGGCCGTCAGCATGCGGTTCAGCCAGCCGTCCCGCCAGCCCCCCTGCTCCAGCCCCGGCGTCCCCGCTTCGAGGATGTCCTGCCCGTCGAAATGGCTGCGCCGGTCGCGATAGGGGGTGGAGACGGCATGGACCGCCCCGAACTCGCCGCTTTCCCAAAGCGGCAGGACCGGGGCGAGCGCCGGATGCAGCCCCCAGAAACCATTGCCCAGGGCCAGTGCGCCGCCATCGGCAAGGGTGGGCCGCAGCGGCGCGTAATCGCGGTCGCCCAGCGGCGGCACCGCATCCAGCCCGTCCATCGCGCCGCGCAGGATGATCACCACAAGGCGCCCCTCGCCCGGCGCGCTGGCCATGGCGATCGGGGTCAGAAGCGGGCTGGCCGCCGCCGAACAGCCCAGCGCGAGGGAGGAGGTCAGAAAGCCACGCCGGTCCATCGTCATCTCCTCTGGAAATCGGTCGAGGCGAGGATCACCCCGATCCCGTCGCGGCGGCTTTCGGCGGCGCGGGCGGCAAAGCGCACCGGCTCGGCCGCCCGCGGCCCCAGCGCGGTTTCCACGAAGGTGCGGGGGTCGGGCAACTCGTCCAGCATCTCGGCCGGCACCCGCATCGCCCAGTCGATCCGGCCCGCCATGCCCTGCGGCGTGATCCAGGCCTCGGCGGGTTCGGGCCAGCCATCGGGGCCGGGGGGATCGTCCCAGAACTGGCCCATGACGGTCATCGGGCGCTTGAACTGGCGCTGCACGCCCTGCAGATCGAGCACATAGACCGAGGCCCCTTCCACGCCCAGCGCGCGCAGGCCCGAGGCGCAATAGTCGAAGGGCCATTTGACCTTGCGCTTCTCCGGCGCCCAAGCGGCGGGATGGTCGAGGAGCGCCTCTGTCACGCGCAAAAGGTCGCCGCCGGTTGCGATGAACACCTCCTCGAGCCGCGCCACGAGGGCCGGGTCGGGCTCGTCGGCCACGAAATGCGCGGCGAGCTTGCCCGCCAGATGGCGCGCCGTGGCGGGATGGGCGGCCAGCGCATCGAGGGCGGAATAGACCGTGTCGAGCGAGGCGTCGGCGCTGAAGGTCTGGCCCAGCACGGTTTCGGCCCCCGGCTGGGCCATGTTCGGGCGGTAGAGCGGCGGGTCGGCCGGATCGGCATCGCGGTCCCAGGTCAGCCCGGTCAGGAGCTTGGCCAGCTGGCGCACGTCGGTCTGATCATAGGGGCCATCGACCCCGACGGTGTGCAGCTCGAGCAATTCGCGGGCGAGGTTCTCGTTCAGCCCCTGCCCGCGCCGTTCGCCGGCCGGGCTGTCGGGGCCCATGGAATTCACCTGATCCAGCGCCACCAGCATCATCGGATGCGGGATCACCGCGCGCAGCATCGTGGCGAAGCGTCCGGTCACATGCGGGCGGATCACCTGTTCGATCGTGGGCACGATCAGATGCACCGAAAAGGGATCGCGTGGCTTCATGGTGAAGTGGTCGGCCCAGAAGGCGACAAGGCGTTCGCGCAGCCCGTCGGGCGTATCCAGATGCCGCGCCATGACCGACTGGAACCGCAGGTTGCGCGCCGCGGTCGCGGCGGCGCGGATCGCGTCGAACTCGGCCTGGGCCGCGGCCTCGCGCCGTGTGCCCATCGCATCGCGCCGGGCGCGGCTGAGGATGCGGAAATCGCGCACGCTGGGCGCGGCTTCGGCCCAGATCGGGATCGGGTGCAGCAGGGCCGCGCTATCGGGGCCGGTCAGCCGCTCCAGCATCTCCTCGACCGACCGCGCCGGGGCATGGCGGGGCGAGAGGCCGGTTCCGAAGCGGGTCTCTGCGATATGGGGGTCGAACACCTTGGGCACCCTGCGAACTTACCGCCCCAATATAGGCATGGCGGGGGCCGGTTGCGACCCCTGCCGGGGCCCGGTCCTCAGGCCGGGAAGGTGAAGCCCGGCGAATAGCTGTGCCAGCCGTCGTAATCGGCCTTGCCGATCTCGAGCCCCTGCACCCGGCAGATCGCATAGGCCATGGAGAGGTGAAACCAGAGGTTGGGCAGGGCGAAGAGGGTGAGGTAGTCGGTGGCCGTCTGGGTGAGATCGGCCTCTCCGGCGCGGTGGGAGATGCTTCGGTCTGCGGCGCCGGCGAAATCGGCGGGGGTGAGGGCCGCGACCTCGGCCCGGGCGAAGGCCAGACGTCCGGCAAGGCCCGGCGCGTCCAGGCGGAAATCGCCGCGCGGCAGGGGTTGGCCTGTCAGCGGGAAGGTCGCGCGGAGGGTGAAGAACGCCACGGTGCGGAACTGCCCGGCCGCGTTCATCATGCCGGGCGCCAGCCGGGCCGACAGGAGGGTGACGCCCGCGTCCGACGCCTGCACCCGCCCCAGCAGATGCTCGGCCCGGTCCAGCGCCTGCAGGCAGGGCGGCACCGATGCCGTGAAAAGATCGTCCGTCCCCGCCATTTGCCCCTACCTTTCACGCCTGCAATTCGGCCCGAGTTTTCCCCATCCGGCCTGCGGGCGAAAGGGAAAAGGTGAGCGGGATCAGGCCTCGGGCGGCAGCACCCGTAACCGAAGCTCGCGCAGCTGGTCGTTCGTGGGCTCGGAGGGGGCGCCCATCATCAGGTCTTCCGCGCGCTGGTTCATCGGGAAGAGGATGACCTCGCGGATATTCGCCTCGTCGGCCAGAAGCATCACGATCCGGTCGATCCCCGCCGCACAGCCGCCATGCGGGGGCGCGCCGTATTGAAAGGCGTTGACCATGCCGCCGAAACGGCGGCGGACCTCGTCTTCGCCGTAGCCGGCGATGGCGAAGGCCTTGAACATGATCTCGGGGATATGGTTGCGGATCGCGCCCGAGACGATTTCATAGCCGTTGCAGGCCAGGTCATACTGATAGCCGCGCACGGCCAGCGGATCGCCTTGCAGCGCCTCCATGCCCCCCTGCGGCATGGAAAAGGGGTTGTGTTCGAAGTCGTAGCCGCCGGTTTCCTCGTCGCGCATGAAGATCGGGAAATCGACGATCCAGGCAAAGGCGAAGCGGTCCTTCTCGGTCAGGCCCAGCTCGTCGCCGATGACGGTGCGGGCGCGGCCGGCGATCTTTTCGAAGACGGCCGGTTTGCCGCCCATGAAGAAGACGGCATCGCCCAGGCCAAGGCCAAGCTGGCTCCGGATCGCCTCGGTCCGCTCGGGGCCGATGTTCTTGGCGACGGGGCCGGCGGCCTCGAGCGCGCCTTCCGCATCGCGCCAGAAGATATACCCCATCCCCGGCAGCCCTTCCTTCTGGGCCCAGGCGTTCATCCGGTCGCAGAACTTGCGCGACCCGCCGCCCGGGGCGGGGATGGCGCGGACCTCGGTGCCGTCCTGTTCGAGCAGTTTGGCGAAGACGGCAAAGCCCGAGTCGCGGAAATGGTCGCTCACCACCTCCATCCTGATCGGGTTGCGCAGGTCGGGCTTGTCGGTGCCGTACCAGAGCGCGGCATCGGCATAGCTGATCTGCGGCCAGTCGGTATCGACCTTGGCGCCCTTTCCGAATTCCTCGAACACGCCTTGCAGGACGGGCTGGATCGTGGCGAAGACATCTTCCTGCGTGACGAAGCTCATCTCCATGTCAAGCTGGTAGAAATCCGTGGGCGAACGGTCGGCGCGGGGGTCTTCGTCGCGGAAACAGGGGGCGATCTGGAAATAGCGGTCGAAGCCCGAGACCATCAGAAGCTGCTTGAACTGCTGCGGCGCCTGCGGCAGCGCATAGAACTTGCCCGGATGCAGCCGCGACGGCACAAGGAAATCCCGCGCGCCTTCGGGCGAGGAAGCGGTGATGATCGGCGTCTGGTATTCGCGGAACCCCTGCGCCCACATGCGTTTGCGCATCGAGGCGACCACATCCGAGCGCAGCACCATGTTGCGCTGCATCCCCTCGCGCCGCAGGTCGAGGTAGCGGTAGCGCAGGCGCGTTTCCTCGGGATAGTCCTGATCGCCGAAGACCTGCAGGGGAAGCTCGCCGGCCGCACCCAGCACCTCGATGTCGCGGATATAGACCTCGATCTCGCCGGTGGGGAGCTTGGGGTTGATCAGGCTCTCATCGCGGGCCTTCACCTCGCCGTCGATGCGGATGCACCATTCGGCGCGCAAGCGTTCGACCTGGGGAAAGGCGGCGCTGTCGCTGTCGCAGAGGATCTGGGTGATGCCGAAATGATCGCGCAGGTCGATGAACAGCACCCCGCCGTGGTCGCGGACGCGGTGGACCCAGCCGGAGAGGCGGACGGTCTGGCCGACGGACTCTTTCGTGAGGGCGGCGCAGGTGTGGCTGCGGTAGCGATGCATGGCGGGTTCCTTCGGGCCTTGGGCGCGGTCTGGGGCGCGGTGCGGATCGACCGGTCGGGCCGATACATCGCGCGAGGGCGGGGAAGTCAAGGGCCACGGGTGGGCATGGGGGCGTCTCGGGGGGAGGTAAGCGCGCGGCTATTGCAGCGCGATGACGAAGCGGCAGGAGGGCGCGCCCATGCCGGCGCAGGTGACCTCGCGGCAGATCAGGTTGGGTTCGACAAGGGTCTGGAACAGGCGTTCGAACAGGGCTTCGTGAAACAGGCACAGGGGATGCGGCGCGGTTTCCCCTGCGATCAGGGGATTGCCGGTCAGGTCGAACTCCAGCTGCGTCACCGGCACGAGCGTGGCGCTTCCGGCAAAGGCCCAGCTGTTCTGCCGCGCCCAGCGCCCCAGAAGCCAGGCGGCGACCGTCCAGGGCCCGGATTTCAGCATCGTCATCGCGCGCGAGGACAGCTGCGACGCGATCAGCGCATCCGCCGTCGACTGCCCCGCGCGATAGAGCACTTCGTTGCAGGCCTCGGGCATGGTTGCGCGCAGGGTGTGGTGCAGCTTGCGGGCCAGGGCTTCGTCGATGCTTTGGCCCGCGGTGGGCAGGGCGTCGATCCCCGCCGCCCCCAGCAGCGCGTCGCGGGCCGCGTTTCCGTGCAGGGCCGCCACCGCCTCGGCGACATCGCGCACCAGATGCGGCGCGACCTGTCCGGTCGTCGCTGGCTTGCGCATGTAGCCCTTCGGCGGTCTTGCCATGCCCGACCTTCCATGCTGTCGCCGCGGAACCACCCTTCCCGCTGGTTTGCAGAGGCGATGACGCCCCGACCACCGCCGGCAGGTCTGCCTTCTACAGATAGGGGGCTAGGGCCGGTTTTCACGGTCCACAAGTTTACCGGCGCGATCGTGACCCTTTCTTCAACTCGAAACGACAGGCGCTGTCTCCTCGGGCGCAGCAGCCTGTTTCCTGTGCAACCAGACGATCATCGACAAGCGTCCGAAACAGACGCTCGAAGACGGCGACATGCCAATGACAAAGGCAATGGCCCGAGGTTTCGCCCATGATCAGGGGGTTGGCCTCAAGCTCGAAGGTCAGGGGCGCGGCGATGCGGAAGCGGCCCGATCCGGCAAAGGTCCAGGCGTTGCGGGCGATGGCCTTTTGCAGAAGCGGACCGGCAAGCGCGCCCGGCAAGAGCTTCAGAAGGCGCTGCGCGGCGGGCGGAATGCGGTGGGCGAGGATGTAGTCGGCAGTGCGGCGGCCCGCTTCGGAGAGGATTTCCGCCGCATCCTCGGGCCGTTCGCGGCGCACCGCGCCATGCAGCCGCGCCGCCGGCCCCTCGGGCATCAGCCCCTGATCCGAGGGCAGGGCCTCGAGCCCGGCCAGCGCCATCAGCCGCGGGCCCAGCCCCGGCTCGCGCGCCTCGAGAACCGGGACGAGTTGCAGCACCGCATTCGGCCCGATCATGCCCCCTTTCAGGCCGCGGGCATCCTCAGGCGTCCTCCATCTGTTCGGTGCCGCCGCCACAGGCCTTGATCGCACCAGCCGGAGGAGGCCCGACCTGCGCCCCGTTCGGCATCCTGAAGGCGCGGTTGCGTTCCTCGGCCCGGGCCTTGCCTTGCGCGCGGATCGCCTCGCGCCGTTCGGCGGCGCGGGCGGCCTTGTCGGCGCTGGCCTCCCAATCCTCCATCTGGGCCTCGGCGATGGTGCGGGTCGTGTCGAACTTGAAGTCGAGCTTGTTCTTCGACTGCGGCCCGGTGTAGCCGACCTTGCCCAGATCATAGAAGGTGCGCGCGAAACCCGCCTTCAGGAAGGCCTGCAGGCAGCCCAAGAGGTATCGCCTGCGGAAGCCGGTGCCGCGCCAGGGATAGTGAAACAGCGCCTTGCGCATGTAGAAGCGGCGGTAATTCTTCATCACCCCGTCCAGAAGCTCGCCCCGCTCCATCGCGGCGGGTTTCATGATCGGGGTCACGAAATTGTAGCGCGAGAAGTCGAAGACCTCGACCTTGTCCTTGAGCTCCTGAAACAGCGGCGTGAAGGGCCAGGGCGTGTACATCGCCCAGTTGGCCAGATCGGGCTGCCAGTCCCAGGCCATCTGGAAGGTCTCTTCCAGCGTCTCTTTCGTCTCGTTGTCGAGGCCCACGATGAACTGCGCCTCGACCAGGATATCGGCCTCGCGCAGAAGGCGGATCGCCTCCTTGTTCTCGGCGACGGTGGTTTCCTTGTTGAACTGGTCAAGCTTCATCTGGGCCGCGGCCTCGGTCCCCAGCGAGACATGCACCAGCCCCGCCTTGCGATAGAACTTGAGAAGGTCGCGGTCGCGGTAGATGTCGGTGACGCGGGTGTTGATGCCCCATTTGACCTTGTCGGGCAGGCCGCGGTCGATCAGCTCCTGACAGAACTGGACGAATTTCTTCTTGTTGATGGTGGGTTCCTCGTCGGCAAGGATGAAGAAGCCGACCTGATGGTCGTTCACCAGCCTCTCGATCTCGTCCACCACCTTCCTGGGGTCGCGCACCCGGTAGTCGCGCCAGAATTTCCACTGCGAACAGAAGGAACAGGTGAAGGGGCAGCCGCGCGCCATGTTGGGGATGGCGACGCGGGTGTTGAGGGGGATGTACTTGTATTTCTCCCAATCGAGGATCGACCAGTCGGGATCGAGGCCGTCAAGATCCTTGACGGTCGAGGCCGCGGGGGTGGCGACGATCTCTTCGCCCTCCTTGAAGGCGATGCCCTTGATCCTGTGGCGATCGGCGGGCCAGCGGCCATCCTCGACAGCGAGCATCAGCTCGGTCAGGATCTCTTCGCCCTCGCCGCGGACGATGACATCGACGTAAGGCGCCTCGCTCAGAACCTGCTTGTACATGAAGGTCGGATGCACCCCGCCCATCATCCGCAGCGCGCCGGGCACCGTGTCGCGGGCGATCTCGAGCACGCGCTCGGCCTTGTAGATCGACGGCGTGATCGCCGTGACCCCCACCACATCGGGCGCCACCTCGGCCATCCGGCGGGCCAGATCCTCGTCGTCGATGTTGTTGGTCATCGCGTCGATGAAATGGATATCGTCGAACCCCGCGCGCCTGAGCGAGCCGGTCAGATAGGCGACCCAGGCCGGCGGCCAGGTTCCGGCGATCTCGGCCCCGCCCGAGCGGTAATTGGGGTGAACGAAAAGGATGCGCATGGCCCTACTCCCAGAGTGTAAGGTTTAGCTAGCACCATTCATGTCAAGCCAAGTTGACACAGATCAAGGCGACCCGGACTCGATTTGCAATTCGGGCCGCCTTGCGGCATACTGTCGCGGTTTTGTGACGATGTGGCGGGTGCCGGGGGGGCCTTTGCCGAACGTCTGGCCCGAACGGCTGTCGCCCGGTGTCATCACTTGGCGGAGGTCATCATGTGGGACAACGCGCTTGAACTTTTCTTGCGGCGGCTTCTTCGGCACGGAAGCCTGACGCTGTCGCTGGCGTCGGGGCGGGTGATCCGGGCAGGATCGGGGGCGCCGCATTTCGACCTGACGCTGACCGATCCCACCCTGCCGCGCCGGCTGTGCCTGTCGCCCGAGCTTGCCCTGGGCGAGGGCTATATGGACGGCACCCTGCGGATCGAGGGGGATGATCTGGCGGGGTTCCTGGACATGATCACGCGCAATGTGGCGCATTCAAGCGATCTGGTCCTCTGGCAGCGGCCGCTGGGCTGGCTGCGCCGCGCGACGCGGGTGCTGGACCAGATCAACCCCGCCGGCCGGTCGCGCCGGAATGTGGCGCATCACTATGACCTGTCGGCCGAGCTTTACGCGCTGTTCCTTGATACGGACCGGCAATATTCCTGCGCCTATTTCCGCGACCCCGAAATGACGCTGGAACAGGCGCAAGAGGCCAAGAAGGCCCATATCGCGGCCAAGCTGATGATCGAGCCGGGGATGCGGGTGCTGGATATCGGCTGTGGCTGGGGCGGCATGGCGATCACTCTGGCGCGCGACCACGGGGCGCGGGTCGTGGGCGTCACCCTGTCGGAGGAACAGCTCAAGCTGGGCCGGCAGCGGGTGCGCGAGGCGGGGCTCGAGGATCGGGTGGAGCTGCGGCTGATGGATTACCGCCGGGTCGAGGGGCCGTTCGACAGGATCGTCTCGGTGGGGATGTTCGAACATGTGGGCCTGCCGCAGTTCGGCACCTATTTCGCAAAGCTCCGCGATCTGCTGGCCCCCGATGGCGTGGCCCTTGTCCACACGATCGGGCGCTATGGCGTGCCAAGCTATACCTCGCCCTGGATCCGGAAATACATCTTTCCGGGCGGCTATATCCCCTCGCTCTCCGAAATCGCGCGGGTGACGGAAAAGCAGGGCCTCGTGCCCGCGGATATCGAGGTCTGGCGGCTGCATTACGCCACCACGCTGCATCACTGGCACGAAAGGTTCCTCGCCCGGCAGGACGAGGCGCGGGCGCTTTATGACGAGAGGTTCTGCCGGATGTGGCGGTTTTACCTGCTGGCCTGCGAGATGGCGTTTCGCAATGCGCCGCAGGTCGTGTTCCAGTTGCAGCTGGCACGCCACAAGGCCGCCGTGCCGGTGACGCGCGACTACCTTTACCCCGCGGAACAGCCGCGGCGGATCGCCCATGCGGCGGAATAGGGCGGGGTAAAGCGGGGCGGGCGCCGGCCCCTCAGGGCGCCCAGCGCGCCGGGATCAGGCCACGCAGCGAATTGCCGACCCAGAGCCGGACCTGCGGCAGATCGCGGGCCTTCAGGATCTTTTCCTGCGCCCCGCCCTCAAGCAGGTCTGCGCGCAGCACGCCGGGCAACAGGCCCGAGGCCAGGGGCGGCGTGCAAAGGCCCGTCCCGTCGTCGAAAAAGACGGTGGTGATCGTGCCGTCGCAAACCTCGTCGCGTTCGTTGAGGAAGATCACCTCGTCGCACCCCTCCGGCAAGGCGGCGCGGGCCTGATCGTAAACCGCGCGCCGGGTCGTCTTGAGCGTAAGCCAGGGATCGTCCGAGGCGAGCCGCGCCCCGGCAAGGCCCAGCCGCCAGGGGCCAGCGGTCGGGGCAAGCGGGGCCGAGGTCACCTCGATCCGGCCCGCCCGGTCAAGGGTCAGGCGCAGGCGCAGGGGGCCGATCTCGGTGACGGTGGCAGTGGCCGATTCGAGGGCGGCGCGGGCGGCCTCCCTGTCGCAGGGCCAGCCAAGGCGGCGGGCCGACTGCTCCAGCCGGTCAAGGTGGCGGTCTAGCCGGACAAGGCGGCTGCCGTCCCAGCCCAGCGTCTCGATCAGCCTCAGGTCTTGGGCAAGGCCGCCTGCACGAAGCGCGCTTTCCAAAGGGCCTCCTCCCATTCGCCATGGGCGGTGGAATCATGCACCACGCCGCCGCCCACATTCATCACGATGCTGTCGCCTGTCACCGAAAGCGTGCGGATCGCGACCGAGAAATCCGCCCGCCCGTCCGGCGCCATCCAGCCCACCGCGCCGCAGTAAACCCCGCGCGGGGCCGGTTCGACGGCACGGATGATCTCCATCGCGCGGATCTTGGGCGCGCCGGTGACGGATCCGCAGGGAAAGAGCGCGGGGATCAGGGTCGAGAGGCTGGGCGGGGCCACCAGCGCGCCTTCGATGGTCGAGGTCATCTGGTGGACGGTCGTGTACTGCTCCATCGCGAAAAGGGCCGGCACGCGGACCGAGCCCACCCGGGCAAGCCGGCCGATATCGTTGCGCAGAAGGTCCACGATCATCAGGTTCTCGGCGCGGGCCTTTTCGCTGGCATGAAGCTCGGCCGCGATGGCGGCGTCGCGGGCGGGATCGGGGTCGCGGGGGGCGGTGCCCTTCATCGGGCGCGCGCTGATCCGGCCGGTGGCATCGACGGCGAAGAACAGCTCGGGGCTGCGCGAGACGATCACCGGCCCCTGCCCCAGATCGACATAGGCGCCGTGGCCCACCGGCCCGGTGCGCCGCAGCGCGCCGTAAAGGCCAAGCGCCGTGCCCGACAGAAGCCGCGCCTGCATGGGGAAGGTCAGGTTGATCTGGTAGCAATCCCCGGCCGAGATCCAGTTCAGCACATCCGCCATCGCCCGGTCGTATTCCGCCTGCGAGACCGTGGGCTCGGGCGCGGAGATGACGGTTTCGCCCCCCTCATCGGCGGCGCGGTCGAGGATCATTGTGGCATCGACCGGCGGGGCGAAGACCCCCATCAGGATCAGCGGGCCGGGCCGGTCGTCGGGCATGAGGGGGGCAAGGCGCGGCTCGAAGGCATAGCCCGCCTCATAGGCGATGTAGCCCGCGACCCAGGCGCCCGCGGCGCGGGCCGCATCGAGGAAGGCCAGCGCGCCCGCGACCTCGTCGGCGGTTTCGGCCGCGACCACGCTGCGCGCGCCCTCGAACAGCGCGGGCCTGCCGTCTGGTCCATGTTCGACGAGTATCACTGCGGCCTCCGCGCAAGCGCCCTCGGGCACTGATGCGGCATCTAGGCGCTTGAGAGCCGCGCCGCCACCCCGTTTCCCGCCAGTTTTCACCCGTTTTGCGACCTCTGCCCGGGGCCGCGCGGGGGGGCTCGTTATGGGGTTGAACCCCCTCGCGTCCTGTCTATAACGCAGACAATTTGCGCGCTGCCACCCGCCCGGACAAAGGACTTCCCATGCCCAGACGCACCGATATCGCCTCGATCATGATCATCGGCGCGGGGCCCATCGTCATCGGGCAGGCCTGCGAATTCGACTATTCCGGGGCGCAGGCCTGCAAGGCGCTGCGCGAGGAAGGCTATCGGGTGATCCTCGTCAACTCCAACCCTGCCACGATCATGACCGATCCGGGGCTGGCCGACGCCACCTATATCGAGCCGATCACGCCCGAGGTGGTGGCCAGGATCATCGAGAAGGAACGCCCCGACGCGCTTTTGCCGACGATGGGCGGGCAGACGGGCCTGAACACCGCGCTGGCGCTGGCCGATATGGGCGTGCTCGAGAAATTCGGGGTCGAGATGATCGGCGCCAAGCGCGAGGCCATCGAGATGGCCGAGGATCGCAAGCTGTTCCGCGAGGCGATGGACCGGATCGGGCTGGAAAACCCCAAGGCCACCATCGTCACTGCCCCGGTTGACGGAACGGGCCGCAAGGACCTGCGCGCCGGCGTCGCGCTGGCGCTGGAGGCGCTGGAAGAGATCGGCCTGCCCGCCATCATCCGCCCCGCCTTCACCCTTGGCGGGACGGGCGGTGGCGTGGCCTATAACCGCGCGGAATACGAGCATTTCTGCCGCTCTGGCATGGATGCGAGCCCCGTGGGCCAGATCCTGATCGACGAAAGCCTGCTGGGCTGGAAGGAATTCGAGATGGAGGTCGTCCGCGACAAGGCGGACAACTGCATCATCGTCTGCTCCATCGAGAACGTCGATCCGATGGGCGTGCATACGGGCGACAGCATCACCGTGGCGCCTGCGCTGACGCTGACCGACAAGGAATACCAGATGATGCGCAACGGCTCGATCGCCGTCCTGCGCGAGATCGGGGTCGAGACCGGCGGATCGAACGTGCAATGGGCGGTGAACCCCGCCGACGGGCGCATGGTGGTGATCGAGATGAACCCCCGGGTGTCGCGGTCCTCGGCGCTGGCCTCCAAGGCGACGGGCTTTCCCATCGCCAAGATCGCCGCCAAGCTGGCGGTCGGCTATACGTTGGACGAATTGGACAACGATATCACGAAAGTGACACCGGCGAGCTTTGAACCCACCATAGATTATGTGGTCACGAAGATCCCGAGGTTCGCTTTTGAAAAGTTCCCGGGTTCGGTGCCCGAGCTATCCACCGCGATGAAATCGGTGGGCGAGGCGATGGCCATCGGCCGGACGATCCACGAATCCATGCAAAAGGCGCTGGCCAGCATGGAGACGGGCCTGACCGGCTTTGACGAGATCGCGATCCCCGGCGCCCCCGACCGGCAGGCCGTCACCGCCGCCCTGTCGAAGGCCACGCCCGACCGGCTACGCGTCATCGCCCAGGCGATGCGGCATGGCCTCTCGGATGAGGATATCCACGCGGTGACGAGCTACGACCCCTGGTTCCTTGCCCGCATCCGCGAGATCGTGACGACCGAGGCCCGGATCCGCCGCGACGGCCTGCCGGTGACGGAAGCGGGGCTGCGCGCGCTCAAGATGATGGGCTTTACCGATGCCCGGCTGGCGCAGCTGACGGGCCGCGACGAAGGCCAGATCGCCCGCGCCCGCCAGCGCCTTGGGGTGACCGCCGTCTTCAAGCGGATCGACACCTGCGCCGCCGAATTCGAGGCCCAGACTCCCTATATGTATTCCACCTACGAGACGCCCTCGATGGGCGAAGTGGAATGCGAGGCGCGGCCCTCGAACCGGAAGAAGGTGGTCATCCTGGGTGGTGGGCCGAACCGGATCGGCCAGGGGATCGAGTTCGACTATTGCTGCTGCCACGCCTGCTATGCGCTGTCGGACGCGGGCTACGAGACGATCATGATCAACTGCAACCCGGAAACGGTGAGCACGGATTACGACACCTCGGACCGGCTGTATTTCGAGCCCCTCACCTTCGAACATGTGATGGAGATCCTGCGGGTCGAGCAGGAGAACGGCACGCTGCATGGCGTGATCGTGCAGTTCGGCGGGCAGACGCCGCTGAAGCTGGCCAATGCGCTGCATGACGCCGGGATCCCGATCCTTGGCACCACGCCCGACGCCATCGACCTGGCCGAAGATCGCGAGCGGTTTCAGCAGCTTGTGCAGCAACTGGGCCTCAAGCAGCCGGTCAACGGCATCGCCTCGAGCGCCGAACAGGCGGTTGCGATGGCCGAGACGATCGGCTTCCCCCTCGTGATCCGCCCCTCCTATGTGCTGGGCGGCCGCGCGATGGAGATCGTGCGCGACATGGACCACCTCAACCGCTATATCCGCGAGGCGGTGGTGGTCTCGGGCGACAGTCCGGTTCTGCTGGACAGCTATCTTTCGGGCGCTGTCGAGGTGGATGTGGACGCGCTCTGCGACGGCGCCCGCGTCCATGTTGCGGGCATCATGCAGCATATCGAGGAAGCCGGCGTTCATTCCGGCGACAGCGCCTGCTGCCTGCCGCCCCATACGCTGAGCGCGGAGGTGCAGCAGGTCATCCGCCACCAGACCGAGCAACTGGCCCTGGCCCTCGGCGTGGTCGGCCTGATGAACGTGCAGTTCGCGGTGAAGGACAACGAGGTCTATCTGATCGAGGTCAACCCCCGCGCCAGCCGCACCGTGCCCTTTGTCGCCAAGGCGACCGACAGCGCCATCGCCTCCATCGCCGCGCGCCTGATGGCCGGGGAAAAGCTCGAGGCCTTCCCGCCGCGTCCGCCCTACGAGAACGTCAGCTATGACACGCCTTTGCCCTTCGCCGATCCCCTGACACTGGCCGATCCCGATGTCCCGTGGTTCAGCGTCAAGGAAGCCGTCCTGCCCTTCGCACGCTTTCCCGGCGTCGATACGATCCTCGGCCCCGAGATGCGCTCGACCGGCGAGGTGATGGGCTGGGACCGCAGCTTTGCCCGCGCCTTCCTCAAGGCGCAGATGGGCGCGGGCGTCGATCTGCCCCGGGGCGGCCGGGTGTTCCTGTCGATCCGCGATGCCGACAAGACGCCCGTCATGCGCGAGGCGGCCGGGATCCTGCACGGGCTGGGCTTCAGCCTTGTCGCCACGCGGGGCACCGCGGCCTGGCTGACGGAACAGGGCATCCCCTGCGAGCAGGTGAACAAGGTCTATGAAGGCGGCCTGACCATCGTCGACCGCCTCAAGGACGGCCATATCGCGCTGGTGATGAACACCACCGAAGGCGCCCAGGCCGTCGAGGACAGCCGCGATATCCGCGCCGTGGCCCTGTTCGACAAGATCCCCTATTACACCACCGCCGCCGCCGCCCATGCAGCGGCGCTTGCCATCCAGGCCCGCGAAGAGGGCGAGGTCGGCGTCAGGTCGCTGCAGGCCTGACGCCCCCCACCCGCGCAAGAGCCTTTGCCTCCACAGCCCTGAGCGTCAGCACCCCCCGGCCACCGCCGGGGGCGAAAAAGGGCGTTGACTCGACTTAGGCCGCCTCGCTATGACACCGGTGTCATGTCATCGGTGTCATGGGTCCGTAGAGACTCGCACCGGCGCGGACGCACCGCCCGATGATGGGGCGGATCGGGGGGAGCCTATGGCCACGATCTATGACGTCGCAAAGGCGGCGGGCGTGTCGCCCAAGACGGTGAGCCGGGTGCTCAACGGCGATGGCCCTGTCGGCGGCAAGACGCGCGAGGCGGTGGAAAAGGCGATGGCCGAACTGGGCTATGTGCCCTCCAACGCGGCGCGGATGATGCGGTCGAACAAGTCGGGCCTTGTGGGCGTGATCACCGGGGCGATCTCGACCGTCGAGGAGGGCCGGCCGACCGGCCTGCCGGAACTGGTGATCGTGCAGGGCATCCAGCAGGTGATGGCGCGCAGCGGCATGACGATGATGATCGCCGATACCGGGGGCCGTTCCGATACCGTCCCCGCCCTTGTGGATACCTTCCTGCGGCACCGGGCCGAGGGGCTGATCTATGTGGCCGAATACCACCAGAGAGTCACCCTGCCCCCCATTCCGCGCGATACACCGGTCGTTCTGGCCAATTGCCATGACGCCGCCGGCACGCCCTGCATCCTGCCCGATGACGAGAAGGGCCAGCGCGATCTTGTGACCCGGCTGATCGCGGCGGGGCATCGGCGGATCGCCTATCTGACGCTGATGAACGACCTTGACGCGACGCGGCTGCGCACCAGGGGCTATCGCGCGGCGCTCGAGGCGGCGGGGATCAGTTTCGACCCCGGCCTCGTGATGTGCTGCGAGGTCAATTCGCCCGAGGGCGAGACGCAGCTTCTGTATGATGCGGTCGAAAAGCTGATGCAGCGGCCCGAGCCGCCCACCGTCCTGTGCTGCGGCAATGACAAGATGGCGCTCAAGCTCTACGGCATCCTGCGCTCGCGCGGCACGAAGGTGCCCGACGAGGTGTCGGTCGCGGGCTATGACAATTACCGGGTGATCGCCGAGACGCTGTATCCGCCGCTCACCACGGTCGAGCTTCCCTATACCGCCATCGGCGCGCGCGCGGCGTACCGTCTGTTGGCGATGATTTCCGGCGAGGACCGGGAAACAGACAGCGCCCTGCGTGTCGCAGGCCCTGTGCATTGGCGTGCCTCTGTCACCGAACGGCGCGTCACACCTTCGCAACTCAAGATCGTCAGGGAGGACTGATCAATGTCTTATGCGAAACTTCTGGGCGGGGCGGCCATGTCCGTCTGCCTTCTGGGCACGGCGGCAGCCGCCCAGACCGAGCTGACCATGTGGTATCATGGCGCCGGAAACGATGTCGAACTGCAGCTGATCACGCAGTTGATCGAGGATTTCAACGCCAGCCAGTCGGACTGGTCGGTCTCTCTCGAGAGCTTTCCCCAGATCGCCTACAACGATTCGGTGACGGCGGCGGCGCTGGCGGGCAACCTGCCCGACATCCTTGATGTCGACGGGCCGGTCATGCCGAACTGGGCCTGGGCCGGCTACATGCAGCCGCTGCCGCTTGACGAAAGCCTGATCGCCGACTTCCTGCCCGGCACCAAGGGCTATTGGGACGGCGAGCTGTACTCGATCGGCCTGTGGGATGCCGCGGTCGCCATGGTCACGCGCCAGTCGACGCTGGACGCGCTCGGCCTGCGCACGCCCACCCTGGCAGAGCCCTGGACGAAAGACGAATTCATGGCCGCCCTCGACGCGGCGAAGGACTCGGGCGACTGGGAATATGCCTTCGATCCGGGCCTGGCCTGGACCGGCGAATGGTATCCCTATGCCTTCTCGCCGCTGCTGCAGTCCTTCGGCGGCGATATCGTGGACCGTTCGACCTATCAGACCGCCGAAGGCGTGCTGAACGGTGAAGAAGCCCAGGCCTTTGGCGAGTGGTGGCAGAGCCTCTTTGCCGAGGGCTATGCGCCCGGCACCAGCCAGGATCCGGCGGCGCGGGACAATGGCTTTATCGAGGGGCGCTATGCCTTTTCGTGGAACGGCAACTGGGCGGCCCTTGGCGCGCTGAACGCCTTTGACGACACGCTGTTCCTGCCGGCGCCCGATTTCGGCAACGGCCCCAAGATCGGCGCGGCCTCGTGGCAGTTCGGCATCTCGGCCACGACGGCCCATCCCGAGGGGGCGGCGGCCTTCATCGAGTTTGCGCTGCAGGATCAATACCTTGCCGCCTTCTCGGACGGGATCGGCCTGATCCCCGCCACGGCCAGCGCCGCGGCGATGACCGAGAACTATGCCGAAGGCGGGCCGATGTCGGTGTTCTTCGATCTGTCGGCCGAACAGGCGCTCGTCCGGCCGGTGACGCCGGGCTATGTGGTGGCGGCCAAGGTCTTTGAAAAGGCGCTGGCCGATATCGCCAATGGCGCGGATGTGGCCGACACGCTGGATGCGGCGGTCGACGAGATCAACAGCGATATCGCACGCAACAGCGGCTACGGCCACTGACAGCGGGAGTGACTGGGGGGACGTCCCCTCCCCCTCGGGGGGGGGGGCGGCGGCCTGCCGCCCCACGCCAAACCTTACCCACACGACCCCGTCCCACCGCCACTCCGGCCCGTCCGGTTACGGCGGATCTGCCCCTTGCGAGGCTTTCATGGCATCGAGATTCCTGCGTTCGAACCGGACCGGATGGTTCATGGCCGGGCCCGCCGTGGCCTTGATCGGCACGTTCATCATCCTGCCCTTCGTCTTTGCGATCGTGCTGTCTTTCACCAACCAGCGGCTGATCTCGCCCAATCCGACGCAATGGGTGGGGCTGTCGAATTATCAGCAGCTTCTGGGCCTGGCCACGCTGACGCTCGAGGCCGAGCGGGACGAGGCGGGCGCGGTGATCGAGGGCCCCGACGGGCCGCAATTTCCGGCAGTGCGCAGCTTTACCCGCAACAATCCCGACTATCCCCAATATGACGGGATGCGCGAATGGTTCCGCATCGACCGCGGCACGGACAGGACCACAGTGATCCTCGCGCGCGACGTGGTTTTCATGAAGGCCATCGTCAATACGGTGATCTTCGTGCTGGTCGTGGCGCCGGTGCAGGGCGGGCTTGCGCTGTGCCTTGCGCTTCTGATCAACCAGCGGCTGCGGGGGATCAACGTCTTCCGCACGATCTATTTCATGCCCGTCGTCGTCTCGATCGTCGTCGTCTCGTTGCTGTGGCGGTTCATCTATGACGGGCAGAGCGGGCTTCTGAACAACCTTCTGGGCGCGATGACCTTCGGCGCCTTTCCGAAGGTCGACTGGCTGGGCAATCCCGATACCGCGCTTGGCGCGATCATCGTCATGTCGATCTGGCAGGCGGTGGGCTTTCACATGGTGATCTGGCTCTCGGGCCTGCAGACGATCAGCCCCACGCTCTATGAGGCCGGGGCCATCGAAGGCGCCTCGAAATGGCAGACCTTCCGCTACATCACCTGGCCGGGGCTGCGCAACACCGCCGTTCTGGTGCTGATCGTGATCACGATGCAGGCCTTTGCCCTGTTCGCCCAGATCGACGTGATGACGCGCGGCGGACCGCTGGACAGCACGCAGACCATCGTGTTCCAGGCGGTCGAGCGCGGCTATGGCAAGCAGGACATCTCGGGCGGCTCCGCCATTTCGGTCATCCTCTTCGTGATCGTGCTGACGATCTCGCTCACGCAACGCTGGCTCACGCGGGAGAAGCGCTGATGTCTGCCATTTCCGCCGACAACCACGGGCTGCGCCTGTTCGTCCGCTACCTCGTGCTGGTGCTGAT
Source organism: Paracoccaceae bacterium (assembly GCA_051859505.1). Lineage (GTDB taxonomy): Bacteria > Pseudomonadota > Alphaproteobacteria > Rhodobacterales > Rhodobacteraceae > JAFIEN01. The sequence goes on from JBHYFN010000027.1 coordinate 18,882, forward strand.
CGCGGTGATCTTCATCTTTCCGCTGGTCTTCATGGTGGTCTCGTCGCTCAAGCCCGACCAGCAGCTTCTGGCCGATACATCAAGCCTGCGGGCCTTCCTGCCGGTGGGCGACATCAGCCTGAACAACTATTTCGACGCCTTCGACAGGGCGCCGGTCGGGCTGTTCGTGCTGAATTCGGTGATCGTGACGGGCATGACCGTGGTGCTGTCGCTCCTGGTCTGTTCGGCCGCGGCCTTTGCCTTTGTCTTTGTCGGCTGGCGGGGGCGCGAGGTGCTTTTGTCGGTGATCCTCGCCACCCTCATCGTCCCGTTCGAGACGATCGCCATCCCGCTTCTGCTTCTGGTCTCGAAACTGCCCTGGATCGGGATGGAGGGGCTGACCTGGGGCTGGCTCAATTCCTACCGGGTGCAGATCGTGCCCTTCGTCGCCGATGCGCTGACGATCTTTCTGTTCGTGCAGTATTTCAAGGATCTGCCCGGAGAACTGATCGAGGCGGCCCGGGTCGAGGGCGCCACCTGGGGCCAGATCTACCGGCGCATCGTGATGCCGCTGGCGGGGCCGGTTCTGGCCACGGCGGCGATCCTGAAATTCCTGGTCATGTACAACCAGTACCTCTGGCCGCTGATGGTGGTTCAGCAGGAAGGCTACCGGCCGGTCATGGTCGGCCTGCAGTACTTCTTTCAGCTCAACCGCGCCTGGGGCGAGATCATGGCCTATCTGTCGATGATCACGGTCCCGGTGCTGGCCTTCTACCTTTATTTGCAACGCGCCTTCATCGCCTCGATCGCATCGACCGGCGTGAAGGGCTGACGGACGGAGACCGACACATGGTTATCGCAATCGACGACAAATGGATCTGGGACAGCTGGTATGCCCATGACGGAGAGCGCTGGCACGGCTATTTCCTGCAGGCCGACCGCAGCCTCGGCGATCCCGACCTGCGCCATTTCAACGTGAGCCAGGGCCACGCCACCAGCACCGATCTGGTCAACTGGGACCATCACGGCACCTGCCTTGCCCCCAGCAAAGCGCCCGCCTGGGACGATTTCACCACCTGGACCGGATCGGTCCTGCAGGGGCCGGATGGTCTTTGGCATCTGTTCTACACCGGCTCGACCCGGGCCGAAGAGGGGATGTACCAGCGCATCGGCCATGCCACCTCGCGCGACATGCATTCCTGGGAACGGGTCGAGGGGGGGCAATGCCTCGATCTGACGGGGCCGGTGGCCGAGGCCTATGAAAAGGACTGGATGAAGGGCCATTGGCACGACCGCGCCATGCGCGACCCCTGGGTGATGAAGGATCCCGCGGGCGACGGCTGGCTGATGTATTTCACCGCCCGCGCGCCCGGCATTGCCGAACCCAATGCCGGCGGCGCCATCGGCTTTGCCACCTCGCCCGACCTTTATCGCTGGACTTTGCAGCGCCCGGTCTTTGTCGGCGGCTTCGGTCAGCTTGAAGTGCCGCAGGTCTTCAAGGTGGGGGCGAAGTGGTATTGCCTGTTCTGCACCTCCGGTTCCCACTGGTCCGAGGCCTACCGCGCCGCCAATCCGCAAGCGCCCGTCACCGGCACGCATTACCTGATGGCCGAGGATCCGCGCGGGCCCTGGTCCATCGCGCCGGGCGCCTTTCTTGACGGGGCCGAGCCCTGCCGCCGCTATGCCGCCCGCATCGTCGAGACGGCCGAGGGGCTGCGGATCCTGGGCTTTGCCGATGGCGGCAAGGACAGGTTCGGCGGCTATGTGATGGATCCCGAACCCGTCACCGTGGCCGAGGACGGGCTGCTGCATATCCCCCCCATGGCCAGGGCAGCGGAGTAGGCGCATGGCGACCATCACCCTTTCCGATATCCGCAAGAGCTATGGCACGGCCGATGTGATCAAGGGCGTGGATATCGACATCGAGGACGGCGAGTTCGTCGTCTTCGTCGGCCCCTCGGGCTGCGGCAAGTCCACGCTTCTGCGGATGATCGCGGGGCTTGAGGATATCTCGGGCGGGACGCTCACGATCGGCGGGCGCCGGGTCAACGACCTGCCGCCCAAGGATCGGGGCGTGGCGATGGTGTTCCAGTCCTATGCCATCTTCCCCCACATGACGGTGCGCGAGAATGTGGCCTTCGGCCTGACCATCGCCGGCGCCTCGAAGGCCGAGAAGGACGCAAAGGTGGCCGAGGCCGCGCGGATCCTGCAGATGGAGCATCTGCTTGACCGCCGCCCCAGCCAGCTTTCGGGCGGGCAGCGGCAGCGGGTGGCCATCGGCCGCGCCATCGTGCGCAAGCCGGAGGTGTTCCTGTTCGACGAGCCGCTGTCGAACCTTGATGCAGCACTTCGGATGGACATGCGGATGGAGATCGGCAAGCTGCACAAGCAGTTGGGTGCGACGATGATCTATGTCACCCATGACCAGGTCGAGGCGATGACGCTGGCCGACAAGATCGTCGTGCTGAAGGATGGGCAGGTGATGCAGATCGGCACGCCGATGGAGCTTTACCACAACCCCGCCAATGCCTTCGTCGCGGGTTTCATCGGCAGCCCGTCGATGAATTTCCTTGATGTCGAGGTGCGCGAGGTGGCGGGGGACCGGATCACCGTGTCGAATGCCGCACTCGAGCCGGTGACGCTGACGGCGAAACGGGCCGGGTTCACGGCGGGCGGCAAGGCGCGGCTGGGGCTGCGGCCGCAATACCTTACGCCGAAAACCGACGGGCGGGCGGGGCTTTTGCAGGGCACGGTCGCGCTGACGGAACGGCTGGGGTCCGAGACGGTGATCGAGGTGACGCTGGCCGATGGCAAGGCGCTGATCGCGGCCCTTGCGCGCGACGCGATCTTCGAGATTGGCGCGCCGATCCAGCTGTCCTTTTCGCCCGACGAGGCACATCTTTTCGCCGACTAGGCCCCTCGCGGGCCTTGTCGCTACCTTGCACCGCCGCCTCAGGCGGGCATCGGATCCTGCGCCAGCGCGCCAAGAAACCGGCAGTCCGGGTCCAGCCGGATCAGGTCGGCCACCTCGCGCCCGGTGACGCGGCCCAGCGCCCGCAGGCCCATGACGCGCGCGGGGATGGTGATGCCCATGCGCAGGGCCTGTTCCGGCGCGACCCCCACCTTTTCGACCAGCCGGGCCACGCTTTCGGCCATGGTCACATGCGCCCCGGCCAGCGAGCCTTCGTCATTGACCAGCCGCCCGCCTTCAAGATGCAGGTTCATGTCGTACAGCCGGAACCGGTCCGGCCCGCCGACCGTGGGCATGGCATCCGAGACCAGAAACATCAGATCGGGCGCGGGGCGGGCGCGGATGGCAAGGCCCACCAGCTCATCGGCCACATGGATGCCGTCGCAGATGATGCCGGCGGGCACATACGAATTCAGCGCCGCCCCCACCACCCCCGGCGCGCGGTGCAGAAGCGGAGACATCGCGTTGAAAAGATGGGTGAAACAGCCCGCCCCCTCGGCCAGCGCCTCGCGCACATGGTCGGCGTTCGTGTCGGAATGGCCGATCGAGACGACGGCGCCCAGCCGCACCAGTTCCGCGATCTGGCCCGGAGCCACCGCCTCGGGCGCCAGCGTGATCATCACCGCAACGCCCGCCTCCCGCAGGCGGGCGACCACCGCCATCGTGCGCGCATCCAGCGGGCGGACCAGATGGGCCGCATGCGTCCCCCGCCGCGGGACCGAGATATGCGGGCCCTCGATATGCAGGCCGATGATGCCCCCCTGCCCCAGTGCGGCAGCTTCCAGAGCCGCCTCGGCGGCGCGGTCCAGCACCTCGGGCGCATCGGTGATCAGGGTGGGCAGGATCGCCACGGTACCCAGCGGGTGATGCGCGGCGGCAATGGCCTGCATCCCCTCAAGCGTCGGGCTCTGGTTCAGCAGCACGCCGCCGCCGCCATTGACCTGCAGATCGACAAAGCCCGGCGCGAGGATGCCGGGCACATGCCGCGCCGTGGCGGGGGCGGCGGCCCCTGCCGTCACTTCGGCGACGCGGCCCGCCGCGATCCGCAGGGCACGGCCGGGCTGCAGGGCGCCCTCGTCGAACAGGAGTTCGGGCAGGATCCACTGGTCGGTCATGGGCCTTCCTCTGCTGCCGCTTCGAAGAAATAGGGGGCCAGTGCGGCTTCGATCGTGGCATGGATCAGCCGGGTCGGTCCATCGCCCTTCAACGCCTCGGCCCGTTCGAGGATATCCGTGCCGAAGACCTGCCACAGCAGCGGCTCGGGCAGGGTGCGGGGGCGCAGATCCTCCATCAGCGTGGCAACGGCGGCCTGCGCGCGCGGCCGGGGCCAGTAATAGCGGATCCGGTCGGCCAGGCCGAAATGGCGTTGCAGGGCCAGATCCGCGCCGTGGTAGTGACCCTGCCAGTAGCCGGGCTCGTCCAGCATCACCGCCTCCATCTCGGCCCGAAGGCCGCCGCCCCAGCCGGCAAGCACGCGCAGATGGTCAAGCGCATAGACCGCCTGTCGATAGGCGAAGGTCAGCGCCGGGCCGACCTTCTGGAAGGCGAAGCCCAGTTCGGCAAGGCGGGGAAAGGCCTCGGGTCGCTGGTAGTCGGTCGAATGCGCCTCGAGGCAGACGCCCGGATGATGGGCGATGGCGGCCAGAAGGCCGGGGTCGCGCGCCAGCGGCAGGTGATGCACCGACATGGGCGAGAATTCGACGCCGGGCTGCACGACAAGGCCGCCCACCTCACCGATCCCGGCGAAGGCCGCGATATGGGCGTCGAGCGTGGCGCGGGCGGCCTCGGGCCGCGTGGCCGGGATCTCGGCGTGCTCTTCGCTGCGGGCGCCGCCGGGCGGGGGCACTTCGGTGCCCACGACGTAAAGCAGCGCCTCGCCCCCCGCATCGCGGCAGGTCCGGGCCAGATCGGCGGCGCGGGGCACGGTGACGGTATCGTCAAGCTGCGCCGCCTCGCCCGCGCAGCCTTCGGAACAGTCGAGGTGGATCTTGGTAAAGCCCGCCTGCACATAGTCGCGCACCATGACATGGGCCTTTGCCATCGCCTGATCGGCGGACAGGCGGCGCCAGGCCTGCGGCCCGAGGTGATCGCCGCCAAAGACGATGCGCGCGCGGTCGGTGCCGGTCTCGTCGGCCAGTGCCTGCACGAAGGCGATGAAGGCGGCGGGCGTCAGGCCGGTATAGCCGCCGTCCTGGTTGACCTGGTTCGAGGTGGCCTCGATCACGATGGCCCGGTCCAGCCGCTCGGCCATGGCAAGGCTGGCGCGCAGCACCTCGGGATGGGCGGAGCAGACCGAGGGGATGGCGACGGCCCGCCCGGCGCGGTTGGCGGCGATGACATGGCGCAGGATGTCAGACATGCGAGACCTCTTGCAGGGCGGCATAGGCGGCTCCCTTGGCGCCGCTGGCGTCGCCCGCCTCGGCAAGGAGGATCCGGGGAAGGGCGAAACCGGCCAGTTGCGCGCGGCCCAGCGCGGCGGTCAGATCCTCGGTCACGCCGGGGCTGCGCGACAGGCCGCCGCCCAGCACCACGACCTCGGGGTCGAGCGTGAAGCAGAGCGTGATCAGAAGCTCGGCCATCAGATCGCACCAGAGGGCCCAGACCCGGCCAAGGGCGGGATCGGTGCCGCGCCCTGCGGTGATCTCGGGCGGGGAAAGGCTGCGCCCGGTCAGATGCAGCGCCAGCCGCGACAGGCCGGGGCCGGCGACATGGGTTTCGATACAGCCCATCCGCCCGCAGCCGCAGTGCCGGACCGGCAGGTCATGGGCCGCCACCAGATGCGCAGGCGCCGGCATATGGCCGAACTCGCCCCCCACATGGGCATGGCCCTGCATCAGCCGCCCCTCGACCGCGACACCGCCGCCGATGCCCGTCCCGAGGATCAGCCCCACCACCGGCGAGAACCCCCGCCCGGCGCCAAAGATCGCCTCGGACAGGGCAAGCGCCCGGCAATCGTTGACATAGGTGACGGGCCGCCCGGCGGCGCGGGCGATATCGGCGGGAAAGGGCTTGCCCGTGGCGCTCAGGTTCGCGGTCAGCGCAAGGCCGGTGGCGGGATTGATCAGCCCGGCCGCCGCCACGCCGACGGGAAGGGCGTGGCCCGCCCGCGCCTCGGCCCAGGCGATCTGCTCGGCCATGGCGGCGACGAGGGCGGGATAGTCCTTCGGCGTGTCGATGCGGCGGCTGTCGGCAAGGGTCCAGTCGGGGGCAAAGACCTGCGCCTCGATCTTGGTGCCGCCCAGATCGATCCCGGCGGCGATCATCTGGCAACCGGATAGAGCGTCACCCCCGCCACGACCCGCGACAGGGTGCCCTGGCCCGCGAAGGGATCGTCGACATTCAGGCCCAGCGCCGCCGACCAGTGCACGGCAAGGATCTGCCCCAGAGCCACGGCCAGCGGGGCCGACCAGAGCGGGCCTTCGGGCATCTCGACCGGGATATCGCCGCCGGGGCCGAGGGTGGTGACTCTGGCCTGGGGAAACTGCGCGCGCAATTCGGCGGCGAGGTCTGCCTCATACAGGGAGGCGGGGCTGTCGGGCCCGGTGAACAGCACGATCCCCGTATCCCCGGTGACAAAGCTCTTGGGGCCGTGGCGGAAGCCGAGCGTCGAATCCCACAGGGCCGGCACCTGCCCTGCCGTCAGCTCCATCACCTTGAGCGCGCTTTCGCGGGCGGCAAAGGCCAGGGGGCCGGTGCCCAGAAAGACGATCCGCGACGGTGGGGCGGTGGCTTCGGCAAAGGCGGAGAGGCGCGGCAGGAGGTCGGAGAGCTGGCCCGCCAGCCGGGGCAATGGCGCGGTGCTGCCGGCCGGGTCGAAGATCGCCAGCGCCGTCAGGAGCATGGTCGAAAAGCTCGAGGTCATGGCGAAACCGGCGTCATGGGTCGCTTCGGGCAGGCTCACCACCTTCTGCGGGCCGGGGCCGGGCCGGGTGGCCAGCGCGCCGTCAGGGTTGCAGGTGATGTGCAGCCGCGGCGCCCCGGGCGCCAGCGCGTCAAGCGCGTCAAGCGTGCCGAGGCTTTCGGTGGAATTGCCCGAACGGCCGAATTGCACGATCAGCGGGCGACGGTCGCCTGCAAGAAAGGCCTGCGGGCGCGACACAAGGTCGGTCGTGGGCACGGCGCGCAGGCGGGGGCCGGGCCGGCCTTCAAGACCTGCGACGAGGATCTCGCCGATATAGGCAGAGGTGCCGGCGCCGCAGAACCAGACCTCCTCCACCGCCTGCCCGGCCACCCAGCCGCGCAGATCGGCGAGCGGCAGGACCCCGGCCCAATCGGCCCAGATGGCGGGCTGGGCGTGAATCTCGCGCCAGGTGGCCCAATGTGCGAGCGGGTGGGTCATGTCGTCTGGGTCACTTTCGAAAGGGTTTCGGGATGATCGGGATCAAGCCCCAGCGCAAGGGCCGTGGCACGCACCACCGGATAAAGCAGGCACAAAAGCACCGCAGCAGCGGCTGCGGGGGTAAGAGCGCCGGGGCCTGTTGGCAAGTCCAGATCGCCGGGGCCCACCCGCCAGACCGCACCGCCCGCCGCGCGGAAACGGGCCTCGGCCGTGTCGAGGCTGTCCTGGATATCGGGCTGGCCGGTGTCGAGGATCAGGATCAGCAGCGGCTTGGTGACAAGTTGCAACGGCCCATGCAGCACTTCGGAGGCCGAATAGGCCTCGGCATGAAGGGCGCAGCATTCCTTGAGCTTGAGCGCGATTTCCTGCGCCGCGCCATAGCCGGTGTCGCGGCCGATCACATAGACATGGCTGGCGCCCAGCAGGGCCGCGACCAGATCGCCGGCGCGGGGGTGGCTCAGCGCGCCGGCCCCGCCGATCAGCTCGGCCGAGGCGGCGGCGCGCGGCGCATAGTCGGGCACCATCGCCGCCAGAAGCGCCATGCCCGCGCCCACCGCGCCGACGACCGATTTGGTCGCCGGCACCGCGCGTTCGGGGCCGGCGCCGATCGACAGGACAACATCCGACTGCGTCGCAACGGGCGAGGCATCGGCATTGATCAGCCCGAGCACCGCCGCACCGCGCATCCGCGCGCCCCGGGCCGAGCGGACCAGATCCTCGCTCGCCCCGGATTGCGAGATGACAAGCGCCACCGCATCACTCATCGCCACGCCGCGCCCCACGGAAAAGACCGAGGGCGGCAGCGAGGTGACGGGCAGGCCCGCCTCGCGCATGATCTCGTAGGACAGGATATTGGCGGCCGCATCGGAAGAGCCGCGCGCGATGGTATAGAAGGCGCGCCTGTCGGCCAGCCGCAGGGGCGCGAGGCTCAGGCGGTAATCGACCCGGGCGGCGCGGGCGAAGGCGCCCGGCGCCTCGGCCGTCTCGGCGGCCATGAGCGCGCCTTTTTCCTCTGTGTCCCCGGTCACTTGCGCAATCCATGGCTGTCGAATTCGGCCCAGACCGGGGTGAGGTCGATCATCCGCCCCTCGATCCGCGCCTGATCGAGGGCAAGGGCTGCGATCCCGGCCTCCATCGCATCGACGATGCCGACGGGAAGGTGGTCGATCTGGCCGCGCAGAAAGGCCGCGATATCCTGCACCATCAGGTTGTCGGCGCCGTAATGGTTGCCGTTCGCCGGATGGTCGCCCGCGGTATAGTCGTGATGGGCAAAGACGCTGCCATCGCGGCGGGTGATCTTGAGATAGCCGCGCACGAAATCGCCCTCGGCCATGCCATGCGTGCCCATGATGCAGAACCGGCGGTGTTCGTCGGGCACGTTCAGGTTGGTGTGAAAGGCAAGGCTCGCGCCGGTTTCGTACTGCAGGATCGCGGTCTGGAAATCGATGATGTCGCCGTCGGAATGGAAGGCGTCATCGACGCTGTTCCAGATCGAGGGTTTGACATGCATGATCTCGTTCTCGGCGTTCGAGCTCGGCGCGTTTTCCGGCACATAGGACTTGCGCCCCCCGAAAGAGGCGACGCGCGCGGGGCGCGAGGCGGTGACCATGTTGTACAGGTCGATGTCGTGGCAGCATTTTTCCAGCATGAAGCCGCCCGACCATTCGACCATCCGCCGCCAGTCGCGCATGAAGAACGACCCGTGATAGGGCGCGATATGTTCGTTCGCCTCGAGGCTGGTGATCCGGCCCAGCGCGCCGGCGGCCATCGCGGCGCGCAGATCGACCATGTGGCGCGAGTGGCGCAGCACAAGGCCCACCATCACCCGGTCGGTGCCATGTTCGGCCAGAAGGCGGGCCAGTTCCATCGTTTCCTCGATGCTGACGACCACCGGCTTTTCGGTGAAGATCCGCACCCCGCGCTCCAGCCCCGCGCGGATCTGGTCGAGGTGGAAGACATTGGGAGAGCCCACGAAGAACAGATCCGGCTGCACCTCGTCCAGCATCGCCTCGACGCTGTCGAACCGCGGCACGCCTTCGCCCAGACGCTCGTAATAGGTGGGCTGGGGGTCATACCAGCCGGCGAAGGTGATCTCGGGCATCTCCTCCTTCATGATGGAAAGGACATGCATGGGGCGCAGGCCGGTGCCTGCCACGACGACTTTCATCGGGTCTTCCTGTTGTTGGGGCGGAAGCGCAGAGGGCGCGGCCGCCGGGAGTGATCACGCAACCAGTGCCGGAGCCATCGTCCGGCGCAACACCTTGCCCTTTGCATCGAAGATATGCACGTCGCGGGGGTTGACGGTCAGGTTGACCGTCTCGCCCTCGCGCACCGGGGCGTCGCCGGGCAGCGAGGCGCAGAACCGCGTGTCGCCGGCGATCGTGCCATAGCTGATCGACACGCCGCCCAGCCGCTCGAGCACCTTGACGGTGACGGCCATGCCGGCGCCTTCGCCCAGATGCACATTCTCGGGGCGGATGCCGACCTCGACCTTTGCGCCGGGCTGAACGCCGGCCGTATCGACCGGAACGGTCATCACATGGCCGCCGGCCAGTTCGACGGCCGCGCCTTCGGGGCCGGTGCCCTTCACCGTGGCGGGGATCAGGTTCATGTTGGGCTGGCCGATGAAACCCGCGACGAATTTCGTGGCCGGGTGGTGATAAAGCTCCATCGGCGTGCCGAATTGTTCGACGCGACCGCCGTTCAGCACGACGATCCGGTTGGCCATGGTCATCGCCTCGACCTGATCATGGGTGACGTAGATCATCGTGGCATCAAGCTGCCGGTGCAGCTGGCTGAGTTCGACCCGCATGTCGCCGCGCAGCGCCGCGTCGAGGTTCGACAGCGGCTCGTCGAACAGGAAAACCTTGGGATTGCGCACGATCGAGCGCCCGATGGCCACGCGCTGGCGCTGGCCGCCCGAAAGCTGTCCGGGCTTGAGCGGCAGCTTGTCGGTAAGCTGCAGGATCTCGGCCGCGCGGCCGACCTTCTGCTTCACCTCCGGCTCGGGCAGTCTCTGCACCCGGAGCGGGAAGGCGATGTTTTCATAGACCGAAAGATGGGGATAAAGCGCGTAGGACTGGAACACCATCGAGATGCCGCGTTCCACGGGCGGCGCGCTGCTGACATCCTGCCCCCCGATCAGGATCTGTCCCGAGGTCACGTCCTCGAGCCCCGCGATGATGCGCAGAAGCGTGGACTTGCCGCAGCCGGAGGGGCCGACGAAGACGACGAATTCCTTGTCGCGGATCGCCAGGTCGATGTCATGCAGGACCTGCGCCGTGCCGAAGGCCTTGGAGATGTTCTTCAGATCGACCGTTGCCATCGCTTTCCCTTTCACAACCTGCCTGGGGTCGGACGGCCCCAATGGGGCCGCCCGAATTGTGATTACCGAACTTCGGCCAGATCTTCGCCGGCGATGGTCACCAGCTCGTCAACCTCGCCTTCGCCCAGGAGGATGCCCTGGATCATGTCGGTGAAGACGGACTGCAGCGCCTTGAAATCCTCGACCATGGGCTCGGGCCCGCCGGTCGAGATGCCGGCCACGAAGACTTCCCAGAAGGGATCGTTGGCGTAGAAGGGCTCTTCGATGCCGATCTTCTCGTACTGCAAGATCGGCGTCAGGCCCCAGCTGGAATCCAGGTCATACTGCGCCTCGCCCGAGGTCAGGGCGCGGGCCAGTTCGGTGGCCAGATCCTCGTGGCCGGAGCCCTTGAAGACGGCAATCGAGTCGGTGATCAGGATCGTGCCATGCGTGCCCGACGGCCCGTGCGGGATCGGAACGAGGATCTGGTTGATATCCTCGTTATGCTGCCCGCGGCCCCAGGGGCCCGAGACATACATCGCCACCTGACGGTCGTTGAACAGATCCTTGATCTGGTCGCGTTCCCAGGCGGTCGGGCCTTCCTGCATGTAGGGCATCAGGTCGGCATAAAGCTGCAGCGTCTCGCGGGTCTGCTGGCTGTCGAGCATCGGCTCGCCGGTTTCCGCATCGAAGACGACGCCGCCGTTCGAATAGAGGAAATCGAGGAACATGTGCATCGTGTTGTCGAAATCCCGACCGGCGATGCCGATACCGGCGGCCGGGGTGTTCTCGGTCACGGCGCGGGCCATCTCGATCATGTCGTCCCAGGTGACGGGGGCGACGCATTCGGCGCCGGCTTCCTCGACCAGGTCGCAGTTGATGTAGAGACCCTTGGTCGAGAAGGCATGCGGGATGCCCCAGTACTGGCCGCCCGAATAGACGGTCGACAGGATGCCGGGCTGATAGACCTCCATCTCTTCTTCCGAGAAGGTGACGGGCACGATCAGATCGTTGTTGGCCAGCTGGCGCAGCGTGCGCGAACCCATGTAGGCGATGGAGGGCGGATCACCGGCGGCGGCCAGCGTCAGCGACTTGTCCTGGCAGGTGCCCCACGGCACGGCTTCCATATTGACGGTGACGCCCGGATTGTCGGCGATGAACTGGTCGATCACGACCTGATCGGCGTCGCGCACCTCGCCGCCGCACATGATGAAGTGCAGCTCTTCGGCCTGGGCCGACAGGGCGGATCCGCACAGCAGCGCGGCCCCCAGCGACAATGTCTTGAACTTGGTCATTGGTAGAGACTCCCTCTTGGTTGAACTTTTGGGCTTTGCGGCGCGGGGTTGCCTCCCCGCGCTCACTCCTTCACCGCGCCTGCCGTCAGTCCGGCGACGAGGTATTTCTGCAGGAACAGGAAGATGATCATCACCGGCAGCACCCCGGTCAGGGCGGCGGCCATCATCTCGTTCCAGGTCACCGACTGATAGCCGATGAATTCGAACAGACCCGCGGGCAGCGGCTGATAGGCGCGGGTCTGGTTGAAGGTGATCGCAAACAGGAACTGCTGCGCATAGGCGCCGATGAAGACGCTGGTGGCGACCACGATCAGCCCGGGCACCGCCAGCGGGATCACCACGCGGCGCAGCGTGTACATGCGGCTCGCGCCGTCGACATAGGCCGCCTCTTCCAGCTCGCGCGGGATCTTCTCGAGGTAGGAGCGCAGGAGCCAGATGCCCGTCGGGATCAGGAAGGCCACGCCGGGGATGATCATCGCCCAATAGGTGTTGAGCATGCCCAGCGTCCGCAGCACCCGGTAAAGCGGGATCAGAAGCACCGCGCCGGTGAACATGTTGACGCCCAGAAAGATCGCCAGCGAGCCGTTCTTGAACGGAAAGTCCAGCCGGGCATAGGCATAGGCGGCGGGCACCACAAAGACCATGGTGATCAGCGTCACGCTGGTGGCGATGAAGACCGAGTTCCAGATATAGCGCCCCAGAAGCGGCACGGTTTCCCACATCCGGCTGTAGGCGCCGAAGCTGAAGTCATCCGACCAGAACTGATAGGGCGAGCGGAACAGATGTTCGAGCGGCCGCAGCGAGGTCATGAACATCTCGAAGAAGGGCAGCAGGATGAAGGTCAGGAAGACCAGGATCGCCCCGTAAAGGCCGATCTTCTGCGGCAGGGTATACTTGTCCATCATGTCACTTCACCCCGTATTTCTTGTTCACCTTGTTCAGGAAGAACAGGTAGAAGAGCGAGAAGATCGCCAGCAGCACCACGATCACCACCGCGCGCGCCGCCCCTTCGCCGAACCGCTGGCTGGAAATGGCGACCTTGTAGGTATCCACGATCAACGTCGTCGTGGCGCCGCGGGGGCCGCCTTCGGTCAGGATCCAGATGATCTCGAAGCTGTTGAAGGTCCAGATCGCCGACAGCAGCGCCATCGAGACGATGACCGGCATGATCTGCGGAATGGTGATCCGGCGGAAGCGATACCAGCGCCCTGCCCCGTCGACCCAGGCCGCCTCGTAAAGGTCGCGGCTGACGCCCTGCATGGCGGCCAGGAAGAACAGCGTCACCATCGGCGTGCCGACCCAGACATCGGCGACGATGGCCGCATAGAAGGCCGAGTTGCGATAGGCGAGGAATTCGAACGGCCCGGTCGTCAGCCCGACATATTGCGCCACGCCCGACAGAAGCCCGAAATAGCCGTTGTAAAGCCACAGCCAGCCGATACAGCCGATGGCGATCGGAATGACCCAGGGCGGCATCACCAGCACCCGAAACAGCGCCCGGCCCGGGATCGCGGCATTCAGCAGCGTCGCCCCGATCAGCCCCAGGATCAGCTTGAGCGAGACCGACAGCGCCATCCAGTAAAAGGTGCGCGCCACCGTCTCCATGAAGCGGGCGGAATTGGCGAGGCGTTGGTAATTCTCGAAGCCCACCCAGTTCTCGCCGCCCAGAGTGGCATCGGTGAAGGAGAGCCGCACCGTCTCGACCAGGGGCCAGGCGACGATCAGCGTGATAAAGGCCATGGCCGGTGCGATGAGGGCCCAGGCGAACCAGCCTTCGCTCAGCCGGAAGCTGCGGGTGGCGGATTTCGGACGCGCGCCCTGCGCTTGTGCGGTGACTTCGGCCATCTCATCCCCGTCGGCTGTTGCGGCAGTCACGGTCCGCCTGATCCGCGCGGGTTGTGCGGGGTGGCGAATCTCCTTGTTGGATTGACGATACCAGAACCGCGACTTTTTGCTACCAATATAATACCAAATCACAAGATTTCTTTTAAGTTGCTGATTTATATTTGATATTCATGTAGCAAAATATCGGGCTATCCCCGAGAGGCTCGTATTGGTATCATACCGGAAAGGGGCGCCCGCCCTGGGGATGATGTCATGGATGGCTCGGACAGCGCGACGCTTTATTCTGCGGCCAGCTGGTATCGCGACGGGCGCGGGCCGCGCTATCTGCAGCTGTACCGGCATCTGTCGAATGCGATCCTTGATGGCCGGCTCGAGGCCGACAGCCAGCTTCCGCCCGAACGCGATCTTGCCGAACTGGCCGAAGTCAGCCGCGTCACCGTGCGCAAGGCGGTGGCCCAGCTTGTCAGCGACGGGCTGGTCGATCAGCGGCGGGGCTCGGGGTCTTTCGTGCGGGCGCCGGGGGCCAAACTGGAGCATACGCTCTCGACCCTGACCTCGTTCACCGAATACATGCGCGCGCGCGGCAAATCCTCGACCAGCCAGATCCTGCGCCGCGAAGTGGCCCTGCCCTCGCCCGACGAAAGCATGGCGCTGGGTGTCTCGGGCACGGCGCAGGTCGCCCGGATCGAGCGGCTGCGCAGCGCCGACGGCATCCCGATGGCGCTCGAGACCTCGAGCCTGCCGCTGGATATCCTGCCCGATCCCGACCTGGTCGACACCTCGCTTTATACCGTGCTGCGCGGGCTGGGCGGCGCGCCCAGCCGGGCGATCCAGCGGATCACGGCGATCAACCTGGGGCTGGCCGAGGCGCGGCTGATGAACCTGCCCGAGGGGGCGGCGGTGCTGCGGATCGACAGGACGGGCTTTCTGCCCTCGGGGCGGCCCATAGAATTCACGCGCGGCGTCTATCGCTCGGACATCTACGAATTCGTCGCGGAACTGGGACAGGACGGATGACACCATGACACTGACTTTCGACGCCCGGATCGACGGGACAGAGATCCGCTGCGCCATCTCGAGCGAAACCGCGCTTGCCGCGCCGGTCTGGTGTTTCTCGCTGATCGCGCCGGGGCGGGTCGTCGCGGGTGGAGAGCAGATCCGCGATCTGGCCGGCTACATGGAAGTGCAGCTGCCCGATCTGCGCCCCGGCGAAAGCCACGAGATCACCCTGGCCTATCGCGGCGGCTTCACCCCGTCGAACCGCGCCTGGCTGCCGATGGGAAGCTATCTGCGCCTGACGGGCGGCAAGACCGTCGACCTGCCGCCCCTGCCGCGCGGTGTGGCAGTGGTTGAGGGGGATAGGCCGGATCGGCCCGAGGGGCCGCCCGTCGACGGTCTGCGCCTGATCCCGCCGCCCGAAAGCTGGAGCCCCGCCGGCGGCACGCTGATGGCCCGGGCCTTTGTCGCCGGGGGCGCGGGGCTGGGGCGCGAGCCGCTCGAGGCGGCGTCGGCGCTGGGCGCGCGCACCGGGCTTGGGGCGCTGCTTGGCCCGGAGGGGGTGGCCCTGACGGTGGAAGAGCGCGCCGATCTGCCCGCAGAGGGCTATCACCTGACCATCGCGCCCGAGGGCGTGACGCTGGCGGCCGGCGGGCGGGCGGGGGTGTTCTACGGGGCGGTGACGCTTCTGAACCTGCGCCTGACCCATGAGGGCGCCCTGCCCTGCGGTCGGATCGAGGATGCGCCGCGGTTCGGCTGGCGGGGGCAGCATCTGGATTGCGCGCGGCATTTCTTCGAAATGCCCAGCCTCTTGCGTCTGTTCGACCTGATGGCCCTGTTGAAGCTGAACCGGTTTCACTGGCATTTCGCCGATGACGAGGCCTTCCGGCTCGAGGTCGATTGCGCGCCGGATCTGTGGCAGAAGACCGCCTTCCGGGGCGAGGGGATGGCCATTCCCGGCGTCCATGGCGGCGGCATGCGCGCGGGCGGGAGCTATTCGAAGGCGGATGTCGCCTCGCTTCTGGCGCGGGCGGTGGAGCTTGAGATCGCGATCCTGCCCGAGATCGAGGTGCCGGCCCATGGCTTCGCGCTCAATATCGCGCGGGGCGGGCTGCGCGATCCGGGCGATACCGGCAGCGAGGTGAGCGTGCATGGCTATCTTGGCAATACGATCAACCCGGCGATGCCGGGGACCTGGGAGTTGCTGGGGCCGTTGATGGAGGAGGTGGCCGGGATGTTTCCCATCGGCATCCTGCATCTGGGCTGCGACGAACTGCCCCCCGGCACCTGGGACGGCTCGCCGGCGGCGGCGGCGCTGAAGGCGCGCGAAGGTCTGGACAGCCGCGATGACCTGCAGGGCTGGATGATGGCGCGGCTGGCCGGGGATCTGGCGGCGAAGGGCATCCGGGCGGCGGCCTGGGAAGAGGCGGCGAAGGGGGCCAATGGCGGGATCGGCCATGGCGCGCTGCTGTTTTCCTGGACCGGACAGGGTCCGGGGGTCGCGGCGGCGCGGGCCGGGCATGATGTGGTGATGTGCCCGGCGCAGCATGTCTATCTTGACATGGCCCATAGCGGGGATCCGCAGGATTGGGGCGCAAGCTGGGCCGCTTTCGTCGATCTGGAAGAGGTGGTGAACTGGCGCCCGGTGCCCGAGGGGGCCGAGGATATAGCCCCGCGCGTCGTAGGCCTGCAGGGCACTTTCTGGAGCGAGTTCACCTGCGCGGATGCCGAGCTTGAGCCGATGTTGGCGCCGCGGATCCTGGGGGTGGCGAGCAAGGCCTGGGACGCGCGCGACAGTCTGGACGGCCCCGGGTTGCGGCGGCTGGCGGGGCATTATGGCGCCTTGTTCGAGGCGATGGGCTGGACCTGGTATCGCGGCGCCTGAGGCGGGCGGGCGGGCCCTATTTGGGCCAATTTGGGGCCGGGGGGCGCTGCCCCCCGGGCGCGTTCCGCGCCTCCCCCCGGGATATTTGGGAACAAAAGAAGCAGGGGGCGGTGATCTGCCTTCCCGACCTGTGTGCATGTCTGCGGCACTGGACAGGGAAGGGCCTGCGCGTCAGAAGGGCGCGAGGGGGGCCGTCATGGTGGATATAGCGGCTTTGGCAGCTGAGGTTGCGGCGGGGGAGCGGCGGGCTCTGGCGCGGGCGATCACGCTGGTCGAAAGCGCGCGGGCCGATCACCGGGAGGCGGCGCTGGCGCTTTTGGCGGAGCTGGCGGCGCGGGCGCCTTCGGCCGGGCGGCAGGCGTTGCGACTGGGGCTGTCCGGCACGCCGGGGGTGGGCAAATCCACCTTCATCGAGGCTCTGGGCCTGTTTCTGACCGGCCGGGGCCTCAGGGTCGCGGTTCTGGCGGTCGATCCGTCCTCGGCCCGTTCGGGCGGGTCGATCCTGGGCGACAAGACGCGGATGGAGCGATTGAGCCGCGATCCGCGGGCCTTCATCCGCCCCTCGCCCAGCCAGGCGCAGCTGGGGGGGGTCGCGCGGCGGACGCGCGAGGCGGTGGCCCTGTGCGAGGCGGCGGGCTTTGACGTGGTGCTGATCGAGACGGTGGGCGTGGGGCAGTCGGAGACCACGGCGGCGGCGCTGTCGGACATCTTCCTGTTGCTGCTGGCCCCGGCCGGGGGCGATGAATTGCAGGGCGTCAAGCGCGGCATCATGGAGATGGCCGACATCATCCTTGTCAACAAGGCCGATGGCGAGCTGCGCCCGCAGGCCGTGCGGACCTGCGCGGATTATGCCGGGGCGCTGCGCCTGTTGCGGCGCCGGCCGCAGGATCCCGACGGCTATCCCCTGGCGATGACCGTCTCGGCCGTCACGGGGGAGGGACTCGAGGAAGCCTGGGCCGCGATCGGGCGGCTGGCGGAGTGGCGGCGGGCAGAGGGGATCTGGGCGCGGACACGGGCCGATCAGGCGCGCGACTGGTTTCACCGGGAGCTGGAGGCCGAGATCCTGGCCCGGCTTGCGGGTGATCCTGCGCTGCGGGGGCGGATGGCATCGCTCGAAGCCGAGGTGGCGGCCGGGCGGCTTTCGCCGGGCGAGGCGGTCGGGCGCGTTCTGGCCCCGCTCTCGGAGGCGCTGTCGGAGGCGCTTGGGGTGGTGCGGGCGCTTGACGCGGGTCGGGAATCCCCGTAAGCGCCAGTCGATGAATTCGGGGCCGCGTTCGGGCGGCCCTCGCTTGTTTGAGAGGGTCGCCCGGGACCGGGCCGCCCAAGCCGAAGGACGAATGCCATGTCGCGCCGCTGCGATCTTACCGGAACGGGCCCGATGTCGGGCAACAACGTGAGCCATGCCAACAACAAGACGCGCCGCCGGTTCCTGCCGAACCTGCAGGATGTGTCGCTGGCCTCCGAGACTTTGGGGCGGAGCTTCCGGTTCCGCATCACCAATGCCGCCCTGCGCACGGTGGATCATCGTGGCGGGCTGGACGCCTTTCTGGCCAAGGCCAAGGATGACGAGCTGTCGCCCGAGGCGCTGAAGGTCAAGCGCGAGATTGCCAAGGTCTCGGCCGGCGAGCAGGCCTGAGCTTTCCTGCGAGAGTTGCTTGAGGGGCCCGGCGCGGAAACGTGCCGGGCCTTTCGCCTTGGCGACATCCTGTCGCTTCTGCCCCGCCGGGGAGCATGATAGGACGGCTCCATGACTCGCTGGCTTTGCATTGCACTGGCCCTTGCCCTTGCGCTGACCTCGCAGCAGATGGCTGTTGCGCGCGGGCAGTCTCCGGCTGCGGGGGCGATGGAGCTGTGCATCGGCGGGCGCATGGCCATGGTCGCCGTCGATGCCGAGGGCAACCCGGTCGGGCCGGCGCATATCTGCCCCGATGCGGTGCAGGCGATGGTGCTCACGGCCCTGCCCGCGACCGAGCCGCGCTTCGTTGCTTTGGAAGTCACCGCCGACCTGCCGGGGCTGCAGGACTGGCAACGTGCCTCGGCCGTGCCCTTGCGCGCAAGGGCGCGCGATCCGCCCCACCCTGTCTGATCCCTTTCGACTTTTCTTCAGACAGAGGAGCAACCGATGTTGCCACGTTTCCTGTGCGGCGCTGCCGCCCTTGCCCTTGCGGGCACCCTCTCGCAGGCCGCTCTGGCCGACGGGATCGAAGTTCATGATCAATATGCCATTTCCGCTGGCCCTTCGGCCACATCGGGGGCGGCCTTCATGGTCATTCACAACCATGGCGGCCCCGATGACCACCTTGTCGGCGCCATGTCGACCGTGTCGGAGCGGGTGGAGCTGCACACGCATCTTGAGGATGAAAACGGCGTGATGCGGATGATCGAGGTGGTCGAAGGCTTCGCGCTGCCCACCGATGGCGAGATCCTGATGGAGCGGGGCGGGCATCACGTCATGTTCCTCGGGCTGGTCGAGCCCTTCGAGGACGGTGCGATGCTGCCGCTGACGCTTGTCTTCGAGGTCGCCGGAGAGGTGGAGATCGAGGTTCCGGTCGATCTTGGCCGGATGATGGGCGATGCGATGGATCACGGATCCCATGATCACGATCACGGCTCCCATGATCACGGGCACGACCACGGGCACGACCACGGGCACGACCACGCCGACTGACGAAAGCGAAGGGCGCCGATCCGGCGCCCTTCGCCATTTGAGGCGAGGCTGGCGCGGTTCACCCCGGATCGAACGGGGACAGGCTGATGCGGCTCGGGACGATGCGGCTCGGGACGATGCGGCTCAGGACGATGCGGGGCAGATCGCCTCGGCGCGGGCCACGAAGGCCCGGTAGCGCTGCCAGAATTCGCGATCTGATGCGCGCGGGGATTGTCTTGTGTCCTGCGCGCGTTGCGGATCGGCAAAGAACCGCGCGGCGCGGCGCTGATCGGCCGGCGACAATGTCTGGCTTGCGGCCCGTTGCACGCAGGAGCAGAGCGCCGGATTTGCGGCCTGACGGCCTGCATCCATGCAGGCCCGGCCGACTTCTCCGGTCACACCACCCGAGCAAGCCGCCAGCAGAACGAGCGCTGTAAGGGCGAGGATGATGCGCATGGGGGACCTCTCCGCTCTTTCCCGCTGATCCGCCGGGCGGGCCTTTGCCCGTTCTGCCGCCCGGACCGCGGTTGATGTGCCTCGGCGGCACTATGCTCAATCCCGCCGTTCCGTGCAATTCCTCAATGGGCCGGACGTGGTTCCGCGCGCTCGCCTCACGCGCCGGGCGCACTAGATCGGGCAGCATGAGCGACGACAGGACAGACATCATCTACAATGCGGACTGTCCGGTCTGCCGGTTCGAGATCGACCATTACCGCAAGATCGCAGAGCGCGATGGCCTGCCGCTTCGGTTCACGGGGTTGGACGGGGCCGGCGCCTTCGGCCTTGAACCGGAGGCGGCGGCGCGGCGGCTTCATGTCATGAAGGACGGGCGGATCCTGACCGGGGTGCCCGCCTTCCTGGCGCTCTGGCAGGCCATGCCGCGCCTGCGCTGGCTTGCGGTCGTGGTGGGGCTGCCGGGGATCCGGCAGGTGGCGGGGCTGCTCTATGACCGGATCCTCGCGCCGGCCCTGTTCCGCGCGCATCTGCGGCGACAAAAGCGGCGGGCTTGACCTGCATCAAGGCGCATTGTCACATTTCCGTTAGACTCTCGGGATCGCCAGAGGAGTTTGTTTGATGCCCGAAGACCTTGCCACCCTTCCCGAAACCTCTGCCCCGATCAAAGCCCGGGCCGGCACGGTCAGCGCAAGAAGCGTGCTGCGGCGCAGTCATCCGGATCTGCCGCTGATGAATGTGCGGGCCTATGAAGCGCAGAAGGCGCAGTTGCAGGCGGAACTGCTGAAGGTCCAGCTCTGGGCGCAGGACACGGGCCAGAAATTCGTGATCCTGTTCGAAGGCCGGGATGCGGCCGGCAAGGGCGGGACGATCAAGCGCTTCATGGAGCATCTCAACCCCCGTTATGCCCGCGTCGTGGCGCTGACGAAGCCCGGCGAGAAGGAAAACGGCCAGTGGTTCTTTCAGCGCTATATCGAGCATCTGCCGACGAAGGGCGAGATCGTGTTCTTCGACCGCTCCTGGTACAATCGTGCCGGGGTGGAGCGGGTGATGGGCTTTTGCGAGCCGAACGAATACCTTGAATTCATGCGCGAGGCCCCCGAGCTTGAGCGGATGCTGGTCCGCTCGGGGATACGTCTGTTCAAATACTGGTTCTCGGTCACGCAGGACGAGCAGCGCAGACGGTTCATCGCGCGAGAAACCGATCCGTTGAAGCGCTGGAAGCTGTCTCCGATCGACAAGGCCAGCCTCGACAAATGGGACGATTATACCGAAGCGAAAGAGGCGATGTTCTTTTACACAGACACGGCGGATGCGCCCTGGACGGTGGTGAAGTCGAACGACAAGAAGCGCGCGCGGATCGAATGCATGCGGCACTTCCTGCAGAGCATCGACTATCCGGGAAAGGATGAGGCGGTGGTCGGCAGCCCGGATCCCAGGATCGTGGGCAGTGCCGACAAGGTCGTCGAGACGGCGGACGAGATCCTCGCCCGGGCCCAGCACCCGCAGCAGCGGCGCAACCGAACCCCGTGAGGGAGCAGGATTTTGTCCAAAATCCTGCGCGCGATTTTGGACAAAATCGCGGATCCGCCGATTTTTGCAAAATCGGCGCTGGTCCCGGCGGTCAGAAGGCGCGCAATTCCCGCACCAGCGCCGCATTGCGGCAGCCCGCCGCGGCAGGTTCGGAGAGCGTCTCCCTGCCCGCCTCTCCTTCGCTCAGGCGCGCGCAGACAGCCGGATCATCGCAGGTCCTGCAACCGCCGATCGTCTCGATATAGTCAGCCGGGGTCAGCACCCCTTCCCGCAGCGCCTTCACGAGATCCACGCCTCGGGGCCGATTCACCCGGGGGATCAGCCATTGCGTCGACGCCTTTTCGCCCTTTGCCTGCATGAGATCCTCGCAGCTTGCATTTCCTACAAGGATCAAGGCTGCCGCACCGCCCGCGATCCGTCCTTGAGCCAGATCAAATCGCGGGCAGCGGGCGGGCGCTGCCTCAGCGCGCCTCGGCCAGCGCATCCTCCCAGGTGCGCAGGCCTGCCTTGGGCGACTGCACCAGCACGGCCATGTTGCCGGGCTTGTGCTCGTTGCGTCGCATCTTGGTATGGGCGGCCGGGATCTGGTCCCAGCCGAAGACCTCGGACATGCAGGGATCGAGCCTGCGCGCGAGCATCAGGTCATTCGCCGCACTCGCCTGCTTGAGGTTCGCGAAATGCGACCCCTGCACCCGCTTCTGGTGCATCCAGAGGTAGCGCGCATCGAGCGTGAGGTTGTAGCCCGTGGTGCCGGCGCAGATCACCACCATGCCGCCGCGCTTGACCACGAAAACCGACACCGGGAAGGTCGCCTCGCCGGGGTGTTCGAACACCATGTCGACATTCACGCCCTTGCCGGTGATCTCCCAGATCGCCTTGCCGAATTTCCGCACCTCGGCGAACCACTCCTTGTATTCGGGGGTATTCACCGTCGGCATCTGGCCCCAGCATTTGAAATCGTTGCGGTTGATCACGCCCTTGGCGCCCAGCCCCATCACGAAGTCGCGCTTGCTCTCGTCGCTGATCACGCCGATCGCATTGGCCCCGGCGGTGTTGATCAACTGGATCGCATAGGATCCCAGCCCCCCCGAGGCACCCCAGACCAGCACGTTCTGCCCGGGCTTGAGCTCGTGCGGGTCATGCCCGAAGAGCATCCGGTAGGCGGTGGCCAGCGTCAGCGTGTAGCAGGCCGATTCCTCCCAGGTCAGGTGCTGGGGGCGGCGCATGAGCTGCTGGCTTTGCACGCAGGTGAACTGCGCGAAGGAACCGTCCGGCGTCTCGTAGCCCCAGATGCGCTGGCTGGGCGAGAACATCGGATCGCCGCCGTTGCAATGTTCGTCGTCGCCATCGTCCTGGTTGCAATGGATGACGACCTCGTCCCCCACCTTCCAACGCTTGACCTTGTCGCCCACGGCCCAGACGATGCCCGCGGCATCCGATCCGGCGATGTGGAAGGGCGCGCCATGCACGTCGAAGGGGCTGATCGGGATGCCAAGACCCGCCCAGACGCCGTTGTAATTGACCCCGGCCGCCATGACCATGACCAGCACCTCGTCGCTGGCGGGCCGCGGCGTGTCGACCACCTCGACCTGAAAGGCCTGATCGGGTTCGCCATGGCGCTCGCGCCGGATGGTCCAGGCCTGCATCCGGGCGGGCACATGGCCCAGGGGCGGCATCTCGCCCACTTCGTAAAGATCCTTGATGGCGGCCGAAGGCGCGGGGCTGTTGTGGTCAAGGGCCATGTCTGTCTCCATCCTGAGGATCCCGTGGTGCCGCAGCGCAGAATCGTTGCTGCCTCGCGGCGAGAGTTACAATCTTGCGCGCAATATTGCAATACAGGATAAGTCTCTTTTGAAACTTTATTACTCGGCCGCAGGTGCGAGTTCGAGGTCGCCGGACGGAGCCTCCTCCAGAAGATGGGTGATCGAATTCGCGTAGAAGGACAGGAGCGGCTCTTCTCCGGGCTTGACCGCTATGCCGTCCTCGCCCTCGAGAACCGCGCCGCGCTCGATCAGCAGGGCGACCCCGGTCCGGGTGATCTCTTCGGCATCGCGGGGAAGCCGGGTGACGCCAAGGCTATCAAGCCGTTCGATATCCTGCGCGACAGCGGCGATCAGATCCGCCTGCCGGATCCGCCCCGTCGCAAGCAGGATCCGCGACACAAGCGGCACCGGAACAACGGGGACGACGCTGGCCACCCGCCCCATCACCTCGGCCGCGACAGAGCCGACATCCCCCCGCCCCTCGGCCGCGAGCGCGGCCAGCGAGACGGGTTCGCCGAAGCTGACCTTCGCCGTGCCGAAGGCCTTGAACCGGCGCGTCACGCGCTGCCAGGCATGGCGGCCCAGCGCCGAGAGGATCTTTCCCACGGGCGGGCGAAAGCGGCGGGTGCCCGACTTGTCGGCCTTGATCAGCAGCCGATCCTCCAGCACCCGGTCGTAATTCAGCGCCACCGGCACAAAGATCACATCCCGCCCGCCCGGCCGGTGCCCCTCGACGATATAGGACAGGATCCCCATCCGCGCCGGCGCGATGCGCCCGTCCAGCGACAGGCCGCCTTCGGGAAAGAAGGCCTGCGTCACCCCTCCGGCCGTGGCCAGCTGCACATAGCGCGCCAGCACCTTGCGATAGAGCCGCCCGCGATCCTTGCGCCGGATGAAGAAGGCGCCCATCGCCCGGATCATCCAGGACAGCGGCCAGACCCGCGCCCATTCCCCCACCGCATAGGAGAGGGCCGAGGTGGGGGCGACAAGATAGGTGACCAGCACGTAATCCATGTTGCTGCGGTGGTTCATGACGAAGACAACCGCCGCATCCGGATCGATCCGGTCCAGCTGCGCCCGGTCCAGATTGCCGATGCTGATCTTGTAAAGCGCCGTCGAAAGCCAGCGCGCCAGCCGCGCGCCGATGCTGAAATAGACCGTGGCGGAAAACGAGGGCACGATCTCGCGCGCATAGCGGCGGGCCTGTTCGAAGGCGACATTCTCGGGCACATTCTCGCGCCGGGCGTGTTCGACAATCGCTTCCGAGACCTGCGGATCATAGATCAGGCGCTGGATCATGTCATAGCGCCGCGCCAGCTTGAAGGGCTGGATCGGGCGGGTCAGCCGCTCGTTGAGGCGGGCGACTGCGCGCTCCATCCGCTTGCGAAAGAACCATCGCACCGAGGGAAACAGGAAATGCGACGCGAAGGTCACCGCGGCGAAAAGCACGATCAGGATCAAGAGCCAGAGCGGTACGGCGACAGTCTGCGTCATGGCGGGAAAGTGACAGTTTCATATCGTTTCGACAATGCCGATGCGACGCCCGCGTCCCTTTTGCGAGGCGCGAGGCCGCCGCCCGGT
Source organism: Paracoccaceae bacterium (assembly GCA_051859505.1). Lineage (GTDB taxonomy): Bacteria > Pseudomonadota > Alphaproteobacteria > Rhodobacterales > Rhodobacteraceae > JAFIEN01. Next base: position 43,473 of record JBHYFN010000027.1, read on the forward strand.
GACGCCGCAGTGCAGCGAATTGACAGGGGCACAAAATTTCGGCTAGTGGTTCCATTGTGTAATTATGTTGCGCAATGCCCCATACCGGAAAGGCCGCCCCATGACCGCCAAAGACAAGCCCTGGCTGTTTCGCACCTATGCGGGCCATTCCACTGCCGCGGCCTCGAACGCGCTTTATCGGGGCAATCTGGCCAAGGGGCAGACGGGGCTTTCGGTCGCCTTCGACCTGCCGACCCAGACCGGATATGACAGCGACCACCCCCTTGCGCGGGGCGAGGTGGGCAAGGTCGGCGTGCCGGTCTGCCATCTGGGCGACATGCGGATGCTGTTCGACGCGATCCCGCTTGAACAGATGAACACCTCGATGACGATCAACGCCACGGCCCCCTGGCTTCTGGCGCTCTATGTGGCTTTGGCCGAAGAACAGGGGGCCGATATTGCCGCCCTTCAGGGCACGGTGCAGAATGACATCATCAAGGAATACCTCTCGCGCGGGACGTATATCTGCCCGCCCGAGCCCAGCTTGCGGATGATCACCGATGTCGCCGCCTGGACGCGCGCGCATCTGCCGAAATGGAACCCGATGAATGTCTGCTCCTACCACCTGCAAGAGGCGGGCGCGACACCGGAGGAGGAGCTTGCCTTCGCGCTTGCCACCGCCTGCGCCGTGTTGGACGATCTGCAGGGCAAGGTGGCGCCGGAGCATTTCCCCGAGATGGTCGGGCGCATCTCCTTTTTCGTGAATGCCGGCATCCGCTTCGTCACCGAACTGTGCAAGATGCGCGCCTTCACCGAGCTATGGGACGAGATTTGCGAGGCGCGCTACGGCGTGACCGACCCGCGCTATCGCCGGTTCCGCTATGGCGTGCAGGTCAATTCGCTGGGCCTGACCGAGCAGCAGCCGGAAAACAACGTCTATCGCATCCTGATCGAGATGCTGGCCGTGACCCTGTCGAAGAACGCCCGCGCGCGCGCCGTGCAATTGCCCGCATGGAACGAGGCTTTGGGCCTGCCGCGCCCCTGGGATCAGCAATGGTCGCTTCGGATGCAGCAGATCCTGGCCTATGAGACGGACCTTCTGGAATATGACGACCTGTTCGACGGCAACCCGGCGATCACGGCACGGGTCGAGGCGCTGAAGGACGGCGCGCGGCAGGAACTGGCCCAGATCGACGCGATGGGTGGGGCCGTGGGGGCGATTGCCTATATGAAGGGGCGGCTGGTCGAGTCGAACGCCGCCCGCATCGCCGCGATCGAGGCGGGGGAGACGGTCGTCGTCGGCGTGAACCGCTGGCAGGCGGGCGAGGCCTCGCCCCTGACCGCCGGGGAAGACCGGATCATGCTGGCCGACCCCAAGGCCGAGGCCGACCAGATCGCCCGCCTGTTCGACTGGCGCGCCGCGCGCGACGGGGCGGCGGTCGAGGCGGCGCTCGCGCAGCTTCGGGCGGCGGCGCTGGGGGGCGAGAACATCATGCCGCCCTCGGTCGCTTGTGCCAAGGCAGGTGTCACGACGGGCGAATGGGCCGATGTGATCCGCGCGGCCTTCGGCCAGTATCGCGCGCCGACCGGCGTTTCGGCCAGCCCGTCGAACCGGACCGAGGGTCTGGACGAGATCCGCGAGGAGGTTGCCGCCGTCGCCGCCCGCCTTGGCCGCCCGATCCGCTTCATGATGGGCAAGCCGGGGCTGGACGGCCATTCCAACGGCGCCGAACAGATCGCCGCCCGGGCGCGGGATTGCGGGATGGAGATCCACTATCAGGGCATCCGCCTGACCCCGGCCGAGATCGTCGAGGCGCTGGCCGAGGCGCAAAGCGACGTGCTGGGCCTGTCGATCCTCTCGGGCTCGCATCTGCCGCTGATCGCCGAGATCCTGGATCGGATGAAGGCGGCCGGGCTGGGCCATGTGCCGGTCGTGGTGGGCGGCATCATTCCCGAGGCGGATGCCGAGGCGCTTTTGCGCATGGGCGTGGCCCGGACCTATACGCCCAAGGATTTCGAGATGAACCGCATCATGTCGGATATCGTGACATTGGCCGATCCCGGCGCGGTTGCGGCGGAATAGCGCCGGGCAGCACCGGGCGCCTGCAGGCCGAAACGGGCGAAAACCGGCCCAAGTCAGCGGATGCGCAAGGGATTGCGCATCCGATTGCCATTTACATTGCCCGGCCTTCTGCGCGAATATGCGTTCGCATGCCGAGTTGCATTGTTTTGCCGAGGCACCAAAAACAAATCGGAGTAAAGAAATGTCAGTCGATCTTCTGTCAATGTCCCGCAAAGAGCTTGAGACATTGCGCAAGGACGTGGACAAGGCGCTTTCGACAGTGGCCGAGCGGGAACGGAAAGCCGCCCTCGAAGCGGCCGAGCGGGTCGCTGCGGAACACGGGTTTTCGCTCGCCCAATTGACCGGCGCAGCCGGCACGGCAAAGCGCGGCAAAGCCAAGTCGCCAGCGAAATACCGCAATCCCGCCAATCCCGATCAAACCTGGAGCGGCCGCGGCCGCAAACCCGGCTGGATCACCGAAGCCGAAGCTGCCGGGCGGCCGATTTCGGATTTCCTGATCTGATTGCAGGAACGCGGCTCCACCAGCAGGGTGGAGCCGCGTTCGCCCCTCGCGTCACGGGGACGCAACATGCGGGCGAAAGGTCTCACGGCACCGAAGCGGCCGCAGGCCCTTGAGGGCGAAGCCCGGCCGCGCGTTCCTGGCCCGGGAAAGCCCCTCAGACCACCCGTTCAACCATCATGTGCTTGATATTGGCGATGGCCTTGGCCGGGTTCAGCCCCTTGGGGCAGGTCTTGGCGCAGTTCATGATCGTGTGGCAGCGATAAAGCTTGAACGGATCTTCCAGATCATCCAGCCGCTCGCCCGTCGCCTCGTCGCGCGAATCCACGATCCAGCGCCAGGCATGCAGCAGCGCCGCCGGCCCGAGGTAGCGGTCTCCGTTCCACCAGTAGGACGGGCAGGAGGTCGAACAGCAGGCGCACATCACGCATTCATATAGCCCGTCAAGCTTTTCGCGGTCGGCAATCGACTGCTTCCACTCTTTCGAGGGCTCGTTCGTCCTGGTCTCGAGCCAGGGCATGATCGAGGCATGCTGGGCGTAGAAATGCGTGAGGTCGGGGATCAGATCCTTCACCACCGGCATATGCGGCAGCGGATAGATGCGGATGTCGCCCTTCACCTCGTCCAGACCCTTGATGCAGGCGAGCGTGTTCATCCCGTCGATGTTCATCGCGCAGGATCCGCAGATCCCCTCGCGGCACGAGCGGCGGAAGGTCAGCGTCGGGTCGATCTCGGTCTTGATCTTGATGAGCGCGTCCAGAACCATCGGCCCGCAGTCATCCTCGTCGATGAAATAGGTGTCGAGCCGGGGGTTCTTTCCGTCATCCGGGTTCCAGCGATAGATCTGGATCTTGCGCACCCTGCCGGCGCCCTCGGGCCGGGGCCATGTCTTGCCGGTCGTGATCCGGCTGTTCTTGGGCAGGGTGAGCTGAACCATGGGTCGGGCTCCTTGAGCGCTTTGGGTTACTGGGCCGCTGCGGCCGCACAGGCCAGCGTGTCGGGCCGCGCGAGGACGTTGCTGATCAGGGCCCCGATCTCGTTCGAGGGGCCGGTCGCGGCGGCAAAGGTGGCAAGTTCGGCCGGCTGGGCGGCCGCGATGATGCAATCGGTGAACACTTCGGCGGCGGGGCCCGGGGCCACTTCCGCCATCATCGGCAGGATCAGCGCCTTGATCGCGCCGCTCTCGTCCTGTGCCAGCGCGGGTGCGGCGGCAGCCAGAAGGGAAATGGCGGCCACAAGGCCGGTGGTGGTGCAGCGTGTCATTCCTGAGATCTCCTTACATGGCGCGCAGGACCGGGGGGCGCACGGGCGGCTGCCCTGTCCTGCTGATGACACAGCTCTCATACAGGTCCAGCGGATCCCGGCCAGACAGGAAATCGCTGGTCACACCAATTTGCGCAGAGGAATAGGGGCCCGAGCGCGTGTTGGACCCGACCGTCACACTGGCCGTGGGCCCTTGCGCGGCGCGGGCGCGCTCTTCGCAGATCTCGGCCGCGCGCAGCGGATCCATCGGCGGCGGCGTGCAGGCCGCCAGCGCGAGGGGGAGAAATGCGATAAGCGCCAGGCGCATCAGTAGACCCGCGCCTTGGGCGCGACCTTGGCCAGCGCGATGCCGCCGTCCTCTTCGCGGGTCAGAGGCTCGAGCTTGACCGGCCGATAGGCCAGCCGCACGCTGTTCCCCTCGACCCAGGCCAGCGAATGCTTGCGCCAGTTGGCGTCGTCGCGGTCGGGGAAATCCTCATGCGCATGGGCGCCCCGGCTTTCCTTGCGCGCCTCGGCCGCAACGATGGTGGTCAGCGCATTGGGCATGAGGTTGGTCAGCTCCAGCGTCTCCATCAGATCCGAGTTCCAGATCAGCGACCGATCCGTGACCGAAAGGTCGTCGATCTTGGCCGCCACATCCGTCATCTTGCCCACCCCTTCGGCAAGCGTTCTGGAGGACCGGAAGACGGCGGCATCGGCCTGCATCGTCTTCTGCATCTCGAGCCGCAATTCGGCCGTGCCCACACTGCCCGCAGCATGGCGCAAGCCGTCGAACCGCTCGAAGGCCTTGTCGATGGCGGCCTTGGGCGGGTCGGGAATCGCGGCGTCGCGGTCGACCACGTCACCGGCGCGGATCGCCGCGGCGCGGCCAAAGACCACAAGGTCAATCAGCGAATTCGACCCCAGCCGGTTCGCGCCATGCACGCTGGCACAGGCCGCCTCGCCCACCGCCATGAGGCCGGGGGCCACGCGGTCGGGATCGTCCTCGCTGGGGTTCAGAACCTCGCCCCAATAGTTCGTGGGGATGCCGCCCATGTTGTAATGCACCGTCGGCAAGACGGGGATCGGCTCGCGCGTGACATCGACACCGGCAAAGATCCGCGCCGATTCCGAGATGCCGGGCAGGCGCAGCTTCAGCGCCTCTTTCGGCAGGTGGCTGAGGTTGAGGTGGATATGGTCGCCATCCTTGCCCACGCCGCGGCCTTCGCGGATCTCGATCGTCATGCAGCGCGACACCACATCGCGCGAGGCGAGGTCCTTGTATTTGGGGGCATAGCGCTCCATGAACCGCTCGCCCTCGGAATTGGTGAGGTAGCCGCCCTCGCCCCGCGCGCCTTCGGTGATCAGGCAGCCCGCGCCATAGATGCCGGTCGGGTGGAACTGGACGAACTCCATGTCCTGCAGCGGCAGGCCCGCGCGCGCGATCATGCCGTTGCCGTCGCCGGTGCAGGTATGGGCGCTGGTCGCGCTGAAATAGGCCCGGCCGTAGCCGCCGGTCGCCAGCACCACCATCTTGGCGCGGAAGACATGCATCGTGCCGTCGTCGAGCTTCCAGGCCAGCACGCCCTGGCACTGGCCATCCTCGCTCATCAACAGGTCGATGGCGAAATATTCGATGTAGAACTCGGCCTTCTGCTTGAGGCTTTGGCCATAGAGCGTGTGCAGGATCGCGTGGCCCGTCCGGTCGGCGGCGGCGCAGGTGCGCTGCACCTCCTTGCCCTCGCCGAAGTCGGTGGTGTGGCCGCCGAAGGGGCGCTGGTAGATGCGGCCGTCCTCGGTCCGGCTGAAGGGGACGCCGTAGTGCTCAAGCTCGTAAACCGCCTTGGGCGCCTCGCGGGCGAGGTATTCCATCGCGTCCATGTCGCCCAGCCAGTCCGACCCCTTGACCGTGTCGTACATGTGCCATTGCCAATGGTCCGGCCCCATGTTCGCAAGGCTGGCGGCGATCCCGCCCTGGGCTGCGACAGTGTGGCTGCGGGTGGGAAAGACCTTCGAGATACAGGCCGTCCGCAGCCCCTGTTCGGCCATCCCCAGCGTCGCCCGCAGGCCCGCTCCGCCGGCGCCGACAACGACAACGTCGAAGGCGTGGGTTTCGTATTCGTAAGCGGCCATTCCTAGATGCTCCGGTCGGTCAAAGGGCAAGGCGCGCGACGGCGAAGATGCCGATGGCGGCTGCGGTATAGCTGAGGCCGATCATCGCGATCAGCGCCACTTTGCGCGCCGTGCCTTGAAGATAGTCCTCGATCAGGGTCTGCACACCGCCCCGGAAATGGACGAAGCCCACGAGGAAGGTGAGCGCGGCGATGATGGCGGGGAAGGGGCGGGCGTAATAGGCGACGACCACCTCGTAGGGCTGGCCCAGCACCCGGCCGAAGGTGAAGACGAACAGCACCACAAGCGGCAGAAGCAGCGCGGCGGTGACGATCATCTGCCAGTGGTGATGCGTTCCCTGCCGTGCAGAGCCAAGCCCGGTGGCGCGTTTGCGGTCGGTCAGAAAGGCCATGTCACCCCCAGAGTATCGCGACGGTCAGAAGCGTCAGCAGCACCGAGCCGCCAACCACCGCCCATCCCAGCCGGTCGGCATCGGCCACATCCAGCATCCGGCCCGAATCCCAGATCAGGTGCCGGGTTCCGGCCAAGGTGTGATACCACAGCGCCCAGAGCGAACCGAACATCACCAGCTTGCCGAACCAGCTTGTGATCACAGCATCCGCCCGGGCAAAGGCCTCGGGCCCGGTGGCGGCGGCGCTGAACCACCAGACGATCAGAAGCGCGCCCACCAGCAAGGCATTGCCGGTGATCCGCGTCAGGATCGACGTGATCGAGTTCAATTGCCACTTCCAGATCGACACATGTGGCGACAGGGGGCGGTTTCCCCGGTTCACATCAGCCATGTTGGTCCTTCCCTTCGCGGCGCGCTTTGCCGAAGGCGCCCTTTACGGGCAAGGTTTAGCAGGTCACACCCCGGAGTCACGCCCCGTGACGCGCCAAATTGCCGCAATTCAGGCGGCATTCGAGAAAAATTCCGCTTTGTGATCACGAGTTTCGAATGCGTGATCACGAAATCCTGTGGCCTTCGGGGCCAAGGGAAACCGGCAGCCGTTCAAGCCTGCGCAAGACGCCCGCAGCCTCGAGCGCCGGCAATCGGGCGGCATCGGGCAGGATCTCGGGAAGGATGGCGGCGATCCCCTGCCCCCGCGCGCCGGCCGCCTTCAGCTGGCTGGCCCAGCGCCGGTAATGGTTGGACAGGTTCGCGCGGTCCCTCTCGCGGTCGAGGACGGGAATGCGCCGCTCGATCGCGGCTTCGAAGCGTTCCGGATCGCGCATCGGAAAGTGCCACATGACCACGCCGGTCTGAACCCTCTCGGCCGGCGGGTCGAGCGTGACCATATGCGCGCCCTTCATCAGATTTGTGAAACCCTGGGGCCGAAACAGCACCTTGTGCAGCGCAGGATAGCAGAAATATGGAAAGTCGGATCTGGTCGCCGGATCGTGGAACGGCTCGGGTTGACGCCGGTTCAGCGCCGTGCGGTAGAGCGGCCCCTGCCGCCAGCGGCCCGAAAGGAAGGCCTCTTGCGACGAGAAGATGTTGACCCGATGCGCCTCGATCACCCGGACATCCGCGGGTTGGCGCGCCAGATGCGCGGCAAGGGTTTCGCCCGGCGGACCAACGGTGAATTCATCCGCATCGGGGGCAAGGATCCAGGCGGGATCGTATGTTTCCCGGGCCAGCTGCACCAGCTCATTGCCCCAGCTGGCCTGATCGAACCCGCCCTCGCGCCGGATCAGATCCGCGACGCCCGCGCGCTGGAACTCCTCGATCACCTCGGTCGTCCCATCGGTCGAGCCGTTGTCCAGCACGATGACCCGGTCCACCCCCTGATCCAGATGATGGCGAATCAGATCGCCCGCGATGGCGACCTCGTTGCGCAGCACGATTGTCATGACGATCATCGGCCTGCCCCCCCGCGTCCGCCCCGCCCTCAGCGCGGGACCAGCGCCCAGTAATCCAGATCGAGCAGGATCTCGGGCAGGTATTTCCCGTCCTCGCCCCGCAGGGCCCCCGGCGCGCCGCGCGTCGCCACCAGCCGCAGCCGAAGCGCGCCGACCGACGGCACCTCCGTCTCCGCCCGGTCCAGCACCTCGGACCAGGCCCGGACCGTGTCGCCCGCGAAACAGGGATTGGCATGCGCCCCGCCGTTCAGCCCGACGATCAGCTGCGCATTGGCAAGGCCGTTGAACGACAGGGCCCGCGCAAGGCTGATCACATGCCCGCCATAGATCAGCCGCCGCCCGTCGGGCCGGGCGGTGGCATCGAAATGCACCTTGGCCGTGTTCTGCCAGAGGCGGGTGGCGAGCATATGCTCGGCCTCTTCGATCGTGACCGCATCGACATGGTCGATCACCTCGCCGGGGCTGTAATCGGCCCAGCGATGCGGCTCTCCGGCAAGGGCGAAGTCATAGGCACTGAAATCTAGGCCCTTCGGCACGACCAGCGCCGCCGGATCGACCACCGGGGCCAGATCGGGCACCACGGGTTCGGGCGCGGGCCCCTGCCCTCGCTTGCGGACCATCACCCAGCGCGCATAGCTCAGCAGCACCTCGCCATGCTGGTTGCGCCCCGTGGTGCGCACCCAGACCACGCCCGAGGTGCCGCTGGAATTCTCTTTCAGCCCGATCACCTCGCTTGTGGCGGTGACGGTATCGCCGGGCCAGAGCGGAGTGATCCAGCGCCCCTCGGCATAGCCCAGATTGGCCACGGCATTGAGCGAGATATCCGGCACACTCTTGCCCAGTACCATGTGGAAGGTCACCAGATCGTCAAGCGGGCTGAACGGCAGGCCACAGGATTGCGCGAAGATGTCGGAGGACTGAAGCGCATGGCGCGCCGGGTAAAGCGCGTGATAAAGCGCGCGTTCCCCCATCTTGATCGTGCGCGGCACGGCATGGACGATCACCTCGCCCAGCCGGAAATCCTCGAAAAAGCGGCCCGGGTT
>JBHYFN010000028.1:0-51595 GCA_051859505.1 Paracoccaceae bacterium
CTTCCGGCCACTTTCCGTTGTATTTGAACGCCTTTTGCTGCGCCCTCCGGATATAGAGCCAGAAGTGCCAGCCGCCGTACCAGAGCGCGGTGAGCGCGGCGTTGCGGGCCAGCAGGAACAGGATCCATCCCGGGGCAAGGTTTTGCATCACCTCGAGAGGCGGCGTCAGCCAGACCCAGATCGCCAGCACGATCAGCGCGTAAAGCAGGTTCCAGGGCAGGAAATAGCCCGGCATCCACAACAGGAACCGCAGGAAGGCGCGGGGGCGCGGCGGCCAGACGAAGACCGGCGCATATTCATAGGGCTTGTCCGGGGTCCAGTTGCCGCGCTTGTCGCGGGTGCCGTAGGCGCTGTCGTCCATGATGCCTCCGATGGGTCCGGGCAGGGGGCCGGTCAGTGGTCCGGTCAGGGGTCCGGTCAGTGGTCCGGTCAGGGGTCCGGTCAGTCGAGCCGCCGGCCCGAGGCGCGGTCGAAGCGGTGGATCAGGTCGGGCCGAGCGGTGAAGGCCATCCGCGCGCCCTTTGCGATGCGGGGCGGCTGTTCCAGCTTGGCGATGAACTCGTTTCCGTCGTCGCCGATCAGGTGGACCAGCGCATATTCGCCCAGCTGTTCCACCAGCTCGAGCCGCGCCGACAGGATGCCCTCGCCCTCGGGCGCCTCGCGCAGGTGTTCGGCGCGGATGCCGATGATCCGGTCGGGGCCGCCGCCGCGCAGATCCTCGGGGGCCGAGGGATCAAGCTGCCCGGTGTCGAAGAAGTTCATCTTGGGGCTGCCGATGAACTGCGCGACAAAGGTGTTGCGGGGGCGTTCGTAAAGCTCGATCGGGCTGCCGACCTGTTCGATCCTGCCGTCGCGCAGCACCACGATCTTGTCGGCCAGCGTCATCGCCTCGACCTGATCATGGGTGACATAGACCATCGTCGCGCCCAGCCTTTCGTGCAGCCGGGCGATTTCCAGCCGGGTCTGCACCCGCAGGGCGGCGTCAAGGTTCGAGAGGGGCTCGTCGAACAGGAACACCTCGGGTTCGCGCACGATGGCGCGACCGATGGCGACGCGCTGCCGCTGGCCGCCGGACAGCGCGCGGGGCGTGCGGTCCAGATAGTCGGTGATGTGCAGCACCTCGGCCGCGGCGCGGACGCGGGTGTCGATCTCGGCCTTGGGCATCTTGGCCTGACGCAGGCCGAAGGCCATGTTGTTGTAGACCGTCATGTGCGGATAAAGCGCATAGGTCTGGAACACCATCGCCACGCCGCGCCTGGCGGGGGCCACCTCGTTGACGACGCGCCCGCCGATGGCGATGCTGCCGCCCGAGATATCCTCGAGCCCCGCGATCATCCGCAGCAGCGTGGATTTCCCGCAGCCCGAAGGGCCGACGAAGACGCAGAATTCGCCCGGTTCGATGGTCAGGTCGACGCCATGGACGACCTGAAGCTCGCCATAACGTTTCGTCACTTGCTCGAGTGTCAGGCCGGCCATGAGAGTTCCATCTCCTCTATCGCCGCGACAAGGCCGGGAACGAAGGCCGCGCGGGTTTCGGGCAGGTCGCCCCAAAGTTCGGGGCGGCGGGCGAAATCGCCCTCGCGCCCGGGGGCCAGCAGGGGTGCAAGGGCATCCCATGCGGGTTCGACATAGGGCACGGCCATCGCGCCCTGCGCAAAGCGGCGGGCATAGACATACCAGCTTGCCACAGAGGCAAGGCCCGCGCGCGGCACGATGCCCTGCGCAAGGCAGGAGGCCAGCGTCGGGCGGATGAAGATCGGCATCTTGGACCAGCCGTCCATGCAGATCCGGGCCAGCTGATCGGCGATGGCGGCATTCGAGAACCGCTCGGCGATCCGGGCGCGGTAGACCTGCCTGTCGAAGGGCAGATCCAGGGTCAGCCCGGCCAGCACCTCGTCCTGCCAGGCCTCGAATTGCGGGCGCAGGCGGGGATCGGCCATGGCCTCGTCAAAGGTCCGGTGACCGGCCAGCGCACCCAGATAGCACAGGCCCGTGTGGCCGCCGTTCAGGATGCGGATCTTGGCCTCTTCATAGGGGTCGACATCGGCGACCACCTCGACCCCCGCCTTGCGCAGGTCGGGAAAGGGGCCGGCGAAATCCTCTTCGAGCACCCATTGCAGGAAGGCCTCGGCATGGATCGGGGCCAGCGGGCGGGCGGGAAACAGCCGTGCCGCCTCGGCGCCGAGCGCGGCATCGGCGCGCGGGGTGATGCGGTCCACCATCGAGCAGGGAAAGCGGGCATTGGCCCCAAGCCACTCGGCCAGGTCCTGTCGCCCGGCGCGGTGCAGGTAATCGGTCAGGTTGCGGCGCAGCATATGGCCATTGGCCCGGATGTTGTCGCAGCACAGAAGCGTGATCGGCCCCGCCCCCGCCGCCATCCTCTGACCCAGCCCCCGCGCCAGATAGGCATAGACCGACCGGGGGGCACCGCCCGCGAACTCGCCGGCAATGACAGGATCGGTGGGATCGAGCTTCCCGGCGGGATCGAGCGCATATCCGCTTTCGGTGACGGTGATCGTCACCGCCCGCACCTCGGGCCGGGCCAGAAGCGCCTCGGCGGGGGCGGGATCCTCGGCCCAGTCGGCGAATTCCAGATGCGACCGCACAAGGCGGTAGTCGCGGATGTTGCCCGGCGTGGTGGTCTTGAGCAGATAACCCCCCTCGGCCCGGCGGGCATCGGCGAAGGCCGCCGATTCGCTGGCCCGCAGGTTCACGGCGGCGATGCCCCAGTCCAGATCGCCCGTGGCCTCCATGTAATCGTCCAGAAAGACCGCCTGATGGGCGCGGTGGAAGGCACCGTATCCCAGATGGACGATCCCCGTCCGCGCATCCTCGCGGCGCCATCCTGTCGTGCGTAGCGGCGCCTGTGCCGTCGTCATGCCGTGCCTTTCCATTTCTGCATGAGGCCCGCGCGCATGCTGGCGCGGTAATCGGTCGGCGTGACCTGTTTCATCTTCAGGAAACGCCGGTTGAAATTGGCGAGGTTCTGGAACCCCACGTCGAAACAGATGCCCGAGACCGGCTCGTCCGTCGCCGACAGCAGGACACAGGCCTGCGCGATCCGCACCCGGTTGACGAATTCGACAAAGCCGCTGCCGGTCGCCTTCTGGAAGTTGCGGGAAAAGGCGGTGGCACTCATCCCCGCCATCTCGGCCATCTGTTCGAGGTTCAGGTCTTCGGCATAATTCTGGGTGATATGGTCGATCACCGCCGCGATCCGCGCCTGTTTCGCGCTGCCTTCGGGCCGGACCATCGGCAGGACCGACAGCGGGCGCTTTTCGGCATGTTCCTCGATCCGCACCAGAAACCGCAGGAAGGCCGCGATCCGTTCGGGCCCGCGCGTGTCGCGGATGCGCTGAAGATGGCCGCGCGCGAAGGTGGGATCGAAGCCCTCGAACCGGATGCCCGCCTGGGCCAGATCCAGCATCGGGCGCATCTGGGCGAATTCGGGGAAGGCGAGGGTCAGGTTGTCGATGCTGTCCTGGCTGAACTGCACCACCATGTCGCGCAGGGCCACGGGTTCCGTCTCGGGGCGGTCCATCGTGACCCAGTTGTGCGGCACGTCCGGCCCGGTCAGGTACAGCTCGCCCGGCTCGAACGGGCCGATGAAATCGCCGATGAAGGCCTCGCCCTTGGTGGCGATGATCAGGTGCAGCTCGTATTCCGGGTGGCTGTGCCAGCGGCAAAGTTCGGTGGGCCAGCCATGTTCGAGGTAGCGGACCGAGGTTTCGGTCCGGTCCACATATTCGAATTCCGGCCGGAATACGGACATGGCCCTACATCCGCAGGACGGAACCGCCGTCGACGCTAAGCGTCTGGGCGGTGATGTATTGCGCCTGGTCACCGGCAAGAAAGACGGCGACGCGGGCGATCTCGAACGGGCGGCCCATATAGCCAAGCGGCACGGCAAGGCCCACCTCGCGCTTCTTCTGGCCGGGGGCCTTGCCTTCGGCGCGGGCAAAGAGGGCGTCCACCTGATCCCACATCGGCGTATCCACCACGCCGGGGCTGATCGCGTTGACGCGGATGCCGTGGGGGGCAAGGGCCAGTGCGGCCGACTGGGTATAGCTGATGACGGCGGCCTTGGTGGCGCAGTAATGCGCCACCAGCGCCTCGCCCCGGTGGCCGGCCTGGCTGGCCAGGTTGATGATCGACCCGCCCCGCCCGGCGGCGACAAGCGCCCGGGCGGTGGCCTGCATCACCGCATACATGGCGCGCACGTTCAGGCCGAACAGCCGGTCGTATTGCGCCAGATCGGCATCCAGCACCGATCCCATGTCGAAGATCGCGGCATTGTTGAACAGCACATCCGGCACTTCGGCGGCGATCCACTGCAGGCAGCCCTCGAGCCCCTCGGGCGTCATCAGGTCGAAGGCGCGGTGGTCGGTCGCGCAATCGCCGGAGAAGGCGGCGCCCAGATCGGTGGTCAGCACCCTTGCGCCAAGGGCCGCGAAATGTTCGGCCGTGGCGGCACCGATGCCGCCATTGGCACCGGTGACAAGGCAGGACTTTCCGTCAAGCCGGACGGGGGCGGGGTCGAAGGTCATTTCACGGCTCCGAAGGTCAGGCCCTGGACAAGCTGCTTCTGCGTCAGCCATCCCAGCAGCACGATGGGGGCGCAGGCAAGGGTCGACACCGCCGAGACCTTGGCCCAGAACAGACCCTGCGGGTTCGAGAAGCCGGCAACAAGCGCCACCAGCGTGCCCGCATTGTTCGAGGTCAGGTTGATCGACCAGAACGCCTCGTTCCACATCAGCACGATCGACAGAAGCGCCGTCGAGGCGATGCCCCCCCATGCCAGCGGCATGACGATCTGCGTGATCTCGTTGAAGGTCGATGTGCCGTCCATCCGGCTTGCCTCGAGGATCTCGACGGGGATGTCGCGGAAATAGTTGAACAGGATCATCATGATGATCGGCAGGTTCATCAGCGCGAAGATCACGATGAGCGAGATGCGCGTATCAAGGATGCCCAGCCACTGGCACAGAAGATAGATCGGCATGAGCACCCCCACCGCCGGCATCATCTTGGTCGACAGCATCCACAAAAGGATGTCCTTGGTCCAGCGCGTCGGCCGAAAGGCCATGGCATAGGCCGCGGGAATGGCGATCAGCATCGCCAGAAGCGTGCCGCCGATGCTGGTCACGATGGAATTCATCGCGAATTTCGAGATGTTGGTCTGGGCGTTGACCGTGGCGTAATTCTCGAACGTGGGTTCGAAGACCAGAAGCGGAGGAATGGCGATGGCCTGCTGTTCGGTCTTGAAGCTGGTCAGGACCATCCAGAAGATCGGAAAGAACATCACCAGCGCCACGATCCATGCGGCCGTGACGGCGATGTTGTGGCGGATCCGGGCTTTCTGCTTGTCGGTCATCGTCTACACCGCCAGATTCTTGCCAATCGCGCGGATCAGGAAGATCGCCACGATATTGGCCAGGATGATCGCGATCACGCCGCCTGCCGCCGCCACACCCACGTTGAAGGACGACAGCGCCTGCTGGAAGATCAGGAAGGTCAGGTTCGTCGATCTGTTGCCCGGACCGCCCGAGGTGGTGACATAGATCTCGGCGAAGATGGACAGGTGAAAGATCGTCTGGATCAGGATGACGATCGCCATCGGCCGGGCCAGATGCGGCAGGGTCAGATGCCACAGCTGCGGCCAGAATCCCGCCCCGTCCAGCGTCGCGGCCTCTTTCTGTTCCTGATCCTGCGATTGCAGCGAGGTCATGAAGATCAGGAAGGCAAAGGGCGTCCATTGCCAGCTGACCATGATGACGATGGAATAAAGCGGATAGCGTGTCAGCCAGTCCACCGGATCAAGCCCGAAGAAGCTCCAGATCACGGCGAAGAGGCCGTAGATCGGGTTCATCATCATGTTCTTCCAGATCAGCGCATTGACCGTGGGCATGATGAAGAAGGGCGAGATCAGCAGAACCCGCACGATTCCCCGCCCGCGAAACGGCCGGTCCACCAAAAGCGCCAGCGCAAGCCCAAGCACCACGGTGATCGCGATGGTCAGGCCGACAAGGGTCAGCGTGTTCCAGATCGCGGGCCAGAAATTGCGGTCGGAGATGAAATACTGGTAGTTTCTCCAGCCCACGAAACCGGTCCGCTCGGGGTTGAGCAGCTGGAAGCGGATGGTCGAGAAATAGATCGTCATGCCCAGGGGCACGATCATCCACACAAGCAGGAGGAGGATCGCCGGGGCCTGCAACACTCTCGCGAGCATGGGGTTCATGGCGGGTTCCTTGCCGATGCGGCCCGCGGGCCGCGGGCCGTGCGCGATGCCGACAGAAGGCCCGCCCGGGCCGGAACCCGGGCGGGATGGATCGCGGGATCAGTAGTAGCCGGCCTGACGCATCTCGCGGTCGGCAATCTCCTGCGCATTGGCAAGGGCCTGCTCGACCGAGATGTCACCCGACAGCGCCGCCGTCATTTCCTGGCCGACGGCATTGCCGATGCCCTGAAACTCGGGGATCGCGGCGAACTGGACGCCCGTATAGGGGATCGTGTCCGTCGGGTTCGGCGTGGCCGAGAGGATCGCCTCGAGCTCGGCATCCGCAAAGGCGGTGGCGGCGGCGAATTCCTCGATCGCATAGGTCGATTGCCGGCTGCCCGTGGGCACCGCGCCCCAGCCCTGCGTCTCGCCCACCAGCCGGATATACTCCTGGCTCGTGGCCCATTCGACAAAGCGCAGCGCGTCTTCCTGGTTGTTCGACCCGGCCGGAACCGCCAGCGCCCAGGCCCAGAGCCAGTTCGACCGCTCGACCGTGCCCGCATTGGGCGACTGCGCGAAACCGAGGTTGCCCGCAACCTTCGAGGTCGCCGGATCGGTCATCAGCGAGGCGGCGATCGTCGCGTCGATCCACATGCCGCAGCGGCCCTCGTTCATCAGGGCGAGGATCTCGTTGAACGAGTTGGAGGCCGATCCCGGCGGGCCGGATTCGTTCATCATGTCGACATAGAAGGTGACGGCCGCGTTCCATTCGGGGCTGTCGAAGGCGGGCGTCCAGTCGTTGTTGAAATACTGCGCGCCAAAGGAATGGGCCATGGTGCCAAGGAAGGCCATGTTCTCGCCCCAGCCGGGCTTGCCGCGCAGGCAGATGCCATAGATGCCGGCGTCACGGTCGGTGATGGCGGCGGCGATCTCGCGGATCGTGTCCCAGGAGGGGCGATCCTCGATCCCGTCGTAGCCCGCGCCCTGCACCAGCTCCATGTTGTACATGATCATCGAGCTTTCGCCGTAGAACGGTGCCGCATACATCGTGCCGTCGATGCTGAGCCCGTTGCGGATGGCGTCGTAGATGTCGTCGGCGGCATAGGCATCGCTGAAGTCCAGCGGCACCAGCCAGTCGCGCGCACCCCAGATCGGCACTTCGTACATGCCGATGGTCATCACGTCGAACTGGCCACCCCGGGTCGAGATGTCGGTGGTCACGCGCTGGCGCAGCTGGCCTTCGTCCAGCGTCACCCAGTTGACCTTGATGTCGGGGTTCTGTTCCTCGAAGGCGGCGGTCAGCTCCTGCATGACAAGCATGTGGCCGTTGTTGATCGTGCCGACGGTGATCTCGCCGGCCATGGTGGCCGCGCCGGCGGTTGCGCCCAGCACAAGGCCGATCGCGGTTGTGCGAAGTGGTCTCATTGGTTCCTCCCTGAGTGATGCGGTTTGCCACATCGTCCTCGAGTGAAGACCAATCCCCCGGCCCGCGCCAATACCTTCGCGGCAGATGCTGATACTCTGGTGCGGTCAGATTGCGGATCCTGGCGAAATGACCGTGGAAAAGTATCGGCCCCTTGCCGCACTCACGATCCAGCCTCGGTCTTTGCAACGCCGCCGGAAACGCCGCGCAGCGCCGGCCCGCCCCGCGCATCGCATCAAGCCTCAGCCCTTGCCGGCGGCCCCCAGGGATCGCAGGAGGGCCCGGGTCGCGGCGGCAAGTGGTGCTTCGGTCTCGGACAGGATCGCGATCCGGTCGAACCTTGCGGGATCGCGATCAACCGCCTCCCGAAGGGCTGCGCCGAAGGTCATGCGCAGCTCGGTGCCGATGTTGAACTTGCAGATATGGCTGGCGGCGGCCAGCCTTTCCCGCTGCGCCCCGGGCACGCCCGAGCCGCCGTGGATCACCAGCGGCACGCCGGTCACGGCCTCGATGGCGCGGAGGCGATCCTCGTCCAGCCCCGCGCCGGGGCCCTGCTGCAGATGGCGGTTGCCGACGGAGACGGCCATCGCATCGACGCCGGTCTCGCGCGCAAAGCGGGCGGCCTCGTCCGGGTCGGTCCCGTCCGAGGCCTCGCCGCCTTCATAGCCGACGAAGCCGATCTCGCCCTCGCAGGAAACACCTGCGGCATGGGCCATCCGTGCCACCCCGGCCGTGGTCGCGATATTCTCGGCCAGCGGCAGGCGCGAGCCGTCGAACATGACCGAGGTGAATCCCGCCGCGATGGCCGCGCGGCAGTCATCAAGCGTGTAACCGTGGTCGAGATGGGCGACGACCGGCACCTTGGCGCTTTCCGCCAGATGCCGGAACATCGCGCCCAGCACCGGCAAGGGCGTATGCGCGCGGCAGGAAGGGCCGGCCTGCAGGATCACGGGGGCGCGTTCCATCTCGGCCGCTGTCACGAAGGCGCGCATGTCCTCCCACCCCAGGCAGACAAGGCCGGGGACGGCGTAGCCGCCTGCAAGGGCGGGCTGCAACACCTCGGCCAGGGTGGCGCGGGTCATTTGAACTTGGCCACCATGTCCATGATCCCGGGGATCGTGTGCAGCTGATCGGCATGGGTCGGCTGGAAATACTGCTTGAGGCTGCGCTGGGTCAGGCCGCCGAGGATGGTGAAGTAATACATCTCGTACCCGGGCAGGGCGCAGCAGGGGTGATAGCCCTTGTCGATCAGCACGGTCGAGCGGTCCATGATGTGCCAGGCCTCGCCCGGTTCGTTATCGACGCGCTGCAGCATCTGCAGGCCCGCGCCGTGGTCGGGCCGGAAGCGGAAGTTGTAGCATTCGTCGTGCCGCGTCTCGATCAACTCTCCCCCGGGGGCGTCCCTGCGGTCGGTATCGTGCTTGTGGCTGGGAAACCCCGACCAGCCGCCCGCGCCCACGGTGAACAGCTCGCTCACCAGCAGCCGGCCGACGCGGTCGTGGTATTTCGTGCCCAGGATATGCTTGATCTTGCGGTGGGTCTTGGTGTCGTCCGAACCGTATTGCACCACGTCGATCTCGTCCGCGCGGATGGCGAAGGGGGTGAGGATCTTGTCGTATTTCGCGCCCGAGACGAAGCATTCGGTGCGCGTCTCGGCGGTGATCCGGGTGGGGGTGTCGGTGGGGACATAGACGCCCTCGGGCTCGCCGTCCCAGACATCCTTGCCACGGTTGCCGATGCAAGCGAAGCGCATCCCCGCCGCCTCGACCGTGACGGTGCCGGTGGCGGGGACGATGCAGGTTTCATAGGCCGGCAGGCGGTAGTCGAAGACCTCGCCGGGTTCGAGCCGGATGATGTTGAAATAGACCAGCGGGACCAATGGATCGTCGATATCGACGATGGCGCGGTTGTGGTTGTCATGCGGGGGGATGTGCATGGCGGGATCCTTTCACCCTTCGCGGGGGTCGGGTTGGCCGGGCTCGGGTTGCGCGGGGTCGGGTTGCGCGGCGCGGAAGGCGTCAAGCTCGGCCCGTGTGGGCATGGCGGGCGCGCAGCCGACGCGGGCCACCACCATCGCGGCCGAGGCAGAGCCAAGGAGGACGGCGTCGCGCAGGTCCATCCCCTCGGCCAGGCCGGTGACGAAGGCGCCAAGGAAGCTGTCGCCCGCGCCGGTGGGTTTGAGGGCCTCTGTGCGGTAGATGCCGGTGCGGATTTCCGCGTCCGAAGTCAGCGTGATCGCCCCTTTCTCGCCCCGCTTGTAGACCGCGATCTGCGCGCCCCCGGCCACAAGCGCGCGCGCCTTGGCAAGGCCCGCGTTGTAATCGCCCGCCATGAAGCCGAATTCCACGTCATTTCCGACGATCACGTCACACAGCGCGCCCGCGCGGGAATAGACCTCGGCCGCGACCTGGGGCGAGGGCCAGGAATAGGGCCGGTAGTCGATGTCGAAGATCAGCGGCAGGCCGGCCGCGCGCGCAAGCTCGAACGCGCGGAAGGTGGCGCTGCGCGAGGGTTCGGCTGCCAGCACCGTGCCGGTGGTGATCAGGGCAGAGTAACGCGCGTAATCCACCGCCTCGACATCGGCGAGGGTCATCTCGAAATCGGCGGCGCCGTTGCGGTAGATGACCGACTGGTGATCCTCGATCCGGGTTTCCACCACGGCCAGCGAATTGCGCGCCTCGCCGCCGACCGCGCGCACATGGGTCCGGTCGATGCCGTAATGGTCAAGCTGGTTGCAGGCGAACCGCCCGATGGCATCGTCCGAAACACAGGTGACAAGGCTTGCCCGCCCGCCCAGCCGGGTGATCGCCACGGCGATATTGGCCGAGGATCCGCCAAGGTACGAGACGAACCGCGTCGCCTCCTCGGTCCTTGTGCCGGGTGGGTCGGGGTAGAAATCCATCCCCGCCCGCCCGATCAGCAGGAAGTCGCGGCCCTGAAGCCGCCCCAGATCGGCCATCAGATGCCCGCCCTTTGCCGGACGCGCTCGGCCTCGGTCTCGGCATGGGCCCGGCGGACCGCTTCGCTGTCCGAAACTGTGGGCGTGCCCACTTCCCACCAGGCGTGGCCCTGCGCTGTCCAGCCCTCATAGGCGTCGACCTGCATCACGATCACGCTGGTCCGGTCGCTGGCCTTGGCGCGCTTGAAGGCCTCGGCCAGTTCCGCTGGATTGGCGACGGTTTCGGCCATCGCCCCCATGGCGCGGGCATGGGCCTCGAAATCCACCGGGAAAGGGTCGGCCACGGTCGGGCAATCGGCGATCAGGTTGTTGAAGCCTGGCTGGCCGGTGTTGTTCTGCAGCTTGTTGATCACCGCGAAACCGCCATTGTCGAGGACCAGCACGATCAGCTTCTTGCCCGTCAGCGCGGCGGAGTAGATGTCGGAATTCATCAACAGGTAACTGCCGTCCCCGACAAGGACGATGGTGTCACGCTCGGGCTCTGCCTCGCTTTGCGCGATGCGCGCGCCCCAGCCGCCGGCGATCTCGTATCCCATGCAGGAAAAGCCGAATTCCACATCCACCGTGCCGATCCCGAGCGTGCGCCAGTTCGCCGTCACCTCGGCCGGAAGGCCGCCGGCGGCGGTGACGATCCGGTCCTGCGGATGGCAGAGCGCGTTCACCACGCCGATGGCCTGGGCATAGGAATTGGGCCGGTTTCCGGGGGCCACGTTCTGCGCGACATAGGCATCCCATGCGGCGCGTTCCTCTTGCGCGCGGGCGGTCCAGCTTTCGGGGGCGCGGTAGGGGCCAAGCGCCGTGCCAAGCGCCGTCAGCCCCAGCTTCGCATCGCCCACGACGGGCAGCGCCAGATGCTTGGCCGCGTCATGCCGCCCGACATTGAGGCCGATCAGCCGCGCATCGCGGGCAAAGACCGTCCAGGATCCGGTGGTGAAATCCTGCAGCCGCGTGCCCACGGCCAGCACCACATCCGCCGCCCCCGCGATGGCATTGGCGCTGTCCGATCCCGTCACCCCGATCGGCCCGGTGTTGAGCGGGTGGGTCGCCAGCAGATTGGCGCGGCCGGCGATGGTTTCCACGACCGGGATGCCATGCGCCTCGGCAAAGGCGGTCAGTTCCGCCACCGCGCCGGAATACTGCACCCCGCCGCCCGCGACGATCACCGGACGCTCTGCAGCGCGCAGGGCCGCCGCCGCCTCGGCCAGTTCGGCGGCATCGGGGGCCTGCCGGCGGATGCGGTGCAGGCGGCGGGCGAAGAAGGCCTCGGGATAGTCGTAGGACCAGCCCTGCAGATCCTGCGGCAGGCCGATGAAGGCGGGGCCGCAATCGGCGGGGTCAAGCATCGTGGCAAGCGCGGCGGGCAGGGATTGCAGGATCTGGGCGGGATGGGTGATCCGGTCCCAGTAGCGGCTGACGGCGCGAAAGGCGTCGTTCAGGCCCAGCGCCGGATTGCCGAAATGCTCAAGCTGCTGCAGCACCGGATCGGGCAGGCGCGTCAGGAACGTATCGCCACACAGCATCAGCATCGGCAGCCGGTTGGCATGGGCAAGTGCCGCCGCCGTCAGCAGGTTCGCCGTGCCGGGGCCGGCGCTGGCGGTGCAGAACATGAAGCGGCGGCGCAGGTGATACTTGGCATAGGCGGCGGCGGCGAAGCCCATGCTCTGTTCGTTCTGGCCACGATAGAGCGGCAGGTCGCGGTGATGGGGATAGATCGCCTCGCCCAGACAGGGCACGTTGCCATGGCCGAAGATGCCGAAACCGCCGCCGCAGATGCGGACCTCCTCGCCCTCGATCTCGATATACTGGTTGAGAAGCCAGCGCACGATGGCCTGCGCCACGGTCAGCCGGATGGTTCCTTGCGTCTTGGTCATGCCCCCTCCCCGGGTGTCCTGCGGCCGCCCCGCCCCCGATCGGGGCTTGCGGGAAGCGCCGGGGCAGGATACATCTTTTGCAACCGGTTGCAACCATACTGCGGCGCGACCGGCACACCTTGGGAGGGGGCGCATCGTGGCAGGGATCGGGATCGGTCTTGTGGGTGGCGGTTACATGGGCAAAGCCCATGCCGTGGCCTATTGCGCCGTGGGCGCGGTCTTCGACACCGCGCTCCGCCCCCGGCTCGAGGTGATCGCGGCCAGCTCGGCCGAAAGCGCCGAAGGCTACGCCCGCGCCTATGGCGCAGCCCGCGCCGCGCGCGACTGGCAAGAGCTTGTGGCCGATCCGAAGGTCCAGGCGGTGGTCATCGCCTCGCCCCAGTCCACCCACCGGGCGATTGCCGAGGCCGCCTTCGCCGCCGGCAAGCCGGTCTTCTGCGAAAAGCCGCTGGGCGCCTCGCTGGCTGATGCCCGCGCGATGGTCGCGGCGGCGGAACGGTCGGGCCTGCCGAACATGATCGGCTTCAACTATGTGCGCACGCCTGCGACGCAATTCGTCCGCCGCCTGCTGGCCGAAGGCGCCATCGGCGATGTCACATGGTTCCGCGCCGAACATACCGAGGATTTCCTGGCCGACCCGGATGCCCCCGCGACATGGCGCACCACGGGCCGCGCGAACGGGGCGATGGGCGATCTGGCCCCCCATATCGTCAATTGCGCGCTGGCCCTGATGGGGCCGGTCGCGGAACTGACCGCCCGGGTCGAGACGGTCCACAAGTCGCGCCCCGGCCCGGATGGCCCGGTCGCGGTGGACAATGACGATCAGGCACAGATGATGCTGCGTTTCGCCAGCGGGGTGATGGGGCATCTCCATGTCAGCCGCATCGCGACGGGGCGCAAGATGGGCTATGCCTATGAGATTCATGGCACAAAGGGCGCGATCCGCTTTGATCAGGAGGATCAGAACGCGGTCCACCTCTACCGCGCCGAAGGGCCCGAGGCGACGCGCGGTTTCACCCGGATCCTGACGGGGCCCGCGCATCCCGATTACCTTGCCTTCTGTCAGGGGCCGGGCCACGGGACCGGCTATCAGGACCAGATCATCATCGAGGCGCGGGATTTCCTGCAGGCCATCGCCACCGGCAAGCCCCTCTGGCCCACTTTCCGCGACGGGCTTGCCGTCTCGGCCCTGATCGAGGCGGCGCATGCCGCCTCGGGCGACGGGCGCTGGCATCCGGTTCCCGCAGAGTGAAAGGCAGTCCATGACCATCCGCATCGGCAATGCGCCCTGCTCCTGGGGTGTGGAATTCGCGGGCGATCCGCGCAACCCGCCCTGGCGGCAGGTGCTGTCGGATTGCGCCGCCGCCGGTTACGAAGGCATCGAGCTTGGCCCCGTGGGCTTCATGCCCGAGGATCCCGCCGTCCTGGCCGAAGCTCTGGCCGAGAACGGGCTGGAGCTGATCGGCGGCGTGGTGTTCCGCCCCTTCCATGACCCGGCCCAGTGGGACGATGTCTGGGACGGCGCGGTCCGCACCTGCCGGGCGTTGTCCGCGCATGGGGCGCGGCATCTGGTGCTGATCGATTCCATCTCGCCCCGCCGCGCCCCGACGGCGGGCCGGGCCGAAGCGGCCGAGCAGATGGACCCCGCCGAATGGGCCGCCTTCCGCGACCGGATCGTGCAGGTGGCAAGGCTGGGGGCCGAGGAGCACGGGTTGACCGTGGGCATCCATGCCCATGCCGCGGGCTTCATGGATTTCGAACCCGAGCTTGAGCGCCTGCTGGACGAGGTGGACGAGGGCCTTCTGAAGATCTGCTTCGACACCGGCCACCACTCCTATGCGGGTTTCGATCCGGTGGCCTTCCTGCGCCGCCATGTGGGGCGGATCTCCTACATGCATTTCAAGGATATAGACCCGAGCGTGAAGGCCGATGTCATCGCGAAGGGCACCGGCTTCTACGAGGCCTGCGGGCAGGGCATCTTCTGCAACCTCGGCAAGGGCGATGTGGATTTCCCGGCCGTGCGGCAGATCCTGCTGGAAGCGGGGTTCGAGGGCTGGTGCACCGTCGAGCAGGATTGCGACCCGACGCTGGACATAAGCCCCATCGACGATGCGATGGCGAACCGGGCCTATCTGTCCCATATCGGATTCACCTAGGGGGGCCATGATGGCACAGCTGAAATGGGGCCTGATCGGCGGTGGCGAAGGCAGCCAGATCGGGCCAGCCCACCGCCTTGGCGCGCGGCTTGACGGTTTGTTCGACTTCACGGCCGGCGCGCTTGACCACCGGCCCGAGGCGGGGCGCGACTACGGGCAGCGCCTCGGCCTTGCCCCCGACCGCGCCTATGGCGACTGGCGCGAGATGCTGGCGGGCGAGAGCGCGCGCCCCGACCGCGTGGACCTTGTCACCGTCGCCACGCCCAACGCCACACATTTCGAGATCACCCGCGATTTCCTGCGCGAAGGCTTCCACGTGCTCTGCGAAAAGCCGATGACCATGACCGTCGAGGAAGGCGAAGAGATCGTGGGCCTTGCGCGTGAGGTGGGCCGGATCTGCGCGGTGAACTATGGCTATACCGGCTATGCGCTGGTGCGGCACATGAAGGCGATGGTGGCCCGCGGCGATCTGGGCGCCGTGCGGATGGTGGTGGCGGAATTTGCGCATGGCCACCATGCCGATGCGGGAGATGCCGACAATCCGCGCGTGCGTTGGCGCTATGACCCGGCGCAGGCGGGCATTTCGGCGCAATTCGCCGATTGCGGCATCCATGCGCTGCACATGGCCAGCTTCGTCATCGGGCAGGAGGTGGAGCGGCTGAGCGCCGATACCGTCTCCTGCATCGCCTCGCGCGTGCTCGAGGATGATGCGCAGGTGAACCTGCGCTTCGACGGGGGCGCGGTGGGGCGGCTCTGGACCTCGTCCATCGCCATCGGGCGGCAGCACGGACTGACGCTGCAGGTCTTCGGCGAAAAGGGCGGGCTGCGCTGGGCGCAGGAGCAGCCCAACCAGCTGTACTGGATGCCGCTGGGCCAGCGCCTTCAGGTGATCGAACGCGGCGAGGCGGGGCTCTCCCCCGAGGCCGACCGCGCCAGCCGTGTGACCATCGGCCATGCCGAGGGGATGCCGCTGGCCTTTGCCAATATCTACAAGGATCTGGCCGAGGCGATCCATGCCGCAAAGGCAGGCCGCGCCCCCGATCCGGCGGCGGCGCTGTTCCCCCGGGCCGAGGACGGGCTACGCTCGATGGCGGCGGTCCATGCGGTGGCGGCAAGCGGCAAGGCGGACGGTACCTGGGTCGAGGCGCGGCCGCCGATGTTCCGATAGCCCTGCCCCCCAGGGGGGCAAGGCCCGCGCATCACGAGCTGTCACCCCCGTAGGGTGGGCAAAGCCCACCGCCCGCCGGGATTGCGGGCCGCAAACTCTCGCGCTCGATCAACCGGCAGGGAAACAGCCTGATCTCGACATGGCGGTCCGGCTCTTCGACCGTGGCGACGACAAGGTCGATCGCCGCCTCGATGATCTGGGCCAGCGGCTGGCGGATCGTGGTCAGGGCGATGTTCTGCCAGCGGGCCATCTCCATGTCGTTCAACCCGATCAGCCCGATATCCCCCGGCACCGTCAGCCCTGCGTCAAGGATCGCGCTCATCGCGCCGACGGCCAGCAGGTCGTCGCCACAGAAATAGGCCTCGGCCGGGGTGCCTGCGGCCAGAAGGCGCTGCATCTCGGCCCGGCCGGCATCGAAGGTGTATCCGGTGGCATAGCTCACGCTGACCGCGATCTCGGGATGGGCGCGGAGGGCGGCCAGAAAGCCCGCCTCGCGGTCCTGGGTCGAGGTGGCGGCCTCGGGCCCGCCCAGAAAGCCGATCCGGCCATGCCCGCGCCGAATCAGCGCCTCGGCCGCCATGCGCCCGCAGGCCATGTTGTCGATCCCCACCACATGCACATCGGGCGACAGCGCATGGCGCCCGAAGGTATGGACGACCGGCAGCCCCGCCGCCCGATAGGCCGAGGCAAAGCTGGGCGGCAGGGTCGATGAGGCGACGATCACCCCGTCGACCGAATATTGCCGCAGCATCCGCAGCGACTCGGCCGGGTCGGTGGCCGAGGTCAGGTTGACGACCAGCGGCCGCAGCCCCCGGTCCTGCAGGCCCCGGGTGAACAGTTCGAACACATCAAGGAACAGCGGGTTCTGAAAGTTGTTCACGATCAAGCCGATCAGCTTGGTCCGGCCCGTGGTCAGGCTCGAGGCCAGCGCATTGGGCGCATAGCCAAGCTCGCGCGCGGCCTTCTCGACCTTGGCCCGCGTCCGGGCCGAGACCGAGGCGCCTTCGGTGAAGGTGCGCGACACGGCCGAGCGTGACACGCCGGCCCGTTCCGCAACCTCTTTCAACGTCACCGCCATGGGCGACTTGTCGGGCAGGAGGGGCCGAACGGCAAGAGAGTTTCGCCGTTTCGGCCCCGTTTCCGGGGAAAGTGTTGCAACCGGTTGCAAAATTCTTCGGCGGCAGCTAGGGTAGGGCAGGCCGGCGGCCTGGAGGGGCCCCGCCAACGCGCGTCATCGAAAGTCAGGGAGGACTTCATGAAAACCGCATTCCGCACCATCGCCTTGTCGGCCGTTTCGGCCATGGCGCTTGTCGCCGCCACCTCGGCCCATGCCGAAGGCGAGCGCTACGTCCTTGTCAGCCATGCGCCCGACAGCGACAGCTGGTGGAACACGATCAAGAACGCGCTGGCGCTGGCCGGCGACCAGATGGACGTGACCGTCGAATACCGCAACCCGCCGACCGGCGATCTGGCCGACATGGCGCGGATCATCGAACAGGCGGCCGCCTCGAACCCCGACGGGATCATCACCACTCTGGCGGATTACGACGTTCTCAGCGGGCCGATCCGGGCCGCCGTGGACAGCGGCATCGACGTGATCATCATGAACTCGGGCACGCCGGATCAGGCGCGCGAGGTTGGCGCGCTGATGTATGTCGGCCAGCCGGAATATGACGCGGGCTATGCCGCCGGCCTGCGCGCCAAGGGCGACGGCGTGACCTCGTTCCTTTGCGTGAACCACTACATCGTGCAGCCCGCCTCGCAGGAGCGGTGCCAGGGCTTTGCCGATGGTCTGGGGATCGAGCTGGGCAACCAGATGATCGATTCCGGGCAGGACCCGGCCGAGATCAAGAACCGCGTGCTGGCCTATCTTTCGGCCAATCCCGATACCGACGCGGTGCTGACGCTGGGGCCGACCTCGGCCGATCCGACGATCCTCGCGCTCGAGGAAAACGGGATGGCCGGTGACATCTACTTCGGCACCTTCGACCTTGGCGGCGATATCGTGAAGGCGATCCAGTCGGGCGTGATCCAGTGGGGCATCGACCAGCAGCCCTTCCTGCAGGCCTATCTGCCGGTCGTGGTGCTGACCAACTATCACCGCTACGGCGTGCTGCCGGGCAACAACATCAACTCGGGCCCCGGCTTCGTCACCGCCGACGCGCTTGAGATGGTCGAGGCGCTGGCGGGCGAGTACCGCTAGGATCCTCCCGGCGGGCGGCCGCCTCCTCCCGGCCGCCCGCCCTTCTTCCGATCATGACATCACGAAAGGCCGCGACGATGCAGGATGCAGCGCAGGGTTCAGCCGTCGCCGACGAACGGATCAAGCAGACCTCGCGTCTGCGCCGCTGGCTTATCCGGCCCGAACTGGGCGGGATCGTGGGCACCATCGCAGTGTTCGCCTTCTTCATCGTCTTTGCCGGCGGCAGCGGAATGTTCACCAGTCAGGGCATCCTGAACTGGTCCATCGTCTCGGCGCAATTCATGATCATCGCGGTCGGCGCCTGCCTTCTGATGATCGCGGGAGAGTTCGACCTCTCCGTCGGCTCGATGATCGGCTTTGCCGGCATGTCGATTGCGATCCTGTCGGTCACGCTGGGCTGGCCGGTCTGGTTGGCGATCATCGCCACCTTCGTTCTGTGCGTTTCCATCGGGGCGCTCAACGGTTTCATCGTGATCCGCACCGGCCTTCCCAGCTTCATCGTGACGCTGGCCTTCCTCTTCATCCTGCGCGGCTTCACGATCTTTCTGCCGCAGGTGATCGAGCGCAAGACGATCATCGGCGGCGTGTCGGACGTGGCGCAGGGCGATCCGCTGGCCTGGCTCTTCGGCGGCAAGATCCTGGGCGGGCTCTTCGTCTGGCTGGGCGATCGCGGCCTGATCGCCACCTTCGAGCGCGGCAACCGGATGGGCGAGCCCGTGGTGGACGGCATCCCGATGCTGATCGTCTGGGCCATCGGGCTGGTGATCTTCGGCCATGTCCTGCTGACGAAGACGCGGTTCGGCAACTGGATCTATGCCTCGGGCGGGGATGCGCAGGCGGCACGCTACGTCGGCGTGCCGGTCACGCGGGTCAAGATGCTGATGTTCATGTTCTCGGCCTTCTGCGCCACGGTATTCGCCACCTGCCAGGTGATGGAATTCGGCTCGGCCGGGGCGGACCGGGGCCTTCTCAAGGAATTCGAGGCGATCATTGCGGTCGTCATCGGCGGCGCGCTTCTGACCGGGGGATACGGGTCGGTCATCGGGGCCGCACTCGGGGCGCTGATCTTTGGCGTGGTGCAGCAGGGGCTGTTCTTCGCGGGGGTCGAAAGCTCGCTCTTCCGGGTGTTCCTGGGCGTGATCCTGCTGGGGGCCGTGATCCTGAACACCTATATCCGCCGCCTCATCACGGGAGAGCGCTGAGATGACCGCCGAACACGCCCCCATCCTCGAGATGCGCAACATCGAAAAGCATTTCGGCTCGGTCATCGCGCTGGCCGGCGTTTCGGTGCAGGTCTTTCCGGGCGAATGCCATTGCCTTCTGGGCGACAATGGCGCCGGCAAGTCGACCTTCATCAAGACGATGTCGGGCGTCCACAAGCCCACCAGCGGCGAGATCCTGCTGGAAGGCCGCCCGATGGCCTTCGACGATCCGCGCGATGCGATCAGCGCAGGCATCGCCACCGTCTATCAGGATCTGGCGCTGATCCCGCTGATGTCGGTCAGCCGCAACTTCTTCATGGGCAACGAGCCGATCCGCAAGGTCGGGCCGTTCCGCTTCTTCGATCTGGAGCTGGCCAACCGCATCACCATGGAGGAGATGCGCGCCATGGGCATCAACCTGCGCGGCCCCGATCAGGCCGTCGGCACCCTTTCGGGCGGCGAGCGGCAGACGGTCGCCATCGCGCGGGCGGTGCATTTCGGGGCCAAGGTCCTGATCCTGGACGAGCCGACCTCGGCCCTGGGCGTACGGCAAACGGCCAATGTGCTGGCCACGATCGACCGGGTCCGCAAGAAGGGGATCGCCGTCGTCTTCATCACCCATAACGTGCGCCATGCGATGGCGGTGGGGGACCGCTTCACCGTGCTGAACCGGGGCAAGACGCTGGGCACCGCGCAGCGCGGGCAGATCACGCCCGAGGAGCTGCAGGATCTGATGGCCGGCGGGCAGGAGATGGCAGAGCTTGAAGGATCGCTGGGCGGCACTGTCTGAGGCGCGGATCTGTCGGTCTGTCGCCGCGCCCTGACGGGCTACGGGCGACGGGCTACGGGCGACGGGCGACGGGCAGCCCTGCCTCCGCATAGCCACCCGATCACAGCCTCGTTGCGGGTCGTGCGGAATTGCGCTTTGGTTCGCGCATGGCCTTCACCCTGAGACAGCTTCAATTCTTCGTCTCGGCCGCCGAGGAGGGCTCGGTCTCGCGCGCGGCGATGGCGCTGTCGATCTCGCAATCTTCGGTGACCGAGGCGATCAAGGCGCTTGAGCAGGATCTGGGCATCACCCTCTTCGAACGTCAGGCGCGGGGCCTGCGCATCACCCATCGTGGCAACATCTTCCTGCGCCATGCCCAGCAGATCCTGTCGGATGTCGCCAACGCCCGCCACGCCTTTCAGGACGAGGCCGAGGCCGAGGGCGGTCGGCTGGCGCTTGGCGTCACGACGCTGGTGGCGGGCTATGTGCTGTCCGATGTCCTGGCCCGCTACCGCCGCGCCCATCCCCGGGTGGAACTGAGCGTGACCGAGGATACGGGCGAATACCTTGAACACCTGCTGATCGGGGGGGAGCTGGATGTGGCGGTGATGCTGACCTCGTCGATCCGCGACAGGCAGGCGCTGCATGTGGAGACGCTGGTCGTCTCGCCCTATCGGCTCTGGTTGCCGCTGGGCCATCCGCTGGGTCAGGCCGAGGCGATCACGCTGGACCAGCTGACCGGGGCGCCGCTGATCCAGCTCATGATTGACGAGATCGAGGAATCGATGCGCGCCCTGATGGAGGCGATGCATGTGAAGCCGCGCATCGCCTATCGCACCCGCTCGGTCGAGGCGGTGCGCAGCCTTGTCGCCACCGGCGCGGGCCTCGCGATCCTGCCCGGCATGATGTACCGGCCCTGGTCGCTCGAGGGCGACCGGATCGACATCCGCGATGTCTCGGGCGATCTGCCCACGGTGCAGGTGGGTCTTGCATGGCGGCGCGGCACACCGCTTTCGGCGCAGGCGCGCAATTTCGTGAAGGCCGCGCAACGGGCGATGGCCGACCTTTGAACGGGAGTCGCGCAGCAAGGTATCGGTTTTTCCGATATCATACTTTTGTATTTTGATATTGCGAAGAATCTGATCGAGCATAGCCTTCGCCCTCAAGAAAAGACCCCCCAAAATCGGGACAGCTTCAGGGAGCATGACCATGCACTATCCTAAACTCATCGGTACGACCGCGATCTGCGCCGTCATCGGCCTGTCGCCCGCGCTGGCCCAGGTCCAGGCCCTGGGCGAGCCCGAGGGCGAACTCAACATTGTTGCCTGGCCCGGGTTCATCGAGCGCGGTCAGACGATGGAGGCTTTCGACTGGGTCACAAGCTTCGAAGAGGCGACCGGTTGTCAGGTCAAGGTCAAGACGGCCAATACCTCGGACGAGATGGTGGCCTTGATGAACGAAGGTCGGTTCGACCTGGTCACCGCCTCGGGCGATGCCTCGTTGCGGCTGGTCGCGGGCAACCGTGTGCAGCCGATCAACCTCTCGCTGATCCCCAGCTGGGACACGGTCGACGACCGCCTGAAGAACGCGCCGTGGTACGTGGTCGACGGTGTGCATTACGGCGTGCCCTACCAGTGGGGCCCGAACGTCCTGATGTACAATACCGAGGTTTTCGGGGACGAACCCCCGACCTCCTGGAATGTCGTCTTCGAGGAAATGACCCTGCCCGACGGCCAGTCGAACCGGGGCCGGGTGCAGGCCTATGACGGCCCGATCCATATCGCGGATGCCGCGCAATACCTGATGTACCATCAGCCGGAACTGGGGATTGCCTCGCCCTACGAGCTGAACCAGGACCAGTACGATGCCGCGCTTGACCTGCTGCGGGTCCAGCGGACGCTGACGGCGCGCTACTGGCATGACGCCTTCATCCAGATGGACGATTTCAAGAACGAGGGCATGGCCGCCTCGGGCACCTGGCCGTTCCAGGTCAACCTGCTGCAAGCCGATGGCGTGCCGGTGGCCAGCGTCATCCCGGTCGAAGGCGCGACCGGATGGTCGGATACCTCGATGATGCATGTGGACGCTGTCAATACGACCTGCGCCTATCTCTGGATCGAGCATTCGCTGTCCTCGAACCTGCAATCCGACCTGTCGGTCTGGTTCGGCTCCAACCCGGTCGTACCCGCCGCCTGCACCGATGGAAGTGGCATGCAGACCGCCGAAGGCTGCACGACCAACGGCTTCGACGATTTCGACAAGATTCGCTTCTGGACCACGCCCATCACCAACTGCTCCAGCCAGGACGAATGCGTGCCCTATTACCGCTGGGTGTCGGACTATATCGGCGTGATCGGCGGCCGCTGAGGCCACGCACCGGCCGGGGCCTGACCACGGGCCCCGGCCTTCTTTCCGTTGCAAGGCGCGCGCGCCGCGCCCTGCCCGTCTCTTGCCCGGATGATCCATGACCGCAGCCGTCGAGTTTCAGGCCGTCTCGCGCCATTTCGGATCCGTCCGGGCGGTGGATGCGGTCGATCTGGCCATCGCGCCGGGATCGTTCTTTGCCATGCTCGGCCCCTCGGGCAGTGGCAAGACGACCTGCCTTCGGCTGATCTCGGGCTTTGAAAAGCCCACCGGCGGCGCGATCCGCATCTTCGGCCAGGACGTGAGCCGCGTCCCCCCGAACAAGCGCAATGTGAACACCGTCTTTCAGGACTATGCCCTGTTCCCCCACATGAGCGTGCGCGACAACATCGCCTATGGCCTGATGGTCAAGGGCGTCGACAAGCGCACCCGCCATGCCCGCGCCGAAGAGATGCTGGCGCTGGTCAAGCTTGATGGCTTTGGCGAGCGCAAGCCCGGCCAGCTGTCCGGCGGGCAGCGGCAGCGCGTGGCGCTGGCCCGCGCGCTGGTCAATGAGCCGCGCGTCCTTTTGCTGGACGAACCCCTTGGCGCGCTGGACCTCAAGCTGCGCGAGGCGATGCAGGACGAATTGAAAGCCCTGCAGAAACGCCTTGGCATCACCTTTGTCTTCGTCACCCATGATCAGGGCGAGGCGCTGAGCATGGCCGATACGGTGGCGCTGTTCAACGACGGCAAGATCGCCCAGATCGGCACACCGTCCGAGATTTACGAACGCCCCCGGACCCGGTTCGTCGCCGATTTCGTGGGATCGTCCAATGTCTTGCCGCCCGACCTTTCGGCCCGCCTCGGCGGCCCCGCGCGCTGGTCCAGCCTGCGGCCCGAGGCGGTCAGGATCGGGGCGGGCGGTGGAATCACCGGCCATGTCGCCGCCCTGCGCTACCTTGGGGCAGGCACGCGGGTCGTGGTGGCGCTGGGCGCGGGACAGGAACTTTCGGCCTTCATCCCCCGGGGCGCTGCGGTGCCGGAAGCGGGGTCCGAGGTCGCCCTTGCCTGGGACGCGCAAGACCTGTTCCCGATGGAGGGCGAGGGGTGAGCGCGCAGGCCACGAACCTGACGACCGCCGCCCCCCCCGTGGCGGTGGCCGCCACCCTTCCCGACCGGGGCCCCGCCGACCGGATCAGCGCGCTGTTCTGGCGCAGTCCGAATGTCCTTCTGGTGCTGCTTCTGGCGCTGCCGCTGGGCTGGCTGGGCGTGGTCTATCTGGGCTCACTCGCCACTCTGCTGCTGCAGAGTTTCTATTCCATCGACGAATTCTCGGGCCTGATCGTGCGGGAGTTCACGCTTTCCACCTATGCCGAGCTGTTCCGGCCCCAGAACCTCGACATCATCATCCGCACCGTGGTGATGGCGGCCTCGGTCACGCTGGGCGCGGCGGTGATCGCCTTTCCCATCGCCTATTATGCGGCCCGCTATGCGCGGGGCGGCTGGAAGGCGCTGTTCTATCTGGGCGTGCTCCTGCCGCTCTGGTCGTCCTATCTGGTCAAGGTCTATGCCTGGAAGCTGATCCTGGCCAAGGAAGGCATCATCACCTGGGCGATGGACGGGATCGGCGCGTCCTTCATCCTGAACGGCATCCTTGCGATCCCGGTCATCGGGGGCAATTCGCTCTCGACCAGCTATATCGGCACATGGCTGGTCTTCGTCTATATCTGGCTGCCCTACATGATCCTGCCGATGCAGGCCGCACTCGAGCGGGTGCCGCTGTCGATGCTGGAGGCCTCGGCCGATCTGGGCGCCTCGAAGGGGCAGACCTTCCGCACGGTGATCCTGCCGCTGGCCCTGCCGGGCGTGATCGCGGGGTCGATCTTCACCTTCTCGCTTACGCTGGGCGATTACATCGTGCCGCAGATCATCGGCAATTCCGCCCGGATGATCGGGCAGGCCGTCTATCAGCTTCAGGGCACCGCCGGGAACATTCCGCTGGCGGCGGCCTTTGCCGTGGTGCCCATCATCATCATGCTGATCTACCTCAGCATCGCGCGGCGGAAGGGGGCGTTCGATGCTCTCTGATCGCGCGGGCTGGGGCCTGAAGCTGGCGGCGATAGGGGGCTTGCTGTTCCTGCATCTGCCGATCCTGTTGATCTTCCTCTACGCCTTCACCACGGACGAACGCACCTACCAGTTCCCGCCGCCGGGCCTGACGACTGAATGGTTCGCAGTGGCCTGGAATCGCGAGGATATCTGGCCGCCTTTGTACCTGTCGCTGCGGGTCGCCGCGATCTCGACCGTGATGGCGATGATCCTGGGCACGCTTTGCGCCGCGGCCATGGCGCGGACGCGGTTCTTCGGGCGCGACCAGATCAGCCTTCTGATCATCCTGCCCATCGCCCTGCCGGGGATCATCACCGGCATGTCGCTGCGTTCGGCCTTTGCGGTGATGGAGATCCCGTTTTCCACCTGGACCATCGTGATGGGCCACGCGACCTTCTGCATCGTGATCGTCTTCAACAACGCGGTCGCCCGGTTCCGGCGGCTGTCGGGGTCCATCGTCGAAGCCTCGCTCGACCTTGGGGCCAACGGGTTCCAGACCTTCCGGCATGTCCTGCTGCCCAACCTTGGCACAGCCCTTCTGGCGGGGGGGATGCTGGCCTTCGCCCTGTCCTTCGACGAGGTGATCGTGACCACCTTCACCGCAGGCCAGCAAAGCACGCTGCCGATCTGGATGCTGAACGAGCTTGTCCGGCCCCGGCAGCGCCCGGTCACCAATGTCGTGGCCATCGTCGTCTTTGCCACGACCTTCGTGCCCATCCTCATCGCATTCTACCTGACCCGCGGCGGATCCGAGACCGCCGGCGGGGGCAAGTGACCCAAGGGAGGTTTCCATGACATCCATCGACACCCAGTGCCTGATCGGCGCCTCCTTCGAGGCCGGCGAGGAAACGGCCGAGCCGATCCTGAACCCGCGCACCGGGGGGCTGATCCTCGATCTGCCCGAAGCCTCGACCGGGCAGGTGGACCGCGCCGTCGCCGCCGCGCGCGAGGCCTTCGGCACATGGTCGCGCACCACGCCGGCCGAACGTTCGGCCGCCCTGCTGCGCATCGCCGACCGGATCGAGGCCGAGGCCGAGGGCTTTGCCGCGCTCGAGGCGCTGAACTGCGGCAAGCCGATCAACGCGGCCCTTGGCGACGAG
This sequence comes from Paracoccaceae bacterium, assembly GCA_051859505.1. Lineage (GTDB taxonomy): Bacteria > Pseudomonadota > Alphaproteobacteria > Rhodobacterales > Rhodobacteraceae > JAFIEN01. The sequence continues at coordinate 25,524 of JBHYFN010000028.1, forward strand.
ATCCCGGCCGTGGTGGATTGCTACCGCTTTTTCGCGGGTGCCGTACGCACGATGCACGGGCAGGTCGCGGGCGAATACATGGCGGGCCATACCAGCATGGTCCGGCGCGATCCGATCGGGGTCGTGGCCTCGATCGCGCCGTGGAACTATCCGCTGATGATGATGGCGTGGAAACTGGCCCCGGCGATTGCGGGGGGCAATACGGTCGTCTTCAAGCCCAGCGAACAGACGCCGCTGACGGCGCTCAAGCTGGCCCGCATCCTGGCCGAGGAACTGCCCGAAGGCGTGGTCAGCGTCATCCCGGGGCGCGGGCAGACGGTGGGCAGCCACCTGATCCACCATGCGGATGTGGACATGATCTCGCTGACCGGAGACGTCGCGACCGGGCGCAAGATGCTGGATGCGGCCGCCAAGACGGTCAAGCGGACGCATCTGGAACTGGGCGGCAAGGCGCCGGTCGTGGTCTTCGACGATGCCGACCTGTCGGAAGTGGTCGAAGGCTTGCGGGCTTTTTCCTTCTACAATGCCGGGCAGGATTGCACCGCCGCCTGCCGCGTCTATGCGGGCCGCAAGATCTATGACAACCTTGTCGCCGACCTGACCTCGGCCGCCGCTTCGATCACGCTGGCCGCCGAGGATGACACGACGAACGAGATCGGCCCCCTGATCAGCCAGCGCCAGCGCGACCGGGTGGCAAGCTTCGTCAACCGCGCGCGCGAGGTCGGCCATATCGAGATCACCACCGGCGGCGAGGCGATGGATCAGGGCTTTTACTACCGCCCCACCGTTGTCGCCGGGGCCCTGCAGGCCGACGAGATCGTGCGGCGCGAGGTGTTCGGCCCCGTCGTCTCGGTCACGCCGTTTTCCGAGGTGGACGAGGCCATCGCCTGGGCCAATGACAGCGATTACGGCCTGTCCTCCTCGGTCTGGACGCGGGATGTGGGCCGCGCGATGGCGACGGCGGCGGCGCTGCGTTACGGCTGCACCTGGATCAACACGCATTTCATGCTGGTCAATGAAATGCCGCATGGCGGGTTGAAGCAGTCGGGCTATGGCAAGGACATGTCCTCTTACGCGCTCGAGGATTACACCGTCGTGCGCCATGTGATGATCAAGCACGGATAGGCGGGCAAGGCTGGGGCCGGGCCAGCCATCGGCCCGGCCGCCAGGCGACGGACCTGCATCCGGGGCGGGGAAAAGGGGTCTTTCACTGCCCTGATCCGACGAGATTCCCAGCAGCCGCGATTGCTCTTGCCGATGAACCGGTCCGGGATCGGCGGATGCGGGCGATCCCGTCGATGGTCGCGCTTGGGGCTTGACGCGCCCGGTGGCGAAGGTCACGCTTGACCCAAGGCGGGGCGCTCGACCCCGTTAGAAACAATAGACAGGGAGAAAGACCATGAAAAACCTGCCTCTGACCGCTGCTGCCGCGTTGCTGGCCGGGACCGCCCTCCTGCTGTCCGTCGGCGCCGCGAGCGCCGAGACGGTTCGCTGGGCCCGTGTCGGCGACGCGCTGACCATGGACCCGCACAGCCAGAACGAAGGGCCGACCCATACGCTGAACCATCACATCTACGAGACGCTGATGGGCCGCGCGCTGGATGGCTCGCTCACGCCGCGTCTGGCGACCGAGTGGTTCATCGACCCCGAGGATGAAACCGTCTGGGTGTTCCGCATCCGCGAAGGCGTGACCTTCCACGAGGGCCAGACGCTCACCGCCGATGACGTCGTCTTCTCGCTCGACCGGGCGCGGACGCCGCCCTCGGGTGTCGCGGCGCTCCATGCCGCGGTCGAGGAGGTGACGGCCTCCGACGACATGACCGTGCGGGTCAGGCTCTCGGGCCCCTCGCCGCTTTATGTGCAGAACCTGACCAATACCTTCATCATGTCGCGCGCCTGGGCCGAAGAGCATGGGGTCGAGCTTTCGCCCAACTACGCCGCCGGCGAAGAGGCCCATTCGGTGCGCAACGCCAACGGCACCGGCCAATATGTGCTGGTCGAGCGCGATCCCGAGGTCCGCACCGTGCTGCGCGCCTTCGACGGCCACTGGGCCGAGGCCCCGCAGGTGACCGAGATCATCTACACGCCCATCAGCGAAGCCGCGACCCGTGTGGCCGCCCTTCTGTCGGGCGAGGTCGATATCGTGCAGGACGTGCCCGTGCAGGATATCGCCCGGCTGGAACAGACCGACGGCATCCGCGTCGTGCGCGGGCCCGAAAACCGCAACATCTTCTTCAGCTACGACATGACCTCCGAGACGCTTGCCTCGGCCAATGTCGACGACAACCCCTTCGCCAAGCCCGAAGTGCGCGAGGCGATGGCGCTGGCGCTTGATCGCGACGCGATCCAGCAGGTGGTGATGCGGGGCGAGTCGCAGCCCTCGGCCGCACCCCTGCCGCCCTTCGTGAACGGCTGGACGGAAGAGATGAACGCCTATTCCGCCCCCGATCTGGAACGCGCCGCGGCATTGGTGGCCGAAGCCGGCTACCCGGACGGCTTCTCGGTCGATCTGCATTGCCCCAATGATCGCTACATCAACGACGAGGCGATCTGTCAGGCGCTGGTGGGCATGCTGGGCCGGATCGGGATCAATGCGAACCTCGTGTCGCAGACCCGCTCGCTCCACTTCCCGCTGATCGAGAACTGGGAGACGGATTTCTACCTGCTGGGCTGGGGCGTGCCGACCTTCGACAGCCAGTATGTGTTCGATTTCCTGGTCCACACGCGCGAGGGCAGCTACGGCGCCTACAACGGTTCGCGCTACTCCAACCCCGATCTTGACGCCAAGATCCAGGCGCTGGCAACCATGACCGACCTTGACGCCCGCGACGCCATGATCGCCGAGATCTGGGACGAGGTGATGGAAGAGCGCATCTTCCTGAACGTGCATAACCAGATGCTGGCCTATGCGATGCGCGACGGGATCAACCTCGAGGTCCATCCCGAGAACCAGCCCTCGATGGCCGATGTGACCTTCGGGAACTAGGCCCCGTGCCTTGACCCTCACGCCCGCGCGGGGTTGGCCCCCGTGCGGGCGTTCGCTTTCCCGCCCCGTTTGCAGAACCTGACCCAAGGCTCCGGTCGCCATGTTCGCCTTCATCCTTCGCAGGCTTTTCCAATCGGCCATCGTGATGCTGGTCGTGGCGCTGGTGGCGTTTTCGCTGTTTCGCTTCGTGGGCGATCCCGTCGCCTCGATGGTCGGGCAGGAAACCACGCTGGCCGAGCGCGAGGCGTTGCGCGAGAGCCTTGGCCTCAACGATCCGATCCTGTCGCAATTCGCCCGTTTCGTGGGGCGTGCGCTGCAGGGGGATTTCGGAATCTCCTACCGCCTGCAGCAACCGGTGATGGAGCTGATCCTGTCGCGCCTGCCCGCCACGCTCGAGCTGGCGCTGGTTTCGGGCATCGTGGCCTTTGCGCTTGGGATCACGCTCGGCGTCTATACGGCGCTGAACCGGCGGGGGTGGCTGTCGAATTTCATCATGACCACCTCGCTGATCGGGGTGTCGCTGCCGACCTTCCTGATCGGGGTGCTGCTGATCTGGATCTTCGCGGTCGAGCTGCAGTGGCTGCCCTCATTCGGGCGGGGCGAGACGGTGATGATCGGCCCCTGGCGCACGGGGCTGCTCACGCCCTCGGGCCGGGCCTCGCTTGTGCTGCCGGCGATCACGCTGGGGCTTTACCAGATGACGCTGATCATGCGCCTCGTGCGGGCCGAGATGCTCGAGGTGCTGCGCGCCGATTACATCAAGTTTGCCCGCGCCCGCGGCCTGACCAACCGGGCGGTCCATTTCGGCCATGCGCTCAAGAACACGCTGGTGCCGGTCATCACCATCACCGGGCTGCAGCTTGGCTCGATCATCGCCTTCTCGATCATCACCGAGACGGTGTTTCAATGGCCGGGGGTGGGGGCCTTGTTCATCAACTCGGTCCAGTTCGTCGATGTGCCGGTGATGGCGGCTTATCTGATGCTGATCGCGCTGGTCTTTGTCGTGATCAACCTGACCGTCGATCTGCTCTATTACGCCGTCGATCCGCGCCTGCGCGTGGACCGGGCGGCCGGGCATTGAGGGGGCGCCGATGAACCGCATAGCCCGCGCCTGGGACAGCGACATCGCCTGGTCCTTCCGCCATTCGCCGGTGGCCATCGTCGCGGCCGTGGTGTCGCTGGGGATGATCCTGGCCGCCGTGCTGGCGCCCTGGATCGCGCCGCATGACCCGTTCAACCCGGCCACGCTGAACCTGATGGACGGCTTCACCCCGCCAGGACAGCCCAACGCCTTTACCGGCAATACCTATCTTCTGGGCACCGACGATCAGGGCCGGGATATCCTGTCGACCATCCTTTACGGCACCCGCATCTCGCTGTTCGTGGGGCTGTCGGCGGTGCTGTTTGCGATGGTCCTCGGCATCTCGCTGGGCCTTCTGGCGGGGTGGAAGGGGGGCTGGGTCGACAGCCTGCTGATGCGGATCGCCGATGTGCAACTCACCTTCCCCGCCATCCTGATCGCGCTTCTGATCTTCGGTGTGGCGCGCGGCTTCATCCCGCCGGGCAGCCGCGAGCAGATGGCGATCTGGGTGCTGATCATCTCGATCGGCCTGTCGGAATGGGTGAACTATGCCCGGGTCGTGAGGGGTGCGGCGATGGTCGAGAAGAACAAGGAATATGTCCAGGCCGCCCGCGTCATCGGCGTCCACCCGATCCGCATCGTGGCCCGCCACATCCTGCCCAATGTGATGGGGCCGGTCCTCGTGATCGCCACCATCGGCCTTGCGCTGGCCATCATCGCCGAGGCGACGCTGTCCTTCCTCGGCGTGGGCGTCCCCGCCACCCAGCCTTCGCTTGGCACGATGATCCGCATCGGGCAGAAGTTCCTGTTCTCGGGCGAATGGTGGATCCTGCTTTTCCCGTCGCTTGCCCTTCTGGCCCTTGCCCTCTCGGTCAACCTCCTGGGCGACTGGCTGCGCGACGCGCTGAACCCGAGGCTCAGATGACCGCGCCCCTTCTCTCTGTCCGCGACCTCGTGGTCGAGTTTCCCACCCGGCGCGGCACGCTCCGCGCGCTTGACGGGCTCTCGTTCGACATCGCCCCGGGCGAGGTTCTGGGCATGGTCGGCGAATCCGGAGCGGGCAAGTCGCTGACCGGGGCCGCGATCATCGGCCTGCTGGAACCGCCGGGCCGCATCGCCGGGGGCGAGATCCGGCTGAGGGGCGAACGCATCGACAGCGCCACGCCCGAAGCGATGCGCCGCATCCGCGGCAAGCGCATCGGCATGGTGTTTCAGGATCCGCTGACCAGCCTCAACCCGCTCTACACCGTCGCCCGCCAGCTGACCGAAACGATCCGCACCCATGCCCCCGTGTCAGAGGCCGAGGCCCGCAAGCGCGCGATTGCCCTGCTCGACCGCGTGGGCATCCCCGCCGCCGCGCGCCGGATCGACGATTATCCGCACCATTTCTCGGGCGGTATGCGCCAGCGCGTGGTGATCGCGCTGGCCCTTTGTGCCGAACCCGAAGTGGTCATCGCGGACGAGCCCACCACCGCGCTCGATGTCTCGGTCCAGGCGCAGATCATCGACCTCATCAAGGAGATCTGCGCCGAACGCGGCGCCTCGGTCCTGCTGATCACGCATGACATGGGGGTGATCGCCGAAACCGCCGACCGTGTCGCCGTCCTCTATGCCGGCCGGCTGGCCGAGATCGGCCCCGTGGCCGAGGTCATCACCGCGGCCCGGCACCCCTATACCCGCGGCCTCATGGGCTCGATCCCGACGCTGACGCAGGAAACCGACCGGCTGGTCCAGATCCCCGGCGCCATGCCGCGCCTGAACGCGATCCCGCCGGGCTGCGCCTTCAACCCCCGATGCGGCGAGGTGATGGCCCGCTGCCGCACCGACCGGCCCGAGGCGTTGGCTACGGGCGACGGGCGGCAGGTCGCCTGCTGGCTTTACGCCGAAGACGCCCAAGGGGCCGACCATGGCTGAGCCGCTGCTGCAGGTCCAGGGCCTTGGCCGACGGTTCGACATTTCGCGCCCCTGGCTCAACCGCGTGCTGGAACGGCAGGAGAGGCAGTTCCTGACCGCCGTGGCGGATGTGGATTTCACCATCAACCGGGGCGAAACCTATGCGCTGGTGGGCGAAAGCGGCTCGGGCAAATCGACCATCGCCAAGATGGTCGTGGGCCTCTTGCCGCCCAGCTCGGGCCAGATCCTGTTCGACGGGCAGGTCATGTCGGGCACCGAAGGCGCCTCGATGCGCGCGCTCCGCCGTCGCTTCCAGATGATCTTTCAGGATCCTTTCGCCAGCCTCAACCCCCGCTGGCGCGTGGGCGAGATCATTGCCGAGCCGATCCACCGCTTCGGCCTCTTGAAGGGCGCGGCGGTGACGAACCGGGTGGGCGAGCTTCTTGATACCGTGGGCCTTTCCGCGCAGGATGCCGAGAAATACCCGCACGAGTTTTCCGGCGGCCAGCGCCAGCGCATCGCCATCGCGCGCGCGCTGTCTTCCAACCCCGAGTTCATCGTCTGCGACGAGCCCACCTCGGCGCTTGATGTTTCGGTGCAGGCGCAGATCCTGAACCTGATGCGCGACCTGCAGGACGAGCTTGGGCTGACCTATCTCTTCATCAGCCACGACCTTTCGGTCGTGCGCCACATGGCGACGCGGATCGGCGTGCTGTACCTCGGCCGACTGGTGGACGAGGCCGAGGGCAAGGCGCTGTTCCGCGAGGCCCGCCATCCCTATACGCGGATGCTTCTGGACGCGGTGCCCGATCTTGCGCTTTCGGGGCGTCGTCGTCAGAGGGTCGAGGGCGAGATCCCCAACCCGATCGACCCGCCGCCGGGCTGCGCCTTTCATCCGCGCTGCCCCCGGGCGATGCCGGAGTGCCGCACGACCCTGCCCGAGATGCGCGCCATCGGCAGCGGCCGCGCGGCCTGCCACGCGCTGTGACCCGCCCTGTGACCCGCCCTGTGACCCACCTGCCGGCCGGCACCCGGTGAACCGTCCGCCAGGTCGCGCAGGGGCGCATCAAACCCGGCAATCCGCACCATCCCGCCATCGAGCGGGTTCGGTCCACGGCGGCCGCCCCCCGGGGGCCTCAGGCGTTCTCGTGGGTCCGGGCGGATGCGCCTTGATGATAGGCCATGTAGTCGCGCTGGATTGCGATCTGGTCGGCGATGAACCTTGCGTCATGCCAGACGCCCCAGATGAAGGACGACCCCCGCCGGGTCTGCCACGGCAGGCCAAGGAAATAGAGCCCCGGCTCCCGGCTGACCCCGCGCTGGTGCAGCGGGCGGCCCCGGTCGTCGAACGTGTCGGCCTCGATCCAGCCGAAATCGAAACTGTAGCCGGTCGCCCAGACGATTGCGCCGATCCCGGCCTGTTTCAGGTCCAGTTCAAGGGTCGGGTTCGTCACGCAAGGAGGATCCGCGGGGATCAGCCTTGCCTCGGGCTCTTCGGGAAGGTCGAGGCCATGGCGCATCACATAGGCATCCGCCTCGTCCAGAACCGAAAGATAGTTGGCATCGCCCGCCTGCAGGTTCCGCGCCAGATCCGGCGCGAAGCGAAGCGTGCCGTCGGCATATCCTTCGGTTCGTCCCAGAAGCTGCATCCCCTGATGACCAAGCCGGCGGAAGTCTATCGTGCGGCCGCCATGGGCCCCGCTGACCGCGATGGTGACATGTTCGGTGCCCGCGCCCGGGCTGTCGGCGTTCCACTTGCCCAGAACCCCCAACCACCAGACATTGTCGCGCCCCCGGTACCGGCGCGGCGGTCGGTCGTGCGGGCCGATGGAAAGATGGACCCTGCGCCCGGCGGCCAGCAGCTCTTCGGCGATCTGCACCCCGGACGACCCGCCCCCGACGACAAGAACCGCCCCCTCGGGCAGTTGCGCGGGGTTGCGATAGGCGTTGGAGTGGATCTGCAGCGGCACCGCGCCCTCGGGCACCAGTGCCGGGATCACCGGGGTCTGGAAGGCGCCGGTCGCCGCCACGACGTTGCGGGCCTCGATCACGCCGTCGGATGTCTCGATCCGAAAGCCCGAGCGCCGCGCGAGCGGCGTGACCTTCCGCACCTCGACCCCGGTGCGGATCGGGGCGTTGAACCGCTGGGCATAGGCGACGAAGTAATCGGCGACCGCCTCCTTGCCGACAAAGGTATCGGGATCGCAGTCGAAACGCATGTTCGGAAAGCGGTCATGCCATGCGGGGCCGTTGGCGACGAGGCTGTCCCAGCGCTCCGAGCGCCAGCGTTCCGCGATGCGGTGCCGTTCCAGCACCACATGATCGCATCCCTGCGCGGTCAGATGTTCGCTCATGGCGACCCCGGCCTGTCCGGCGCCGATGACCACGGTATCGAAACTCTCCATGCTGCCCTTCCATCCTCCGGTTTATCCGGGACCATAGGGGGCGGCCGGCAAGGGCAGACACTACGATTTGCGAAAGCCTTGGTTGGGTTCACGCTAACCAGCCTTAGCCCCGCCCTTATCGCAGATGAGGAAAGCCCTATTTCCCCCGCCCCTCGGGCCCGCCTAGACTTGGCCGGCCCCAGTGCAGGAACCCGTCATGGCCCATACCCGTATCCGCAAGTTCAACACCCGCGACACCTATCCCGAACAGGCGCTGGACAACGACCTGTGCCAGGCGGTGGTCACTGAAGGCGGGCGCATCGTCTGGCTGCGGGGGCAGTGCCCGCAGAACCTTGACGACGCGCGCAACGTCGACAGCCACGATCCCGTGGAACAGACCCACAAGGTGATGCAGAACATCCGCCAGCTGATCGAAGAGGCGGGCGGCGGGATGGAGCATCTGGTCAAGGTCGTCGTCTACATCACCGACATCCGCCACCGCGAGGCCGTCTACCGGACCATGGGCGAGTATATCAAAGGCGTGCATCCGGTCTCGACCGGGTTGGTGGTGCAGGCGCTGGCCCGGCCCGAATGGCTGGTCGAGATCGACGGCACGGCGGTCATCCCGTGACCTTCTCGCTTGTGGCCCGCTGTGCCGAGACGGGGATGTTCGGCGTTGCCATCTCGTCCTCCTCGCCGGCCGTGGCGGCGCGCTGTTCCCATGCGCGCGCGGGCGTGGGGGCTGTGGCGACGCAGAACGTGACCGATCCCGCGCTGGGGCCGCTGGCGCTGGACCTGATGCAGGGCGGGCTGAGTGCCTCCGAAGCCATCGAGGAGGTGCGGGCGCGCGGCAGGTTCATCGAATACAGGCAGGTTCTTGCCGTGGACGGGGCAGGGCGGACCGCGATCCATTCCGGCCCCCGGTCGCTGGGCATCTGGTCACAGGCGGAGGGCGAGGGCGTGGCCTCGGGCGGCAACCTTCTGGCCGATGCGGACGTGCCTGCGGCCATCGTCGCGGGGTTCACCGCCGCGCGCGGCCATCTGGGCGACCGGCTGATCGCGGGGCTCAGGGCCGGGCTGGCCGCAGGGGGCGAGGCGGGGCCGGTGCATTCGGCGGGGATGATGGTGGTCGACCGGGTGTCCTGGCCGGTGGCCGATCTGCGCTGCGACTGGACCGAGGATTGCCCGATCGAGGCCATTGCCACCGCCTGGGAAGTCTACCGACCCCAGCTTGACGCCTATGTCCAGCGCGCCCTCGATCCGCGTGCGGCGCCCACCTATGGGGTGCCGGGGGACGAATGACCGGCCCGGCGACCGCTTGACAAACCGGCGGCCCTGTTGACCACTTGACCGCGGTCCGGGAGATCATGGCATGAAGGAACGGGAATGCTGAGGTACACCCTCAGGCAGCTCGAGTATTTCGTTGCCGTCGGCGAGGCGGGCAGCATCGCGCGCGCCTCGGAGCGGATCAACGTGTCCTCCCCCTCGATCTCGGCCGCGATCACCCAGCTCGAGGCGGAGTTCGGCCTGCCGCTGTTCGTGCGCCAGCATGCGCAGGGCCTGTCGCTGACCCAGGGGGGGCGGCGGATGCTGGCTCAGGCCCGGCTTGTCCTGCGCGAGGCGGGGGCGATGCTTGACGTTGCGGCCGAAATCTCGGGCAGTGTCCGCGGCCCCCTGGCGGTGGGCTGCCTTCTGACCTTTGCGCAGCTGGTGCTGCCCACCCTGCGCCGCGGGTTCGAGACGGGCTTTCCCGACGTGCGCCTGCGCCAGCACGAGATGAACCAGCTCGAGCTGATCAGCGCGCTTCGGCGGTCCGAGATCGACATCGCCCTGACCTATGACCTCGACCTGCCGGCCGATCTGCAGTTCACCCCGGTGGTGAAACTGCCGCCGCTGGCCCTGATGAGCCCGCAACACCCGCTGGCCAATCGCGACAGCGTCTCGATCGAGGATCTGAAGGATCACCCGATGGTCCTTCTCGACCTGCCGCTCAGCGCCGATTACTTCCTGTCGCTCTTTCACCATACCGGCAAGCCGCCCGTGATTACCGAACGCACCCGCGACATGGCGGTGATGCGCAGCATGGTGGCCAATGACTTTGGCTATTCCTTCGTCAATGTGCGGCCGCTGTCGGACACCTCGCCCGACGGCAATCCCGTCCGCTGCCTGCCCGTCGTGGGGCAGGTGCGCGCCCTGCGGATGGGCTTCCTGACGGCACAGGATGCCGAACGTTCCAACACCGTGCGCGCCTTCCAGGATTACGGCATCCAGATGGTGCAGAGCGGACGGCTCAGCCAGATCGGCGGCACGCCGCTTGTCTGACGCCTTAGCCCCGGCCTAAGCAACGGTTTCGCAGGGTGAGGTTTCGGCAGCGCCCTGCCGCGCTACAGTCGGGAAAAACCACACGGAGGCCGATGTGCGCGATCCCCGCCATGACATCCTGTTCGAACCGCTGACCATCGGGCCGGTCACGGCGAAGAACCGGTTCTATCAGGTTCCCCACTGCAACGGCGGCGGCTATCGCGATCCCTCTGCCGTGGCGGCCATGCGGGGGGTGAAGTCCGAAGGCGGCTGGGGCGTGATCTTCACCGAACAGACCGAAATCCACCACACCTCCGAGATCACGCCCTTCATCGAGCTGCGCCTGTGGGAGGATCAGGACATTCCCATGCTGGCCCGGATGGCGGGCAAGATGAAGGAACATGGCGCGCTGGCCGGGATCCAGCTTGCCTATTCCGGCATCAACGGCCCCAACCTCTATACCCGCGAGGTGCCTCGCGCCGTTTCGCCCGGGCCGATCCGGACCTTTACCAACGATCCCCTTCAGGCCCGCGCCCTGTCCCGCGACGAGATCCGCGATCTGCGCCGCTGGTTCGTGAATGCCGCACGGCGGGCGCAGGTCGCGGGGTTCGATCTTCTGTGCCTTTACGGTGCGCATGGGTTCGGGATCTTCCAGCATTTCCTCAGCCGCGCGACCAACATGCGCGACGATGAATATGGCGGCAGCCTCGAGAACCGCTCGCGCTTTGCGCGCGAGGTGATCGCCGATATCCGCGATGCGGTGGGCGACAGGATGGGGATCACCCTGCGCGTCAGCCTTGACGAAACCATCGGCGATCTGGGCTTTTCCAATGCCGAGCTGCGCGATTTCGTCGAGATGAACCGCGACCTGCCCGATCTGTGGGATCTGGCGCATGGCACATGGGAGGATTGCTCCGGCCCCTCGCGCTTCAAGGAAGAGGCCGCGCAAGAGGCGCTGGTGCGCGGCATCCGCGACTTGTCGGACAGGCCGGTGGTGGGCGTGGGCCGCTTCACCTCGCCCGATGTGATGGCGCGGATGATCCGGTCGGGCACGCTCGATGCCATCGGCTGTGCCCGCCCCTCGATTGCCGATCCCTTCCTGCCCCGCAAGATCGAGGAAGGCCGCCCCGAGGACATCCGCGAATGCATCGGCTGCAACATCTGCATCACCGGCGACATGACCATGTCGATCAGCCGCTGCACCCAGAACCCGACCTTCATGGAGGAATGGCGCAAGGGCTGGCACCCCGAGATCATCGCCGCGCGCGGCGAAAGCGACAATGTGCTGGTCGTCGGCGCGGGGCCGGCCGGGCTTGAAGCGGCGCGGGCGCTGGCCGAGCGGGGCTATGACGTGGCGCTGGCCGAAGCCGGCAAGGCGTTGGGCGGGCGCGTGGCGCGCGAACGCCGGCTGCCGGGGCTGAACGCCTGGGGGCGCGTGGCGGATTACCGCGAATACCAGATCAGCCAGAAACCCAATGTCGAAAGCTATCTCGACAGCCGGCTGGATGCGGCGTCGATCCTTGACTTCGGGTTCCAGAACATCTGCATCGCGACCGGCGCGACCTGGCGGGCGGACGGGGTCAGCCGTCAGCATGTCGTGCCGATCCCCGTGACCGGCGAAATGCCGGTCTTCACCCCCGATGACATCATGGATGGCCGCCGCCCATCGGGCCGGGTGGTGATCTATGACGACGACCATTACTACATGGGCGGCGTCCTGGCCGAGCTTTTGCGAAGCGAGGGGCATGAGGTCACCATCGTCACGCCCTCGGCCTATCTGTCGGACTGGACGGTCAACACGCTTGAACAGCACACGATCCACCGGCGGCTGGCCGGGATGGGGGTCGATATCGTGCTGAACCGCGGCGTGACAGAGATCGGGGCGGGGCATGTGCTGTCGAACTGCACCTATACCGATCAGATCGCGCGGTTCGACTGTGACGCGGTGGTGATCGTGGGCTCGCGGCGGGAGAACCGGCAGGTCTATGACGATCTGAAGGCGCGCGAGGCGGATTGGGCGGATGCGGGCATCCGCAGCGTCCGCCTGATCGGCGATGCCGAGGCCCCGGGCCCGATTGCCTGGGCCACCTATGCCGGCCATCGCTATGCGCGCGAACTGGACACCGCCGGGATCGGCGACGCCCTGCCGTTCCGCCGCGAGGTGACGGGGCTGGCGGATCTCTCGTGACGCGGACGCTGGCGATCCTTGAACGGCTCGTCGCCTTCGACACGGTCAGCGCGAAGCCGAACCTCGGGCTGGTGGGGTTTGTCGAGGATCATCTGCGGCAGCTTGGCTTTCGCGTGACGCGGATCCCCGACCCGCAGGAGGACAAGGCCGGCCTTTACGCCGAGATCGGCCCGCCGGGCGCGGGGGTGCTGCTCTCGGCCCATTCCGACACCGTCCTGGTCGAGGGGCAGGTCTGGACGCAGGATCCCTTTCGCCTGACCGCGCGGGACGGGCGCCTTTACGGCCGCGGCACGACCGACATGAAGGGCTTTGTCGCGGCGATGCTCTCGGCCGCCGAAAGGGCAAGCCGCCTGCCGCTGACCGAGCCTGTGAAACTTGTCCTGTCCTATGACGAAGAGATCGGCTGCGTCGGGATCGGCCGGATGATGGAGCGGCTGATCCCGCTGATGGGGCGCCCCCGGGCGGCCATCGTGGGCGAGCCGACCCAGATGCAGGTGGCCATCGGGCACAAGGGCAAACAGGCCTTCCGCGCCATCGTGGCGGGGCAGGCGGGGCATTCGGCCCTTGCGCCGTTGCACGTCAATGCGCTGAACGTGGCCGCCGGTTTCGTTCAGGCGCTGCAGGCGCTTCAGGCCGAACTGCAACGCGACGGCCCCCAGGATCCGGCCTATGCCGTGCCCTGCAGCACGGTGCATGTGGGCTATCTGGCCGGGGGGCGGGCGCTGAATATCGTGCCCGACCGGGCCGAGATCCTGTTCGAGATCCGCAGCCTTGCCGAAGACGATCCGGCCGATCTGCGCAGGCGGGCCGAGGCGGCGGCAGAGGCGGTTTGTGCCGCCCACGGCCCGGCCGCGCGGATCGGGATCGAGGCGCTGTCGGCCTATCCCGGTCTGGCGCTGGCCGGGGATGCGCCGGTGGCGGTCTGGGCAGAGGGGCTTGCCGGGCAGGGCCTGACCAAGGTCGCCTTCGGGACCGAGGCCGGCTTTTTCGATGCCCTCGGTATCCCCACGGTGGTCTGCGGCCCCGGTTCCATGGACGGGCAGGGGCACAAGCCCGACGAATTCATCACGCCCGAGCAGATCGCCGCCTGCGACGCGATGCTCGACCGGCTTCTGGCGGGACTGGTCAAGGCCGGGGCGCGGCCGCGCGGGTGACGGATCAGGGCTGCGGGAACCGACGGGGGCGACGGTTTGCCGGCGGGGCTGCCGGCGGGGCTGACGGCGGGGCTGCCGCTCCTGTCCGGCGCTCTGTTCTGCGGATGCCGCTGCATTGGGCGCTTCGCTTTTCCCTAAGGCGCCCATCGGGAAAAGATGCTTTCGCCGATGGGGGGCAGTCGTGATCAGATGGACCGAGCACTTGCAGCATTCCAGACGAGCGGCTTCGCTCGACCCCGACAGCGGGCAGAAGGGGCAGAGAGTTGACAGTGAACATGTCTGATCGCCATGACGAGCCGGGCCCTGACGAGCAGGCCCAGGAGGCGCCGCTCCAGAAGGGCGCCCCTCCCGCGATCAGCTTTCGGGACGTGGTCAAGATCTACGGCACCGGGGCCTCGGCCTTCACGGCGCTGCACGGTGCCGATCTGGATATCCGCGACAACGAATTCTTCACGCTTCTGGGCCCCTCGGGCAGTGGCAAGACCACGCTTCTGCGCCTTCTGGCCGGGTTCGAGGCGCTGACCAGCGGGACGATCCACCTGTTCGGGGCCGAGATCCGCGACCTGCCGCCGGAGCGGCGCCCGGTGAACACGGTGTTCCAGCATTATGCCCTGTTTCCCCATCTGAGCGTCGCCGAAAACGTGGCCTTCGGGCTGAAGCGGCTGGGCCGCCCGGCCGGGCAGATCAGGGCCCGCGTGGCCGAGATGCTGGCCCTTGTCCATATGGAGCATCTGGCCGACCGCCAGCCCGGCCAGCTTTCGGGCGGCCAGCAGCAGCGCGTGGCCCTGGCCCGCGCCCTCGCGCCCGAACCCAAGGTCCTGCTTCTGGACGAGCCGCTTTCGGCGCTTGACCTGAAGCTGCGCCAGGCCATGCGCGATGAGCTTCAGCGCCTTCAGCGCGAAACCGGGATCACCTTCGTCTTCGTCACCCACGATCAGGACGAAGCCCTGTCGATGAGCGACCGGATCGCCGTCCTTTCCGGCGGGCGCATCCAGCAGATCGGCACGCCGGACGACCTTTACAACCGGCCCTACAACCGCTTCGTGGCCGATTTCATCGGCGACACCAACCTTCTCGAGGCCGAGGTGTTGCGGCGCAGCGGCGAAGAGGTGATCGCGCGCCTGTCGGGTGGGGCGGAAGTGACCGCCGCCGCCGTGCCCGGGATCGGCGAGGGCGCAAAGGTGACGGTCAGCGTGCGGCCCGAGAACGTTGTCCTGACCGGAGCCGAGGCGGGAACGGTCCGCGCACGGCTGGTGGGCAAGACCTTCCTTGGCGCCTCCTCGCTGCTGACGCTTGCGCTGGACGACGCAAGCCGGGTCATCGTGCGCCGCGACAACCGCATGGGCCACCCCGAAGACCCCGAGACGGGGGCCGAGGTCGGCCTTGGCTTCGCGCCCGGTTCGCTGAGGGTGCTCCTGCCATGAGCGCGGACCTTGCCCAGTCCTCTGCCGGGCGCTGGCTGGCCATGGGGCCGGCGCTTCTGGTGATCGGCGTCTTCATGCTGATCCCGCTGGGGATCATGGTGGTGATCTCGTTCATGGAGCCGAATGTCTATGGCGGCGTGCATCGGGAGTTCAGCACCGCAGCCTATGTGCAGTTCCTCTACCAGCGCGATTTCGACGACAATCTGGTCTTCAATCCGGGCTATCTTCTTATCCTCGGCCGGTCGCTGGGTCTGGCCGGCCTTGCCACGGTGATATGCTTCGTCGCGGGGTTTCCGGTGGCCTGGTACATCGTCCGCCGCCCGCCGCATCAGCGCAATGTGCTGATCTTTCTCGTCACCATCCCGTTCTGGACGAACCTTCTGATCCGCGCCTATGCCTGGATCATCATACTGGGCCGCGACGGGGTGATCGACACGCCGCTGCGCTGGCTGGGCCTGATGGGGCCCGAGGCGTCGAACGGGATCCTCTACACCAACTGGGCGATCCTGATCGGGCTGGTCTATACCTATCTGCCGCTGATGATCCTGCCGATCTATGCGAGCCTCGAGCGGCTGGATTTCCGCCTGTTCGAGGCGGCGTCGGACCTTTACTCGAACAAATGGGCCAGCATGCGCCATGTCGTCATTCCGCTGGCGCTGCCGGGGATCTTTGCGGGCGTGATCCTTGTCTTCGTTCCGGCGCTGGGGGATTTCATCTCGGCGCAGCTTCTGGGCGGGTCGCGGCGGCTGATGCTGGGCAATCTGGTGCAGCTGCAATTCTCGACCGGGCGGAACTGGCCCTTTGGCGCGGCCGTCGCGGTGATCCTGCTGCTGTTCGTGGTCGCCAGCATGGCCGCCTATCTGCGCCTGAACCGCAAGACGGGTCTGGAGCTGAGCAAATGAGCGCCGAGACCACCAGCCCGCCCGTCTCGCGCCGTGCCGCGCGCCGTGCCCCGCACCTTGCCGGACGCAGCGCCGGGCGGCGAGGCGCGCTTCAGCTGGGCGAGTTCCGGGGGCTGACGCTCTGGGTCGGGGCGGTGCTTGTCTTCCTGTATTTCCCGATCTGCGTGCTGGTGATCTATTCCTTCAACGAAAGCCGGTTCGCGATGAACTGGACCGGTTTCAGCACCGAATGGTATGGCCGCGCGCTGGCCAATCGCGCGGCGCGGACGGCGGCGCTGAACTCTGTCATCGTGGCGACCTGCGCAACGGTCATGGCCACCACCATCGCCACGGCGGCCGCTCTGGTCCTTGCACGAAAGACCCAGTTTCGTGGCAAGAACGCCGCACTTGGCCTGATGTCGCTGCCGATCCTCGTGCCGGAAATCGTGACGGCGATCGCGACGCTGATCTTCTTTTCCACGCTGGGCATCCGCCTGGGCCTGGGCAACCTGATCATCGCCCATACCGTCTTCTGCATCCCCTTCGCCTTCATGCCGATCCGCGCGCGCCTGCAGGGCATGGACCTGTCGCTCGAGGCGGCGGCGCGGGATCTTTACGCAACGCCCTGGCAAAGCTTCCGCCTGGTCACGCTGCCCTTGCTGGCCCCGGGCATCATGGCCGGAGCGATGCTCGCCTTCGTCATCTCGCTTGATGATTTCATCATCTCGCTGATGGTCGCCGATGCCGGGTCGACGACCCTGCCGGTCTATATCTTCAGCATGATCCGCTTCGGCATCACGCCCGAGATCAATGCCATCTCGACCATGCTTTTCGCGGCCTCGGTCAGTCTGGTGACCGTCTACTGGCTGCTCTCTCGCCCGCGCCGCTAAGCCCAAGTTCAAGACCAAACCCCACCAACAGGAGAAACCAGAAATGAAGACGACACATCGCCTCTGGACCGGCGCCTGCGCCCTGGCCATCGCCTCGGCCAGCCCGGCCCTTGCCGACCGGCTGAACATCTACACCTGGACCGGCTATATCGACCCTGCCGTGATCGAGAAATTCGAGGCCGAGACCGGCATCGGCGTCATCATCGACGCCTACGATTCCAACGAGATGCTGCTCGCCCGCCTGCAGGGTGGCGCGACCGGCTATGACATCGTGATGCCCAGCCAGCATTTCGTCGAGATCATGATCGCCGAGGGTCTGCTGCAGCCGGTGCCGATCACCGAACTGGCCAACTATGCCAATGTCGCCGAGGAATGGCGCAACCCGTCCTGGGATCCCGAGCAGGCCTATTCCGCGCCGTGGCATTACGGGTCGGCCTCGTTCTCTTACCGTGCCGATCTTTATTCGGGGCCCGGCGAGTCGCTCGAGGAGTTCTTCAACCCCGCCCCCGAACTGCAGGGCCGCCTGCAGGTGCTTGCCGCCCCGGACGAGGTGGTGAACATGGCCAGCCTCTATCTGGGCATCCCCTATTGCACCGAGGATCCCGAGGATGCCCGCCGCATCCTTGAACTGCTCGAGGCGCAGAAGCCGGCGGTGCTTCTCTACAGCTCGGATGCGATGAACGACCGGCTGTCGACGGCCGAGGTGATCATGGCGGCGCATTGGGGCGGCTATTCCTTCCAGGGGCGGATGAATGGCAACGAACACATCACCTATGCCTATCCGCGCGAAGGCGTGGTCGGTTGGTTCGACTCGATGGTCGTGCCGACCGGGGCGCAGAATGTCGAGGCGGCGCTGGCCTTCATGGACTTCATGATGGATCCCGAGAATATCGCGATCCAGACCAACTATGTCGGCTATGCCAATGCCATCAGCGGATCCGAGGCCTTCTTCTCGGAAGAGGTGCTGAACGCGCCCGAGGCGAACCATCCTGCGGACGTGCCGCTGGTCTTTGCCGAGGCCTGCAGCGCCGATGCCCAGCGCCTGATCGACCGGGTCTGGACACAGCTGATGCAGTGACCGCAGGCTGATGCCCGAAGGGCCGGCCCTCCGGGGCCGGCCACCACCACGACCGGAGGGGCCGATGTCGGACGATCCTGCCTACCTTGGCGGCCATGCCGCGCTGCAGGCCTTTCACAGCGGCGCGCTTGATCCGCCCGCGCTGATGGAGGCGACGCTGGCCCGTCTGGCCGCGACCGAGCCGCATCTGAACGCCTGGACCGAAACCTGGCCCGAGGCCGCGCAAGACGCCGCCCGCGCCGCCGCCGCCCGCTATGCCGACGGCACGGCGCGGCCGCTGGAGGGCCTGCCGCTGGCGGTGAAGGAAGAGATGCGCCTTGCGGGCACGCGGCGCAGTTCCGGGTCGCTGATCTTCAGGGATCAGGTGGATGACGGGACGGATGTCTATGTCCAGCGCCTCCTTGATGCCGGGGCCATTCCCATCGGCAAGACCACGACGCCCGAATTCTGCATCCTGGGCACGACGCATTCGCGCCTGCACGGCGTGACGCGCAACCCCTGGGACGGATCGCGCAGCCCCGGCGGTTCCTCCGGCGGATCGGGCGCGGCGCTGGCGGCGGGGGCGGCGGTGCTGGCGACCGGCACCGATATCGGCGGCTCGATCCGCATTCCGGCCGCCTGCTGCGGCGTGGCCGGGTTCAAGCCGCCCTATGGCCGCAACCCCGAAATCGTGCCCTTCAACCTTGATTACTACAGCCATACCGGGCCCATGGCGCGCTCGGTCGCCGATCTGGCCTTGATGCAGAACGTGACCTCGGGCCAGTGGGACGGCGACATCGCCTCGCTGCGGGAAAAGATCGTGCTGCCGACCGAAGCCCCGGCCGACCTGCGCGGACGGCGCATCGGCTGGAGCGCGGATTTCGGCATCTACGAGGTCGAGGCGGATGTGCGCGCCAACATGATGCGCGCGCTCGATGTTCTGGCCGGTCTTGGTGCCGAGATCGAGGAGGTCGGCTTCACCCTGCCGCCCGAGGCGCCGCGCGTGATGCAAAGCTATCTCGAACATCTCTGCGGCGCGGGCGTTGCCGCCCTGCTGCCCGCGCATCGTGACCTGATGTGCGACTATTCGGTCGCCTTCGCAGAGGCCAGCCTGCGCAGCACGGGCGCCGCCTTCTACGAGGCCAATCTGATGGCCGCGCAGCTTTACGAAAGCTTCGGCCCGATGATGGCCCGGTTCGATGCGCTGGTCTGCCCGACGCTTGGCATCTCGGCCCCGCCGGCGGAGTACAGTTTCATCGCCAACCGGCTGCTTTTCGACGGGGCCGAACGCACCATGGCGGAAGAGGACTGGTGCATCACCATGGTCTTCAACATGTTCAGCCGCTGCCCCGTGCTGGCCCTTCCCAGCGGCTTTGACCGCGCCGGATTGCCGACCGGGATCCAGATCGTGGGCCGGGCCTATCATGACGAGGCGGCCTTTGCCGTGGGCCTGGCCTATGAGGCGGCCCAACCCTGGCTGGACCGCCCCGCGACCCGCCCCCTGCAGGAGCTTTTGACGTGATCACCATATATTCCGAAGACCACCGCCTGCGCGACGCCCGGACCGAGTTGTTCGGCGGCGAACTGGTCATGCCGCATGAACGCCCCAGCCGGGCCGAGATCGTGCTGCGCCATGTGCAGGCCGCCGGACTGGGCGAGGTCCGCCCCCCGCGCGATTTCGGCCTTGATCCGGTGCTGCGGGTGCATGATGCCGATTTCGTCGATTTCCTCGGCCGCGCCTGGGACATGTGGCAGGCCGCAGGCTACAAGGGCGAGGCGATCCCCACCTGCTGGCCCGCGCGGCGCATGGTGCAGCGGCGGCCCGACCATATCGACGGGCTTCTGGGCTATTACGCGCTGGCGACCGAAACCTCTTTCACCGAAGGCAGTTGGCCCGCCGCCCGCGCCAGCGCCAATGTCGCGCTGAGCGCCGCCGCGCTGGTGCAGGGGGGCGAGCGTTCGGCCTTCGCGCTCTGCCGTCCGCCGGGGCATCATGCGGCTTTCGACATGTATGGCGGCTATTGCTTCCTGAACAATGCCGCCATCGCCACGCAATATCTGCGCGACAATGGCGCCGCCCGGGTGGCGATCCTCGATGTCGATTTCCACCACGGCAACGGGACGCAGGATATCTTCTACAGCCGCGACGATGTGCTGTTCGCCTCGATCCACGGCGACCCGCGTTTCGCCTTTCCGCATTTCCTTGGCTATGCGGATGAAACCGGGGCGGGCGCGGGCCTGGGCTTTACCCTGAACTATCCCCTGCCCGAAGGCACCGCCGCCGGCCCGTGGTTCGAGGCGCTCGAGGACGCCTTGGGCCGGATCGCGCGTTTCGGGGCCGAGGTTCTGGTCGTCTCGCTTGGCCTTGATGCCTTCGAGAATGACCCGATCAGCGGCTTCCGGCTGACCTCGGACGATTTCAGCCGCCTTGGCGCGCGGCTCGCCCGTGCCGGATTGCCGACCGTCTTCGTGCTTGAGGGCGGCTATGACATCGAGGCGCTTGGCATGAACACGGTCAATGTGCTGGGTGCTTTCCAGGCAGGCTGAACGCGGTCGCCTGGCCGCAGATCCCATTGCGTCCCTCACGGCTGCGCCGGGTGCCTCTGTCGCCCGGCGCGCCGGGGGTGGCGTGACATAATTCGCCCGGAGCATAATTTACCGTTTGGTAAAATTCCACGGCTGTGGCAGGCTTCGCCGAAAGGGAAGCCAGTTCGAGGACGCCACCCATGCCAAACCCGCTCACGCCGGGGATCGTGCCGGGCCGCCTGCCGGCCGAAGAGATCGCCGCGAATTTCTGCGACCTGCACCCCGCACTTGGGCCGCACGAGGCCGCAACCGCCGCGGATCGCTGCTATTTCTGCCATGATGCGCCCTGCATCACGGCCTGCCCCACGGGCATCGACATCCCGCTTTTCATCCGCCAGATCGCCACCGGCACGCCCGAGGCGGCGGCGAAGACGATCTTCGACAGCAATATCCTGGGCGGCATCTGCGCCCGCGTCTGCCCGACCGAGAACCTCTGCGAAGGCGCCTGCGTGCGCGAGACGGCCGAGGGCAAGCCGGTCGAGATCGGGCGCCTGCAGCGGCACGCGACCGATACGCTGATGGCGCGGCAGGGCCATCCCTATGCGCGCGCCGCGGCAACGGGCAAGCGCGTGGCGGTGGTGGGGGCGGGGCCTGCGGGTCTGGCCTGTGCGCACCGGCTGGCGATGCACGGGCATGAGGTGACGCTTTATGACGCGAAGGACAAGGCGGGGGGGCTGAACGAATACGGGATCGCCGCCTACAAGGCGACCGAGGATTTCGCCGCGCGCGAGGTGGACTGGCTTCTGGGCATCGGCGGGATCACGCTCGAGCCGGGCCGCGCGCTGGGCGCGGACCTGATGCTTGACGCGCTGCAGGCCGAGTTCGACGCGGTGTTCCTGGGCCTGGGCCTTGGCGGGGTGAATGCGCTGGGCGTGGCGGGCGAGGACAGGGACGGGGTTCTCGACGCCGTGGGCTTTATCGCCGAGCTGCGCCAGGCGGAGGATCTGGCAGCCCTGCCGGTGGGGCGCAATGTCGTGGTGATCGGCGGCGGCATGACGGCGGTGGATGCGGCGGTGCAGTCGAAACTTCTGGGCGCGGACCAGGTGACCATCGCCTATCGCCGCAGCCGCGCGAAGATGAGCGCCTCGCGCTATGAACAGGATCTGGCGGCGTCGAAGGGCGTGCGGCTCCTGTTCAACGTGATGCCGGTCGCCATCCACGGCAACGGGGCCGCGGTCGAGGTCGAGTTCGAACATACCGCAGAGGGGCCCGACGGCCTGCGCGGCACCGGCGAGCGGTTCCGTCTGGCGGCGGATCAGGTGTTCAAGGCCATCGGTCAACGGCTGGTCGGCGATGCGGGGCTGGCGGTGGCGGGCGGCAAGATCGCGGTCACGGGGCCGGGCCGGACCAGCGTTGCGGGCGTCTGGGCCGGAGGCGATTGCGCGGCGGGGGGCGATGACCTGACCGTGACGGCAGTGGCCGAAGGGCGCGACGCGGCCGAGGATATTCACGCGGCATTGATCGGGGCGGCGGGGTGAACCCCGCCCTACGGAGGAAGCGAGATGGCTGATCTTTCGAGCGATTTCATCGGGATCAAATCCCCCAACCCGTTCTGGCTGGCCTCTGCCCCGCCGACGGACAAGAAGTACAATGTCGAACGCGCCTTCGAGGCGGGCTGGGGCGGCGTGGTCTGGAAGACGCTGGGCGAGGCGGGCCCGCCCATCGTCAATGTCAACGGGCCGCGCTACGGCGTGGTCCATGGCGCCGATCGCCGCGTGCTGGGGTTGAACAACATCGAGCTGATCACCGATCGCCCGCTCGAGGTGAACCTGCGCGAGATCAAGGAGGTCAAGCGCAAGTGGCGCGACCGGGCGGTGGTCATCAGCCTCATGGTTCCCTGCGAAGAGGAAAGCTGGAAGGACATCCTGCGCCGGATCGAGGATACTGGCGCCGACGGGGTCGAGCTGAACTTCGGCTGCCCGCATGGCATGGCCGAACGCGGCATGGGATCGGCCGTCGGGCAGGTTCCCGAATATATCGAGATGGTGACGCGCTGGGTGAAGCAATATTCGCGCATGCCCTGCATCGTGAAGCTGACGCCGAATGTGACCTCGATCCTGCCGCCGGCGATGGCGGCACATCGCGGCGGGGCCGATGCGGTCAGCCTGATCAACACGGTCAAGTCGATCACCAATGTCGACCTCGACCATTTCTCGCCCTTTCCGATGATCGACGGGAAGGGGTCGCATGGGGGCTATTGCGGACCGGCGGTCAAGCCGATTGCGCTGAACATGGTGGCCGAGATCGCCCGGCACGAGGAAACGCGGGGCCTGCCGATCTCGGGGATCGGCGGCATCACCACATGGCGGGACGCGGCCGAGTTCATGGCGCTGGGGGCGGGCAATGTGCAGGTCTGCACGGCGGCCATGACATATGGGTTCAAGATCGTGCAGGAGATGATCTCGGGCCTGTCGCAATATCTGGACGAAAAGGAGATGGCCCTGTCCGACCTCGTGGGTCGCGCGGTGCCGAACTTCGTGGAATGGCAGGATCTGAACCTGAACCATGTGACCAAGGCGCGGATCGACCAGGACGCCTGCATCAAATGCGGGCGTTGCTATGCGGCCTGCGAGGATACCAGTCATCAGGCGATCTGGATGAAGCCGGGGCGGGTGTTCGAGGTCAACGACGCGGAATGCGTGGCCTGCAACCTTTGCGTCAATGTCTGCCCCGTGGAGGAGTGCATCACCATGGTGGAACTGCCCAAGGGGGCCGTGGATGCGCGCACCGGCAAGACCGTGGGCGACTACGCCAACTGGACGACGCATCCGAACAATCCCGCAGCCCGCGCTGCCGAATAGGGCGGGGCAAGATTTTTCGCAGAAAAATCTTGTGGTCAAAAGTCTTCGCAGAAGACTTTTGCGCCCGGCCCCAGCCGGGCACCCGGCCGGTCAGGGCAGCACGCGCATCGGGCCATGCGACCCAGACAGGGTCGAGAGGTCAGGTCATCGGGTTGGCCCATGCCCTCAGGGTCGCCCGAACGAGGTCAATTCCACGCAGGCAGCGACGATCAGGACGCCAGAAGCTGGCGAAACAGCGTCTCGAGATAGCGTTCCGCCTCCGGGTAGGGATCCTGCCCGTCGCCCAGCACGGCCCGGACCTGCATCTCGAAATCCGCGTAATGCTGGGTCAGCGCCCAGATCGAGAAGATCAGATGCACCGGATGCAGGGCGGCGATCCGTCCCGCCTCCATCCACCGCCGCAGGACGGCTGCCTTTTCGGCCACCAGCGCCTGCAGATCGCCCTCGATCACCGCCCCGATCCTGGGCGCGCCTTGCAGGATCTCGTTGGCAAAGAGCCGGCTTTCCCTTGGGTAATCCCGCGACATCTCGAGTTTGCGCCGCACATAGGTGAGGAGTTCCTCCACCGGATCGCCCTCCGGGTCGAGGTCGCGCAGCGGATCCAGCCATGTGTCGAGCAATTGCGTCAGCAGCGCCGCATGGATCGCCTCTTTCGACGGGAAGTAGTAGAGCAGGTTGGGCTTGGACAATCCGGCCGCGGTCGCGATCTCGTCCAGCGTTGCCCCGCGAAATCCCTGCGCCGAGAACACGTCGAGCCCCGCTTCGAGGATCGCCTGCCGGTTGCGGGTCTGGATCCGGGTTCGCGTCGGTCCGGACGGTGTGCGGCGCTCTGGTGGTGCCGCCTTCATCGGTGAGCTCTCCCCTCGCACTCTGCCCGTTTCGCAAGCAGCGCCTGCGCCTGCGGCGACCAGTCGCCCGGAAATTCCGCAGTTGCCCGTTTGCCCCGCAGACTCCTTGACTGCGGGCAATGGGATGATAGCCTCGGTTTGACCAAGTGGTCAAATCAAGCCTGGACGAAGCCACGCCCTGCCAGAGGACTGCCCAATGACCGCCCCCGGAGAGAATCTGCGCATCGACGGTGAAAGGCTTTGGGACAGCCTGATGGAAATGGCGCAGATCGGCCCCGGTATCGCGGGCGGCAACAATCGCCAGACCCTGACCGACGAGGATGCCGAGGGACGGGCCCTGTTCAAGGCCTGGTGCGAGGCGGCGGGTCTGACCATGGGCCTTGACCAGATGGGCACCATGTTCGCGCTGCGCGAGGGCACCGACCCCGACGCCCTGCCGGTCTGCATCGGCAGCCATCTCGACACCCAGCCCACGGGGGGCAAGTATGACGGGGTGCTGGGCGTTCTGGGCGGGCTCGAGGTGGTGCGCACGCTGAACGATCTTGGCATCCGCACGCGCCATCCGATCGTGCTGGCGAACTGGACGAACGAGGAAGGCACGCGCTTCGCCCCCGCCATGCTGGCCTCGGGCGTCTATGCCGGGGTGATCGACCAGCAATTCGCCCATGACCGGGTGGATGCCAATGGCAAGCGGCTGGGCGACGAGCTTGCCCGGATCGGCTGGCAGGGCGAGGAGCCGGTCGGTGCGCGCCGGTTCCATGCCTATTTCGAACTGCATATCGAGCAGGGCCCGATCCTCGAGGCCGAGGGCAAGGAGATCGGCGTCGTCACCCATGGCCAGGGCCTGCGCTGGATCGAATGCACGGTCACGGGCAAGGGCCAGCACACGGGTTCGACGCCGATGTATCTGCGCCGGAATGCGGGCAGGGGCCTCGCGAAGGTGACGGAGCTTGTCCACGAGATCGCCATCGCCCGCCAGCCCGCCGCGGTGGGGGCGATCGGGCATATCGACGTCTATCCGAACAGTCGCAACATCATCCCCGAAAAGGTCGTCTTCACCGTCGACCTGCGCAGTCACCTCCTTCCGGTTCTGGAAGAGATGGTCGCCGAATTCCACGCCCGCGCCCCCGGCCTTTGTGCCGACGTGGGCGTGACCTTCCGCACGCAAGTGGCCGGCGCCTTCGATCCGCCGGCCTTTGACCCGGTCCTGGTGGAGCGTGTCCGCGGCGCGGCCGAGCGGCTGGGCTACAGCCATATGGATATCGTCTCGGGCGCGGGGCATGATGCCTGCTGGATCAACCGCACCTGCCCGACGACGATGATCATGTGCCCCTGCGTCGATGGCCTCAGCCACAACGAAGCCGAAGAGATCAGCCCCGACTGGGCGAGAAAGTCCACCGATGTGCTGCTGCATGCGGTGCTTGAGACGGCGGAGGTTGTGGGGTGAGATTGGCCTTCATGGGCATCGCGCTAGTGGCTCCGGTTATGCAGCCAAATCATGCGAGTGCACTTGATTGGGCGGGTGGAATTGCCACGCTGGATTGCAGGCATCTTGCAGAAATCCCGGACGAGACGCTTGTGCCCTGGGTCAGAGGTTA
>JBHYFN010000029.1:0-42718 GCA_051859505.1 Paracoccaceae bacterium
TCCTCGACCCCAAGGCAGAAGGCATGCCGCCCCGACCATGGCGCATAGTCGCGGCCCAGGTGGGAATGCCACATCATCGTCATGGGCAGGCGCTGCGCATGGCGGAGCGACAGATACAGATCCCCCTCGACCGCGCGGGTCACGGCGGTCCAGCCCAGCGCATGCCCCGCCGCCTCGACCCCCACGATGAAATCCTCGTGCCCGGGCGCATAGGGAAAGCGGGTGATGTCGACCGTGCCCCCGGCGGCCAGCGGCATGGCGGCCGGATCAGTCACCCGCGCCGGATAGACAAGGGCCGAGCGGCCACGGGCCGGGTCCGTCTCCTGCGGGTTGGCCGAGGTTTCGAACCAGCGTTTGGGCGAAAACCGCAGGGTGCCGCCGTTGGGCAGGCTGACCATGGCGTGATTGGCCACCGTGACCGTGCCGCTGCCGCCCCGAAAGACGTGGTTCTGATAGACGAAGGGATGCCCGTCGATCAGGGTCAGCTCTTTCTCCACCCGCGCGCCGTGGACGGCATGGTCCAGCACCGCCCGAAGGCCCGGGCCGGGCAGGATGTCCCATGTGCCATTGGCGGGCCAACCATGCATCGGCGATCCTTCGGCAGAGGCCGCGAAGGGCGCGCAGAAGAAATCCCCCGCAAGCCGGGCAAGGTGGACCGGGGTGTCAGGCTCCATCGCCTCGCCCGAGATCACCCAGGGCGCGGTGTGCAGCGGGCTGATCTGGCGTTCGCCATCGGTGACCACCAGATCGCGAAGAAAGCCCCCGACGGGGTCGAAGGTGAAGGCGATGCCGCCTGCGCGAATGTCGATCATGGTTCTTCCTCAGATCACGAGGTCTTCGCCGGTGATGACATCCTCGACATCGGCGATGGTGCAGGTCTTGGGATCAAGGTCGTCGGCCACGATCTTGCCCCTCCGCATCACGACCATCCGATCCACCACCTTGAAGACATGGTGGATGTTATGGGCGATGAAGATGCAGGAATGACCCGAATCGCGCGCGTCGCGGACGAATTTCAGCACCCCGATCGTCTCGGCCACGCCAAGGTTGTTGGTCGGCTCGTCCAGGATGATCAGGTCGCTGTCGAAATACATCGCCCGCGCGATGGCCACCGCCTGACGCTCGCCCCCGGACAGCGATCCGATGGGCGTCGTGGGCGGGATGTTCTTCGAGATGCCCACCTTGCGCAAAAGCTCGGATGCGACGCGGTTCATCTCGGGCAGGTCCATCCGGTCCATGAAGCGCGGGCCCTTGCGCAGCTCGCGCCCCAGAAACAGGTTCCGCGCGATGGAGAGCTGCGGGACAAGGGCCGAGTCCTGGTAGATCGTCTCGATCCCGTTCTCGATCGCGTCCGAGGTCGAATTGATCTCGACCTTCTGCCCCTTGATCCAGATCTCGCCGCTGGTCAGGGGCACGGCCCCCGACAGCACCTTGATCAGGGTGGATTTGCCCGCGCCATTGTCGCCCAGAAGGCCCACGATCTCGTTATGGGCGATCTTGAGGTTCACATCCGTCAGCGCCTGGATGCGCCCGTAATGCTTGGTGATGTTGCGCATGTCGATCAGCGGCTGGTCCATCGCCTCAGGTCCCCGCGTTGTGCCGGCGTTCAAGCCAGGAATGCAGCGCCATCATGCCAAGGATGATCGCCCCGATGAAGATGTTGTAGGCCAGCCCCGGCACCCCGATCAGCACGATCCCGTTGCGCATCAGCCGCAGGATGAAGATGCCCAGCACCGTCCCGATGATCGTGCCGCGCCCGCCCATCAGCGCGGTGCCCCCGATCACCACCATGGCGATCACCTCAAGCTCGTATCCGGTGCCCGAGTTCGGGTTCGCCGCCGTGGTGCGGATCGAGGAGATGATCCCCGCCAGCCCCGCCATGAAGGACGAGAACATGAAGAGCGTGATCTTGACCCGCGTCACCTTCACGCCCCGGTTCCTGGCCGCGCCCGGGTTGCCGCCGCAGGCCGTGATCCAGTTGCCGAAGGCCGTCCGCGTCAGCACGTAATGGCACAGCACGGCGAAGAGGATGAACCAGATCACCGACATGTAGATCCGCAGGCCCGGGTTGCAGGTGGCCTGCTGGATCGTCCAGTTGCAGATGTAGAAATCGCCCACCAGCACCTCGGCCAGCCACTGGTCGCCCGCGCGCCAGGACCGCTGCGGAAAGCCGTCCGTCACCCAAAGCGCCGAACCGCGCACGACCAGCAGCATCCCCAGCGTCACCAGGAACGAGGGGATGGCCAGGATCGTGACGAACACGCCCGAGACGAAACCGATGAACAGCGCGATGCCCAGCGCCGTCAGGAAGGCGAAGGGGAGCGACATGATATCGGTGTTGAACAGCGTCCACATGACCACGGCCGAAAAGCCGAAGACCGCGCCGACCGAAAGGTCGAATTCGCCGCTGGTCATCAGAAGGGTCATCGCCAGCGCGATCAGCCCCAGCTCGACCGTGAAGGCCAGCGTGTTGCCGATGTTGAGAAGCGAAACGAAGGCCGGATTGATCGAGGTGAAGACGACGATCATCACGACAAGAAGGACAAAGGGTCCGAATTCGGGGCGGTCGATGAACCGTCCAAGCAGGCTGCGTTGCATGGGGACTTTCCAGACAAGGGAAGCCCCGGAGCCGGACGACTCCGGGGCTGTCAGGGAACGGATCAGTCGCCGCCCATGATCTCGTGATAGATGGCCGCGGTATCGGCCTCGTACAGCGCGCCGGTCAGCACGTCGAAGCCCACCGGAATGCCCGAAACCATCATCGAGGCCAGCGACAGCGCGACATAGGATTGCGCCTGCGGATCCTGCCACATCGCGGCATTCACATAGCCGTCCATGACCGCCTGTGTCGTGTCGAGCGAATTGCCCCAGCCGACCACCGGGATCTCGCCCGGCGCCACGCCGACCTGGTCAAAGACGCGCTGGATCGACCCGGTGACAAGGTCGCCAAGGCCGATGATCGCGTCGATATTGTCACGGTTGGTCAGCAGGTAATCCGACATCCGGCTGATCGCCTCGGCCTGATCCAGCGTCGCGTCGGTCACTTCCCAGGTGATGCCCAGCGGCTCGAACACGGTGGCGATGCCGCGCTCTTCCTCGACCCCGTAGCTGGCGCCGGGAATTTCGACCGGCATCCAGACGAAGCTGCCTTCGGTCACATGGCCGTTGTCGACGTGATACTGCGCCCAGCGCTGCCCCACGACGAAAAGGTCATTGCCGACATAGGCGTCGAAATTCACCTCTTCGTCGGGCGTGTTGAAGTTCACCACCGGAATGCCGGCGGCCGTCACCTCGTCGATGACCTGGATCAGCGAGCCGGGATCGGGGCTTGTCGTCACGATCGCATCGGCGCCGGCGGCCATGGCCGAGCGGATCGCTTCCTGCTGGCTGGCGACATCGCCGGAATGGAACGAGGTGTTGACCGTGTGCCCGGTATCGGCGGCCCACTGGTTCGCGCCCTGCAGGAAGTAGGTCCAGACCGGATCCGCCGGCCCGCCATGAGAAATCCAGTAGAATGTCTTGCTGTCGGCTAGTGCCGCACCGGCCGTCAGGGCCAGAATGCTTGCCGCACCCGTGATCGAAAGAAAATGTCTTCTCAACATGTTGGTCTCCTCCACTGTTGATGGCCCCCGGGCCTCAAGGGGCCCGGTTCCGGCACAAGGGTCCGTGCGGCAACCAAGGCAGGCCGGATCATCCCTCGGAAGGTTTTTCGAGGTTTGCAGACCGACACTTTGGAAGTCACAAGAACACTGAATTCAGGCTAATCATGTGATTGCGAGTCGGGCAAGGATATATCAATCCAGCGTAATTCGGCTCTTCCCGGGGTTGAATACGGCGCTGAAAACTGCAGCAGGATCCATCGGGGGACAGATGGATGGCGGCTGGGTCGCAGAAGGAGGGGCACCGAATGCAGGGTCCGCACTACTGGCGCAACGGCATCCATGCCGTTCTGTTCGCGCTGTTCGACAAGGCCGAGAGAATCGACCCCGAGGCGATGGCCCGACAGGTCGATCATGTTCTGTCGGGGGGGTGCTCGGGCGTCACCGTCCTGGGGCTGGCCACCGAGGTCGGGAAACTGACCCTCGCCGAAAGACTGGCCCTGATCGAGATGACCTCGGCGGCCGTTGCCGGCCGGGCCTCTTTCTCCGTGACCGTTGCGGGCAACAGCGTGGCCGAACAGACCGAGGTGATCGGCTCGGCCGAACGGGCCGGGGCCGATTGGGTGATCCTGCAGCCGCCGGTCTGCGGCGCCTTTGGGGCGGATGTCTATATCGACTTCATGGCCCGCGTCGCAGAGCGGACGGCATTGCCGGTCGTGATCCAGAATGCGCCGCAATACCTGGGCCGGTCGCTGTCGCCCGACGATATCCGGCGCCTGAGGGACCGTTGCCCGGGCCTTGTCGGGATCAAGGCCGAAGACGGCGCGCTTGGCCTTGCCGCCCTGGCCGAGGCGGCACCCGAGCTTGCGCTGATTGGCGGGCGGGGCGGGCTCGAGATGACGGATGCCCTGCGGCTGGGCGTGTCGAGCTTTGTCCTCGCCCCCGATATCGCTCCCCGTGCCGCCCGCATCCTGCGTCTGTGGGAGAACGGAGATCGCGAGGCGGCCGAGGCGCTGTATGCAGCGAGCCTGCCTGCCATCGTGTTCCTGATGCAGTCGCTCGAGCACCTCCTCACCTATGGAAAGCGGGTTTACGGGCATCATGCGGGTGCGGTCATTCACGACCGGATGCCGCACCTCCGCCCCACCCCTCAGGGCGAGGCGCTGGCCGAACATTGGGGCCGTGTTCTGGCGGAGGGGGCTGGCGAGGCCGTTATGGTTGCGGCAAGCGGGGTTTCGGACTAGATGCCCCAATGCAGCAAGGCAAAGGCGGTCGGATGGCCAATCACCTCTATCAAGGCGACCTGCCCGACGGGCTGGACCTCGGGCCGGTGGTGGCCATCGACTGCGAGACGATGGGCCTCAACCCTCACCGCGACCGGCTTTGCCTGATCCAGATGTCGGGCGGGGACGGGCATTGCCATCTTGTGCAGGTCGCCAAGGGCCAGCGCGAGGCGCCCAACCTCTGCGCGATGCTGACCGATCCGGCCGTGCTCAAGCTGTTCCATTTCGGCCGGTTCGATATCGCCGCCATGCACCATGCCTTTGGCGCGCTGGCCGCGCCGGTCTATTGCACCAAGATCGCCTCGAAACTGGTGCGCACCTTCACCGACAGGCACGGCTTGCGCTATCTGCTGCAGGATCTTGTGGGCGTCGATATCTCGAAACAGCAACAGATGAGCGATTGGGGAGCCGAGACCCTGACCGCGGCGCAGCTGGATTACGCCGCCTCGGACGTTCTTTACCTGCATCGTCTGAAGGACGCGCTTGACCGCATGCTCGCCCGCGAAGGGCGGACTGAGATCGCGCAATCCTGTTTCGACTTCCTGCCCACGCGCGCCCTTCTGGATCTGTCGGGCTGGCCCGAGACGGATATCTTTGCGCACTGACATGGCTGATCCCGACCGCCTTCTTGCCACGGCCCGCCGCGTGATCCAGGACGAGGCCGCGGCGCTCTCGGCGCTTGAGGCGACGCTCGGCACAAGCCTTGTCGAGGCGGTCGAGCTGATCCTTGCGGCCCGGGGGCGGGTGATCGTCTCGGGCATGGGGAAATCCGGCCATATCGCGCGCAAGATCGCGGCGACGCTTGCCAGCACCGGAACGCCTGCCCATTTCGTCCATCCCGCCGAGGCCAGCCATGGCGATCTGGGCATGATGGCCCGGGGCGATGTTGTCCTGGTGCTGTCGAACTCGGGCGAGACGCCGGAACTGGCCGATCTGGTCGCCCATACGCGGCGGTTCCGCATCCCGTTGATCGGCGTCGCAAGCCGGCCGGACAGCAGCCTTCTTGCGCAGGCGGATGTGGCGATCGTGCTGCCGCAGAGGGGCGAGGCCTGCGGCACCGGAATCGTTCCCACGACCTCGACGACGATGATGCTGGCGCTGGGCGATGCCATGGCCGTGGCCCTGATGGAGACCCGCGACTTCACCCCCGCCAATTTCCGCGATTTCCACCCCGGCGGCAAACTTGGCGCGCGCCTTTCGAAAGTGCGCGACCTGATGCATGCCGGCCCCGCCATGCCGCTTGTCGCGCGCGACGCCCCGATGAGCGCGACGCTTCTTGCGATCAGCCAGAAGGGTTTCGGCGTTGTCGGCGTGACCGAAGCGGATGGCACGCTGGCGGGGGTTGTCACCGACGGCGACCTGCGGCGGCATATGGACGGCCTGCTTGACCGCACCGCCGGAGAGGTGATGACCGCCTCCCCCCTGACGATTTCGCCCGATGCACTGGCCGAAGAGGCCGTCGCCCTGATGAACGAGCGCAAGATCACCTGCCTTTTCGTCGTCGATCCGGCCGGTTCGCGCGATGCCGTGGGCATCCTGCATATCCACGACTGCCTGCGCGCGGGCATCGGGTGACGGCCATGGCATTCGCCGACAACCTTCATTCGCGGGTTGTGCTCTGGCTGAAGGTTGTGCTGCCGCTGGCCGCTCTGGCGCTTCTGTCCACGCTGTTCCTGTTCGCCCGCAGCGTGCCGACCGACCTCGAGATTCCTTACGCCGAGATCGAGGATATCGCCCGCGAGCCGCGCGTCACGGGGCCGCGTTTTGCCGGCATCGCGACGGATGGCTCGGTCGTGCTGATGACAGCCGAGACGATCCGGCCCCTGCCCGACAAACCCGATGCATTCACGATCGAGCAGATCCGCATCGGGATCGACACGCCCGACGGAACCCATGTCGACCTGCGCGCAGGCAGCGGCGAGCTTGACGGCCGGACGCGGATCGCCAGGCTGACAGAGCTGGTCCGGCTGACCACCTCCAGCGGCTATCTGATGGAGACGGGCGGCATGGAGGCCGATCTGCAGACCGGAGAGCTGCGCTCTCTCGGGCCGCTCGAGGTGCGCGCGCCCTATGGCAGCCTGACCGCCGGAAACCTGACCGTTCGCCCGGGCAACGGCGGCGGCGGACAGCAGATGGTTTTCAATGGCGGTGTCCGGCTGCTATATGAGGGCGACAATTGAGGATGACCGCCGTGCTACGCCTCGCCGCATTTCTGTTCCTTCTGCCCCTTGCCGCCATTGCGCAGACCAATATCGACCTTGGCGGCATACGGGCCGACCCCTCGCAGCCCGTCGAGGTGACGGCAGACAGCCTGACCGTGGATCAGAACAGCCGCAGGGCCGTGTTCTCGGGCAATGTGGTCATCGGTCAGGGCGATCTGCGGATCGCCGCCGGCTCGGTCGAGGTCATCTATGACGAGGATAGCGGACAGATCGGCCGCCTCATCGCGTCGGATGGCGTGACCTTCGTCACCGCAACCGAAGCCGCCGAGGCGCGCTCGGCGGATTATGATCTGAAGACCGGGATCCTTGCGCTGAGTGGCGAGGTTCTGTTGACGCAGGGGGCCAGCGCGCTTGCGGCCGATGCGATGACCGTCAACCTGCGCGCCGGCACGGCGACGATGCAGGGACGCGTCAGGACGGTGTTCCGCCAGGGTGACGACTGATGGCCGAGCTGACCGTCACGGCCGGTGGCGCCGGGCTGCGTGTCGTTGGCCTGCGGAAAAGCTATCGCAAGCGCCTTGTGATACGGGATGTCAGCCTTGATCTGGGGCGGGGCGAGGTCGTGGCGCTTCTGGGCCCCAACGGTTCGGGAAAGACGACCTGCTTTTACGCCATCGCCGGCCTGATCCCGTCGGATGGCGGCCAGGTTCTGCTGGACGGGCGCGAGGTGACGCGCCTGCCGATGTATCGCCGCGCCCGCCTTGGGCTGGGCTATCTGCCGCAGGAAATGTCGATCTTCCGCGGCCTGTCGGTCGAGGACAATATCCTCGCCATCCTCGAAATCAGCGAGCCCGACCGCACGACCCGGCGCGAGAAACTTGAAGAGCTGCTGTCCGAGTTCTCGATCTCTCACCTGCGGCGGGCCAATGCCATGGCGCTTTCGGGCGGCGAGAGGCGCCGGGCCGAAATCGCGCGCTGCCTTGCGGCGGGCCCGAAATATGTTCTGCTTGATGAACCTTTCGCCGGGGTCGATCCGATCGCGGTGGGAGAGATCCGGGGCCTTGTCCACGACCTCAAGAATCGCGGGATCGGCGTGCTGATCACGGATCACAATGTGCGCGAAACGCTCGAGATCGTTGACCGGGCCTATATCCTGCATGATGGCACCGTTCTGATGTCGGGCACGACGGACGAGGTCGTGCGGGACGAAGGCGTGCGTCGGGTCTATCTGGGGCAGGGATTCAAGGTGAATTAAGGAGTCTCGGCTCAACCTACAGCATCATTGACAGGGCGCCCCGTCTGGTGCCTGATCGAAGGGATGGAACCTGGCGTGAACCTGTCCTTCACGGATGCAGCCCGCAGACCGACCGCGGTGTCGGGGGCGGCAATGGCGCAGGCGACATCTTCCCACCAAGGCACAGGACATGGCCCGCCGCAGCGCGGACAAGCGCCTGTCAGACGAACGAAGGAGGCACGATGCGCTACAAGATCACCGGAAAACAGATAGATATCGGCGCGGCGCTGCAAGAGCATGTGAAGACCGAACTTGGCGAGACGGTCGAGAAATATGCAGGCCGCCCGACCGATGCGAGCGTCGTCTTCTCGCGCAGCGGGCATGAATTCGTCTGCGAGATCGCGGTACATCTATCGACCGGCCTGACGGCGCAGTCGAAGGCCCATGCGCATGAAATCTATGCAGCTTTCGACAGCGGCTGCGAAAAGATGGGCAAGCAGCTCCGCCGCTACAAGCGCCGCCTGAAGGACCACCACTCGACCCGGCCACAGCCGGTTGAACTTTCTCCGGCCGGCTCGTATATCCTCGCCGCAAGCGAAGACAGTGACGAGACGGGCACCGAGGGGCTGAACCCCACCATCATCGCCGAAATGGAGACGCGGATCCAATCCCTCTCTGTCGGCGAAGCGGTGATGCAGATGGAACTGGCCGACGCGCCGGTCCTGGTGTTCCGGAACGAAAAGAACGGCGGGATGAATGTCGTCTATCGCCGCGACGACGGAAACATCGGGTGGATCGACCCCCGCAGCAGCGATTGACCGACCGGTTTTGGGTCAGGACAGGTTTGAATGCAACTTGGTGACATCCTACGCCCCGAGAGCGTCAAGGTTCTCGGGGCGACCAGCAGCAAGAAGCGCCTTTTTCAGGATATAGGCGAACTGGCGCAGCAGAGTTGCGAGCTTGATCCCGCAAAGGTCGTCGAGGCGCTCCTGGATCGCGAGTCGCTCGGGCCGACCGGGGTGGGGCATGGTGTGGCGATCCCACATGCGAGGCTCGATGCTGTTGACAGCATCCGGGGTCTGTTCATCCGGCTGGAGAAACCACTGGATTTCGATGCCGCTGATCGCCAGCCCGTCGATCTGGTCTTTACCCTGCTGGCCCCCGACGGGGCCGGGGTCGAGCATCTCAAGGCGCTGGCCCTTGTCGCCCGCACGATGCGGGATCCCAACATTCAGGCGAAACTGCGCGTCAATACGGATCCAGGCACGCTTTACACGATCCTGACCGAGTCACCGGCCAGTCAGGCCGCCTGACCGCCGCTCCAGTCACCGAACCCGAAGGCGACGTAATCCCGCAGATAGACCTCGCGGATCATCGCCTCTTGTTCGGGGCGGTGGATCGCCGCAAGGCGTGCGGCATGGGGGTCGGTCGCGGCGGGCAAGTCAGGGAAATCCGTCCGCCCGACCTGTGCCAGAAGGCAGGGCAGGTCCGACGCGAGCCGATCTTCGCGCAACACAAGATCAAGCGGCGCAACGGCGCTCAT
Organism: Paracoccaceae bacterium; assembly: GCA_051859505.1. GTDB lineage: Bacteria > Pseudomonadota > Alphaproteobacteria > Rhodobacterales > Rhodobacteraceae > JAFIEN01. Next base: position 9,822 of record JBHYFN010000029.1, read on the forward strand.
GCCCTGCAGAAGTGTGGCCTGACTTGCCCAGGCGGTATCGACCCGCAGGTTGCTCTGCCCGCCAAGATTGGCCTTGAGGAAGACGAGGAACACCTCGAAAGCCGCGCGATGGGCGCTCAGGTCTTGGGGGTCGTCCGGCAGGACCAGGCCCATCGTTCGCACAAGCGTGTCGCGGATCCCGGGAAAGACGCCTGGCCCATCGCCAAGGATCCGCTCGCAGAAGGCCGCATGCGCGCGGGCCAGCGGATGCCGCAGCACGGTGAAACTGCGATGGCCGGGATGCGTCAGCTTCCAGTGCCGCAGGCTGCGCATGGTGAAATCGTCCTGAACCGCCTCTCCATCCAGTCGGGTCAGCCAGTCGCTGATCGCTGCGACCGGCGCAGAGGGCAGCGGCTGAAACAGCAGGCCCGACCGCGCCGCCGCCAGATAGGTCGGGATTGCGGCCCCCCTGCGCGGTTCGAAATTCGGAGTCCGGTTGAGGTTGAAGCGATCAAGCCGGGCCAGAGCCTGCTCCATCTCGGGGAAATTGACGACCTTGTCCTCAAGCGGCTCGGGGTTCTGCTTCTTCAGCTTGCGGTCCAGCGCCTCGATCCGGCCGGGCACACCAAGGAAAGCCGCGATCCCGTTCAGGACATCGACATCCTGCAGATCCTCGTAATCCACGTAGAAGGCCGTCTGGCCGGTATGCTGCAGAGCCCTCAGGATCTGCAGCTGAAACTCCTGCAGGCGCTGCAGATGCGTCTCGAACTCGGCGGCATCGAACCTGGCGCTCGCCGTCTTGGCGTGTTTGGCATTGGTCAGTTTCCACTGCCCCGTGGCGGCCGCGATCTTGCGGCTGACATAGCTTTCGATCGGATTGCGGGTCAGGACGATCTTGGCGCAACGCGGGTCAGGCAGGATCTGGTCAAGCACGCGGGGATCATGGTCGTTGAAGAAGCGAAAACCGCCCAGAACATCCTTTTGCATCCGCAGGCTGCCCACCAGCCGGGCCGGATCGGCATCGCGCATTTCCTGGGTGATGCCCAGAACCTGCGGCGTGCCGGGATAGCCGATGAAATGCGGGTTGAACAATTCCCCGTGGCACTGAAGGCCCGGAATGCTGTTCAGGTTCGCCTCAAGAAAGTTGGACCCCGTCCGCATTTCGGCAAAGACAACGAAATGGTCGAACCGCGCCATGGCCTAACGCACCAGATAGGGTTTGCGCTTCGGCGGGCTGGCCGGAGCAAGGGGCGGGGTGACGGGAAAATCCCCCATCAGATGCGGCAGCATCCCTTCGTTCCTGAGGTTCTGCAGGAACTGCCCGAAACCCGACAGATCACGGATCCGGGGCACCTCTGCCAGACGGCCATGGTGCTTGGCCCCGATCTCATCGACGACGGATTGCAGATTCTGGACCGGCTCTTCCAGAAATTCGGCCATCGACCAGATGCGCACCCGCGCCTTGACATGCATCGAACGCAGCTCCTCGAGCTGCCGGCTTTCGACCTTCTGAAGCCGCGCCGCCTCGACCCGGAGGTCGGAAAAGCCGCGGTCGCTGCGCAAGAGGGGGACGGCCCAGGCACCGGAAATGATGTGGATCCGTGCATTGCCATCTGCGGCAACAAAGCCCGTGATCTTCTGCCGGTCGGAAGGTCCGAACTGGAAACACTGCCGTTCACCATGCGTGTTCCAGATCAGGTTGGTCAGGAACATCCGGGGATTGTAGTCGCGCAAGGTCGCATTGTCGGAAAGCGCGCCGGAAAAGGTCGACTGTCCGCCTTCGAATTCAACCCTGTCGGGCGCGAACAGATGGCCGTGAACCCGGGCACCCGTCATCCGTGCCAGCCAGGGCTCGAAATCCTCGATCAGCTCGGCAAAGCCCTGCAGCAGGTGATAGGGCGCGGCGGTCTTGCCATTCTCCCAGCCGTCGTTGGGAAAGCGGCTTTGCATGTATAGGCCCGGGCGCCCCTTGGTCCGCCGTTCCACCGCCTTCGAGAAGATCCGGTCGATCTTGCCGGGATTGGGATCTGTCACCTGCCCGGCCTCGCGCGGTTGATGCAGGAAGGCCTGATAGAGCCCGTCGGCAAAGGGCCAGATCTTGCGTGCCACAAAGCAATCCGACCGGCGCAGAAGCTGCAGGTGATCGTCATAGAAGATATGCGGCTTGCCCTGGAAATCGAACTTGGACAGGGTCAGGGACCGGCTTTCGATATCGCGCGAATAAAGGCGTGCCAGCGTCTGAAAGTAGCTTTCGTCGGGGATCCAGACGCCGCGGAAATAGCGGTCGAGGACCGGGCGGTTCGGGTCCTGCAGGATTGCGGATAGGGTGCGTCGGCTGAGGCACCACCATTGCGACCCCATATGCGGCTCGATCCATTCGGGGATCTTGCGTTGCAGGCCGTAACGGCGCTGTAGCCGCGTGAACCAGTCGAACAGTTGACGATGCCGGCGCCAGGAAAAGGGAAAGCGCAGGGTGAACCGTTCCTCGGACAGGCCGCCGACCGTCCAGGGCACATCGGCGATGGTGACGCTTTCGATGAAATCGGTCGTCGGCCGGTCGTCAAGATAGGCCCGCAGGTGCGAGATGGGCCGCAACGGCAGACAGGAGCCCGAGGCAAGATAGACATGCCGCAGGCTGGGCCAGGTCGAGAGCAGCATCTCGCTTGCCACCTGAGTTGCGGCGACGATCCCCCATGTGCCCCATTCGCAGCGATGCCGGGCCGAGAACTGGACCATCTGCAGATCGGAAAGCCGCGCCCGGAAGGTGGAATAGGTCTCATCGTCAACGGCGGCGTCAACGTGCACGACAACCGGGCAGCCGCCAGCAACCCAGTGCCGGATCACCTGCTCGGCCCGGTCAAGGGCCGCATGCACCAGCATCACGACGCCAAGCGAAGGCTTCATGCCCAGTTGCCCTTCGACAGAAGGCCCAGCACCTCAAGCTGCCGCCAGTTGATGTATTTCTCGCTCCAGCGGCACCACATCTCGGGGTTGTCCTTCAGTGCGGCGGCATAGGCGCGGTATTCGTGGCTGCCTGCGTAATGCTGCCTGCGCTGCAGCTCCTCTTCTGCCTTGGCCGAGAAACTGTTGAGGAACTTGGTATGCAGCAAGACACCCGAGGCCTTCTCTCCGCCCCATTCATCATAGACGAGGTTCAGCCCCCGCGGCAGAAGATTATGGGTCGAGCTGTCATAGGCATAGCGGCGGTGCCACTTGACCAGCGGGATCTTGTTCAGGGCCGGCGCCCGTTCCGGGCGATCGGGGAAAAAGACCCGCGCGCGCGGGCCGCCCTGGATCCAGAGATTGCCGAACCGGCGATTGCGGGTGATCGTGTAATTGCCGGGGTCGAACCATGAGGCGATTTCCAGCGGATCGTCATCGCGCCGATAGATCGCCTGATCCAGCGGGCCCTTGGGATACATATCAAGCAGCATCGCCCCGAACGACTTGATCGACGAGGCATCCAGCCAGTCGGTCAGGGCCCTGAGCGGCCTTGTATCGCAGAAGGGATAGACCAAAAGCTCGTCCGGATCGACGACAAGGCACCAATGGCCGTGGCCGTATCGCGTCTGCAGCCAGTTCAGCCAATCGACGCCGAACCGCGCGCGGCGATAGCTGGCGCCGGTTGTCCAGAGGCTGACATCGGGTTGCGCGGCAAGGAATTCCCGCCCGCCATCGTCGCTGTCATTATCGACCATCAGGAAGTGGTTGACGCCCTGGTCCCTGTAATACTTCAGGAAATGCGACAGGCGGACATCCTCGTTGCGGAAGGTCGAGAACAGCAGGATATCCGAAGGGCGGATCAGCGACGTCCTGTCGGAAACGGGCGTCAGGTCGCGCCGTTTGCGAAAGGCGCGGATCTTCCAGCGTTTGCGACGCAGCCTGAGCCGATACGTCTGGAGAAAACCCACCTGTCACCTCATTCCGGCAGCACTGCCGCAATTCACTCGATCCGGTATCAGGTCAAGCTTAACGTTGTCTTGAAGTGCCTCTCCCATGTCGGTGCGACGAAACCGTTCATGGATGGGCGCTGCAGGATGGCTGCCCGGACCTGTTTTTCCCAAGCATAACGATCTGTAACCTCGACGTAAATCCCGGCAGTGCCCAGAACCTCGCGGCAGACGGGCAGGTCGTTGCAGATCACCGGAAGGCCCAGCGCCGCCGCCTCGGCCAGGGGCAGGCCGAACCCTTCTGCATGGCTGGGAAAAAGAAGCGCCCGTGCCTGCGTCATGATCGCGGCGACGGCGCCGTCGGAAAGGCCCGAAAGCTCCACGACATCCCGCGGACGGGCATCGAGCCGGGCAAAGACATCCTCATTCCGCCACCCGCGGGCGCCGCAAATGATCAGGGTTGCCGCACCGGGTGACAGGCTTTCCCACAGGTCAAGAAGCAGCCGGTGGTTCTTGCGCGGCTCGATCGTTCCAAGGCACAGGAAGGTGGGCCGCAGCAGGTCAAGCCCGGGGGGCAGGGCCGCGGGATCGGGTTCCACCGGGTCGATGCCGAGGGGGGCGACGGTGATCGGTGGCACCCGGCCCATCGCCGCAAGATGCCGCTCCAGATCGCCGCGCACCACGTTTGTCGTGCAGATCACCTTGTCGGCGAACCGGCTGACGCGGGCGAGCTTTGCCGCGAAAGCGGGAACCGTGCCGTCCTTTTGCCAGTCCGGGTAATCAAGCGGGATGGTGTCATGAACCAGCACGGAAATCCGCGCGCCCGGGACGGAGCTTATGGCCTGCAGAACACGGTCGGTCAGGTTGCTGTGGCCGGTGTTGTAATACTCCAACCCATCGGGAAAGCTGCGCCGCAGCATCCGGGGCAGGCCCACCGGCAGGCAGCGCGCGATGGCCAGCGCCCGGGCCCGGGCCTCTGCCGCCTGCCGGACGGGGGGCAATCGGCGGGCAAGGCGCGAGATCATGTCCGCCTGGCCCCAGTCCTGTGCCGCAAGCCGCGCGGCGAACTGCACCATGCCTGCCCGGTCAAGCAGCAGGTAGCCGGCCGAGCTGCGCAGAAGCGCGAAGCAGGGGCTTTCCCCTGTCGTCAGTGCGGAAAGGTAGGCGCGTTCGACCCGATCCACCCCGGTCAGGCCGCGCCCGGCGCGTGAAAGTAGCCGGGTCAGATCCAGAAGCCGCGCCGGGGGCTTTCCCGCTGCGGTCATTGCAGCGGCCGGGTCTATTGGGCTGCGGCGCGGTGGGCGACCAGGTCCTGCAGAAAATGGCTCAGTTCGTCGCGCAGATCATCCCGGCCCAGACCGAAGGACACCGTCGCCTGCAGGAACCCGGCCTTCGACCCGCAATCGAACCTTTCACCCCGGAACCGATAGCCAAAGACATCGCGCCCCTTGGTCAGTTCCGCGGCGATCGCATCGGTCAGTTGCAGCTCACCCCCAGCAGAGGGCTTGATCTGGTTGAGGTTCTGCAGCACCGAGGGCGTCAGGATATAGCGCCCGATGACGGCAAGGTTCGACGGCGCGGTCCCGGTTTTCGGCTTTTCCACCATGCCCTTGACCGAGACCATCTGCCCCATGTCTTCTCCGATATCCAGAACGCCATAGGCATGGGCCTTGTCGGCCGGCACTTCCATCGCGGCGACCATGCAGCCGCCGGTTTCGGCATGCGCCTCGACCATCTGTTGCAGACAGGGCTTTTCGGCGGCGATCACATCGTCGGGCAGGATCACCGCAAAGGGTTCGTTGCCGATCAGCCGGCGCGCGCACAGAACCGCATGACCCAGCCCAAGCGCCTTGTGTTGCCGGATATAGGCGATGGCCCCGGAATCCATGTTGGTGGTCTTCAGCGTCTCGAGCAGGTCATCCTTGCCCGCCTTGCGCAGGGCGGCCTCAAGCTCGGGCGCGCTGTCGAAATAATCCTCGAGCGCGGATTTGCCCCGCGCCGTCACGAAGATGAAGTCGCGGATACCGGCGGCGCGTGCTTCGTCGATGGCATACTGGATCAGCGGGCGGTCGACGAGGGTCATCATCTCCTTCGGGACGGCCTTGGTGGCAGGCAGGAACCGTGTCCCCATGCCTGCGACGGGAAAAACTGCCTTCGTGATCCGACTCTTCATGAACTTACCTCAAACCACCCTGCGGCCCCGAGGGCTGCATCCCGAAGGCGATATCCTGCTCCAATGCGACGACATCGTGGCAGAATTCGTCCCTCATTGCAATTCGGGCACCGCCGCTCAGGTCGGGCCGGATCCGTCCCTTGCCCCATCCGAAAACCAGCGCAACCCGGCGTTCCTGGCCAGTTCGCGTCTCAGCCGTTTGCCGAAGGACCAGAAGCGGAAAACCGGGTCCGATCGCACCGACCTGCCGAAGACCCCGCCCCGCTGCAACCAGAACCCCGCCGGTTCGAAACTGACCCTGTGATAGGCCGCTGTCATGGAGAAAAGGTAAAGGCTGACCACATACCCCTTGGCAACAAGCCTCGCGGCCTCTTCGCGGGCGCGGCGGGACCGGAGCGCGCGGGCCGAAAGGACGCGGTGCCCCTTGGCCGGCTGCGGCGGCACGAAGCGCAGGAAAGGCTGTTGCCCCGCCTCCTCGACGATGGCGTGAGCGCCGAAGATGCGGCTTTGCCCCTCGCTCCAGCCCTCGGTCAGGCTGCGCAGGATGCGGCCAACGTCGCGCGGCTCGATCCGGCCGGCGACCATGTGACGCAGCAGCCGCCGCCGCTGCTCGGCCCGTTCCTCGGCAAGGCGCGCCTCCGGATCCCGATGGCCGTGCTTGCGCAGGAAAACGGCGAGGCTGGCGCCGATCTCGTGCAGATCCTTCGGCACCCTGTCCTCGCGCCGGCGGGTGCTGGCGGCAAAGCCGTGATGGACGACCGCATTCGGCACGATGGCGGTCGCCGCGCCAAGTCGGGCCAGCCGCAGGTTCAGGTCCGTCTCGTCCAGATAGAAGCGGTAGGCGGGATCGAACCCGCCCATGGCGACCAGCACATCCCGGCGAAAGGCCATGTTGGTGCCTTCGGTCTTGATGCCGCGGCCGGGCCGGCCGGTCAGGACGGTGGCCTCCTCGGGATCAACCTCGAGAGGCAGGCTCCGCCCATCGCTTCGGATGTCGCGGGCGCGCCATTGCCAGCTGATCCCGTTCCGGCCAAGGACAAATCCGCCGGCCGCCGCGACCTGTGGATCGTCGAAGGCGCGGGTCAGCCGGGCAAGCCAGGTCGGTTCGGGGACGGCATCATCATCAAGGAAGGCGACGACCGTGCCCGCAGCGCGCGCGATACCAAGATTGCGCGCTTCGGAAATATTCGCCCGGTCGAACCCCGCCATCCGTATCCGACCTGCAAGGTCGTCAGGCAAGAGCGCGAGCGATACCGGATCGGCCACCACCACGACTTCGAACATCGGATGGGCAAGCTGGCCCACGGCGGTCAGGCATCGCTTCAGGGCCTCGGGGCGTTCCCGGCTGACGATGACGATCGACACGGGGCGCGGATCCTGCGCCTGCGTGCCCGCCCCGGTCACTCCTGGCCCATGGCGGCAAGCATCGCCTCGATCCGGGGCAGGTCACCGGGGTTGTTCAATTCCCAGAACTTGCGCCCCCGCGCCTCGACCTCGACACAGAGAAGCGGCAGACGGTTCTCGAGAAAACGCAGCTGTTCAAGACCTTCCAGCTTTTCCAGCGGGCCTTCGGGCCAGCTGCCGTAAAGCTCGAGCGCCGCGGGGCGGTAGGCATAGACGCCCACATGATGCCAGACGGGCGTCACCTCATCGGCGGCGTAGGATCGCCCGGTATAGGGGATCACTTCCTTCGAGAAATAAAGGGCCTGCCGGTCGTGGTCGAACACCGCCGTGGTGCCGCCCACCCGACCTTCGCGCCGATCCTGAAGAAAACCGTCAAGGGCGGCGCCTTCGGTTTGCAGAACCGGGGTCGCCACGGCCATGTCGGGGCGGGCGGCAAGGGCCTCGACCAGCGCCTCGATGAACCATGCAGGCGTGAGGGGCGCGTCGCCTTGCAGGTTCACCACGATGTCAAAGGCCTGATCCAGCGTCGCCACCGCCTCGGCCACCCGTTCGGTGCCGTTGCGGCAGTCGGACGAGGTCATCACGACTTCGGCGCCGAAATCCCTGCAATGGTCGCGGATCGTGTCGTCATCCGTCGCCACGACGACCCGCGCCACGCCAGAGACCTGCATCGCCGCCTCCCACGACCTGCGGATCAGCGACTTCTCGACCCCGCCGGCCCCGCGCAGTCCGACCAGCGGCTTGCCCGGATAGCGGGACGAGGCGAACCGTGCCGGGATCGCGATCAGGACGGACGGCGCAGACATCAGGCGGGCATCAGCGCGCAACCGGGCGCATAGGCGATGAAGAAGGGGTTTTCGAAACCGGGCTTGCCATAGGTCAGCGGCCGGAGATCGTCGAACCGCACGACCTCGCCCCCCGCGCCGCGCAGGACGGCATGACCGGCGGCCGTATCCCATTCCATCGTGCGCCCGAGGCGGGGATAAAGATCCGCCTCGCCCGTCGCGACAAGGCAGAACTTCAGACTGCTGCCCGCACTGGTCATGTCGCGCACGGCATAGCGGCCGATATAGTCGTCGGTCGCCTGATCGCGGTGCGATTTCGAGGCCACGACCATCAGCGCGTCATTGTCGGGCTCGGAAACCCGGATCGGCTGGGTGATGCCGACCTTGTCCTTGTCGAGCGTCCCCGTCTCTTCGACCGAAGCGCCGACGGCATTGGTGTAGAAAAGCCGCCCCCGGGCCGGGGCATAGACCACACCGCGCTGTGGCACGCCGTTCTCCACATAGGCGATGTTGACGGTGAAATCGCCGCGCCGCTGGATGAACTCCTTGGTTCCGTCCAGCGGATCGACGATCAGGAAGGTCGCGGCACTCTGGGTATGGGTCGCGGCCTGTTCCTCGGTCACGAGGGGCAGATCCGGGAAGGCGGCCCGCAGCCCGGCCGAGATCAGCCTGTCGGCGGCCTCGTCGGCCTCGGTCACAGGGCTGGCATCGCCCTTCGAGCGCACTTCGAAATCGGCGGAGTCATAGATGGACATGATCACCTCACCCGCCTCGAGCGCCAGTCTGCGGATGGTTTCGGTCAGCCGGTCGTGATCCATCGTTCTTCCTTTCGCCCACTTGGTTGATCCTGTGGGGCGGCTTCCTTATGCTTTCGCCATAACGGATCAGCAAGAAATAGATGCGATCCAGCCACAGAAGCGGTTCGGAGGCGGCAGACAGCAAGCGATGTTCGAAACGAGGCGGGAACCATCGGCTCTGCGCTCCGGGGCGGCATTGCTCGAGCTGATCTATCACAGCGTCGTGCGCGATATCCGCAAGACCCATCGCAACGCCATCGCCGGACTGTTCCTCAACATCCTGCAGACGATCGTCTTCGTCCTTGCCTTCTACCTGATGTTCAGCCTGATCGGACTGCGGGGCAGCGCGCTTCGGGGGGATTTCCTGCTGTATATCATGTCGGGCATCTTCCTCTTCATGGTGCATACCAAGGCCGTGGCCGCCGTGGTCAAGGCCGATGGCCCCGCCTCGTCGATGATGCAGCACGCGCCTCTCAACACCTTCATCACGATCAGCGCGGCGGCGATCAGCTCGCTTTACATCCAGATCCTGTCGCTTCTGACGATCCTCTTTTTCTATCACGTCCTCTTCACGCCCGTGACCATCGACAACCCGGTCGGTGCGATGGGCATGGTGCTTTTGTCATGGTTCTCGGGCGTCGGGGTGGGGATCCTGTTTGCCTCGATCAAGCCGTGGTTCCCCGAATTCGTGACCGTCGGGTCATCGGTCTATTCGCGGCTGAACATGGTCGCCTCGGGCAAGATGTTCGTCGCCAGCAGCATGCCGGCCTATCTTCTGCCTTTGTTCGACTGGAACCCGCTTTTTCATACGATCGACCAGGCGCGGGGCTTTGTTTTCCTGCATTACGACGCCCGGGTCACGTCGATTTCCTATCCGCTTTACGTCTCGCTGGCGCTGGTCGTCATCGGTCTGATGGCGGAATCCTTCACGCGGCGCCATGCGTCGATTTCCTGGGGAGCAGGCCGATGAAACACCTTCTTGCAATTTCTTGCACCATGCTGATGGCTGCGGGCGCCGCCGGTGCCGATGATGGCAGGCCCGATTTCCCCGCGCATTTCCATGTGACCGGCGTGGCCGAGGATGACCGGCTCAACATCCGGGCCGAGCCTTCGGCCAGCGCCCCGATCCTCGAGAGCTACTATGCCTATGCCTTCAATATCGAAGTCATCGAGACGAATGCCGAAGGCACCTGGGGCCTTGTCGGCGTCCCCGAGGGAAACGGCTGGGTCAACATGCGCTATCTCGCCCGGTCCGAGGTCTTTCCCTATGAACTGCCCCGCCCGCTGACCTGCATCGGGACCGAGCCGTTCTGGAACATCGGCCTTTATCCGCGCGGCAGCGAGTTCGAGAGGATGGGCGATGTGCGGCGCAGCCTGACCACGGTGCACGAGGCGGTGGGCGAAAACGGATTCCTTGCCCGGCTTGAAGAAGGGCCGACGCTGGAACGGACGCTGATCGTCGAAAGGGGCCAGTGTTCGGACGGTATGTCGGACCGTCGCTACGGCTGGACCGCGACGCTGTTCACCGAGGCGCCGGACGGCAACTATGTGCTGTCGGGCTGTTGCACGCTGGACGACAATTTCTGAGCGGCGGTCACGACCCGCAGCGTCAGATTGATCCGCCCGCCCCCTGACAGAAGGCTGGATGAGCCTGCGCGGATCCGGTCCACCCCGTGATGGATCAGCCGGGCCGGCCCGCCCATCACAAGCACATCGCCCGACCGCAGCCAGAACGATTCGGTCGGGCCGCCGCGGCTTGTCTGGCCGATGCGGAACAGCGCTTCGTCCCCCAGCGAGATCGAGACGACCGGACAATCCATATCCGCCTCGTCCCGATCCTGATGAAGGCCCATGCGCGCGGTGCCGCGATAGAGGTTCACCAGACAGGATTCCGGCATCCGGTCACAGCCGGAGACGGCCTGCCAGACCGCAAGGATACTGTCGGGGATGGGTGGCCAGGGCCGCCCGTCCGGTTGCGTCGCCTCGTAGCGATAGCCCCGGCGATCACTGACCCAACCCAGCTGCCCGGCGGCCGACATGCGCACGCTCAGGCTTTGGCCGGAGCGCGTGGTCATGACCCGGAACGGCGCCTGGGCTGCGAGGGTGCGCAGATCCTCGACCATGGATCTCTGCTGCCCGGGCGACAGGAACCCCGGCCAGACGGCGACGCCGCGACAGACGAAGCCGGGCGGCCTGTGCTCAAGTGCTGACCCGGACAACGGCCTTGCCTCCAGAAATGACAAATCGCACCGGCGGGCCCTGTTGCAGGGCCCCGGCACCCCACCTATATACCGCGAGATCAATCGGCAGGCAGTCACAAACCTGTCGCAAGCAACCATACGGCAGGGGGCGCCTGACTGGGCCCCGACCGTTCAAACCGCCTGAGAAAGGGTTTTGAGAAATGGCCAAAGTCATCGGTATCGACCTTGGAACGACCAACTCCTGCGTTGCCATCATGGACGGCTCGCAACCCCGCGTGATCGAGAATGCCGAAGGCGCGCGGACGACGCCCTCGATCGTCGCCTTCACCGAGGATGAACGCCTCGTCGGCCAGCCCGCCAAGCGGCAAGCCGTGACCAATTCGGAAAACACCATCTTTGCCGTCAAGCGCCTGATCGGCCGCCGCGTCGACGATGCCGAGGTGACGAAGGACCAGAAGCTGGTTCCCTACAAGATCGTCAACGGCGGCAATGGCGACGCCTGGGTCGAAGTGCGGGGCGAGAAATATTCCCCCAGCCAGATCAGCGCCTTCATCCTGCAGAAGATGAAGGAAACGGCTGAATCCTACCTGGGCGAGGAAGTGACGCAGGCCGTCATCACCGTGCCCGCCTATTTCAACGATGCCCAGCGTCAGGCCACCAAGGACGCCGGCAAGATCGCCGGTCTCGAGGTGCTGCGGATCATCAACGAACCCACCGCGGCCGCGCTGGCCTATGGCCTCGACAAGAAAGAGACGCGCACGATTGCCGTCTATGACCTTGGCGGCGGCACCTTCGACGTGACGATCCTCGAGATCGACGACGGCCTGTTCGAAGTGAAATCGACCAACGGGGATACGTTCCTGGGTGGCGAAGATTTCGACATGCGGATCGTCAACTACCTCGCCGAGGAGTTCAAGAAAGAGAACGGCGTCGATCTGACCAAGGACAAGATGGCGCTGCAGCGTCTCAAGGAAGCGGCCGAGAAGGCCAAGATCGAGCTGTCCTCGGCCACGACGACCGAGATCAACCAGCCCTTCATCTCGATGGGTTCGAACGGCCAGCCGCTTCACATGGTGATGAAGCTGACGCGCGCCAAGCTGGAACAGCTGGTGGGCGACCTGATCAAGGCCTCGATGAAGCCCTGCGCCGCCGCGCTCAAGGATGCGGGCCTGTCGACCTCGGACATTGACGAGGTGGTGCTGGTCGGCGGCATGACGCGGATGCCCAAGGTTGTTGAGGAAGTCACCAAGTTCTTCGGCAAGGAACCCCACAAGGGCGTCAACCCTGACGAGGTCGTGGCGCTGGGCGCCGCCATTCAGGCCGGTGTGCTGCAGGGTGACGTGAAGGATGTGGTCCTGCTGGACGTCACGCCCCTGTCGCTGGGGATCGAGACTCTGGGCGGTGTCTTCACCCGCCTGATCGACCGCAACACGACGATCCCGACCAAGAAAAGCCAGGTCTTCTCGACCGCCGAGGACAATCAGAACGCGGTGACGATCCGGGTCTTCCAGGGCGAGCGGGAAATGGCGGCCGACAACAAGATGCTCGGCCAGTTCAACCTCGAGGACATCCCCCCCGCCCCGCGCGGCATGCCCCAGATCGAAGTGACCTTCGACATCGACGCCAACGGCATCGTTTCGGTTTCGGCCAAGGACAAGGGCACGAACAAGGAACAGAAGATCACGATCCAGGCTTCGGGCGGCCTGTCCGACGACGAGATCGAGAAGATGGTCAAGGATGCCGAGGCCAATGCCGAGGCCGACAAGCAGCGCCGCGAACTGGTCGAGGCCAAGAACCAGGCCGAAAGCCTGATCCATTCGACCGAGAAATCGATCGAAGAGCATGGCGACAAGGTCGATCCCTCGACGGTCGAGGCGATCGAGCTGGCCATCGCCGCTCTCAAGGACGAGGTCGAGGGCGAAAATGCCGACAAGATCCGTTCGGGCATCCAGAACGTGACCGAAGCCGCGATGCGTCTGGGCGAGGCGATCTACAAGGCCAGCGCCGAAAGCGCCGATGGCCCTGCGGATGAAGATGCCCCGCGCGGCCGGGCCGATGATGACGACACCATCGTCGATGCCGATTTCGAGGATCTCGGCGACGACGAACGTCGGCGCTAATCAGAACGGCACCTCGGGACTGGCCCTTCCGGGGGCCGGTCCTTTCCGTGGTGCGAGAGGATCAGGCCGATGGCAAAACGCGATTACTACGAAACACTCGGCGTTGCCCGCGGTGCCAATGCCGACGAGATCAAGAAGGCCTATCGCTCGAAGGCGAAAGAGCTTCACCCCGACCGCAACGCCGACAACCCCAACGCCGAAGCCCAGTTCAAGGAAGTGAACGAGGCCTATGACGTGCTGAAGGATGCCGACAAGAAGGCAGCCTATGACCGTTTTGGGCATGCCGCCTTTGAAGGCGGCAACGGCGCCAGCGCGCGGCCCGGGCAGGGTGGCTTCCGCCCGCAGGGCGATTTCGCCAGCGCGTTTTCCGACGTTTTCGATGATCTCTTCGGCGATTTCATGGGCGGACGCGGCGCAGGTGGCGGCGGGCGGGCCCGGGCCTCGCGGGGCAATGACCTTCGGTACAATCTCCGCATCACGCTGGAAGAGGCCTATTCCGGTCTGCAAAAGACGCTGACGGTGCCAACGGCCGTCACCTGCAGCGCCTGCAGCGGATCCGGCGCGGAAGGCAGCAGCGAGCCGCAGACCTGTCCGACCTGTTCGGGGATGGGCAAGGTCCGGGCACAGCAGGGCTTTTTCACGGTCGAGCGCACCTGCCCGACCTGCAACGGCATTGGCCAGATCATCAAGAACCCCTGCAAGGCCTGCAATGGCGCGGGTCGGGTCGAAAAGGAAAAGGCGCTTTCGGTCAACATTCCGGCCGGGGTCGAAACCGGAACCCGGATCCGGCTGGCCGGAGAGGGCGAGGCCGGCTTGCGCGGCGGTCCGACCGGCGATCTTTATATCTTCATCGAGGTCAGGGAACATGCGCTGTTCCAGCGCGACGGCAACGATCTTTATTGCCGCGTGCCGGTCTCGATGGCCTCGGCGGCGCTGGGCGGCGATATCGAGGTGCCGACGATCGACGGTGGCAAGAGCCGGGTCAAGATCCCCGAAGGCAGCCAGTCAGGCCGGCAGATGCGCCTGCGCGGCAAGGGAATGCCGTCGCTTCGGGGCAAGGAGGTGGGCGACATGTTCATCGAGCTTGCGGTCGAAACGCCCGTCAACCTGACGGCGCGGCAAAAGGAAATCCTGCGCGAGTTCGACAAGCTGAGCGAAGCCAACAATCCGCAGTCGGCCGGATTTTTCTCGGCGGTCAAGAATTTCTGGGATTCGATGAAGGGCTGAATCTGACCGGGTCCGAGCCTGGTTAAGAGATCTTTCATCTTGTCCGGCGACAGTCTGGGCATGACAGAGATTCGTGCCTTTCAGGAAAGCCTGCCCTTCTTCTCTCCCGCTCCCGATGCGGCAGAGCGGGTCGAGGTGGGGGGGCGGCTTCCCAGTTATATCCGCGACCATCGGCAAAGGTTGCGGCAAAGGTTTCATGAGGGTGGTGCGGATGCGCTGCCCGATTACGAGATGCTCGAACTCCTGCTGTTTCAGGCCATCGCCCGGCAGGATGTCAAACCGCTGGCCCGCAGGCTTCTCGACACATTCGGCGATTTCAACCAGGTTCTGGCCGCCCCGCGGGCGCGGCTTTTGCAGGTCGACGGGGTGGGCGATGCGGTCATCACCGTTCTGAAGGTCACGGAAGCGGCCGCCCACCGGATGGCGCGCGCACGGATCATGAAGCGCCATGTCATTTCCAGCTGGGACGCCGTGCTGGACTACTGCCACACCGTCATGGCCCATCGCGAGACCGAACAGTTCCGGATCCTGTTCCTTGACCGCAAGAACAACCTTATCGCGGATGAACAACAGGCCGAGGGCACGGTCGACCATGTGCCGGTCTATCCGAGGGAAGTTGTGAAGCGCGCTCTTGAGCTGAACGCCAGTGCCCTGATTCTGGTGCACAATCACCCGTCAGGGGATCCGACCCCTTCGCAAAGCGATATCGACATGACGCGACAGATCGAAGCGGCCGCCCAGATCCTTGGTATCGCAGTTCACGATCATCTGATAATCGGCAAATCGCGCGAACTCAGCTTTCGCGCACATGGTGTACTGTAAATGGTATGGGCGGCCCTTGTGGCCGCCCATGGTTGCTAATGGCCTGGCACCTGGCACCTGGCCCGTCACTTTGGCGGTCACTTGGCCGCCACGGTCAGATCCAGCAGCAGGTGCCTCACGATCAGGAACTCACCGACCGCGCTGCAATCCGGCAGGTTCATCGACAGGTCCAGCGAGAAGGGATCGGCCCCCGGCGACACCTGAATCGTCTGGGCGGCGACCTCTCGGCCGCAGTTGCCGGCCGTGACAGGCGTTTCCACGGTGAAGTCGACACGACCGTCCCGGGCCGTCAGACCCGACGGATAGGTATAGACCTCGGCCATGAACCGGCCCGGCGCGTCGGGATCGCCCAGCCTTGTCAGGAAGCCACCGCCGCCGGCCAGGGCAACAGAGGCATCGCGGCCGGCGCCATGCCAGACATGCCCTTCAGAGCCGTAGTCGGCCCCGAACTCGAGAGCGTGAATCTCGGGGCCATCGCTGCCCTGCCACTGCAGGACGGCGCGGTCGTACTGGGCAAGATCGGGAACAGAGGTCACGGCGACCGCCCCGTCCTGGCCGGGCAGGTCAACCATGAAGACGGCCGCCTCGGCCAGCGCCGGGACGATGACTTCGGCCTGACCGGCTTCATCCGTGAGGATGGAGAACATCATCCCCTGGTGGTGGATCGTTGCCTGCATTTCCGGGGCGCAGGGTGCATCAAGGCGCAGCGCGACAAGGGCGGCCGGCATCGCTTCGGCCGTCAGGCCTGTTGAGCAGACCGCAGCCTCGGCCGAGCGACCATCCGTCTCGGGGACCGGGTTCTCGAAGGGTTCAAAGGCGACATCGGATTCGAGCGCAGCCAGCGTGATCGGCGTCGACTCTTCGACGACCTGATCTGCCTCGGACGGCACTGCGAAGTTGACGGGAATCGCCTCGGGCGCAGGCAGGGTGGGGCGTTCAAGGCTGCGGAACCCCGAAACGGTCTGCGCGATCCGGGGGGCCCCCGATGCCTGCGCGACCCTGGCCTCGGCCATGGGGGCCTGCGGCACGGCGGTCTGGGCGCCGGGCGGCGCCGTTGCCTCGCTGAACCGGGCGGCGAGGGCGTCGCCGTTCTGCATTACAAAGCCGATCCCCAGCGCCACCGAAAAGGTGCCGCCGGCAACCAAGAACTGTCTGGCACGCGACATGGGATGCTTCCTTCACCGTATCGGATCTGGAAACACCATGGTTCGGGAACTTGGCCCCAACTGGGCCGAGTGGTGATTTCATCAAGGCTCAATTCGGGCAGATCCGGACGGATCTGCCTCAACTCTGCCTCAGAGTCGCCCGTGGCAGTGCTTGAACTTCTTGCCCGAGCCGCAAGGGCAGGGATCGTTCCGGCCGGGATTGCCCCAGGTGGAAATGTCGTTCTCATCAAAGCCGGGGCGCATGGCCGGCGCTTCGTCCAGGGCGACATCTGCAGCCGCGGCCATCGCCGGCGCGGCGGCGGTGGTTGCTGCGGCCGCGGCGGCCTGCGCGCGGCGCTGCTGTTCGATCACCTGCTGCATCATCGCCTGCTGCTCTTCCTGCGACAGCGGCCGCACCTGCGACAGCTTCTGCGTCACATCCTCGCGCAGGCTTTCCAAGAGACCCGAGAAAAGCTGGAAGCTTTCGGTCTTGTATTCGTTGAGGGGGTCGCGTTGCGCATAGCCCCGGAACCCCACGACCGACCGCAGGTGTTCGAGCTTGAGAAGATGCTCGCGCCACTTGGCGTCGATCGTCTGCAACAGCACCTGCTTTTCGATGCTGCGCATCGTTTCCGCGCCGAAGGCCTCGGTCTTCTCGGCCATCGCCTTGTCGGATTCCTCGATCAGCCGCTCGCGGATCACCTCCTGATCGACCCCTTCCTCGGCGGCCCAATCCGCAACCGGAAGGTCAAGGGACAGCTTGTCCTTGACCTCGGCCTGCAGGAATTCGGCCTCCCACTGGTCGGGATAGCTGCGGGGCGGCATGGCGCCGTCGACCAGATCGTCGATCAGCTGATGGCGCATGTCCGCGGCAATCTCGGCGATCTCTTCGGCTTCCATGATCTCGCGGCGCTGGCCGAAGATGACCTTGCGCTGTTCGTTCATCACGTCGTCGAACTTGAGAAGCTGCTTGCGGATATCGAAGTTGCGCGCCTCGACCTTGGCCTGGGCCCGTTCCAGCGACTTGTTCACCCAAGGATGGACGATCGCCTCGCCGTCTTTCATCCCCAGCTTCGAGAGGACCGAGTCGAGCTTGTCAGAGCCGAAGATCCGCATCAGATCGTCTTCGAGGCTGAGGAAGAAGACCGACCGGCCCGGATCGCCCTGACGCCCCGAACGGCCCCGAAGCTGGTTGTCGATCCGGCGGCTTTCATGGCGTTCGGTCGCCAGAACGAAGAGGCCACCGGCGGCCAGCACCTTGGCCTTGTCTTCGGCATGACCGGCTTCGATCCGGGCGCGCAAGTCGTCGGGGTTGGCTTCGGGATCGGCCGTCAGCGCCTGCATCACCTTGAGGTCGACATTGCCGCCAAGCTGAATATCGGTCCCGCGTCCGGCCATGTTGGTTGCGATGGTCACGGCACCCGGCCGCCCGGCATCGGCGACGATCTGGGCCTCTTGCTCATGCTGGCGCGCATTGAGAACGTTGTGCGGCACGCCCTCCTTGGTCAGAAGCCCGCTCAGGAATTCCGATTTCTCGATCGAGGTGGTGCCGACAAGGATCGGCTGGCCCTTTTCATGGGCCTCCTTGATCGTCTGGACCACGCCATCGTATTTCTCGCGCGCGGTGCGATAGACCTGATCATGTTCATCCACCCGCGCAATCGGGCGGTTGGTCGGAACCTCGACCACGCCGAGGCCGTAGATCTCCATGAATTCCTCGGCCTCGGTCAGCGCGGTGCCGGTCATGCCCGAAAGCTTGTCGTAAAGGCGGAAGTAGTTCTGGAAGGTCACGCTGGCGAGGGTCACGTTCTCGGGCTGGATCTTCACGCCTTCCTTGGCCTCGATCGCCTGATGCAGCCCTTCCGACAGGCGCCGCCCGACCATCATCCGCCCGGTGAATTCGTCGATCAGGATCACGTCCTGATCCCGGACGATGTAATCCTTGTCCCTCTGGAACAGCTTGTGCGCCCGCAGACCCTGATTGACATGATGCACGATGGTCGTGCTTTCGGGGTCGTAAAGGCTTTGGCCCTCGGGCAGGATTTCGGCCTGCAGCAGAAGCTGTTCGAGGTATTCGTTGCCGTCATCGGTAAAGGTGACGTTGCGGGTCTTTTCGTCGATCGTGAAATGCTCTTCCTTCAGCTGCGGAATGACCGCGTTGACCGAGGTATAAAGCGCCGAGCGATCCTGCGCCGGCCCCGAGATGATCAGCGGTGTCCGCGCCTCGTCGACAAGGATCGAGTCCACCTCGTCGACGATGGCGAAGTTGTGCCCGCGCTGGTTCATCTGCGACAGGTCCGATTTCATGTTGTCGCGCAGATAATCGAAGCCCAGCTCGTTGTTCGTGGCATAGGTGATGTCGGCGGCATAGGCCGCTTTCTTTTCGGTCTCGGGCTGCTGGGGATAGACGACGCCGGTGGTCAGCCCAAGGGCCGCATAGACCTTGCCCATCCATTCCGCATCGCGGCGGGCGAGGTAATCATTGACGGTGACGACATGCACGCCCTTGCCCGAAAGCGCGTTCAGATAGGCCGGGAAGGTCGCGACAAGGGTCTTGCCCTCGCCTGTCTTCATCTCGGCGATGTTGCCCTGATGCAGGAAGATCCCGCCCATGAGCTGCACGTCGAAGGCCCGCAGGCCAAGCGCACGGCGCGCCGCCTCGCGGCAGTTGGCGAAGGCTTCGGGCAGAAGATCGTCAAGGCTTTCGCCGGCCATGGCACGCTTGGCCAGCTTTTCGGTCCGGTCCTTGAGCCCGTCGTCGGACAGCGCCTGGAACTCGGGCTCGAGTGCGTTGATCTTGTCGATCAGCGGGCGGGTGGCCTTTACCTTGCGGTCGTTCGGTGTGCCAAACACCTTCTTGGCGATCGTTCCGAAACCGAGCATTACGAAAATTCCTTGGCCTGCCTGAGATCGAAGAGCGAGGAGGTTGCTTGCCGCCCCACCCTGTGAGGCATAAAGAGATGGGCAAGCGCGGCCCCCTCGAAGCCTGTCTGGCGATGTAAGGGCAGGCAGCAATAGTGTCAACGTCGTGCCCCGATGCGACCGATCAAGGGAACGTTTTATGCTGAAACATGCTCTTCTTGGATGCGCTGCGGCCATTGCGCTGGGCTCTGCCGTCTCGGCGCAGGGTGATATCGGCCGCGATACCGTCGTGGCGACGGTCAACGGGGTCGAGATCACCCTGGGCGAGATGATCATCACGGCCGCGCAGCTTCCGCCGCAGTATCAGATGCTGCCGCCCGACATCCTGTTTCAGGGGGTGATGGACCAGCTGATCCAGCAGCAGGTTCTGGCCGATACGGTGTCCGTTGATCCGGCCCGCGTCACGATGGCGCTCACCAACACGCGGCGCAACCTCCTGGCCGGTGAGGTGATCAACGACATCTCGATGCAGGACATCGGCGATGCAGAGCTGCAGGCAGCCTATGAAGGCATCTTCGGCGGCGCCGAGCCCGAGCGCGAATTCAACGCCAGCCATATCCTTGTCGATACCGAGGAAGAGGCTCTGGCCGTTCTGGAGCGGATCGCGGCCGGCGAGGCATTCGAGGATCTGGCGCAGGAGCTGTCCAAGGATCCCGGCTCGGGGCCGATGGGGGGGGCGCTGGGTTGGTTCGGTCTGGGGATGATGGTGGCGCCCTTCGAACAGGCCGTCGTGCAGCTGTCCACCGAAGAGGCCGGGACCATTTCCGACCCGGTCGAGACGCAGTTCGGCTTTCACGTCGTGCGCTTGAACGAACAGCGGTTGCTCGAGGCTCCGACGCTTGATGAGGTGCGGGCCGAAGTGGCCGAGCAGATCCGTCAGCAGCGGATCGAGGAGTTCCTTCTTGCGCTTCTGGACGAGGCCGAGATCGACACGCCGGAAGAGGGCGCTTTTGATCCCGACCTGATCCTGAACCTCGATCTTCTGGCGGACTGACGCGACATGGCCGTTTCGCCGCTGGCCCCTGCGGGCTTTCCCGACCTGCCGGTGATTGACGGGGTGCGCTTCGCCACCATCGCTGCCGGTGTCCGTTACAAGGGCCGGACCGATGTGATGCTGGCCGAGCTTGCCGCAGACAGCACGATCGCCGGTGTCTTTACCCGGTCGGCCACAAGATCCGCGGCCGTGCTGGATTGCCAGGACAAGCTGGGTGGCCCGGCCGAAGGCGGCGCCGCGATCCTGGTCAATTCCGGCAATGCCAACGCCTTTACCGGGAAACGGGGGGCCGTTTCGGTCGCGGCGATTGCCGAGGGCGTGGCCCGGACGCTGGATATAGCGCCCTCAAGGGTGTTCACCTCCTCAACCGGGGTGATCGGTGAGCCGCTGCCGCATGACCGGATCACCTCTGTCCTCGACAGGCTGCAGGAGGCTCTGGATCCGACGGGGATCGAGGCCGCCGCCCGCGCCATCATGACGACCGATACCTTCCCCAAGGGCGCGATGGCCGAGGTCGAGGTCGATGGCAGGCCCGTCAGGATCGCCGGGATTGCCAAGGGATCGGGCATGATCGCGCCGGATATGGCCACGATGCTGGTCTATATCTTTACCGATGCGGCCGTGGCGCAGGGCGCACTGCAGGATCTGGTCGCAAGGATCACCGACCGGACCTTCAACTGCATCACCGTCGACAGCGACACCTCGACCTCCGACACGGTGCTGGTCGCGGCGACCGGGGCCTCCGGGGCCGATGCGACGGGCGATGCCGCCTTTGCCACGGCGCTGGAATCCGTGATGCGCGATCTGGCGCTGCAGGTCGTCCGCGACGGCGAGGGGGCGACCAAGCTTGTGGAGTTTCAGATCACCGGCGGCGCCGATGATGCCGATGCGCGCAAGGCCGGGCTTGCCATTGCAAATTCACCCCTCGTCAAGACCGCCATCGCCGGAGAGGATGCGAACTGGGGCCGGATCGTGATGGCCGTCGGAAAATCGGGCGCGGCTGCGGATCGTGACAGGCTGGCCATCCGCTTTGGCGAGATCACCGTCGCGCGCGACGGCGAACGGGCCCCGGAGTACTCGGAAGAGGCGGCAAGCGCCTATATGAAGCGGCAAGAGCTTGAGATCGGGGTCGATCTGGGCGTGGGGCAGGGCAGGGCGACGATCTGGACCTGTGACCTGACGCATGGCTATATCGAGATCAACGCGGATTACCGCTCTTGAGGCTTGTGCTCGTCTCGGCCGTCGCCCTGATCGACACGGACGGCCGCGTCCTTCTTGCCCAGCGGCCCGAGGGCAAGTCGATGGCCGGCCTTTGGGAGTTTCCGGGCGGAAAGGTCGAAGCCGGAGAGACGCCGGAACAGGCGCTGATCCGCGAGCTTCACGAAGAGCTTGGCATTGATACCTGGTCGTCCTGCCTCGCCCCGCTGACCTTCGCAAGCCACGCCTATGACGATTTCCACCTGCTCATGCCGCTGTTCGCCTGCCGAAAGTGGCAGGGCGTTCCCGCATCAAGAGAGGGGCAGAGCCTGCGCTGGGTCCGGCCGGCGGATCTGCGCAGCTATCCCATGCCGCCCGCCGACATTCCGTTGATCCCGATCCTTCGGGACTGGCTCTGACGGCCAGCCGGTTGCGGCGGGAAGCGGGAGCCTGCGGGACGGAACCCCGGCTCTAAAACGAAACAGGGGAAAGCGTGGTCCACGCTTTCCCCTGTTCTGTTCCGGTGTCTTTGGGCCTCAGAGGCTCCGCTCGACCGATTCGCGCTCGAAGATCTCGATCACATCGCCCGGCCGGATATCCTCGTACCGCTCGAAGGCCATGCCGCATTCGGTGCCGGACTGCACCTCGGCCACTTCGTCCTTGAACCGCTTGAGCGTTTTCAGCGTGCCCTCGTGGATCACGACATCCTCGCGCAAGAGGCGCACACCTGCCGAACGCCGCGCGACGCCTTCGGTGACAAGACAACCCGCGACCTTGCCGACGCCCGAGACCTTGAAGACCTCCTTGATCGCCGCATAGCCGATGAACTTTTCGCGGATCTCCGCCTTGAGAAGGCCCGAAGCCGCCTGTTTGATGTCATCGACCAGGTCGTAGATGATCGAGTAATACCGGATCTCTACGCCCTTCTGGTTCGCTGCCCCCCGTGCAGGCGCATTCGCGCGCACGTTGAACCCGATGATCGGCGCATTCGACGCATCGGCCAGGCCCACATCGGTTTCCGTGATCGCACCCACGCCGGAATGCAGAACCCGGACGCGCACCTCTTCGTTGCCGACCTTCTCAAGCGCCTGGGTGATCGCCTCGGCAGAGCCCTGGACATCGGCCTTGACCACGACCGGCAGCTCCGCGACGCTCTGGTCGGCCTTGGCGCGTGCCATGAGCTGTTCCAGCGTCTGCGCGGCACCGGCTGCGGCCCGCTTGTCGCGGCGCACCTGTTCCCGATAGGCCGAGATTTCGCGCGCCTGCGCCTCGGTCTCGACCACGTTGAGCACGTCGCCGGCCTGCGGCGTGCCAGAGAGGCCCAGCACCTCGACCGGAACCGACGGCGCGGCCTCTGTCACCGTTTCGCCCTTGTCGTTGATCAGGGCGCGCACCTTGCCCCACTGTTCGCCCACGACGAAGATATCGCCTTTGCGCAGCGTGCCCTTCTGCACCAGAACGGTCGCAACCGGGCCCCGGCCGACATCAAGCTTGGCCTCGATCACGGCGCCCACGGCGGACCGGTCGGGATTGGCCTGAAGCTCGAGGATCTCGGCCTGCAGGGCGATGGCTTCCAGCAGCTTGTCCAGCCCCTTGCCGGTCAGGGCCGACACCTCGACATCCTGCACATCGCCCGACATCGCTTCGACAACGATCTCGTGCTGCAGAAGGTCGGTCCGCACTTTCTGGGGGTTGGCGTCGTGCTTGTCGATCTTGTTGATCGCGACGATCACCGGAACCTTCGCCGCCTTGGCGTGGTTGATGGCTTCGATGGTCTGCGGCATGACCGCATCATCAGCCGCCACGACCAGCACGACGATATCCGTCACATTCGCCCCACGGGCGCGCATCGAGGTAAAGGCCGCGTGGCCCGGCGTATCGAGGAAGGTCAGAACGGCGCCGCCGTCTGTCGTTACCTGATAGGCGCCGATATGCTGGGTGATCCCGCCCGCCTCGCCGCCGACGACATTGGCCTTGCGGATCGCATCCAGAAGCGAGGTCTTGCCGTGATCGACATGGCCCATGATCGTGACGATCGGGGGCCGTGGCTGCAGGGTCGCCGGATCGTCGACGACATTGCTGATCACGTCTTCCACATCGGCATCCGAGAC
Organism: Paracoccaceae bacterium; assembly: GCA_051859505.1. GTDB lineage: Bacteria > Pseudomonadota > Alphaproteobacteria > Rhodobacterales > Rhodobacteraceae > JAFIEN01. The sequence goes on from JBHYFN010000029.1 coordinate 33,589, forward strand.
GCGGACCACGCGATGGCCGAATTCCTCGATCACGAGTTCGGCGGTATCGGCGTCGATCGTCTGGTTCTGCGTGGCCATGATGCCGTTGCGCATCAGCATCTTGATGACATCCGCCACCCGCTCGGCCATCCGGTTGGCCAGTTCGCCCACCATGATCGCCTCGGGAAGCTGGACATCCCGCACCACCTTTTCACGATCGGCCATCTGGCCCATCGCCTTCTGGCGGGCGCGTTCCTGCTTGCGCTTCATCGCGGCCATCGACCGCTGCCGGCCACCTTCGCCGCCCTTGAGGGCGTCGGACAGGGTCAGCTTGCCCGACCGGCGCACCTCGTCATCGCCCTTGCCTTTCGGCTTGGCGGCCTTGTCGCCCCGCGGCGCCTCGCGCTCGCGGTCCGTCGGTTTGCGGACGGGGGTCAGGCCACGGGCGGCGCGGCTTTCTTCCTCGGCCGGAGTGGCGACGGGCGCGGCGGCGGCGGCCTCGGCCTTCGCCCGCTCGCGCTCTTCCTCTTCGGCCTTGAGGCGCAGAGCCTCGGCCCGTTCACGCTCTTCGCGCTCCTTGGCCTCGATCTCGGCCCGACGCCGTTCACGCTCTTCCGCGCGTTCGCGATCCTCGGCCTCGCGCCGGGCCTGATCCTCGGCCTCCCGCGCGCGGGCAAGGGCAAGAGCCTTCATCCGCCGTTCCAGTTCGGCATCCGAAATGCCGGCGGGCCGCTTGGACGGATCCCCGGTCACACCGCTGGGCGTTGCCGCCCCGGTGCCCGCGCTGCCGGCCTTTGGAACGACCACACGCTTGCGCTTGGTCTCAACCACGACGTTCTTGGTCCGGCCGTGACTGAAGCTTTGCTTCACACTTCCGGGACGGGCACCTGCGCCGCGCAGACCAAGGGGTTTCTTGTCGTCGGTATCGTTCATGTAAGCTCTTTATCCTTCCCGGCGGCCCCCTGGCCGCCGTCAATTTCGCGCAATCCGCGAAGCTTCGCGGCATCCTCTACAACACGGTCACTGAGTCCACCAGACGCGAGCGCGCCATGTATCACACTTTGCCGCCCGAATGCCAAACCTAATTCCGCCGAGGTCAGGCACCCGAAATACCTGGCCCCTGTCGGCGTCCAGAGCTTTGTCTTGCCGCGTTCCGATCCGTCGCTGGCCTGCAGCAGAACCCGGACATTGCCCTTCTCGAGGGCCGACTTGACCTTCTCGAAGCCGCAGACGGCCCGGCCGGACTTGCGCACCAGCGCGATCAGATCGACAACCCGGCGGGCAAGCTGTCTTTCCACCTCGTCGGTCAGACCTTCGGGAACCTTGACCGGCCGCTTGGCCGAGCGGGCAAACTGGCCGCGCCCGGCCTTTTCAAGCACCGAACGTTCGGCCGTGACCCACATGCCCCGCCCCGGCAGCTTTTCCAGGATATCGGGCACGACAAGATCGTCCGGCCCGATCACGAAGCGGATCAGGCCGGCTTTCGGCTGGACCTCGCCGGTGACGATGCACCGCCGTTCCGGGCCGTCGGTTTCCTTGTCCTTGCCGCCGCGTGCCATGCTGCCTCAGGGGGCCGGATCAGCCCTCCTGCTCCTCTGTCTCGTCCTCTGCCTCTTCCGAGGCAAGCTCGTCGGGATCGACCCAACCCAGCATGACACGCGCCGTCATCACCAGGTTCTGGGCCTCTTCAAGGCTCACGTCGAAGGGTTCGAGCACCCCGTCATCCTTGACCCGGTTGCCGTCCACCGTGGTCCAGCCGCCGGCAAGCTCCCAGTCGGCGCAGGTGGCGAAATCCTCGAGCGTCTTGACGCCATCCATGGCCAGCGCCTCGATCATCTGGGGCGTCAGGCCGGGGAAATTGACAAGGCTGTCCTCGACGCCCAGTTCGCGGGCATGGTCCATCGCGGCCTTGTTCTTGGCCTCGAGGTAGTCGCGCGCGCGGGCCTGAAGCTCGTGCGCCGTGCTTTCGTCCACGCCCTCGATGACGAGAAGCTCCTCCTCGTCGACATAGGCGACCTCTTCGAGGTTGGTAAAGCCTTCGGCGACCAGAAGCTGGGCGAAGAATTCGTCAAGGTCCAGCGTGTCCATGAACAGCTTGGTCCGGGTCTCGAATTCGGCCTGACGGCGCTTGCTTTCCTCTTCCTCGGTCAGGATGTCGATGTTCAGGCCCGTCAGGATGGAGGCGAGGCGCACGTTTTGCCCCCGCCGCCCGATGGCCAGCGACAGCTGCTCTTCGGGGACCACGACCTCGATCCGCTCGGCATCCTCGTCGAACACGACCTTCGACACCTCGGCCGGCTGCAGCGCGTTGACAAGGAAGGTCGGCGTGTCCTCGTTCCAGGGGATGATGTCGATCTTCTCGCCCTGAAGCTCGTTCACCACGGCCTGCACGCGGCTGCCGCGCATGCCGACGCAGGCGCCGACCGGGTCGATCGAATTGTCATAGCTGATGACGGCGATCTTGGCGCGGCTGCCCGGGTCGCGGGCGACGGCCTTGATCTCGATGATGCCCTCATAGATTTCGGGGACTTCCATCTTGAAAAGCTCGGCCATGAATTCCGGCGCGGTGCGCGACAGGAAGATCTGCGGCCCCCGCTGTTCGCGCCGCACATCCTTGATGAAGCAGCGGATACGGTCGCCGATGCGATAGGCCTCGCGCCCGATCTTTTCGTTGCGCCGCAGGATCGCCTCGCCCGCGCCCACGTCGACGATGACGTTGCCGTATTCCTCGCGCTTGACGGTGCCGTTGATGATCGTGCCGGCGCGGTCCTTGAATTCCTCGTACTGGCGGTCGCGCTCGGCCTCGCGGACCTTCTGCAGGATCACCTGCTTGGCCGATTGCGCGGCGATCCGGCCCAGATCGACGGGAGGCACTTCCTCGACGAAAGTGTCGCCGACCTGCGGATCCTCGAGATACTGTTTCGCCTGCTCGACCGTCATCTCGGCCTGGTAATTCTCGACCGCGTCATCCTCGACCACGGTGCGCACGCGGGTGAACTTCGCCCGGCCGGTCTTGCGGTCGATGGTGACGCGAATGTCCATTTCGGCGCCGTAACGGCTCTTGGCGGCGCGGGCGAGGCTTTCCTCCATCGCCTCGACGACAAGCGCCGGGTCGATCATCTTCTCGCGCGCGACCGCTTCGGCGGTCTGCAAAAGCTCGAGCTGGTTTGCCGATGTGATGGCCATCAGTGCTTCTCCTCTACAGCCCCGCTGGGGGCGTCTTCATCCTCGTCGCCGTCGATGACGGTCTCGACCTCGTCGAACTGGGCCTCGTCGATCAGGCCCGCATCCTTGCGTCCGCGCAGAACATTGCGGATCAGATCGTCGGTCAGCACCAGCTTGGCATCCGACAGCCAGTCGAACTTGAGCCCGATGGTGACGGGTTCGCCGTGGTCCTCGATCTCGATCAGAACCTCATCCCCCTCGACGCCCGAGAGCAGGCCCTTGAAGCGCCGCCGCCCGTCGATCAGCTCTTCGGTCTCGATCCGGGCCTCGAACCCCTGCCACTGATCGAAATCCTTGAGCCGCGTCAGCGGGCGGTCGATCCCGGGCGAGGAGACTTCAAGCGTATAGGCATCGCTGATCGGATCCTCGACATCAAGGACAGCGCTGACGGCCGTCGAGATGCGGGCGCAATCGTCCACCTCGATCGTGCCGTCGGGTTTCTGCGCCATGATCTGCAGCGTAGCACTTTTGCCCGCCATGAGGCGGACCCGCACGAGTTCATAGCCCATCCCTTCGATCAGGGGGGTGATGATCTCGGCGATGCGGCGGTCTATGGCGGCCTTGGCGATCAGATCGGTCATTCGGTGGCCTTCAAGCACAAAAAAACGGGCGCGCGGCCCGTCGATATTTCCCGGTGGAGCCTTGGGGGTGGAGGCCAAGGCGCCGCTGTCAAAGGGCGTATACTGCGTGAGGAGAGGCAGCGCAAGTGCCTCACCATACCTCACGGGGCGGGCCAGCTTTCATTCCCCTTGGAGCAGACACGCATGCGTCTACGATTCCGCTTCGAATCGCCAAATCACTTCTATAGTTCAGATACATGAACCCAGATATCGTCAGGTTGGCGCATGGTGAGATCGGTGGCCCGATCATAGTCGGACGGGTCCGCTCGGTCGTTGCAAGTCGGTATGGCGCCGAAGAGAATTGGGTCTGGCTGTCCAAGCAGACACTTCAAAAGCAATTGTTGCACCACCCGGAAATCACGCTTGATTACTACGAAGACCTCGAATGGTTGTTTAGGCATGGAGAGGTCGTCGAGGATTATCAACCGGGTCGCTTCCACGTTTTTGCGGGTCAGGGAGTGCAGTCGATCCAGACAAGGATGAAGGCATGTCTGAAGGTGGTCTCTGGCAACAGGCGCATTATGATGGTCAGCCTGCATGCTGTCCGTGCGAGGGACTATCGAAGGCTTCTCAGGAGATCAAAAAAGTAAAGGCCCCCCGAGGGAGGCCTGTCTGGGAAGGGGCCTGCTAGTCACCCCCAATCGCTCCCGACTCGCGTCGGTGCTGCGGTAAGCAGATATTTCGCCGCGTCCCCCAGACATGCGCGATTATAGCGCAAATCCGTGTATCCGGCAAGGATTTCCGGATGTTGGAAGTGACGGCCGGCTTCATGGCTAACCTATTGAAAGGGCATTCCAAAGCTCGTCAGGCTAATCTTCAGCCGAAATGCCACCGTTCGGCAATCCGGCAATCGTCAAGCGGAAGGGTCGCCCCAAGCGTTCCGCCATGCGCAAGCTGGCGGGAATGGCCATCCACAAAGGGCACATGGGCCACGACCGCGACCCTGCCACGTTCGGCGCAGTCAGACTGCAGGTGGGCATAGATCCCGGCGCGGAGCGCGCTGTCGAAACTGGCGCGCGCCTCAAGCAGCAGGGCGCGGAAAGCGCTGTCTTCGCCAAGCCCGGCCCAGGCGCCGGCAGGCGCGGTCGCGCAGGCAAAGGCCCAGTCCTCGGTCATCCGGCCGGCTGACAGGCGCAGCCGCAATTGCGCGGGCCAGTCGGGGCCGATCCGGCCGGCCAGCCACCTTGCCCGGTCGGGATCGGCCAACGGCGCAGAGGGAGGCAGCAGATACTGATTCGACGCCCCCAGCGGGTGATCCTCGGCCGGCACACCCCGGCCCCCAAGCCGCCGGTCGATCAGATCCTGCCTGTCGAGGGCGGTCTTGAGGGCGCGGGCCATATCGTCATCGGCCCCGGGAAGCTCGGCGATCAGGCGGGCGTTGCCCTGCACTTCGGTCAGGGCCAGGCCTGCCTCCGCCTCGACCAGGGCGCGGTGTGCGGGGGCTATGGCGTTGATGGCATCGACCCGCCCGAGGGTCAGGGCGGCGATGCGCGCGGACTGGCTTTCGATGACCTGCGCGTCGATCCTGTCGAACCATCCGGCGCGGCCGTCCTTGTAATGCGCCTCGACCCGGCTGAGCAGCACACGCTGCCCCGGTTCGATCCGGTCAAGCCGGTAAAGCCCTGTCCCCGTCCCGTCGAAACCACGCTCGGCCGGGGCGATGATCAGGTGCGGATCGGCCAGCAGGAAGGGGAAATCGGCATTGCCGCCCTGCAAGGTGAACCGGATCTGCGCCGGTCCGACGGCGCGCATCTCTTCGATCTGGGCGATGATGCCATGGGCGGGCGAGGTCGGTTGGCGATGGATCGCGAAAGAGGCGATCACATCCTCGGGGGCAAGCGCCGTGCCGTCGTGAAAGGTCACACCCTTGCGCAAGGTGATCGTCCAGACCCGCGCGTCCGGCCCGGCTTCCCAGCTTTCGGCAAGCTCGCCCAGCAACTCGCCCGTTGCCGAAACCTCGGTCAGGCAGTCATAGACCGCGCCCTGACGCACCACCCGGTCGAAGGTGCCCTGGGGGGCCGCCGGGTTCCAGCTGTCCATCGCCCGCCCGCCCGACAGCCCAAGCCGCAGGGTGCCGCGCCGCACCTGCGCCTGAAGCGGCACGCCGCCCGCCGCCAGAACACCGGCCAGCATCCCCCCGGCGATCAGGCCGCGTCTGCTGATCGGCCTCAGGGCGCGGGCAGGGCGGTTCATCCGCCGACCTCGCGGGCCAGCGCATCCATGCTGCGTACCAGTTCCGCCGTGATGCCCGGTTCCGACAAGGCATGTCCGGCGCGGGCAACCAGATGCAGCCGCGACCGGGGCCAACCGGCGGCCAGCCGATAGGCGGCGGCGGGCGGGCAGATCATGTCGTATCGCCCTTGCACGATCACCCCGGGAATTTGCGTGATCCGGTCAAGCCGGTTCATGATCTGGGTATCCTCGGTCAGAAAGCCGTCGTTCTGGAAGTAGTGATTCTCCAAACGGGCAAAGGCCCGGGCATATTCCGCCGGAGTTTCACCGCCGAAACCGTCGCTGTCGATCGAGGCGAGGGCATTCTCCCATCCGGCCCAGATGCGGGCGTGGCGGATCTCGGTCTGAAGGTCGCCGGAAAAGAGCCGCCGGTGATAGGCGCCGATCAGGTCGTCCCTCTCATCCTTCGGGATAGGTTCGACGAAACGCGCCCAGAGATCGGGCCAGAACTGACCCGCACCGCCGCCATAGAACCAGTCCAGCTCGGGCCGCGTCATCAGGAACACCCCGCGCAGCGCCAGCGCCAGCACCCGGTCCGGGTGTTCCTCGGCATAGATCAGGGCAAGCGTCGCGCCCCAGCTGCCGCCGAACACAAGCCAGCGGTCGATGCCAAGGGTTGCCCGGATATGCTCGATATCGGCGACAAGGTGCCAGGTCGTATTGGCCTCGACCCCGGCATGGGGGCGGGACCGGCCACAGCCGCGCTGGTCGAACAGGATGATCCGGTAGACGGCCGGATCGAAATACCGCCGCATCGCCGGGCTACAGCCCCCGCCGGGGCCACCATGCAGCACCACGACCGGCAATCCGTCGCGCCGGCCGCATTGTTCGACATAGATCCGGTGCCCGTCGCCCACATCAAGCATCCGCTGATCGTACGGGTCGATCGGCGGATAAAGATGCTGGGATGCGCGCTTTTGACCAGAGACCTTGTCCATGACACTCCTATATAGCGTGCAGGTGGTGGCCGCCACGCCTTAGCTGAGCAGGACAGGACCGGATGACGCAGACGAGAGCAAGCACCATCGACCCCGGCGAGATCGCCAAGTTCGAGGCGATGGCCGCCGAATGGTGGGATCTGAACGGCAAGTTCAAGCCGCTGCACATGCTCAATCCCTGCCGGCTTGACTACATCACCCGCCAGATCGCCGCCGAATTCGGGCGCGACCTCTCGGCTCCGGCCCCGTTCGAGGGGCTGCGCCTTCTGGATATCGGTTGCGGCGGCGGGCTTCTGTGCGAGCCGATGACCCGGCTGGGCGCCACGGTCGTGGGCGTCGATGCGGCGCCGCGCAACATTCCGGTGGCCCAGATCCACGCGGCGCAATCGGGGCTGGAGATCGACTATCGCATCGGCACCGCCGAAGAGCTGGCCGAGGCGGGCGAACAGTTCGACATCGTGCTGAACATGGAAGTGGTCGAACATGTGGCCGATCCCCTGGCCTATCTGACCGCCTGCCAGCAGTTGTTGCGGCCGGGTGGCCTGCACATCTGCTCGACCCTGAACCGCAACCCGAAATCCTATGCCTTCGCCATCATCGGCGCCGAGCATGTCATGCGCTGGCTGCCCAAGGGCACGCATGAATGGTCGAAGTTCATCACGCCCGACGAGCTTTATGCCCTGCTGCGCGATGCCGGGCTGAACCCGGTGGATCGCAAGGGGATGGTCTTCAACCCCCTGACCTGGTCCTGGGGGCTGTCGGAACGGGATCTGTCGGTCAACTATGTGACGACAAGCCTCAAACCCTGATCCGACGCGCCTATTCGCCTTCGGACAGCCGCAGCCGCATCTCGCGCAGGACAGGCAGCGCCGTCCTGACCCTTTCCGCGCCGATCTTGTCCACCACATCGGCAATCATCGGCGTGATCGCCGCGACGGCGGCATTGCGGGCGGCAAGGCCCGACGGGCTGATCGAGACCATCTTGCGCCGCGCATCATCCCAGTCGGGCCGGATATGCACCCAGCCCGCCCATTCCAGCTTGCCCAGCGTATTGGTCATGGCGCCGCGGGTCAGGTGAAAGGTCCGGGCAAGCTGCGCCGGCGATTTTTCCTGCCCGCTATGGGCCAGATGGTTCAGGACCGAGAAATGCGAAAGCTCCATCCCCCGCGGCAGAACCTTGGCAACATTGATCCGGGCAAGCTGGTCGACCATGAGGATTTCGCTGAAAAGCGTCACGGCCAGCGAGTCTGTCCCCTTGTCCGTCACGGCGCCGCGAACCCCCTGTCATGGGTCAGCGACGGGATCCGGTGACGGGCCTCGGCCACGGCGGCGCGATCAAGCGCGACATAGGTGATGCACGGCTCTGTGCCCGCGTCCGACAGAACCTCGCCCCAGGGCGAGACGATCAGGGAATGGCCATAGGTGCGCCGGGGCGGCTGTTCCACGCTGGCCGGGTGCAATCCGGTCTGGGCCGGGGCAAGAACCCAGCAGCCGGTCTCGATCGCGCGGGCGCGCAGCAGCGGTTCCCAATGTGCAGCACCCGTCACTTGGGAAAAGGCGGCGGGGGCGACGATGACCTCGGCCCCGGCCTTGGCGAGCGCCCGGTGCAGATGGGGAAAGCGCAGATCGTAACAGATCGTCAGACCCAGCGTTGCGAACGGCGTCTCGACCACGACCGCCCGGTCGCCCGGGCGATAGCTGGCCGATTCGCGATAGGTCTCGGACTCGCTCACATTGACGTCGAACATGTGGATCTTGTCATAGCGGGCACGGATCGCGCCTGTCGGGTCGATCACGAACATCCGGTTGGCAAAGCGCCCATCCGCATCCCCCGTCAGGATCCCGAGCGATCCGATCACCAGCCAGATCCCAAGCTCTGCCGCCTCGGACCGAAGCGCGGCCAGCGTGGCATCCGCCTCTTCATGCGACAGAACCTCGGCCTGCCGCGCCCGGTTCGAGGACATGCAGTTCGTCATCTCGGGCGTCAGGACAAAGCCCGCACCTTGCCCCGCCGCCTCGCGCAGCATGGTGCGCACCGTGTCGAGGTTCTCGTCCGGGCGGTCCGAGGCGGTGATCTGCAGAAGCGCGGTCTTCATGTCCGCAACAGCGGGTCAAGCCGGCCGGCATGGTCCAGCG
>JBHYFN010000029.1:42728-50961 GCA_051859505.1 Paracoccaceae bacterium
CGCATGCAGATCGTCGCAGCCGCCGATATGCTGCCCGTCGATGAAGATCTGCGGCACGGTCCGGCCGCCCTTGGCGCGGCTGACCATCTCGGCCCGCTTGTCGGGCTGGCGCGAGAGGTCGATCTCGGTGAAGCTCACGCCCTTTCGGGTCAGAAGCCGCTTGGCGGCATGGCAATAGCCGCACAGCGGCGAGGTATAGATTTCGACAGCGGGCATCTTGTTGTCCTGTCAGGCTGGCTTTGCCTGAAACTAGGCATCTTTTGCAACGCGGGCCAGAGGCAGGACGCAAACCTCTGTTGCGCCTGCCGCAAGGGCGGCCTCGGTCGCGGCGGCAAAGGTCGCCCCCGATGTCATCACATCATCCACGATCAGGACCGGCCGCCCCTTCAGGGCCGCAGCCCGCGCGGGATTGACCGTGATCCGGCCCTGAACGGTCGCAAAGCGTTCGTCCCGGGCAAACCCGTCCATCCGCGGGGTCCGCCTTGGCCGCAGAAGCGCGTCGGCACAGACAGAGCGGTTCAGAACGGCCCCGACGCGATTGGCCAGCAGGGCAGCCTGGTTGTACTTGCGCAACAGAAGCCGGGTCCAGTGCAGCGGGATCGGCACGATGACCTGCCCCTCGCGCAGCAAGGGCCCTGCCGCCTGCGCCATCCATTCGCCGGCAGGCCGGGCAAGATCCGTTCGATCCCCGTGTTTCAGCTGCAGCACAAGCCTGCGCCCGTTCTCCTTGTAGAGAAAGACCGCCCGGCCCTGGCTCCAGGGGCGGGCGATGGTCATGCAGTCGTCGCAATGCGCCTTGTGGCCATCGTCGACCCCCGGCAGCGGGGTGCCGCACAGATCGCAGACCAATCCGCCGATAAAGGCCGTATCCCGCCAGCACGGCCCGCAAAGCCCGTAGTCCGTGTCCGTCAACGACCCGCAAGAGACGCATTGCGGCGGATAGACCGCCCGAAGCACGCTTTGCAACGCCACCGCATCTCTCCTATTCAAGGGGGTATGCAAGCCCCCCCCGAGATATTCGACCGGGACGCCGTCCTGCGATACCGCGCCCGGTCCAGCCGCACTCCGGCAACCTTCCTGCGCGAGGCGGTGCTGGATGACGTCAAGGAAAGACTGATCGAGGTTAACAGAACGTTTACGTCACCTGCCGTCGTCACCGCGATGCCGCAGCTGTGGACGTCCGTTCTGCCCGACGCCCGCCTTGTGCCCGACGATGACCTGCTGGACCTTGCCGAGGGCAGGCATGACTTGGTCATCCACGACATGTGCCTTCACGCCGCCAATGATCCGGTCGGACAGCTTGTCCAGGCGCGTCGCGCCCTGTTGCCCGATGGCCTTCTGTTGGCAACGCTGTTCGGAGGGCAGACGCTTTTCGAATTGCGCGCCGCCCTGGCCGAGGCGGAGGCCCGGATCACCGGCGGCATTTCGCCGCGGGTCTTTCCGATGGCCGAGATCCGGGATCTGGGCGCGCTGTTGCAGCGGGCGGGTCTGGCCTTGCCGGTGGCCGACGCCTGGCAACAAAGCGTCAGCTACGGCGATCCCTTCGCCCTGATGCGGGATCTGCGCGCCATGGGCGAGGGCAATGCCCTTGCAGGACGGCAGCGCAGACCTACACGGCGCGCCGTGTTCGCCGCCGCCGCCGCGATATATGCCGACCAATGGCGCCAGCCCGACGGCAGGATCCCCGCAACATTCGAGGTGATCACCCTGACCGGCTGGGCGCCCGCGGGGGACCAGCCAAAGCCGCTTCGCCCGGGCAGCGCGACACACCGTCTTGCGGATTTTCTTGGCGCGAGGGAAACACCCCTTGATCCCAAGGGCCATTGATCGCAAGACCCTGCCTCCTATCTGCAAGGGGATCACGATGGACAATCATGGACGCCAGGCGATGCTCGACGCAAAATCCCAGCACAATACCGACCTTGCGGCGGTTTGTCCGGCCCATGCACCCGCAGATCACCCGAAGATCAAACCGGCCCGCGTGGGTATCCTGCTGGCCAACCTCGGCACGCCCGACAATTACGACTACTGGTCGATGCGGCGCTACCTGTCGGAATTCCTGTCCGACAAGCGGGTGATCGACTATTCGCCCTGGCTCTGGCAGCCGATCCTGCAGCTGATCGTCCTGTCGAAGCGGCCCTTTTCCTCGGGCGCGAACTACAAGTCGATCTGGAATCACGACAAGGGCGAAAGCCCGCTGATGACGATCACCAAGGATCAGACCGCCCTGATCCGCGCCCAGATGCAGGCGCGTTTCGGCGATGACGTGCTGGTCGATTTCTGCATGCGCTACGGCAACCCGTCCACCCAGTCCAAGGTGCGCGAGATGGTTAAGGCGGGCTGCACCCGCATCCTGTTCTTTCCGCTTTATCCGCATTACGCGGGCGCGACCTCGGCCACGGCGAACGACCAGTTCTTTCGCGCGCTGATGGAAGAGAAATGGCAACCCATCGCCCGCGTCGTGCCGCCCTATTTCGACGAACCCGCCTATATCGAGGCGCTGGCCCAGTCGATCGAACGCGCCTATGCCGCGAAGGAGAACCGGCCCGAGGTGCTGGTCTGCTCCTACCACGGCGTGCCGGAACGCTACCTGACCGAAGGCGACCCCTACCATTGCCAGTGCCAGAAGACGACGCGCCTGCTGCGCGAGCGGTTGGGCTGGGACAAGACCGAGATCGTCACCACCTTCCAAAGCCGCTTCGGCCCCGAGGAATGGCTGAAACCCTATACGGTCGACGAGGTTGCCCGCCTGGCCGAAACCGGCGTCAAGCGTCTGGCCGTCTGCGCGCCGGCCTTCTCCGCCGATTGCATCGAGACGCTGGAAGAGATCAACGAGGAAATCCGCGAAAGCTTTGAACACGCGGGCGGGGAAGAGTTCACCTATATCCCCTGCCTCAACGACGATGCCGCCCATATCGAGGCGCTGTCCGGCGTGATCATCCAGAACCTCAAGGGTTGGCTGGACTGAGGCGCAAAGGAAAACGGCGGAGCATTCCTGCCCCGCCGTCGTGTAACGCAACTGTCGTGTAACGCGCCTCTCGGCCCGGTCAGATCAGGCGCACCTGGGTGCCGACCTGCACCAGATCGAAAAGCTCGGTGATATGTTCGTTGTAAAGGCCGATGCAGCCGTTCGACGAGCGCCGCCCGATCTTGCGCGTGTCATGGGTGCCGTGGATCCGGTAATACTGCCACGACAGATAGAGCGCGAGCGGGCCAAGCGGGTTGTTGGGATCGCCGCCGGCGACCACCTCGGGCCATTCCGGGTTGCGCTCGCGCATCGAGGGCGTCGGCCGCCAGGTCGGATTGACGACCTTCTGCGTCACGCTCGTCTCGCCCAGACGGGTCAGGTCGTCGGTCAGCGGAACGCTGGTCGGATACAGCCGGTAGATGCTTTCGTCTTCGGACCAGAAATGCAGGGCCCGCGACTGGATGTCGCACAGGATGACGCCGTTGCGGGTGTTGGCGAAATAGGGGCGCCAGTCCAGCGTCCGGAAGCTCGAGACGTTGCGGCGTATGTTGGAGTTCACATCCGTCTCCATCTCGGTGGAGTTTGCCATCTGCGCCATCGCAGTATTGGCGACACTGGTGCCAAGCACCGCAGCGGTTCCGGCAAGGAAACCCCGCCTGTTGACCCCGAAACCCGATTTCGTCTTTGCCATCCTTGGCCTCCGTCTCAGAACATCCGCGCAGCTGTCTGCTGCGATTGCCACCTGCTCTAGAGAATAACCGACTTGAGCGGCAATTCAAAGAAACGTCATATGAGCACAAGGCCGCCGATCCGTGTTTGAAATGCCATTCGACAGGCGATAAGGACTCGGCCCGTAACGAAAGGGTGAGACATGCTGAGACGGACCGCGATCCTGGGCCTTGGCCTGACAGTTTTGGCTGCCTGCGGGCCGCAGCGGCAGGGAAGGATCGGGGCGGATGGCCTTCCCTTGCCCACGATCTACCGCATTTCCGAGGCGGATGCCGCCGCGATCCCCTTCCGCATGCAGGAGAATGTCAACACCCTGCGCCGCGCGGCCGGGCTGCCTCTTGTGGAGCTTGACGCGCAGCTGAACGCTGCCGCGGCCACCCATTCGCGCGATATGGCGGTGCAGAACCGGCCCTGGCATTTCGGCTCGGACGGGTCGTCTCCGCTGGATCGGCTGAACCGCGTCGGATTTCAGGGCCGGCTTGTCGGAGAGACGATTTCCGAAACCTTCGAGACCGAGACCGAGACCCTTGCCGCCTGGATGCAGGAACCCTCGACCCGCGATGTGATCATGTCGCCGCTGGCGCGCAAGATGGGGATCGCCTGGTATCAGGAAGAAAACGGCAAGATCTGGTGGACGATGGTCCTGGCCGCCTGAGGCGGAACGCGGGGGCAGCCTTGCGGCCTCAGGCATAGATCGCGATCGGTGTCCCGTCGCGGACCATCGCGTAGATGTCTTCCATTTCGGAATCCATCACCGCGATGCAGCCAGCGGTCCAGTCAGGCTTGTTCACATAGCGCCGCGGCGTGCCGTGGATGAAGATGTCGCCGCCCGGTGATCTGCCCATGGCGCGGGCGAATTCCCTGTCGGCCTCGTTGGGATAGGAAATCCCGATCGACAGGTGGAAGGCGCTGTTCGGGTTCCGGCGGTCGATGATGTACTCGCCTTCCGGGGTCTTGCCGTCGCCTTCGAACTGCTTGTGGCCGACCGGCGCGAAGCCAAGCTGAAACCGATAGGTCTCGAGCCTGCGGCCATGATGCATGACGTGCAATTCGCGCGCCTGCTTGAAGGCGACCAGCCTGGTCACCTCGGGTCCGTTGTATGTCTTGAACTTGGATGGCTGTTGGGAACATCCGGCGACCAAAGCCGCCCCACCCCCCAGCAACATCGCCCGCCTGCCGATTTCCGCCACTGTCCGCCCCGGTCTTTGGACCTGTTTCTATCGTCATCGCGTAGCCGAAAATTCGTCAACCGGCCAGAAAAACCGTATCAGACGACCGCTCACTAGATCGTGAATCGCGCAAACAGCTCGACATGGGTCGACCAGCGGAACTGATCGACGATCCCGACCGGCCCGAGGGCATATCCGGCGGCGGTCAGCGTGCGGGCATCGCGGGCGAAAGTGACCGGGTTGCACGAGACCATCGCCACCACCGGCACCTTCGCGCGGGCGATCTCGGCCACCTGCGCCTCGGCCCCGGCGCGGGGCGGGTCGATGACCACGGCGTCGTAGCGGGCAAGCTCTTCGGGAAGAAGCGGGCGGCGGAACAGGTCGCGCGCCTCGGTCGTCACCTTTTTCAGGCCCGAGGTCTGCCGCCAACCCCGGTCCAGCGCCTCGGTCATCGCCGCATCGCCCTCGACGGCATGCACCTCGGCCCGTTCGGCCAGCGGCAGGGTGAAGGTGCCGCAACCGGCGAACAGGTCGGCGACCCGCGCGGCCCCTTCTGTCATCTGCAGCACGGCTTCTGTCAGCGCGGCCTGCCCATGCGCTGTGGCCTGCAGGAAGGCCCCCGGCGGCGGCACCACCTCGGCCCGTCCGAACCGTTGCACCGGGCCGACCCGCGTCAGCGCCGTTTCGCCCAGCACCAGCCGCGCGATGCCGTGACCCTCCATGAAACCGGCCAGATCTGCGCTTTCGGCGGGTTCGAGCACCCTGCCGCCCTCGACCAGAACATCCGCGCCGGTCAGGCTTTCGGTGACGGTCAGGTTGACCTCGCCCTTGCGGGTGCCGACGCGCCGGGCCAGTTCCTCCAGCGCGGGGAACAACGCCATCAAGCCGGGCGTCAGAAGCCGGCACTCCGGCACCTCGACGATCATGTCCGAGGCGCGGGCGTGAAACCCCACCGTCGCGCCCTTCTTGGTCCGCCGTGCCGACAACCGCGCCCGGCGGCGGCTTTGCGGGGGCGAGGTGGTGATGCTGGCGACCTCGGCCTGCAATCCCTGCCCGGAAAGCGCCCGTTCGACGATGCCCTGTTTCCAACGCGCGACGAATGCGTCCGAGGCATGTTGCATCGCGCAGCCCCCGCAGCTTCGGAAATGACGGCAGGGCGGGGTGACGCGATCGGGCGATGGCGTCAGGATACGGGCATGGTCATCCGCAAGCGCAACCTCTTCGCCCGGCAGGGTGCGGGGGATCAGCGTGCCATCCTCGGCCCGGCCCATCCCGTGATGGGTAACCTCGAGGATGCGCATTACTCGGCCGCCTTCAGGAATCCGCCCGACTGGCGGCTCCAGTAACGCGCATAAAGGCCGTCGCGTTCAAGCAGTTCGTCATGCGTGCCCTGTTCGGCGATGCGGCCCTGATCCAGCACGACGATCCGGTCCATGCTGGCGATGGTCGACAGGCGGTGCGCGATGGCGATGACCGTCTTGCCCTGCATCGCCCGGTCAAGTGCCGTCTGGATCGCGGCCTCGACCTCACTGTCCAGCGCACTCGTCGCCTCGTCCAGCACAAGGATCGGCGCGTCCTTCAAAAGCGCGCGGGCCAGCGCGATCCGCTGCCGCTGCCCGCCCGACAGCTTGACCCCCCGTTCGCCCAGATGCGCGTCATAGCCCGTCCGCCCCCGATGGTCGGCCAGTTCGAGGATGAAGTCATGCGCCTCGGCCTTGCGGGCGGCGGCAAAGACCTCGTCCTCGGTCGCGTCGGGGCGGCCGTAGCGGATGTTGTCCATGGCCGAGCGGTTGAACATCGCGGTTTCCTGCGTGACCATCCCGATCTGCCGGCGCAGCGATTCCTGCGTCACCTCGCGCACATCCTGCCCGCCGACGCGGACCGCGCCGGTCTCGGTGTCATAAAGCCGCAAGAGCAGCGACACGAGCGTCGATTTCCCCGCGCCCGAGGCGCCGACAAGGCCGATCTTTTCGCCCGGGCGGATGGTCAGGTTGATATCCTCGACCCCGCCGGTCTGGCGGCCATAGGCGAAGCTCACGTCGTCGAACTCGACCCCTTCGGCCCGGGCCAAAGGCACGGCCCCGGGCCGGTCGACAAGCTGATGGGGCGGCGTCAGCGTCGCGACGCCATCCTCGATCTCGCCCAGATTGGCATACATGGTCATCAGCGCGAAGCTGACCCAGCCCGTCATCTGCGCGATGCGCAGCGCGGCGGTTCCCGTTGCGGCCACATCTCCGGCGGTGGCGCCGCCGATGCTCCAAAGATACAGCACGGCGCCGACCAGCAGCACGGGCAGGATGCCCGCGATCATCATCAGGACGAAACGGAAGGTCGTGGTCGAGATGCCGAATTCCAGCGTCCGGTCGCGATAGCCCTCCATCGCGCCGATGGCTGCACGGTCTTCGTGATCGGCATGGGCAAACAGCTTGACCGTGCGCATGTTGGTGACGGTATCCACCACCTGCCCCGTCACCACCGCCCGCGCCGCCGCCCGCGCCTGCGAGCGTTTGCGGATCCGCGGCAGGAACCGGGTGATGAAGGTCAGGTAGAGCACCAGCCAGACGGCCAGAAGCAGCGCGATCCGCGCATCCACCGCCATGACAAGGATTGCCGTCGCCACGATCGAGGCCAGCGCAAAGACGATGGTGTTTATGACCTCGACCGTGACATCGGTCACGGCGCGGGCGGTCTGCATCTGCTTTTGCGCGATGCGCCCCGCGAAATCGTTGTCGAAGAAGGTGACCGCCTGCCCCAGTGTCCAGCGGTGCAGGCGCGACAGGACAAGGACATTCAGGTTGGGCTGGATGGCGACCGACTGAAACGCGGCCGAGGCGCCATAGGTGAAAGGCCGGATCAGGATCAGGAAGATCGCCGCAAAGACCAGAAGCGCGGCATTGGCCGACCAGAGCGCCTCGGGCCCGCTGGTGGCGGCCGCGTCGATCACGATGCCCAGCAGCATCGCGGCAAAGACCTCGGCCCCGCCTGCAAGGGCCGAGGTGATGGCGGCGACCAGCAGAAGCGGCCCCGCCCCCTTGAGCGCCCAGCCGAAGAAAGGCCGAAGCTTGCGGGGGGGCGGGTGGAGGTCATCGTCGAAGGGCGGGATCGACCGGGCAATCCGGCCAAGCGCCCGGGCATAGCCATTCTGCAGGAAGCTCATTCCGCCGCTTCTACAGCCTCGTCCCCCAGGAATCCACCCGACTGCCGCGACCAGAGCCGGGCATAGATCCCGCCCTTTTCAAGCAGCGCGTCATGCGGGCCGTCCTCGATCACGCGACCCTGATCCAGCACGACGATCCGGTCCATCTGCGCGATGGTCGACAGGCGGTGGGCGATGGCGATGACCGTCTTGCCCTCCATCATGCCGTAA
>JBHYFN010000030.1:0-47526 GCA_051859505.1 Paracoccaceae bacterium
CCACCCCCGCCGCCAGCATCCGGTCCTCGAACGCATGGCGCAGGCTGCTCATGCCACAACGCTGGCCGGGTCACAGCACGCGCTCAAGGGCCATGTGTAACGGGATGTGCAGCAAAAAGTGGCACGAAGTCCATGTGACGACTCGTGAAACAAGGAGAGCACTTAAGGCAAAATGTTTTTGCATCAATAACTTGATGACATGCACAGTGTGTGGGGGGGGTGATCTGGCGGAGACGAAGGGATTCGAACCCTCGAGACGGTTTCCCGTCTGCACCCTTAGCAGGGGTGTGCCTTCGACCACTCGGCCACGTCTCCACCGCCCCGGATAATGAGTGCACTACCCAAGGGCAAGGGATAATCGGCAACCGGGCGCTGCTTCCAGCCTTCGCAGCACCTTGCGACGAAGCGGCGCCGGCCTCTCGGATGGTCCGGCGCCGGTCAGGGCTAGGGCCGCCGGCCCCGCCGGCAGGCGGCCCCACCGGCACGCGGCCCCGGTCCTTACCGAACCGGCGCGGGGTGGCGGATCAGCTGATCCCGCCCAGGCAGATGTATTTCATCGACAGATAGTCATCGAGGCCATATTTCGACCCCTCCCGCCCCCAGCCGGATTGCTTGACCCCGCCGAACGGCGCCACTTCCGTCGAGATCAGCCCGGTGTTGACCCCGACCATCCCGTATTCCAGCGCCTCGGCCACTTTCCAAACCTGCGCGAGGTCGTTGGCATAGAAATACGAGGCCAACCCGAATTCCGTGTCATTGGCCAGCGCGATCACCTCTTCGACCGTCTCGAAGCGGAAGACGGGGGCGAGGGGGGCGAAGGTTTCCTCGCGGGCGACCTTCATCTCGGGCGTGACCCCGGTGATGACGGTGGGGCGCACGAAGGTGCCGCCCAGCGGGTGCCCTTCGCCCCCCGTGGCCACCGCCCCGCCCTTGGCCAGCGCATCGGCGATATGTTCGTCCAGCTTGGCCTTTGCGGCCTCGTTGATCAGCGGGCCCAGAACGGTGCCCTCCTCGAAGCCGTCGCCGACCTTGAGAGCCGCCACCGCCTCGGACAGGCGGGCGACAAAGCGGTCGTGGATGCCGGCCTGCGCATAGATCCGGTTGGCGCAGACGCAGGTCTGCCCGTTGTTGCGGAATTTCGAGATGATGGCCCCCTGCACCGCCGCCTCGACATCGGCGTCGTCAAAGACGATGAAGGGCGCATTGCCGCCCAGTTCGAGGCTGAGCTTGAGGATCTTCTCGGCCCCCTTGGCCATCAGCACCCGGCCCACTTCGGTCGAGCCGGTGAAGGTCAGCTTGCGCACGATCGGATTGGTGCAGACCTCGTCGCCGAACATCCGCGAGCTTTGCACCGGCAGGACCGACAGAAGCCCCTTGGGCAGGCCCGCGCGCTCGGCCAGAACGGCCAGGGCGATGGCCGAAAGCGGGGTCTCGGTCGCGGGTTTGAAGACCACGGCACAGCCGGCGGCAAGGGCGGGGGCGAATTTGCGCGCCACCATCGCATTGGGAAAATTCCAGGGCGTGATCGCCGCCACAACGCCCACGGGCTGCTTGATGACGATGATGCGCTTGTCGCGCTGATGGCCGGGGATCGTGTCGCCATAGACGCGCTTGGCCTCTTCGGCGAACCATTCGATATAGCTGGCGCCATAGGCGATCTCGCCGCGGGCCTCGGGCAGGGGCTTGCCCATTTCGGCGGTGAGGATCACGGCCAGATCCTCGGCATTGGCGGTCACGAGGTCGAACCAGCGGCGCAGGACGGCGGCGCGCTCCTTGCCGGTGGCTTCGGCCCAGGCTTTCTGGGCGGTCTCGGCGGCGGCGATGGCGGCGCGGAGCTGGTCCAGGTCAACGGTCGCGACATGGGCCAGCACCTCGCCGGTCGCGGGGTTGGCGACGGCGATGCGCCGGTCGTCGGGGCTGCCCACCCAGTCGCCGGCAAGAAGCGCTTCCTCGCGGACGAGGGAGGGGTCGCCGAGGCGGGAGGTGAGGGAGGCTGCGATCATCGTTCGGGCTTTCCTGGTCGTTGCGGTGGGTGGCGCGTGCCGTTCGGGCCGACGGTTGGCCAGGCTTGGCCTGGCCGTGTCGTTGCGCCTTCGGTTGCGCCGTGTCGTTGCGTCGTGTCGTTGCGCCGTTTCGTTGCGCCCTTTCGTTGCGCCGTCACCCTAGCCAAGTCGCCCGTCATGTCCAGCCATCCCCGGCGGGTGCGGGAACGTGATGGAGCCACCCGGGATCTCTGCCAAGGCGGACGGTCAACGGGACCGGGAAGCCCAGTTCCGCGCGGGGCCGCCGATCAGGCGCGCGGCCAGTTCCATGTCGGCCGCGAAATGCTCGGCCAGCGCCGCGGCGATGGCCGGCGACATCTCGGCCCGGGGTCGGCCCGCCTTGGAGTTGTGGCCCGGCGCGACGCGGCTGGGAACCTCGGGGTCTGCGCCCACGGCCAGCAGCGCGCGGCGCCGGGCTGCGGCCGGGTCGGCCGATACCTCTTCGAGAAAGATACAGGTCACCTCGAACCTATGCGACCAGCGCCGATAGGTCTTGCCCGGAAACGAGACGGCCGCAACATGAGGCAGCGCCAGCGTTTGCCGCAGCCGTGCCGGATCGCTCAGGCAGGAGGCGTCGAAACTGCCGGCATTCACCGCGTCGTTCAGCGCCGACCAGGCCCGCGAAACCGGATCGCGCAGCATCAGAAGGATCCGGGTTTCGGGCAGGGCATCGGCGATACGGTCGATCTCGGCGCCCGGCAGGCCGGAATATCTGGGGGTAATCTCGCCGGTCAGAAACCCCTCGGTCCCTTCGAAGAGCCGCATGTAGGTCGTGATCGGATGATCGCGCCGGCGCTCCAGCCCGCGAAGGCGGTCGCGAAAGGCGATATGGAACGGGTCGGTCATTGTCCGGCGTTCCAGCTGGTCCAGGTATTTCGGCACGGGAAAGCGCCGACCGAAGAAGTGAAATTCCTTCATCGGCGGCATGCGGAAGGCGGGATGATGCTGAAACTGCTCATAGAGCCAGCGGGTGCCGCCCTTCTGCATCCCGATGCCGATGAATGTCGGTGCGCGCATGTGCGGGGGCCCCTTTTCCCGGAGGTATACCGGGGTTGAGGGTGCAGGAGAAGCGGTAGGGTGGGCGCAGCCCACCGCCCCCGCCACGGGACCGCGGCGTCAGGGTGGGGTGACCCCCACCCTACAGGATACCCGGCAGCCGCAGCCCGTGGTCGCGCGCGCAGGCGCGCGCTTCCTCGTAGCCCGCGTCCGCATGGCGCATCACGCCCGTCGCGGGGTCGTTCCACAGCACCCGCTCGATCCGCCGGTCTGCCTCTTCCGTCCCGTCGCAGCAGATCACCATGCCCGAATGCTGCGAGAAGCCCATCCCCACGCCTCCGCCATGGTGCAGGCTGACCCAGGTCGCCCCGCTGGCACAATTCAGCATCGCGTTCAGCAGCGGCCAGTCGCTGACCGCGTCCGACCCGTCCTGCATCGCCTCCGTCTCGCGGTTGGGCGAGGCAACGGAGCCCGAATCCAGATGATCCCGCCCGATCACCACCGGCGCCTTCAACTCGCCCGACCGCACCATCGCGTTGATCGCCAGCCCCGCCCGGTGCCGGTCGCCCAGCCCGATCCACATGATCCGCGCAGGCAGGCCCTGAAAGGCGATGCGCTCGGCCGCCATGTCAAGCCAGCGGTGCAGATGGGCATTCTCGGGGAACAGTTCCTTCATCCGCGCGTCGGTCTTGCGGATATCCTCCGGGTCGCCCGACAGCGCGCACCAGCGGAACGGGCCGATCCCGCGGCAAAAGAGCGGGCGGATATAGGCCGGCACGAAACCGGGGAAGGCGAAGGCGTTTTCCAGCCCCTCTTCCTGCGCCACCTGCCGGATGTTGTTGCCGTAATCCAGCGTCGGCACGCCGGCGTCCCAGAACCCCACCATCGCCGCGACATGGGTCTTCATGCTGGCCCGCGCTGCCGCCTCGACCTCGGCCGGCGCGCTTTCCTGTTTCGCCCGCCATTCGGCGACGCTCCAGCCCAAGGGCAGGTAGCCGTGGATCGGGTCATGGGCGCTGGTCTGGTCGGTCACGATGTCCGGTCGCGGTCCGCCCGCCTGCATCCGCCGGAGCAGTTCGGGGAACACCTCCGCCGCATTGCCGATCAGCGCGACCGACTTCGCCTCGCCCGCTTTCGTCCAGCCCTCGATCATCGCCAGCGCCTCGTCCAGCGACTGCGCCTTGGCGTCGCAATAGCGGGTGCGGATGCGGAAATCTGCGCGCGTCTCGTCGCATTCCACCGCCAGGCAACAGGCCCCGGCCATCACCGCGGCCAGCGGCTGCGCGCCGCCCATGCCGCCAAGGCCCGCGGTCAGGATCCAGCGCCCGGTGAGGGTGCCGCCGTAATGCTGGCGGCCGGCCTCGGCGAAGGTCTCGTAGGTGCCCTGAACGATGCCTTGCGTGCCGATATAGATCCAGGATCCGGCCGTCATCTGGCCGTACATCATCAGGCCCTTGCGATCGAGCTCGTTGAAATGCGCCCAGGTCGCCCAATGCGGCACAAGGTTGGAATTGGCGATCAGCACGCGGGGCGCATCCGCATGGGTGCGGAAGATGCCGACGGGTTTGCCGGATTGCACAAGCAGCGTCTCGTCGGCTTCCAGGTCACGCAGGGCCGCGCAGATGCGGTCGAAGTCCTCCCATGTGCGGGCCGCGCGCCCGATGCCGCCATAGACGACAAGCTCGTGCGGGTTCTCGGCCACGTCCGGGTGCAGGTTGTTCATCAGCATCCTGAGCGGCGCCTCGGTCAGCCAGCTTTTCGCGCTGATCTCGGGGCCGGTGGGGGGAAAGATGTCGCGAGCGTTGTGGCGGGGGTTGGTCATGCGGCACCTTTCAGATCGGGGGCGAGGGTGGCGAGGGCGTGGAGGATCTCGGACAGGAGGGGGCGGAGGGTCGCGGCCTTGCCTTCGTCATAGGCGAAGGGCGGGCTTTCGGTCGCCAGATGGGTGGATTGCGCCAGTTCCATCTGGATCGCGTGGACCCCCTGCCCCGGCTGACCATAGTGGCGCGTCGTCCAGCCGCCCTTGAAGCGGCCGTTGACCGCGACCGTGCGGCCCGATGCGCAGGCGATGCGGGTCGCGGCGTCCTCCACGCGTGGATCGCAGGAAATACCGGAGGCGGTGCCGATGTTGAGATCGGGCAAGGTGCCGTCGAACAGGTAGGGGATGCGCGCGCGGATCGAGTGGCAGTCGTAAAGCACCGCCACACCATGCCGCGCGCGGACCCGGTCCAGTTCGGCCCGAAGCGCCGCGTGATAGGGGCCGTGGAAACGGCTCAGCCGTTCGGCAACATCCCCCTGCCCCGGCGGGTCGGCCCAGATCGCCTTGCCGTCGAAATCGGTCAGCGGCACCAGCCCGGTCGTGTTCTGCCCGGGATAGAGGCTGTCGTCCGACGGCGGGCGGTTCGCGTCGATGACATAGCGGTGGAAGGTTGCGCGCACGACGGTGGCCCCGGGCAGAAGCCCGTCGTAGAGCCGGTCCACATGCCAATCGGTATCGGCCAGCAGCCTGCCATTTTCGTTCAGCCAGGCGCGGATATCGTCCGGCAACCAGGTGCCCACATGCGGCATCCCCAGCACGACCGGGCTGTCCCCACGCAGAACCTCGACCGGCATCACAGCACAAACTCCAGCCCCGCCGCCCGCGCCAGATCTCCGCAAGCGACAAGGCTTGCGGCCGCCTCGATATCGGGCGCAAGGTAGCGGTCGATCGTCAGCGGCGGGCTGACCGCGCGCAGGGCGGCGAGCGCGCCCTCCAGCGGGCCGGAGCTGCGCAGCGGCGCGCGAAAGCCGATGCCCTGCGCCGCACAGAGCGCCTCGACCCCCAGGATCACCGACAGATTGCGCGTCATCCGCCCCAACCGCCGCGCGCCATGGGCGGCCATCGAGACATGGTCCTCCTGATTGGCCGAAGTGGGGGTGGAATCGGTCGAACAGGGGTTGGCGAGGTGCTTGTTCTCGCTCATCAGCGCGGCCGTCGTCACCTCGGCGATCATCAGGCCCGAGTTCAGCCCCGGCTCGGGCGTCAGGAACGGCGGCAGGTCGTGGCTGAGCGTCGGGTCCACCATCAGCGCCACCCGCCGCTGCGCGATGGCGCCGATCTCGGCCAGGGCCAGCGCGATGATATCGGCGGCGAAGGCCACGGGCTCGGCGTGGAAATTGCCGCCCGAGAGGATGCCCGCCGCCGTCACAAGCGGGTTGTCGGTGACGGCATTGGCCTCGGTCTCAAGCGTGGTGGCGGCGAAGCGCAAGAGGTCCACCGCGGCGCCCACGACCTGCGGCTGGCAGCGGATGCAGTAGGGATCCTGCACGCGGGCATCGCCCTCGCGATGGCTTTCGCGGATTTCCGAGCCCTCCATCAGCGCCCGCATCGCGCCCGCCACCTCGATCTGGCCCTTGTGGCCGCGAAGCGTGTGGATTTCGGGCTGGAGCGGCGCGGTCGAGCCCATGATCGCATCGGTCGAAAGGCAGGCGGTGACAAGGCTGGCCGAGGCCAGCCGCCAGCCGTCGAACAGCGCGGCAAGCGCAAGTGCAGTGGAAAACTGCGTGCCGTTGATCAGCGCCAGCCCCTCTTTCGGCCCCAGCACCACCGGCGCAAGCCCCGCCCGCGCCAGCGCCTCGCCGCCCGGCAGGCGGGCACCGCCGACCGTGGCCTCGCCTTCGCCGATCATCACGGCGGTCATATGCGCCAGGGGGGCCAGATCCCCCGAGGCCCCGACCGATCCCTGCACCGGGACCACCGGGGTCACGCCTGCCGCGAGCATCCCCTCGATCAGCGCCACGACCTGCGGGCGCACGCCCGAGGCACCCCGGCCAAGGCTCAGGAGCTTCAGCGCCATCATCAGCCGGGTGGTCGCCTCGTCCAGCGCCTCGCCCACGCCGCAGCAATGCGACAGGATCAGGTTGCGCTGCAACGCCTCGGTATCGCCCGCCGCGATCTTGACCGAGGCGAGCTTGCCAAAGCCCGTGTTCACGCCATAGACCGCCGCCTCGCCTTGCGCGGCTTGGGCCACCTGTTCGGCGGCGGCCTTCACGCCCGGCAGGCAGGCCGGGTCAAGTCGCGCGGGCAGCCCGTCGCGCCAAAGCGCCTCAAGCGTGGCAAGCCCGGTCTGGCCGGGGGTCAGGGTCAGCATCTGTCGCCTTTCCGATAATGCGCGTGCAGCGGGTTGAAGCCGATCCGCCAGCACAGCTCGGCGGGGCTGGCCGCATCCCAGATGGCAAGGTCGGCCACGGCCCCCGCCGCGATACGGCCGTGGTCCGGCAGGCCCAGCGCGCGGGCGGCGTTCACGGTCACGCCGCGCAGCGCCTCCCACGGGGTGAGGCGGAACAGGGTGCAGCCCATGTTCATCGCCAGAAGCAGCGAGTGCAGCGGCGAGGAGCCGGGGTTGAGGTCGGTCGCCAGCGCCATCGGCACGCCGGCCGCGCGGAAGGCGGCCACGGGGGGCGCCTGCGTTTCCCGCAGCGCATAGAAGGCACCGGGCAGCAGCACCGCGACCGTGCCCGAGGCGGCCATG
This sequence comes from Paracoccaceae bacterium, assembly GCA_051859505.1. GTDB lineage: Bacteria > Pseudomonadota > Alphaproteobacteria > Rhodobacterales > Rhodobacteraceae > JAFIEN01. Next base: position 7,550 of record JBHYFN010000030.1, read on the forward strand.
GCGCGCGCATCCGCCTCGGTCGCATATTCCACATGATCGGCCGACAGCGCGCCATACTGCGCCGCCAGCGCCGTGCCGCCGATATGGCTGAGCTGCTCGGCATGGAGCTTCACCGGCAAGCCCAGCGCGCGGGCCGCGTCAAAGAGGCGCGCGATCTGGGCGGTGTCGAAGGCGATCCCTTCGCAGAACCCGTCCACCGCATCGACCAGCCCTTCTGCATGGGCGGCGCGCAGGGCGGGCAGGCAGACCTCGTCAAGATAGGCGTCGGGCCGGCCCTTGTAGTCCGCGGGGCAGGCATGGGCGCCAAGGAAGCTGGTGACGATCGTCACGGGCCGGAGCCGCCCCAAAGCGCGGGCGGCGCGGAGCATCCGCAGTTCGGTCTCCAGGTCCAGCCCGTAGCCCGATTTCACCTCGACCACCGTCACCCCTTCGGCGATCAGCGCGTCCAGCCGCGGCAGGGCGGCGGCGATCAGCGCCGCCTCATCGGCCCCACGGGTGGCGGCAACGGTGGAGAGGATCCCGCCGCCGGCGCGGGCGATCTCTTCATAAGTGGCACCGTTCAGCCGCGCTTCGAATTCGCCCGCGCGGTCGCCGCCAAAGACCAGATGGGTGTGACAGTCGATCAGCCCCGGCGTGACCAGCCGCCCCGCCATGTCCCGCCGCTCGGCCCCGGCAAAGTCCCCCGGCAGCTCCGCCCCCGGCCCGGCCCAGAGGATGCGGGCGCCGTCGATGACAATGGCCCCGCCCTCGATCAGCCGGTCCTCGGGGCCGTCGAGCGGGGCAAGGCGGGTGTTGGTCAGGACTTGGGGCAAGGGGCCTCCGCGCGGGGTGAGGGGTCAGGATCGGGGTTGTCATGTGCCGTGTTATTCATAATATGTCTGCACATAATATCCGCCGTCAACCCGATTCGAAAGGGAAGCGCATGACGATCCTCTGGGCCGAACAGGCGCTTCTGCCGGATGGCTGGGCGCGGGACGTGCGCATCGCGCTGGCCCCCGATGGCCGCATCGCCAGCGTGACGCCCGCCAGCCCGCCCGAGGGCGACCGGCATGCGATCCTCTTGCCCGCGCCCGCCAACCTGCATTCTCACGCCTTCCAGCGCGCCATGGCCGGGCTGACGGAAACCCGCGGCCCCGACCCGCGCGACAGTTTCTGGACCTGGCGGCAGCTGATGTTCCGCTTCCTCGACCGGCTGACGCCCGAGGATGTCGAGGCCATCGCCGCCTTCGTGCAGATGGAGATGCTCGAGGCGGGCTATGCCGCGAGCGTCGAATTCCACTACCTCCACCACCGCCCCGGCGGCGCGCCTTACGACGACCTGTCCGAGATGTCGGGCCGCATCGCCGCTGCCGCCGGGACCAGCGGGATCGGGCTGACCCTCCTGCCCGTGCTCTACCAATACGGCGGCTGCGACCGCCGCCCCCTCGGGCCCGGCCAGATCCGCTTCGGCAACGACCCCGCCCGTTTCGCCCGGCTGGTCGAGGGCGCCGCGCGCGCGCTTGCCCCCCTGCCCGCCGACAGCGCGCTGGGCGTCGCCCCCCACAGCCTGCGCGCCGTGGCACCCGAGGCGCTGGCCGAGGTCGCGCGCCTGCACCCCGGCCCGCTGCACATGCATCTGGCCGAACAGCAGGCCGAGGTCGAGGAGGTGCAGGCCGCCTGGGGCGCGCGGCCCGTGCGCTGGCTGCTGGAGAATGCGCAGGTGGATGCCCGCTGGTGCCTGATCCATTGCACCCGGATGGAACCGGACGAGACATTGGCCCTTGCCGCCACAGGCGCCGTCGCGGGTCTCTGCCCGATCACCGAATCCTCGCTGGGCGACGGCATCTTCGACGGGGTCCGCTGGACCGGCGCGGGCGGCGTGTTCGGCGTGGGGTCGGACAGCAACATCCGCATTTCCCTCTCCGAGGAACTGCGCACCCTCGACTATTCCCAGCGCCTGCGCGACCACTCGCGCGCGGCGCTGGCCACGCCGGACAAGTCCACCGGCCGCGTCCTGTTCGACGGCGCGCTCCGGGGCGGTGCGCAGGCGGCGGGGCGCGCGAGCGGCGGGATCGCGCCGGGGCACTGGGGTGATCTCATGGCGCTGGACGGGAGGGCGGTCGATCTGGCGGGCAGGCAGGGCGACCGCATCCTCGACGCCTGGATCTTTGCCGGGGACGACCGGATGGTGCGCGAGGTCTGGTCCGCGGGGCGGCATCTGGTGCGCGAGGGGGCCCATGTCGCCCGCGCCGCCATCACCTGTGCCTATCGCGCCACGCTGGAGCGGCTGGCCGATGCCCTCTGATCCGCAAACCCTGGGGGCCTCGGCAACCGGCTGGCAGGCGGTGCGCGAGACGGTGCTGGCCCGGATCCGGGCGGGCGAATGGGCGCCCGGCGCGCTGATCCCGAACGAGGCGGTGCTGGCGCGCGAATTCGGCTGCGCCCGCGCCACCGTCAACCGGGCGCTGCGCGAACTGGCCGCGACCGGGCTGATTGACCGGCGGCGCAAGGCCGGCACGCGGGTGGCGCTTCAGCCGCTGCGGCGCGTCACGCTGGAAATCCCCGTGATCCGGACCGAGATCGAGGCCCGCGGCGGGCAGTATGGCTATGCGCTTCTCGCGCGCGAGGAGGGCCCGGCCCCGCTTGCCGTCTGGAGCCGGATGGGCCTTGGGGCGGAGGCGGAGCTGCTGCATCTGCGGGCCCTGCACCTGAGCGATGGCAGGCCCTATCTTTATGAGGATCGCTGGGTCAATCCCGCGACGGTGCCCGGCCTTCTGGAGGTGGATCTGACCGAGACGAGCGCCAATCTCTGGCTGGTGCGCAATGTGCCCTACACAAGCGGGGATCTGAGCCTGCAGGCCGTCCCGGCCGAAGCGGAAGTGGCCGAGGCGCTGGCCTGTGCGCGGGGGGCGGCGATCTTCGTGATGGAGCGGCTGACCTGGCTGGGCGCGGCGTCGGTGACGCTGGTCACACAGCATTATGCGCCCGGTTATCGGCTGATCACGTCGCTCTGATCCGGGGGGGGCGCAAATTTGGCCAAATTTGCGCCGCCCGGGCCCGGCGGGGCGCGCGGTCAGGATGCGGACTCACGACGCGGGGGTCGCGGGAATTTTGGCCAAAATTCCCGCCCGGGCCGGCGCCGCCTGCGCGCCGGCAAGGAACCGGGCCGCCACCGCCCCGGCCATCCATGCGATCCGGCCGCCCGCGATCGTGGCCTCGATCCGCCGTGTGGCCGGGTTCATCACCACCACATCCGCCCGCGCATCCTGGACCAGCCGTCCACGGTCGCTCAGCCCCATGATCCTGGCGGGCGCGGTCGAGATCATCTCCCAGGCGCGCGGAAAGGGATGCGCGCGTTCATCGGCGATGCGCCATGCGGCCTGGGCCAGCGCGGGATAGTAGTAATCCGACACCAGCGCATCGCAGAGCCCCTCCTCGATCAGCTCCATCGCCGCGATATTGCCCGCCTGGCTGCCCCCGCGCGCCACGTTCGGCGCCCCCATCAGAACCGGATCGCCGGCAGCGACCGCCGCCTCAGCCGCCTCGACCGAGGTGGGGAATTCGCAGATCCCCGCCCCGATCCCGCGATAGAACGCCCGCTGATCCGCCGTTCCATCGTCATGCGAGCCCATCCGCACCCCGGCCGCGCCCAGCCGTCCCGCCAGCGCGGTCAGCGCCGCGGGCACCTGATCGTCAAACCTCTGCGCCGCGCGCACGATGCTCAGAAGGCCCTCGGGCGTATGGCTGTTGTAGCCCGCCCAAAGGGCAAAGCGGTCCGGCCGGGTGTCGGCCAGATGGGCCGCTTCGGTCAGGTGGTTGTTGAAGACGACATAATCGACCGCCCAGCGCCGCAGGGCCGCGAGAAGCCGGTCATGATCCTCGATCATATGGGTCTCGAACCGGATCTGGACCCGGATATCCGCAAGGAATCGGCCGTGCAGGCGGGCCACCGCCTCGGTCACCTCTTCGGCCGTATCGGCGCTGCGCGAGCCGCCTTCCCAGGACCAGCTTTGCGCGAACCAGGCGGTGGTGATGCCGTTCGCCGCAAGCTCGGCATCGGCATGGAGCAGCGCCCGCGAGGCATCGAAGGGTGCGGTGGGGCGCGGGCGCAGGTGCCGTTCGAACCCGTCGCCATGCAGATCGACAATGCCGGGCAAAAGCCAGTAGCCCGACAGATCCACCTCGCGCGCGGGGCCGTCGCTGATGCGCCCCTCGCTGAGGGTGAGGGCATCGTCCTGCAGCTGGCCGTCGTGCAGAAGTTTCGCACCGGTCAGGCGCAGGTCGATCAATTCACTCATCAGGTCTTTCCCGGTTCCAGCCCTGCCCTAGCAGAGTTCCGATGACGTTTCCATGACGGTGCCACTGGCCTCCTGACCGACCACCATCGACGGCGCCGCTGACTGCGTCTATGACGCCGCCAGATCGTCCGACAAGGAATCCCCGCATGACCGCCGCGCCCAATATCCTGATCCTCATGGTGGACCAGCTGAACGGAACCCTGTTTCCCGACGGCCCGGCCGACTGGCTTCATGCGCCGAACCTGCGCCGGCTGGCCGAAAGCTCGACCCGCTTTGCCAACAGCTATACCGCAAGCCCGCTCTGCGCCCCGGCGCGGGCGAGCTTCATGTCGGGCCAGTTGCCGTCGCGCACGCGCGTCTATGACAATGCCGCCGAGTTCGTCTCGTCGATCCCGACCTATGCCCATCACCTGCGCCGGGCGGGCTATCACACGGTGCTGTCGGGCAAGATGCATTTCGTCGGCCCCGATCAGCTGCACGGATTCGAGCAACGCCTGACGACCGATATCTACCCCGCCGATTTCGGCTGGACCCCCGACTATCGCAAGCCCGGCGAGCGGATCGACTGGTGGTATCACAACATGGGCAGCGTCACCGGGGCGGGCGTGGCCGAGATCACCAACCAGATGGAATATGACGACGAGGTCGCCTTCATGGCCGAGCAGAAGCTCTATGACCTGTCGCGCGGCAAGGACGGCCGGCCCTGGTGCCTGACCGTCAGCTTCACCCATCCGCATGACCCTTATGTCGCGCGCCGCAAGTACTGGGATCTTTACGAGGATTGCGCCCATCTTCTGCCCGCGATGCCCGCCCTGCCCTACGAGGACCAGGACGCCCATGCCCGCCGCATCTTCGACGCCAACGACTGGCGCAGCTTCGACATCACCGAAGACCATATCCGCCGCGCGCGCCGCGCCTATTTCGCCAATATCAGCTATCTCGACGACAAGATCGGCAGCATCCTCGACGTGCTGGAGCGCAGTCGGCAAGAGGCGGTGATCGTCTTCGTCTCGGACCATGGCGACATGCTGGGCGAGCGGGGGCTGTGGTACAAGATGTGCTTCTACGAAGGCTCGGCCCGGGTGCCGCTGATAATCCGGGCGCCGGGAATGGCGCCGGGACTCGTGGCCGATCCCGTCTCGACCATCGACCTTTGCCCGACGCTCTGCGAGATCGCCGGCGTCTCGATGGCCGAGGTGGCGCCCTGGACCGATGGCGAAAGCCTGGTGCCGCTGGCGCGGGGCGCGCGGCGCGACAGCCCGGTGGCGATGGAATATGCCGCCGAAGCCTCGATCACGCCGCTGGTGGCGCTGCGCGAGGGGCGGTGGAAATACTGCGCCTGCACCGCCGATCCCGAACAGCTGTTCGACCTCGAGGCCGACCCGCAGGAGCGCGTCAACCTTGCCGCCGATCCCGCCCATGCCGCAACGCTCGAGAGGTTCCGCACAAAGGTGGCGGCGCGCTGGGATCTGGCGCGGTTCGATGCCGAGGTGCGCGAAAGCCAGGCCCGGCGCTGGGTCGTCTACGAGGCGCTGCGCAACGGCGCCTATTTTCCCTGGGATTTCCAGCCGCTGCGCGATGCCTCGGAACGCTACATGCGCAACCACATGGACCTGAACGTGCTGGAAGAGGGGCAACGCTTCCCCCGCGGCGAGTGAGCCGCGATCAGCCGGGGCTGCGTTCGGCCCAGCCGGCAAAGATCTTCTCGAGTGCCACGACGATGTAATAGAGCACGATCCCCAGGAACGCCAAGGCGATCAGCACCGCGAACATCAGCGGAAAGTCGGAATTGGTGCGCCCGCTGTCGAAAAGCGCGCCAAGGCCGCGGCCATGGGGGCTGACGATCTCCATCAGGTTGGTGCCGATGAAGGCCAGCGTCACCGCCACCTTCAACGCGCCGAAAAACTCAGGCAGGGTCTTGGGCAGGGCGATCTTCCAGAAGATCGTCGCCTGTGACGCGCCCAGGCTGCGCAGGATATCGCGGTACTCGGGTTCCAGCGTCGACAGCCCGATACTGACCGAGACCGCGATCGGAAAGAACGAGATCATGAAGGCCAGAAGCACCGTGTTGAAATCGTGCTGGCCCACGAACATCAGCGCCACGATGGGCACGACGGTCGCCTTGGGGATGGCGTTGAACCCCACCAGCAGCGGATAAAGCGCATCCCGCATCACCCGCGAAAAGCCCATCACCATGCCCAGAAGGACGCCGAACACCACCGCCAGCAACAGCCCCACCACGGTGCGCCACAGCGTCTGCCAGCCCATGGTCAGGAACAGATCCCAATAGCGCACATAGGCGGGCCAAAGGTCCGAGGGCGCGGCCATCTTGAACTTGGGCCAGCCGTTGAACCAGACCAGCCATTCCCAGAAGGCCAGAAAGATCGCCACCGCGATCAGCGGCACACCGATGGCGCGCAGATGCCGGTTCATGCGGCCCCCCGTTCAGAATCCGGGGCCGCGCGGCCCTGCGCGATCTGGATCTGGTGGCGCAGGATGTTGAGCTGCTCTGCCGCCTCGGGCGTATAGAGATCGTCCAGCGTGCGCGGCCCTTTGGAGGGCACGTCCAGCACATATTGCGTCCGCGCCGGCCGGCCCGAAAGCACCACCACCTGATCGGCCAGAAAGATCGACTCGCGCAGGTCATGGGTGATCAGCACGCCGGTGAAGGGCTCGCGCTCTTTCACCCGGTGCATCGTCTGCCACAGATCCTCGCGCGTGAAGGCATCCAGCGCGCCGAAGGGCTCGTCCAGGATCAGAACCTCGGGCTGGTGGATCAGCGCCCGACACAGCGAGGCGCGCTGGCGCATGCCGCCCGACAGCTCGGAGGGGCGCTTGTCCTCGAACCCCTCGAGGCCCACGAGCGACAGCAGGAACCGCGCCCGCTCCTCGGCCTGGCGCTTCGTCAGTTTCGTCGGCACGATCTCGAGCGGCAACAGCACGTTCTTCAGGATCGTGCGCCATTCCAGCAGGACCGGGTTCTGGAAGGCCATCCCCACGGTCGCGCGGGGACCGCGCACCTTTTCGCCATGCAGCCAGACCTCGCCCGCGTCGGGCTTCATCAGCCCGGCGATCAGGCGCGTCAGCGTGGATTTGCCGCAACCCGACGGCCCGACGACGGCGACAAAGCCCCCCTCGGGCACCGCGACCTCAAGCCCGTCAAGCACCGGAAGCGGGCCGGCATCGGTGCGATAGGCGTGCCGGACGCCCTTGATCTCGATCAGATTGCCGGCCATGCCGCCCCCCGAATGTCGGGGCGGCGCGGGAGGGCCCCGCGCCGCCCCGATGCGCCCTAGTCGAGCTTGAAGCCACCCTCGGGCAGATAGGCATCGGTGAAATACAGCGCGGCATCCGGTTCGGTCTGATATTCATAGGTCAGCCGGATCTGCTCGATCGCATTGGCGAAACGGTCAGGGTCGATGATGCCCATGCCGTTCTCCTGCACCCAGTCCGTCACCACATTCGCCTCGAGCGCAAGCTCCAGCCGGCGCAGCTCCAACCCCGCATCCATCGCGGGGTTGCGCGTGCCAAGGCTTTCGATCGCGGCCGCCGGATCGGCGATCGTGGCGACCCAGCCCTGCGCCACGGCGGCCAGGAAGGCCGACACGGCCTCGGGGTTCTCGGCGGCGAAATCGGTGTTGACGATCACCACGTTGCCATAAAGGTCGACCCCGTGATCGGCCATCAGGATGACCGAGATATCCTCCTCGGGCACGCCCAGCCGCGCGGTGTTCAGGAAGGACGTGAAGGAAAAGCCCGTCACCGCATCGACCGTGCCTTCGGCGAGCGAAGGTTCGCGGGTGGGAAAGCCCACGGGCTCGATCGTGATGGTGCTGGCGTCGATGCCCGTTTCGGCGACAAAGATCGGCCATTGCGCGAAGGCGCCGTCGGGCGGCGGGGCGCCAAGGGTCTTGCCCTCGAGATCGGCGGGGCTTTCCACGCCAAGCGAGCGCCGCCCGACGATGGCGAAGGGCGGCTTGTCATAGATCATCATCACCCCGATGACCGGCGCGCCGGGGTTCTGGTCCAGGAACTTGATCAGGCTGTTGATATCGGCAAAGCCCACCGGAAAGGCGCCGGTGGCCACTTTCGGAATGGCGTCAAGGCTGCCCTGCCCGGCCGTCACCTCGACCGAAAGGCCGGCATCCGCGAAAAAGCCCTGGTCGATGGCGACGAAATAGGGGGCCGAGGGGCCTTCGAAGGTCCAGTCGAGCGCGAAAGGCATGGACGTTTCGGCCTGCGCGGCGGAACTCGCGACCGTCAGGCCCAACACGACCGGCAGCGCGGCGCGAAGTTTGCGGTGGTACATCTGGATCCCTCCTGTTGATCTCGCTTGTCGAGCCCTAAGGCGCGCAGCCTGGCCTTGCCATCGTCGGCGAGTGGCGCGACAGGGTTCACCCCCGCATCTGCCCAGTTCTTATGCAGTCGACAGCTATTTGCACAGTAATCCGCCTTGTGGCGGCGGTCACGCACATTCGCAACCGCGGCGGCAAAAGGCCGGAGGGTGCGGGATCGCGCCGCCAGGCCCCCGTCAGACCCCGCCGGGCCTTGCGCAACTCAGGGTCGGTGGTGCCCGCGGCGGGACTCGAACCCGCACGGCCGAAGCCAAGGGATTTTAAGTCCCCGATGTCTACCATTCCACCACGCGGGCCGGTGGTGGCACCTCTAGCCCAGTTTCACCCCCGCTTGAAGGGTCACGCGGCCCTGCGGCCGTGGCCCGGAACTGGCAAACGGCACTGGCAAACGGCATCGGGGCGAACGGCCCGGGCCATCCGGCCCGGATCGCTGTGGCCTCAGATGATCTCGAAATCCGAGGCGGTGATCGTCGGCGCGCCGTTGAGTGTGGCGAAATGCACCCGACCCTGCGGGCCCGCGCCGTCGCTGTCGTAAAACAGCTGCCCGTTGTTCGTGTTGTAGGTGATCCGATGCGACCCCGCCGTGGCATTGCCGGAACCGTTGGCCACGAAGGCATTGGCTGCAAGCCCGCCCGCCGAAAGCGCGGCAAAGATCGCACTGTCCAGCACGATGGTGTCGATCCCGACCTCGAAATCGGTGATCCGGTCCACATTCGCCGGACCCAGCGGCGCGTTGAAGACGAATTCATCCGCCCCTCCGCCGCCGGTCAGGGTGTTGTTGCCCGGACCGCCAATCAGCCGGTCGTCGCCGGCCCCGCCGATCAGCCGGTCATCACCCGCCCCGCCGAACAGGATGTCATCGCCCGTCCCGCCATTGAGCGTGTCATTGCCCTGCCCGCCATGCAGCGTATCGTTGCCCATACCGCCGAACAACGCATCATCGCCGGCATTGCCCTGCAGCATGTCATGACCCGGGCCGCCATGCAGCACGTCATCCCCCTGCCCTCCGGTGATCACGTCATGGCCTTGCCCGCCAAAGATCACGTCATCGCCGCCACCGCCGTTGATCGTGTCATCGATCGTCGAGCCGGTGATCGAGTCATTCGCGGCCGTCCCGGTTATCAGGATCCCGTCCCCGTCCGAGACGTTGGAAAAGGTCCAGCCCGACAGATCCACGCTGTTCTGGGTAAAGGCCCCGTTCGCCAGAAACACCTCGATCGCGAAATTCGCCCCGGCCGCGATCGGGCCGACGAAATTCCAGGCTCCTCCCGAAGGCGCGATGTTGTTGGCGGCGAAGGTCAGGGTCCAGGTCGTGTTGGCCGGGGTCGACTGGAAGGACCATTCCTCAAGACCATCCAGAGCTGCGGCACTACGGAAGTCAAAGGTCCTCGGACCGGAGCCGGCGCCCAGAATGACGGTGTCGTAACCGGACCCGCCATAGAGCCCCACACCATTGGCCCGGTTCGCGTAGGATCCGACATGGAACGTGTCATTGCCGGTACCACCGTGATAGACGATTGCCGTTGCACCTCCGAACAGAACGTCATCACCGGCACCTCCGAACAGCCGGTCCTCACCCGAGCCGCCAAAAAGCGTGTCATTGCCGGCACCGCCGTAAAGCACATCGTCGCCCGGACCGCCGTAAAGAGTATCGTCGCCCCCCCCGCCGAAAAGCTGATCGTCACCGGCGCCTCCATAAAGGCGATCATTGCCGGTGTCGCCGAAGAGTCTGTCCAGTCCTGCTCCGCCATAGAGATAATCGTCGCCGGTGCCGCCATAGATGGTATCGTCTCCGCCGAAACCGCGGATGAAATCATCATTGGCGCCGCCCCAGATAATGTCGTCCTGATCGGTGGCATCGATCACGTCGGCCGTCCCGGTCCCGAAGATGCGTATCTGGTCGCCCTGGTCCCCGGCGCCCGTATTCCACGACGTGAAAGACCAGTTCCGCAGATCCAGCGTGGCGGTGTTGGTGCCGCCGTGGCTCATGTGAACCAGGATCCGTTCCGTCGAATTTGAAGCGGTATTGCCGACAAAGCTGTAATTTCTTGCGGCGGCGTTCTGCAATTGAGCGCCCGTGAACAGGAGATCCACATTGACGTTCTCGGCACCGGAACCGAACTGCCAGGTCTCAAGGTTTGCCAGGCCCGTTCCCCTCATGTCGAAAAGATACGTGCCCGGGGCACCAGTGGTCAGATGAACAGTGTCCTGACCCGATCCGCCAACGATCGCCGCCCCGTCGAGGATCGAGGTCAAGGACCCTACCGAATTGAAGTTCGAGAGAATATGAAACTGGTTCGTGCCCGACCCGGCCGCCATGAAATTGCGCCCCGTGCCGCCGAACATCACATCATTGCCGGCGCCACCGAAAATCAGGTCATTGCCGCCACCGCCGAAGATCGTGTCGTCGCCCGCGCCCCCGTAGAACGACTCGCGCGCAGAGCCCCCATAGAGTTGATCGTTGCCGTCGCCGCCGTAAATCCTGTTGCTTCCGGAACCGCCAAAGATCACATCATCGCCGCTGTCGCCATAGAGTTGATCATTGCCAGCCCCACCGAACAGCGTGTCTCGGCCCGTTCCGCCATAAAGCACATCTGCATCCGCGCCGCCGAACAGCGTGTCATTGCCGGCACCACCATAAAGCGTGTCGTTTCCGGTACCGCCCAGCATGACGTCGTTTCCGAAGCCTCCATAAAGCGTATCGTTTCCGGCACCGCCATCAAGGTAGTCGTTCCCCCCGCCCCCCCAGAGCGTGTCATTCCCAAGACCACCGAAAAGCGAGTCGGCCGATCCGCCGCCGTAAAGCCGGTCGTTTCCGGAACCGCCATAAAGGGAATGGACGCCCGAACCGGCATAGAGCCAATCATCGCCCTCCAGCCCGTAAAGGCGGTTCGTGCCCGTTCCGCCGTACAGCGTATCGTTGCCTGACCCACCGTAAAGCGTGTTGTTGCCAGTGCCGCTATAGAGCACATCGTTTCCGTTGCCGCCAAACAGCAGGTCGTTATCCCAACCGCCGTACAGGGTGTCATTTCCACCGCCACCATAGAGGGTGTCATCGCCACCATAGCCGTAGATGGTGTCATTCAAGGGTATCCCGATAATGCTGCCGCCGAAAAGCACATCATTGCCGGGCGTTCCAACCACAACGTTCATTCAAATTCCCCCGTGTCACCAATCTGTCCGGACCACGCGACAACATGGCACCAGACACATCTTGCTCCGTCACGCCGACCATACCCCACGCGGCATCGGCCATTCCGCAACCTGCCCGCCCCTCGCAAGGCGGCAGTCAAAACTCAGGATGTGCCGCCCGGATGTAATCGGGCAGCGCTCTTCGCTATTGGAAATTTCGCGGGATTTTACGCCCGAACGGCGATTCGACCAAGACAAATTGTCGCATCACAGCTCGGTCTCGGGCGGCAGGCGCAGGAGGCTGCGTTCGCTGGCCCAGGGGTTGAGGCGGACCGTGTCACGCAGCGCGATCTGCGCCTCGTCCTCGCGCCCCAGATGGATCAGGGTCAGCGCCCGGCCCGACAGCGCGCCAAGATGGCGGGGATCAAGCTCCAGCGCCACGTCCAGATCGGCCAGAGCCGCCTCGAAATCGGCCGACAGGAAGGCGGCAAAGGCGCGCTGGTTCCAGCCTTCGGGATAGTCCGGGCAATAGGCGATCAGATCGCCCAGAACCTCGCGCGCGGCCGTGAAACGCGCGCCCTCGCGCAGGGCCATGCCGGCGTCGAGCATGTCCTGGGCGGCGGCATCGGGCGCCTCGGTCCAGATCCGCCAAAGCCGCTCGACCAATGCGCCCGCCTGCCCGGCGGTGCGCGCAAGGCGCAGGTCGCGGTAGATCTCGGCCCGTTCCTCGGTCGTGTCGCGCGCCGCGGCGCAGGTTTCCGCCGCAGCCGCCGTCGCGGCAGGCAGAAGAAGCAGGGCAAGGATCGGCAGGAGGCGCATGGGGGAAAGGGTGGCGCGCGGGCGCCGCGCGTCAAGGGCGGGGCGCTTTCAGGCCAGAAGCGCTTTCAGGCCGGGCGCTTTCAGGCGGGGCGCTTTCAGGCCGGGCGCTTTCAGGCCGGGCGCTTTCAGGCCGGGCGCTTTCAGGCCGGGGGCGGCAGCCCCTCTTCCTTGACCGCCTGCATCGCTACATAGGTCGAGGTGCTGGCCACATGCGGCAGGGTCGAGATCCGCTCGGCCAGGACCTGCCGATAGGCGCTCATGTTCGTGGTGCGCACTTTCAGCAGGTAATCGAAGGCCCCGGCGATCATGTGGCATTGCTCGATTTCCGGCACCCGGGCGACGGCGGCGTTGAAGGCGGCAAGGGCCGCCTCGCGCGTGTCGGTCAGCTTCACCTCGACAAAGGCCACATGATCGCGCCCCAGCCGGATCGGGTCGATCAGCGCGCGGTAGCCCCGGATCACGCCCCGCTCCTCCAGCCGCTTGAGCCGCGTCTGCACGGGCGACTTCGACAGGCCCACGCGGCGGGCAAGCTCGGTCACGCTGATCCGCCCTTCGGCGGCCAGCACCTCGATCATGCGCAGGTCGAATTCGTCCAGATCGGCGGGCGTTATGGTCATTCCTGCCTCGTCATTCAGTCGTTTCGCCCGGACTTGGCCCGATCTCGGGCGGATCGCCTGCCCATTCTGCGCTATCATCGCCCCAGTTCCAAGAGGTTCCCCATGCCCCGCGACACTGCCCCCCCGCTCCGCGACCTGATCGACGCCGCCACCCTTGCCCCCGAAGGCCCGCTGATGCAGGCGCTGGCCGAACAGGCCCGCCTCTCGCCCGCCGACCGCGCCGCCATCGCGGCACGGGGGGCCGACCTCGTCCGCGCCATCCGCAAGGCGAGCCATCCGGGGCTGATGGAGGTTTTCCTCGCCGAATACGGCCTCTCCACCGACGAAGGCATCGCGCTCATGTGCCTGGCCGAGGCGCTGCTCCGCGTGCCGGATGCCGAGACGATCGACGCCCTGATCGAGGACAAGATCGCCCCCTCCGACTGGGGCCGCCACCTTGGGCAATCGGCCTCCTCCCTCGTCAATGCCTCGACCTGGGCGCTGCTGCTGACCGGCCGCGTGCTCGATGACCGGCGCGAGGGGTTGGCGGGCGCGCTGCGGGGTGCCGTCCGCCGTCTGGGCGAACCCGTCATCCGCACCGCCGTCGCGCGGGCCATGCGCGAGATGGGCCGGCAGTTCGTGCTGGGCGAAACCATCGAGAGCGCGATGAAGCGCGCCGCCGGGATGGAGGCCAAGGGTTTCACCTACAGCTACGACATGCTGGGCGAGGCCGCGCGCTCGGATGCCGATGCCCGCGCCTATCACCTGAGCTATTCCCGCGCCATCGGGGCCATCGCCAAGGCCTGTATCCACGGCAGCGTCGCCGAAAACCCCGGCATCTCGGTCAAGCTCTCGGCGCTGCACCCCCGCTACGAGGTGGCGCAGAAGGCCCGCGTGATGGCGGAACTCGTGCCGCGCGTCACGGCGCTGGCGCAACTGGCGCGGTCGGCCGGGATGGGCTTCAACATCGACGCCGAAGAGGCCGACCGGTTGTCGCTGTCGCTCGACGTGATCGAGGCGGTGCTGGCCGACCCATCGCTGAAGGGTTGGGACGGGTTCGGCGTGGTCGTGCAGGCCTATGGCAAGCGCGCCGGGCTTGTGATCGACTGGCTGCATGCGCTCGCGACCCGGCTGGACCGCCGCATCATGGTGCGGCTGGTCAAGGGCGCCTATTGGGATGCCGAGGTCAAACGGGCCCAGGTCGAGGGGCTGGAGGATTTCCCCGTCTTCACCGCCAAACACGCGACCGACATCAGCTATATCGCCAATGCCCGCAAGCTTCTGGGCCTGACCGACCGGCTTTATCCGCAATTCGCCACCCATAATGCCCATACGGTGGCCGCCGTCCTGCACATGGCGCGCGAGATGGGGGCCGGCCCGCAGGCCTATGAATTCCAGCGCCTGCACGGCATGGGCGAGACGTTGCATTCGCTGGTGCTGCAGGCCGAGGGCACGCGTTGCCGCATCTATGCCCCCGTCGGCGCGCATGAGGATCTGCTGGCCTATCTCGTCCGCCGCCTGCTGGAAAACGGCGCGAATTCCAGCTTCGTCAACCAGATCGTGGACGAAAGCGTCCCGCCCGAGGCGGTCTCCGCCGACCCCTTCACCCCCGCCCATCCCCCGCGCGCCCTGTCCGCCGGCCCCGGCCTTTATGCGCCTTCCCGCCGCAACTCGGCCGGCTGGGATCTGACCGACGCGCCCACGCTGGCGCGGATCGAGGCGGGCCGCGCCCGCTTCGCCGCCCATCTCTGGGAGGCCCGCCCGACGCGGGAAGCCGCCCCGGGTACCCCGTCCGAGCTCCGCTCTCCCGCGACCGGCGATCTGGTCGGCCATGTGACCGAGGCCTCGCCCGCCGATGTCGCCGCCGCCTTCGCCGCGTCACGGGTCTGGGACGCCCCGGTCGCCACCCGCGCCGAGATGCTGGAAGCCGCCGCAGACCTCTACGAATCCCACGCGCCCGAGCTTTTCGCCCTGCTCGCGCGCGAGGCGGGCAAGACCCTGCCCGATGCCGTGGCCGAACTGCGCGAGGCGGTGGATTTCCTGCGCTACTACGGCGCCGAGGCCCGCGCCCATGGCGAGGCATCCCCACGCGGCACCTGGGCCTGCATCAGCCCCTGGAACTTCCCGCTGGCCATCTTCACCGGCCAGATCGCGGCGGCACTCGCCACCGGCAACGCGGTCATCGCCAAGCCCGCAGGCCAGACCCCGCTGATCGCCGCCCGCGCGGTGGCGCTTCTCCATCAGGCGGGCGTGCCGCCAACCGCCCTCGCCCTCCTGCCCGGCGGCCCCGAGACGGGCGCTGCCCTGACCGCCCTGCCCGGCCTTGCGGGCGTGGCCTTCACCGGCTCGACCGCGACCGCGCAGAAGATCCGCGCGAGCCTTGCCGAACACGCCGCCCCCGGCACGCCGCTGATCGCCGAGACCGGCGGGCTGAATGCGATGATCGTGGATTCCACCGCCCTTCCCGAACATGCGGTGCGCGATATCGTCAACGGCGCCTTCCGCTCGGCCGGGCAGCGCTGCTCGGCGCTGCGCTGTCTTTACGTGCAACAGGATGTGGCCGATAAACTCCTCCGCCTTCTCAAGGGCGCGATGGAGGAGCTGACGCTGGGCGACCCCTGGGATCTGGCCACCGACGTCGGCCCGGTCATCGACGCCCCCGCCCGCGACACGATCCGCGCCCATATCGAGGCCGCCCGCGCCGAAGGCCGCATCCTGCACGAGCTTCGCACCCCCGAGGGCGGCACCTTCATCGCCCCCACCGCGATCCGCATCCCCGGCATCGAGGCGCTTGAGCGCGAGGTCTTTGGCCCGGTCCTCCATGTGGCAACCTTCGCCGCCGCCGACCTTGACCGGGTGATCGCGGCGATCAACGCCACCGGCTATGGCCTGACCTTCGGCCTGCACACCCGCATCGACGACCGGGTGCAGCATATCGTCGACCGGGTCCACGCGGGCAATATCTACGTCAACCGCAACCAGATCGGCGCGGTCGTGGGCAGCCAGCCCTTTGGTGGCGAGGGGCTGTCGGGCACCGGGCCGAAGGCGGGCGGGCCGAACTACCTGCCCCGGTTCCGCGCGCCGCAGCGCACCGAGGCCGCCGGCGCATGGGACCGGACCGAGGATCCCGCCCGCCTGGCGGCGGCCCTGCGCGCGGCCGAGGCGGCAGCGCGGACCCTGCCGGCGCCGCTCGACCTCCCCGGCCCCACGGGCGAGTCGAACCGGCTGAGCGCCGCGCCGCGTGGCCCCGTCCTGTGCCTCGGACCGGGCACGGAGGCGGCCTTGGCCCAGAAGGCGGCGGTCGAGGCGCTGGGGGGCATCGCGGTGGCCGCCGAAGGCCGGATCGCGCCCGAGGCGCTGGCGCAACTTGCCCCCCTCGCCGCCGTCCTGTGGTGGGGCGAGGAGGCGACGGCCCGCGCGCTGGAACAGGCGCTCGCCGCCCGCCCGGGGCCGATCCTGCCGCTCCTGACCACGCGGCCGGACGCGGCCCATGTGCTGGCCGAGCGGCATGTCTGCATCGACACCACCGCCGCTGGCGGCAATGCCGCGCTTCTGGCCGAGGTGGCCGGGGCCTGACCGGCCCCCCCCGCCCCTGCCACCGGCCCCGCCACCGCCCCCATCACCAGCCTCGCCGCAGCCGGATGGTCTTGACCGGACCGCAACCCTGCGACAGGGTCCGGCCATGTTCCCGATCCGCGACCACAACCCGTCGACCAAGACACCTTTCGTGACCTATGCCCTGATCGTGGTGAACATCGCGATCCACATCTTCGTCGTGGCGACGATCCAGACGGATCGCGAGCTTTTCTCCTTCTACACCGAATATGCGCTGATCCCTGCCAAGCTCTCGAATGGCGAGGGGTTTTCCGCGCTCGTGACCTCGGTCTTCCTGCATGGGGATTTCCTGCATCTGGCGGGCAACATGCTGTTTCTGTGGATCTTCGGCGACAACCTCGAGGAAGAGCTGGGCCATGTGGGCTTTCTGCTCTTCTACCTTCTGGCCGGGGCCGGAGCGGCCGCGGCGCAATGGATCTGGGAGCCCTGGTCGCCGATCCCGGTCATCGGCGCCTCGGGCGCCATCGCCGGGGTCATGGGGGCCTATCTTCTGCTGTTCCCCAGGGCACGCGTCGATGTGTTCATCTTCCTCATCATCTTCATCAGGATCATCCCGATGCCGGCCTGGGTGATGCTGGGGGTCTGGTTCGGGCTGCAGATCGTCAACGGCGTCGGGGCCGATCCGCTTGAAGGCGGCGTCGCCTACTGGGCCCATGCGGGCGGCTTCGCGCTGGGGATCCTGATGATGCTGCCGTTCTGGCTGCGCAAGGGCGGGCCGGACTTCTGGAGCCGGACCGAGGGCCACCCGCCCCATCCCGAGGCGACCTATGGCCGCTTGACCGCGTCGAACGTGCCGCAGGTTCCGCGGCGCCGGGACTGAACGGATCGGCCCCGCCCCGGTCGCGGCGCGCTTTGATCGGCCGGGCGCGGTGCGGTGGGGCCTCAGCCGCCCCGGATCACCTTGGCGAAACGGTCGAAGATCGCGGCATTGGCGACGATGACCTCGCCATCAGTCAGCGGATCGCCCCCCTCGCGGATCGGGCCGATGAAGCCGCCCGCCTCGGCCACGATGATCAGGCCCGCGGCGATATCCCAGGCGTGGATCCCGCGCTCCCAATAGCCCTCGTAGCGGCCGGCGGCGACATAGGCCATGTCGAGCGCGGCCGCCCCGAAGCGGCGCACGCCGGCACACTCGGGCATCAGGCGCGCCAGATCCTGCAAGGTCGCGGGCAGCGCGCCGCGGCCGCCGAAGGGCACGCCGGTGGCGAAGATCGACTCGATCATCCGCCCGCGGGCCGAAACCCGCAGGCGGCGTTCGTTCATGAAGGCGCCCTGCCCCTTTTCGGCATAGAACATCTCGTCCTTGACGGGATCGTAGATCACGCCCGCCACGATGGCGCCCTTGTGCTCGAGCGCGATCGAGACGGCCCAATGCGGCAGCCCGTGCAGGAAATTCGTCGTGCCATCGAGCGGATCGACGATCCAGCGCCGGGTCGGATCCTCGCCCTCGATCAGGCCGTCTTCCTCGCCCAGGAACCCGTAGGAGGGGCGGGCCTCCATCAGCGCCTCGCGGATCGTCTTTTCGGCCTGACGATCGGCGCGGCTGACGAAATCGCCGGGGCCCTTGGACGAGACCTGCAGCTGTTCGACCTCGCCGAAATCCTTGACCAGGGCGCGCCCGGCCTTGCGGGCCGTCTTCATCATGACGTTGAGGTTCGCACTGCCAGCCATTACCGTCTCCGTTCCCTGGTCCGGGGGGGCGTATAGGCCGGCAGCAGGGCCGGAACAAGGGCCGAAGGCGCGCGAGGGACCGGGCGCGCGCCCGCTGGGCCGATCGGATCCGGGGGGGCCTGTTAACGAAATCTTTACGCCACCCGTGGCACTCTGGCCGCAGATCCTGGGGTATTCGTCCTTGACCTTGCCAAGCTTCGCCGCGCTGACCGATGCTGCACGTCACGAGACGCCCATCGTCGTGCACATAATCCGGCGCGACCTGCTCAAACGGCTGTCGGCGCTGACCCTCATCGTGACGCTGATGTGGTACAGCAATGCCCGGGCCGAGGCGGTCTATCTGGGGCTTGGCATCCTTGCTACGGAAGTCGCCGCCCGTTTCCTGTCGCATTTCCTGCCCGCCCGGGCCGAGGATGTGCCGATCTGGCTGATCTTCGCGGTCTGGAAGGTGAACGCGGCTTCCACCGCGCTTTATCTTGCGCCGGCGGTGGTGCTGGCGGGGTCGGGGTCGGTGCCGCTGCTGCTTGTGGGCTACATGTGGCTCTTCGGCGTCTTCGTTCACATCAGCAATACTTTCGTGACCCTGCCGCTTTACAACTGGCACCAGATGACCCCGGCCTTCCTGATGATGGTCTGGCTGATCATCGCCACCTCGCAGGTGGGCTATGCGGCGGCCTCGCAATGGGAATGGCTGCTGCTGACGGCCCTTGCGGTGGTCTATGCCAGCAACACCGTCGAAACGCTCAGCCAACAGGGCGATACCCAGCGCGCCCTCTCCACCGCCCGCCGGGAGGCGAGCACCCGGCTCCGCGCGCTCGAGGCGATGGCCCGGCAGGACGCGCTGACCGGGCTTCTGAACCGGCAGACCTTCGATAGCCGGCTTGCCGAACTTCTGACGATGCGCAGGCCCGATCAGGATGTGGCCGTGCTGATCATCGATCTCGACGGGTTCAAGCCGGTGAACGACACCTACAGCCATGCCGCCGGCGATGCGGTGCTGATGGAATGCGGACGGCGGCTGCAGGCCTGCACCCCCGCAAACGCGATCGCCGCACGGATCGGCGGCGATGAATTCGCCGTGGCCCTTGCCGGGATCGTCGACCCTTACGAGGCGCTTTCGCTGGCCGAAGAGATCCACGAGGCGCTCTGCCGGCCCATCGCGCATGACGGCCGACAGTTGCGCATCGGCGCCAGCATCGGCATCGGCCTGACCTCGCAACCGGGGCAGACGATCTCCGACATCTGCGGCGATGCGGATCAGGCCATGTATCGCGCCAAGGCCGGAACCGAAGGCAAGGCGGTCCTGTTCGATCCGCTGAACTTTCCGGCGCGCCTGTCGCCGCAGGACCGGATCCTCTTGATGAAGGCGCTGCGCAACGGCGAGATGCGCGCCCATTACCAACCCGTCGTCGCCCTGTCCTCGGGCGCGATCGTCGGGTTCGAGGCGCTGGCCCGCTGGCATCATCCCCGGCGCGGCCTGCTGGCTCCGGTGGCCTTTCTCGATCAGATCGAGGAGCTGGGCCTGCAGGGGGATTTCCTCTTGTGCATGGCCCGCCGTGTCTTTGCTGATGTCGAGGCGATGGTCGCCGCCGGCATCGATCCGGGGCGCGTATCCCTCAACCTGCCGGAAATGGCGCTGGCGACCCAATCGGGCCGGCGCGATCTCGAGGCGCTTCTGGCCCGCCATCCGCGCATCCTGCGCCACATCGCCTTCGAGATCACCGAGGATGTCTTCTTTGCCCGGGCCGGCGAGTTGATCCGCGACGCGATTCAGGCCTTCCGGCGCAACGGGATCCGCATCTCGCTGGACGATTTCGGCACCGGCTTCGCCTCGTTCCAGCATCTGCGCGAACTGGAATTCGACGAGTTGAAGATCGATTCCAGCTTCATCGCCGATCTGGGCGAGGACCGGACAGCCGAGGTGCTGGTCGCCGGCTTCCTGACGATTGCCAGCGGCCTCGAGGTTGACGTGATCGCCGAAGGGGTCGAGACCGAGGAGCAGCGCGCGCATCTTCTGGCGATGGGATGCACCTATGGGCAGGGATTCCTGTTCGAAAAGGCGCTGCCCTTCGACAGCACGCTTGCGCTTCTGGTCAACGAACACGCAGAGGCGCGGGCCGCCCGGGCCTGAGGCCATCGGCCGCCGATGTGTCACGGGCAGTCGGCCCTGTCTGCCCGCGCCCGATTCGGAGGCGTTCGCGCGTTCAGGGCGCGTTCCGGGCGCGCTCAGGGCGTGTTCAGGGCGTGTTCAGGGCGGGAGGCAAAGGCTAGGGCAAAGGCGGGCCGGGCTGCCGCTCGATCGGGCCGAGAAAGGATTCGACAAGCTGGAAACAGGCCTCGCGGGCTTCGGCCCCGCCCAGCATCCCCGGATCTATGCCCCGCTCCAGCCAGAGCCCGTCGATCAGCGCGATCAGCATCAGCGCCAGCCTGTCGGCATCCACGATCCGCCCGCGCTGAACGGCGGCGCGGCGGATCACGCCGGCCACCATCGAACGGTAGGCCACATAATGCCGCCGATGCGCCGCCTGCAGCGTGGCATTGGTTCCGACCTCGCCCCAAAGCGCCAGCCAGGCCTGCAGGTTGGCATCCTCGATCAGGTGTTCATTGGCCAGCACATCGATAAGCCGCCCCAGATCCGCCGAGCGCTGATCCGGGTCCAGCCGCAGCAGAAGCTGCGCATACATCTCGGAATAGACGGCGGCCAGCAAACCGTCCTTCGAGCCGAAGTGATGCGCGATCAACCCGCGCGAGACCTTGGCCTCGGCCGCGATCAGATCGACGGTGAATTCGCGGATCCCGCCGCGCCGGAGGCAGGCAAGGCCGGCCTCGATCAGCATGGCGCGGCGGGCATCGCCCGGATAGCGGCGATAGCGGGGGGGGGCCTTGGTCGCTGTCACATCCTGCCTTTCGGGTCATGCGGCGCGGACCGGGGCCCGCGCCGTTCGCTGATCAAAGCGACCGGATCAGAGCTTGCGGAATCGGGCCGGGTCGGGGTGGCCATCCGCAAGAATCATCGGTTCGAGATCGTCGTCATGGATCGCGACATAGGGCTCGAATGTGATGAAGACAAAGCCCCCCGACAGTTCCATCAGATCCTCCATCCGGTTGAACATCCGGGCGCGTTCGTCGGGATCGGCCTCAAGCTGGACAGCGTAGTAGAGCTCTTCGAACTCGGGGCTGTCGAATTGCGACCAGTTCCAGTAGCCGATCTGATCGGGCAGGAACCAGACAAGGTTCTCGGTCGGCTCGACGCCGCCGGCGAAACTCATCAGGACCAGCTCGATGTTCATCCAGTCGTCGCCGTCCTTGTCACCCAGCGACCAGTAGACGGCATCTTCCGAGGGGATGATCTCGATATTGATCCCCGCCTCGGCCAGCGAGGCCTGGATGATCTGCGCCGTGGTGACCGAGTTGGAATCGCTCAGGCAATGCAGCGTGAGCGTGATCCCCTCGGCCCCCGCCTCGGCCAGAAGCGCGCGCGCGCGGTCCACGTCGCGGGTGGCGATGAGGTTGCTGTCCCGCGCGAAGGGCGAGGTCGGCGGGATCACGCCCGCCCCCCGTTCCGCCGCGCCGTCATAGGCCCCCATCAGGACCGAATCCGCGTCAAAGGCATGCTGGATCGCCTCGCGCACGCGGGCGTCCTGCAACTGGGGGGCGGCCATGTTGATCGTCATCCAGGTGTAACTGGGCGACGGCGCCTCGATCACGGTCGAGCCCGCCACCGGGTTCTGCCGCAACTGGCGCAGCGAGGACACGCCCAGCCGCGAAAAGCTGTAGGAGCGCGCCTCGTATGCCAGAAGGGCCGCCTGATCGTCGGGCACGATCAGCACCTCGATCCGGTCGAAATCCGGGGCCGGGCCCGTCCAGTCGGGATTGGCGCGCAGGACGACGCGCTGGTTCTGCTCCCAGCTGTCCATCAGGAAGGGCCCGCATTCGGCGGGGCTTTCGGTCGTATAGAAGCCGCCCACGCCCTCGACGGCCTCGCGGCTCAGGATATGGCCCGCGTAATAGGGCAGCGCCACGATCTCGAACGGAGAGAAGGCATCGGTCAGGCGGATCACGCCGGTCAGCTCGCCCGTCACCTCGACATGGTCGAGCATGTCGAACTGATAGGACCAGGGGCTGTCGGAATGGGCGATGCGCTCGAAGGAGTATTTCACGTCCTCAGCCGTCACCTTGCCGAAGCCATTGGTCCAGGTGATCCCGTCGCGCAGCCGGAAGGTCAGCGCATCGGGGGCGATCCACTCCATCTCTTCGGCGGCATGGAGCGTCAGCGGATTGCCCTCGCGCATGTCGCCGATCCGCTTGAGCGTGACCTGACAGCAGCGCGGGATCACGTCGTCCAGCCCGCCGATCATGCTGAAAGGGTCCAGCACCTGAAAGTCGCTGTCCATGCGCATGCGCAGCGTGCCGCCCTCGGCGGCCCAGGCAAAGCGGGGGGCGGCGGCCAGGCCCGCGAACATCGCGCCGCCTGCCTGAAGCAGTTTCCTGCGATCGGTTGTCCAGGTCATGATGTGGTCTCCCTGATTGGTTGGTTGGTTATGGTTTCGGCGAAATGGCAGGCGGCCGCGCGGCCGGGCGCCAGCGGGCGCAGGCCGGGCGGCTCGGCCCGGCAGCGGTCTTGCACGAAGGGGCAGCGCGAGGCGAAGCCGCAGCCCCGTGGC
Organism: Paracoccaceae bacterium; assembly: GCA_051859505.1. Lineage (GTDB taxonomy): Bacteria > Pseudomonadota > Alphaproteobacteria > Rhodobacterales > Rhodobacteraceae > JAFIEN01. Next base: position 30,679 of record JBHYFN010000030.1, read on the forward strand.
CGGGCGATCAGGCTGGGGATCTCTCCGGTGATGGCCGGATGGTCGCGGCGCTTGCGGGGATCGGGGTTCGGTTCGGCGGCGATCAGGCCTTGGGTGTATGGGTGCAACGGGCGGGCCAGCACCTGATCGGTCGGCCCCGTCTCGACCAGACGGCCAAGGTACAGGACGGCGATCCGGTCGGACACATGCCGCACCATCGCAAGGTTGTGCGAGATCAGGACCAGCGCCAACCCGAGGTCGCGGCGCAGATCGGCCAGAAGGTTCAGGATCTCGCCCTGGACCGAGACATCGAGGCCCGCCGTCGGCTCATCCGCCACAAGAAGCGCAGGGTTCAGCGCCAGCGCGCGGGCGACCGAGACGCGCCGCGCCTGACCGCCCGAAAGCTCATGCGGAAAGCGCCCCGCCATCTCGGGCGCAAGCCCCACCTGCGCCAGCATCCGCCCCGCAGTGCCCCTGTCGCGCGGGCGGCGGTGGATCGCCAGGGGCTCGGTCACGGCCTGGCCGACCGAGACGCGGGGGCTGAGCGATCCGCGCGCGTCCTGAAACAGCATCGCGGCCTCGGTGCGCAGGCGGCGGTGGCAGGCGGGGTCAGAGAGGGGCTGGCCTTGGAATTCAAGCACCCCGGCCGCGATGGGCAGAAGCCCGATCATCGCACGCGCCAGCGTCGTCTTGCCCGAGCCGCTTTCACCGACCAGGGCCAGCGTCTCGCCCGCATCGACCGACAGGGTGATGCCCGACAGGATGTTGAGGTGCCGCCGCACAAGGAACCCGCCCGGCAGCGGTAGGTCGATGGCCACACCCTGCGCGCTCAGCACCGCCGTCATGGCGACACCCGGTGGCAAAGCGCGCTGCGGCGGGGGCCAAGCACCACGCGCGGGGGCGCTTCGGTCCGGCATTGCGGCAGGGCGGCGGGGCAGCGCGGGGCGAAGGCGCAACCCTGCGGCACGGGGCGGCGAAGCGGTGGCGGGCGGCCGGGGATCGTGGGCAGGCGCGCGGCGCGGCCGGGAATGGCGGCCGGGTCGCAGGCGATCAGGGCCTGGGTATAGGGATGGGCCGGGGCGTGGTGGATGTCGTCGACCGGCCCCTCCTCGACGATCTGGCCGCCATACATGACGTGGACGCGGTCGCAGATCTCGCCCACCACGCCCAGATGATGGGTGATGATGACGATGGCGCCCGCGTGATCGGTGCGCAGGCGGCGCAGCAGATGCAGGATCTGCGCCTCCATCGTCACGTCAAGCGCGGTGGTGGGTTCGTCCGCCACCAGAAGGCGCGGCGTCAGCAGAAGCGCCGCCGCGATCGCCGCGCGCTGGCGCATCCCGCCCGAAAGCTCGTGCGGATAGCGCCGCAGGCAGGCGGCGGGATCGCTGATGCCGACCTCGGCCAGCATCGCCTCGGCCCGTCGGGTCTTGTCGGCACGGGGGACGCCGGGCAGATGGTGCTGGAAATCGACCAGTTGCCGCCCGATGGTCAGGACCGGGTTGAAGGCCTGCATCGGATCCTGCAGCACCATCGCCACCCCCGGCCCCCGAAGCCGCCGCCGCCCCGCCTCGGGCAGGGCCAAGAGGTCCGTCCCCTCGATCCTGACAGCACCCCCGGTGATCCGCGCATTGTCCGGCAGAAGCCCGTTCAGCGCAGCGGCCAGCGTCGATTTGCCCGAGCCGCTTTCGCCGACGATCCCCACCACCTCGCCCGCCGCGACCGTGATCGAGACGTCGCGCAACGCCTCGACCACCACCCCGTCCGAGGCATAGGTCAGCGACAGGTCGGTCACCTCGAGCAGGCTCATCGCGGCCCCCCGAAGCGGCGGAAGCGCGGGTCAAGCGCGTCGCGCAACCCCTCGCCCAGAAAGGTGAAACCCAGCGTCGACAGCACCAGCGGGATCCCCGCCACGATCACCATATGCGGGGCCGAGCGCAGCGAGACATAGCCGTCGTTCAGGATATTGCCCCAGGACGGCTCGGGCGGGCGGACGCCGAAGCCAAGGTAACTCAGGCCCGCCTCCAGCATGATGACGACCGGGATATCCATCGACAGCACGATCAGAAGCGGCCCCACCACATTCGGCGCGACATGCACGAAGAGGATCCGAAAGGACGAGGCCCCCATCGTGCGCTCGGCCTGGATATAGTCGCTTTCCCGCATCGACAGGGTCTGCGCCCGGATCAGGCGCGCGTAATAGGGGACCGAGATCAGCACGACGACAAGGATCAGCGTCTCTTTCCCCGGCCCCAGCACGGTGATCACGGCCAAAGCGAAAAGGATCATCGGCAGGGTCGAGAAACTGTCGAAGATCAGCACCAGCACCGCATCCAGCCAGCGCGGCCCATAGCCCGCGATCATGCCGAGGATGATGCCAAGCACCGCCGAAACCCCGGTCGCCACCAGCGCGATGTAAAGCGCCGTCCGCGCGCCCCAGATCAGCCGCGACAGCAGATCCCGACCCAGCTGGTCGGTCCCGGCCCAATGCTCCCAGCTTGGCGGCTGAAACTTGTTCATCACGTTCAGCGCGGTCGGATCGTAGGGCGCGATCCAGGGCGCGAAGATCGCCATCAGCAGGAAGCCCGCCACCAGCACCGCCCCCGTCACCCCCATCGGATCGCGCAGGAAGGCGCGCAGGCCCGCGCCGCGCATGACGAAAGGGGCCTCCTCGGCGCCCGAAGGCGCGGCGGCGGCGCCAAGCGTGTCAGGATCGGAGGACATCGCGCACCCTCGGATCCAGCCGCGCGATCAGAAGATCGGCGGCGGTGACGACGAACAGATAGAAGGCCGTCATGAACAGGACCGTCCCCATCACGACGGGATAGTTGCGGTTGCTGACCGCATTGGTGGCCAGCGTCCCGATGCCGGGGCGCGAAAACACCGCCTCGACGAAAACCGCGCTCGACAGGATCGACCCCAGCCCCATCGCCAGCACCGCCACGGTGGGGATCAAGGCCAGCCGCAAGGCATAGGTCAGCACCACCCGCCGCTCCGACAGCCCGAATGAGCGCGCCATGCGGATATGTTCGGCCGCCAGCACCTCGAGCATCGAGGCCCGCACGAGGCGCGCGAGGTATCCGACCCAGGTGATCCCGATGGCGAAGGAGGGCAGGATCAGCGCCCGGATCTGGCTGCCGATATCCCCCTTCTCGCCCGCGCCGATGGCCGGAAGCCAGCCCAGCCAGACCGAAAAGATCAGAAGCGAATAAAGTGCTATCACGAAAGACGGCACCGCGATCATGCTGACCGACAGGACGCCCAGCAGCCGGTCGACGAAGGTCCCCCGCCAGACCACGGCCACACAACCCAGCGCCACCCCCAGAACCAGCGCCCAACCCAGCGACACGACGCCAAGGATCAGCGTGTTGGGAAAGACGTCGAGGATCATCTCGAGCACGGGCCGGCGCGACCAGACGTCATAGCCCAGATCGCCCCGCGCCGCATTGGCAAAGAAGTTGACCACCTGCACATGCAGCGGCTGGTCCAGCCCCATCCGCTCGGTCAGCTGCGCCCGAAGCTCGGGCGAGGCGCGCGGCCCCAGCGCCACCCCCGCGGGATCGCCCGGCACGACAAAGACCATCGAAAACAGGCCCAGCATCACCACGAACAGGATCAGAAAGGCCAGGCCAATCCGCTTGATCGCGTAGTTCAGCACCGGATCGCGAAGCCTCTCACCGGTGCGGCAGGGTCACAGATGATCACGCGGGATCCTCTCGTTCCAGTCGCGGGAAAAGACCAGCTCGTCCTTCTCATAGATGCGAAGCTCGGTCGTGATGATGAAATCGGTCGCATCACATGTCATCACGCCCCGGCTTTCGTGGCGGATGGTGGTGTCGGGGCGCTCGATCTCGACCGTGTAACCGGCCTCCATCGCGGCCGAGAGCGGATCGCCGTCGATGATGCGATAGCGGGCATAGCCGTCCGAGGCATGCGTCTGGTTGATATCCTCCATCACCTTGCGCGAGGTCCAGCGGGGGAAATCCACCGTGATCTCGCCCGACAGAAGGTCGCGCACCACCTTGCGGGGATGGGATTTCTCCATCGACAGATAGCGCGAGGGGGTCTGTGGCGCGGTCTCGGGCGGATCGAAGGCGCGCAATTCTGCGTCCTCGGGCCGGGGCGGACGGACCGGCAGGTCCAGCCGGCTGCCGCCGCAATCGACTGTCAGCGTGACAAGCTCGGGCGAGGGCCAGGCGATCGGCCAGTAGGTCGTCGACAGCGACACGGCGATCCGGTGCCCGGCGGGGAAGGCATGGGCAATGTCGTCCATCTCGACGAAGGCCTCGGTCATCTCGCCGGGGACCAGTTCCTCGGGGAATTCATGGCTGTTGCGATGGGTCAGGTTCAGAAGCCCGATCCCCACCCGGGTCGAGGCGCCCGAGGGCGCCACATCGTTCAGCCGCGCCGCAACGAGGGCCACGGGCTTGTCCGAGGCGAAGCGCAGATGGATATGCGGCGCGCCCAGGATCTCGACCGGCTCGGTCAGCGGCTCGCTCAGGAAGACCAGCGACCCGCCGTCATCCTCGCGCTGATCGACGGGCCAGTCGGCATCCTCGCCGTAGCGCCCGACCTCTCCGGCGGCCATGCCGACCCAGAGCGGGGAACAGACGGTGCGCTGCCCCGCGACCGTGGCGCCGCCTAGGCTGCCATCGGCATTCAAGCCCATCCGCCGGAACGGGATCCGGGGCGAGGGCCATGCATCCTCGCCCACCCAGCGCCCGGGCCGCTCAAGATAACAGGTCTTGGGCGGCACCGACTCCTGCATCCAGGCGCGGTAAAGCGGCTCGTCCATGATGCCGGTGTCGCAGCCCTTCATCCAGTGATCGAACCAGCGCAGGGCCTCTTGCAGCCAGCCGATGGCGGGTTCGACCGCCACGTCATGCGGATAGGAATGCGCCCAGGGCCCGACCAGGCCCCGCACCGGCACGTCAAGGCCCGCAAGAAGACGCGGCACGCTTTCCGAGTAATTGTCTGCCCAGCCCGAGACGGCATAGACCGGCACCCTGATGCGGCTGAAATCCTCGCAGACCGAGCCCTGTTTCCAGTAGTCGTCGCGCCGCTGATGGCGCAGCCAGGTCAGGATCCAGGGGCTGTTGTGCTCATAGCGGGCCTTCCACATGTCGCGCCAGGCCTCGCCCACGATCTCGGGATCGGGGGGCAGGTCGTTATGGGCGAACATGGTGGCGGACCAGTCGAAATCGTCCTTGGACAGACAGCCCCCCACCCGGTGGATATCGGTGGCAAAGCGGTCGTCGGTCGAACCCACGGTGATGATCGTCTTCAGCGCGGGCGGCTGGCGCGCGGCGATCTGCAACCCGTTGAACCCGCCCCAGGAAATGCCGATCATCGCGACCTGCCCGTTGCACCAGTCCTGTTCGGCGATCCAGGCAATGGCGTCGCAGCCGTCCTCTTGCTCCTGCGGGGTATATTCGTCGTCGATCAGGCCTTCGCTGTCACCGGTGCCGCGAATATCCAGGCGGATCGCGGCATAGCCATGGCCGGCGAAATACCAGTGCAGCCCCTGATCGCGCGTCCGCGTCCCGTCGCGCTTGCGATAGGGCAGATACTCGAGGATCGCGGGCACGGGGCCCGCATCCTCGGGCAGCCAGACCTTGGCGGCCAGCCGCGTGCCATCGGGCAGCGGCACCCAGAGATTCTCGATCACCTTCACCTTGTGGGGAAAGTCGGTCCGCGTCGGGATCATGGCCTGGCTCCTTCCTCGTCTTGCTGAACAGGATTGCAGGAAAGTCACCCGCTGGCGACTCTTTTTTGACCGCGCGCCAATCCGGAGGGTGCAGGGGGGCTCTGCCCCCCGCGGCTGCGCCGCTCCCCCCGGGATATTTTTGAACAAAAGAAACAGCAGGGAAGCAACCAGTCGTCCAAGGGCATGCCTGCCTTGGGCTTCTTTTGTTTGAAAATATCCCGGGGGTGAATTGGCCGAAGGCCAAGAGGGGGCAGCGCCCCCTTGCCCGGCCGGGGCCATCACGGCGCTTGACCGAAAGGTGCCGCGGCTTCTACTGTATGACTGTTCAACAGGAGCGCCGCATGGTCCGCAATCCCCGTTACGACCCTCTGTTCGAGCCGGTCCGCATCGGCCCCGTCACCGCGCCCAACCGCTTTTTCCAGGTGCCCCATGCCAGCGGCATGACCAATGCCGCGCCCCATGTGCGCGCGGCCTTTCGCGGCATGAAGGCAGAGGGCGGCTGGGGCGTGATCTGCACCGGCGCGACGGCGGTGCATGAAAGCTCGGACGACAGCCCCTTTCCCTGTGCCACGCTTTGGGACGAGGCTGATGTGCGGGCGCACGCCGTGATGACCGAGGCCGTCCATGCCCATGGCGCGCTGGCGGGGGTGGAGCTTTGGCACGGGGGCGCGGCGGCCGTGAACCGCATCACGCGCGAGGCGCCGCTGTCGCCCTCGGGCGTGCCCTGGATGGCGACGCATGTGGGCTTCATGTCCTCGGCCCGGCCGCGGGTGATGGACGGCGCCGATATCCGCGCGCTGATCCAGTGGCACCGCGATGCCGCGATCCGGGCCGAGCGGGCGGGGTTCGACATCCTCTATGTCTATGCCGGGATGGGTTATCTGCCCTATCAGTTCCTGCTCTCGGACTACAATCACCGCACGGATGCCTATGGCGGCTCGGTCGCCAACCGGGTGCGGCTGGTGGCGGAGCTGATCGACGCGGTGCGCGAGGCCACGCATGGGCGCTGTGCCGTGGCGCTGCGCCTCTCGATGCAGGAGTTGCGGGCGCGGCCATCGGAGCATTTCGAGAGCGAGGGGCATGAGGTGATCCACCTCTTGCGCGACGCGCCGGACCTGTTCGATGTGAAGATGGATTATTCCGCCTATGACTGCGCGCCCTCGCGCTTTGTCGCCGAGGGCAGCCACGAGCCGGTGGTCGATTTCGTCAAGACCATGACCGAGAAGCCGGTCGTCGGCGTCGGCCGTTTCACCTCGCCCGACATGATGGTGGGCATGGTGCGGCGCGGGGTGCTGGATTTCATCGGCGGCGCGCGGCCCTCGATCGCCGATCCCTTTCTGCCGCGCAAGATCGACGAGGGGCGCGAGGAGGATATCCGCGAATGCATCGGCTGCAATATCTGCATCTCGTCCTGGCATGACGGGGTCTGGGTGCGCTGCACGCAGAACCCCACCGCCGGCGAGGAATGGCGGCGCGGCTGGCACCCGGAGGTTGTGACGCGCGATGCGGCGGGCTCGGCCCTGGTCGTGGGCGGGGGGCCTGCGGGGCTGGAAGCCGCGCTGACGCTGGCGCGGCGGGGGATGGAGGTTTCCGTCGCCGAGGCGGGGGCGGAGTTCGGGGGGCGGCTCATCTACGAAAGCCGTCTGCCGGGGATGCGCCAATGGTTTCGGGTGGTGGATTACCGGCTGGGGCAGTTGCGCAAGATGGCCAATGTCTCGCTCTTCGCCGAAAGCCGTCTGGGGGCGGAGGAGGTGGCCGAGTTCGGGGCGGATCATGTGGTGATCGCCACGGGCGCGCGCTGGCTGACCAATCTTTGCGGGGCGAACGAGTTGCCGGTGGGGCCCCTGCCCGAGGGCACGCCGCGCGTCTATACGCCCGACGATCTGGCGGCGGGGGTGGTGCCCGAGGGGCCGGTCGCGGTGTTCGACTTTGACAACTACTACATGGGGACGGCGGTGGCGGAGGCGCTGGCCGAACAGGGCCTTGCCGTGACCTATGTGACCACCGCGGGGGCGGCCTCGGCCTGGTCCTTCATGACGAATGAGCAGAGCCATGTGCATCAGGCGCTGGCCCGGCGGGGGATCGGCTATCTGACGCTGCAGACGGTGGCCGGCTTCGATGGCGAGGTCTTGCGGCTGGCGCAGATCTTTTCGGGCGAGGCGCGGGAGATCGCGGCCCGGTCGCTCGTGATCGTCGGGCAGCGTGGCGGGGGAAGTGACCTGCACGCCGCATTGCAGGCGCGCGGGTTGCCCTCGCTGCATCTGACGGGGGATGCCAATGCCCCCGGCGCGATTGCCCATGCCGTCTATCAGGGCCACAAGACCGCGCGCGCCATCGCGGCGCAAGGCGTGGTGCGGCGCGATCCGGGCGTGATGGCCCCCCTGCCCCGGGCCGCGGAATGACGCGGCGGGGACGGGTCGCCCGTGCCGCGCCCGAGACGATCCCGCAGCTGCCCTTCGGCCGGGTGATCCGGCGCTATCCGACGCTCGATATCCTGAGCGCGGACGAGGTCGAGGCGATCCACCGCGCGGGGCTGCGCATCCTCGAACGGATCGGGATGCGCGTCCTGTCGGAGGAGGCGCGGGCGCTTTACAAAGGCGCGGGCGCGGCCATCGAGGGCGATATGGTGCGCTTCGATCCGGGGCTGGTGGAGGAGCGGCTGAGAACCGTGCCCCCGACCTTTACCCTTGCCGCGCGCAACCCGGCCCATGACCTGCAGTTCGGCGGCAACGATGTGGTCTTCGCGGGCGTCGGTGGCCCGGCCTATGTGATGGACAATGACCGCGGCCGGCGCGACGGCACCTATGCCGAGATGTGCGATTACCTGCGCCTGCAACAGGCGCTGAACATCATCCATCAGGAGGGCGGCGGCCCGTTCGAGCCGATGGACCTGCCCGCCCATACCCGGCATCTCGACATCTACCGCGCGCAGATCACGCTGCTGGACAAGAACTGGCAGACGCAGAGCCTGGGTCACGCCCGCACCATGGACGGGATCGAGATGGCGGCCATCGCGCTTGGCACCACGCCCGAGGGGCTGCGCGACCGCCCGGCCCTGCTGGGGATCATCAACACCAACTCGCCGCTGCAGCTGGATATCCCGATGGCCGAGGGGCTGATCGCGCTGGCAGGCCACGGGCAGGTGCTGGCGATCACGCCCTTCACGCTGGCGGGTGCGATGAGCCCGGTGACCATCGCCGGGGCGCTGGCGCAGCAACATGCCGAGGCGCTGGCGGGGATCGTGCTTACGCAGGTGGTGCGGCCGGGGGTGCCGGTGATGTATGGCGGCTTCACCTCGAATGTGGACATGCGCTCGGGCTCGCCCGCCTTTGGCACGCCGGAATATGTCAAGGCGGCGCAGGCTTCGGGCCAGCTGGCGCGGCGGATAGGGGTGCCGTTCCGGTCGTCCAATGTGACGGCGGCAAATGCGGTCGATGCGCAGGCGGCCTATGAAAGCCAGATGGCGCTTTGGGGCGCGATCACTGGCGGGGTGCATCTTCTGAACCATGCCGCCGGCTGGATGCACGGCGGGCTGACGGCGAGTTTCGAGAAGCTGATCATCGATGCCGAGATGCTGCAGATGATGGCCGCATGGCTGGTGCCGATGAAGGTCGACGAGGCAAGCCTGGCCTTCGACGCGATGGAGGAGGTCGGCCCCGGCGGGCATTTCTTCGGCGCGGCCCATACGATGGCGCGCTATGAAGAGGCGTTCTACACGCCCATGGTCTCGAACTGGGACAACCATCCGCAATGGCTCAACCGCGGGGCGGTGACGGCAGAACAGCGGGCCAACCAGATCTGGAAGACGCTTCTGAAAGAGGCCGAGGATCCGCCCATCGACCCCGCCACGCTTGAGGCGCTCGATGCCTATGTCGCCCGGCGGAAAGAGGAAGGCGGGGCGCCGATGAACTGAGGCGCCCCCTTGCGCCTCAGAGGTTTTCGACCTGCGGCATGCCCAGAACGTGATAGCCGCCGTCGACGCGCACCACCTCTCCGGTCGTGCAGGAGCCGGCATCCGAGGCCAGCCAGACCGCCGTGCCGCCCACCGCCTCGAGCGTGGCATTGGCGCGCATCGGGGCATTCGCCTCGGTATGGCGGAAGGTCGCCCGCGCGCCGCCGATGGCGGCACCGGCCAACGTCTTCATCGGGCCGGGGCTGATCGCGTTGACGCGGATCGCCTCGGGGCCAAGGTCATTGGCCAGATAGCGCACCGCCGATTCCAGCGCCGCCTTGGCCACGCCCATCACGTTGTAATTCGGCGTCACCCGGTTCGAGCCCTGATAGGTCAGCGTCAGGATTGTACCGCCCTGCCCCATCAGCGGCCGCGCCCGCCGCGCGACATCGATCAGCGAATAGCAGGAGATTTCGAGCGAGCGGCCGAAATTGTCGCGGGTCGTGTTGATGAACCGCCCCGTCAGCTCGTCCTTGTCGGAATAGGCGATGGCATGGACGAGGAAATCCAGCCGCCCCCAGCGCTCGGCGATCCCGGCGAAGGCGCGGTCGAGCGAGGCTTCGTCCATCACATCCGCATCGACCAGGAAATCCGAGCCCAGGCTTTCGGCGAGAGGCGCCACGCGGCGCCCGAAAGCCTCGCCCTGATAGGTGAAGGCAAGCTCGGCCCCGGCTTCGTGCATCGCCCTGGCGATGCCCCAGGCGATGGAGCGTTCATTGGCCACGCCCATGATCAGGCCACGCTTGCCCTGCAAGGAAATCGTCATCTCGCCCTCCAATCGGCTCAATCGTCAAAACGTGACAGAAGCATCGAGCCGTTGGTCCCGCCAAAGCCGAAACTGTTGGTCATCACCGTATCGAGGCCCGCGTCTTCGACGCAGGCAACCGCGATCTCGGCCGCGTCGAGCGCGGGATCGAGGGTTTCGACATTGATCGAGGGGGCGATGAAATCGCCCTGCATCATCAGCAGGCAGTAGATCGCCTCTTGCGCGCCGGTGGCGCCCTGGCTGTGGCCGGTCATCGACTTGGTCGAGCTGATCGGAGGCGTGGCGCCCCGGCCAAAGACGCGGCGCACCGCCTCGACCTCGCCCACATCGCCCACCGGGGTCGAGGTGCCATGCGCGTTGATATAGCTGACGCGGCGCCCCTCGGGCAGGGTCGACAGCGCCAGCCGCATCGCGCGCTCGCCGCCCTCGCCCGAGGGGGCAACCATGTCATGCCCGTCGGAGGTGGCGGCAAAGCCGGTCACTTCGGCATAGATCCTGGCGCCGCGCGCGCGGGCATGTTCCAGCTCTTCCAGAACAACGATGCCGCCGCCGCCTGCGATGACGAAGCCGTCCCGCGCCGCATCAAAGGCGCGGCTGGCCTTTTCCGGCGTGTCGTTGAATTTCGACGACATCGCCCCCATCGCGTCGAAAAGGCAGGACAGCGTCCAGTCAAGCTCTTCCCCGCCGCCGGCGAACATCACATCCTGCTTGCCCATCTGGATCTGCTCGGCCGCCGCCCCGATGCAATGCAGCGAGGTCGAACAGGCCGAGGTGATGGAATAGCTCATCCCCTTGATCTCGAACGCGGTCGAAAGGTTGGCGGCCACGGTCGAGCACATGCCCTTGGGCACCGAAAGCGGGCCGATGCGCTTGGGGCTGCCGGTCTTGAGCACGGTCTGATGCGCCGCGAAAAGCGCCGAGGTCGAGGGGCCGCCCGATCCGGCGATCACCCCGGTGCGGGGATTGCTGACATCCGCAGGCTCAAGCCCCGCATCCCGGATCGCCTGATCCATGGCCAGCCAGGCATAGGCCGCCCCCGGCCCCATGAAGCGCAACCGGCGCTTGTCGATATGTTCGGCGGGGTCGATCTTGAGCGTGCCCGCGATCTGGCTGCGGAAGCCGTATTCGGCCATCTCGTCCGAGCGTTCGACGCCCGACCGCCCGGCCTTCAGCGCCTCGGTCACCTCCTCGGCGGAGTTTCCGATGGGCGAGATGATCCCCAGCCCTGTGACGACGACCCGTCTCATTCGCAACCCTCTGGTTCGACCCGGCGCATGTGGCCTCCTGCTTTAGCCCCAAGGGTTGTGTAGGGCACGAGGCGGAACGCGGCAAGACGTTGGACCGCTGCACCCGGTGCAGAGGCGGCGTCAGCGCGCCCGCAACGCCTCGGGCAGTTCGTTGTCCCAGACCGGCAGCATCTCGGCCGGTGCGACCTCGACGCCGTCAAAATCGGGAAAGGCCATGCGAAGCAGCAGCCCCTCGCCGGCCTTCGTCAGCGCGACGAGGCGCAGGGTGCCGGCCTCTTCGAAGATTAGGACCGGAACGATCATCCGGACCATGTTCAATGCGTCAATGCGCCAGTATTCCTCGATCCGCCCCTCGACGAAGGCGCGGCCCTCGGAGGTCTCGCGCAGATCGAAGCTGTCGGGGACAAGGCCCGCATATGCGACCTCGATCATCGCCAGACTGCGTTCGACCTTGGCGACATGGGCCGCGATCAGCCCCTCCGGCGTGGTTCCGGCGGCCTCGGCCATCAGCGCCAGCTGGGACTGCGGCCGCGCGGCATAGATCGCGGCGAGATCGCCCTCCTCGAAGCGCTGCACGACATCTTCGGTGAAAGCGATCGCCGCCTCGACCGTGACCTCCTGCGCCAAAGCTTCGGCATTGGCCGGTAGGCTGGCTGACGCCAGCCCTGCGGCAAGGGCCAGAGCAAGGGCGAAGGAACGGAGAGGGAAAAGCATACTGATCACCAACACTCGCTGACGGGGAAAGCTGACGGGAAACATGACACGGATCCAGCCATCAGGGATCCGGCGGCAAGTCAGCTTTCGCTAAGCGCGACCTTCATGTCCTTGACGACATAGATCACTTCGCCATCCGCCTCGACGATGCCGTCAGCCACCCCCATGGTCAGCCGCCGCGTCTGGATCGCCTTGGTGAAATCCACCTTGTAGGTCAGCATCTTGCGGTCCGGTCTTACCATGCCGGTCAGCTTGACCTCGCCCACGCCCAGCGCATAGCCCCGCCCCTGCCAGCCGCGCCAGCCAAGGTTGAAGCCGGTCAGCTGCCACAGCCCGTCAAGGCCAAGGCAGCCGGGCATGATCGGATTGCCGGGAAAGTGGCAGTCGAAGAACCACAGGTCGGGCGTGATGTCGAATTCGGCGATGACATGGCCCTTGCCATGCGCGCCGCGATCCCCGCTGATCTCGGTGATGCGGTCCATCATGAGCATCGGCGGCAGCGGAAGCTGTGCATTGCCGGGGCCGAAAAGCTCGCCCCGCGCGCAGGCCAGCAGGCCTTCCCTGTCGAAACTGTCTGGAAAATCCGCCATGCTGCGCCAGTCCGTCCTTACCTGTTACGGTTGCGGTCTATCATTCCGGCCCGAACAAGGGCAAGGGCCGGGCCAGTTGCCGCGCATTGGCGCGGAGCGCGGCAAAAACAGCGGTTTTGCGATTGAAATTCAAAAGCGCAGAGACATATACTCCGGTGAAATGGCACTGGATCATCACATCGACGAGGCGCGCACCGCCCGCAGCCTGAACTGGCTGGGCCAGTCCAGCCTGCGCCCGACGCGTCAGCGCCTTGCCCTGGCGGCCCTTCTGGTGGGCGACGGGCAGGACCGCCACGTCACCGCCGAAAGCCTGTTCGACGCCGCTGTCGCGGCCGGTGAACAGGTCTCGCTTGCCACCGTCTACAACACGCTGCGCGCCTTCTGCGATGTGGGCCTTCTGCGCGAGATCACGGTTGACGGGTCGAAAAGCTATTTCGACACCAACATGACCGATCACCCCCATTTCTACTGGGAAGACAGCGCCACGCTGAGCGATGCCCCGGTTTCCGAGCTCGAGATCGCGCGCCTGCCGATGGCCCCCCAGGGGGCCGAGATCGCGGCCGTCGATGTCGTGATCCGTCTGCGGCGCAAGGCCTGAGACCCGGGGCGGCGGTGCGGCGGCCCGATCAGGGAAGGGCCGTCATGGCCTTGTCGGTCCGCCTGCAGCGCCTCTCCCTCTGATGCCTGATTTCACCACGCCCGACGGCACCCGCCTGCATTACACCGACGAAGGCGCGGGCCTGCCGCTTCTGTGCCTGGCCGGTCTGACGCGGAACCTGCGCGATTTCGACCATCTCGCCCCGCATCTGCCCAATGTCCGCATGATCCGGCTTGATGCACGCGGGCGCGGGCGGTCGGACTGGCCGGGGCCCGAGGGCTATACCGTCGCGCAGGAGGCCGCCGATGTGCTGGCCCTGCTCGATCACCTCGGGCTGGCGGCGGCGGCGGTTCTGGGCACGTCGCGCGGCGGGCTTCAGGCGATGGTCCTCGCCGCAACCGCACGCGACCGCCTGCTGGGCGTCGCGCTGAACGATATCGGGCCCGAGCTCGCGCCCGAAGGCCTGGCCGTGATCATGGGCCACCTCGGGCGCGCCCCCGCCCAGCGCAGCCATGCCGAGGCGGCAGCGGCGCGGGCCGCAACCGCCACCAGTTTCGAAAACGTGCCGATGACCCGCTGGCTGGCCGAGGTCCGCAACCATTTCGACGAAGGGCCCGACGGCCTGAGCCTGCGCTATGACGCCCGGCTGCGCGATGCGGTTCTGGCCGGATCGGCGCAGCCCGCGCCCGACCTCTGGCCCCTGTTCGAGGCCTTCGCCGGGCTGCCGCTCTGTCTGATCCGGGGGGTCAATTCCCTCCTTCTGACCCGCGACACGGCCGATCGCATGGAAGCCAGGATCGCGGCCCTGGGCGGCCCTCCCCTGATCCGGGCCGAGGTGCCGGGGCGGGGGCATGTGCCCTTCCTCGACGAACCCGAGGCGCTGGCGGCCTTGCGCCTCTGGCTGGCGCGGATCGGATGAACATCGGGATGATCCATGCCGCCCGCGCGCGCATCGGGCAGAACCTGCGCCGCACGCCGCTGCTTTGGGCGCCGGGGCTTGATGCGCTGGCGGGGCGGCGGGTCTGGGTCAAGGCGGAATGCCTGCAGCTGACCGGATCCTTCAAGGCGCGCGGCGGCTGGTCCGCCGTCTCGGCCCTGCCGGAGGCGGACCGCGCGCGGGGGGTTCTGGCGATCTCCTCGGGCAACCATGCGCAGGGCGTCGCCTTCGCCGCCCGCGCCCATGCCATCCCCGCCGTGATCGTCATGCCCCGCGACGCCCCCCGCGCCAAGATCGACGGCACCCGCGCCCTTGGCGCCGAGATCATCCCCTATGACCGCGCGACCGACAACCGCGAGGCGCTGGGGGCCGCGCTCGCGCAAGAGCGCGGGCTGACGATGATCCTGCCCTATGACGATCCGCAGGTGATTGCCGGTCAGGGCACCGTCGGCCTCGAGATCGCCGAGGAGGCGCGACAGGCCGGCATCGAGGCGGCGGATGTGCTGGTCTGCTGCGGCGGCGGCGGGCTGAGCGCGGGCGTGGCCCTCGCGCTTGGCTCCGAGGCGCCGGAGCTGCGGGTCCGCACGGTCGAGCCGGCCGGCTTTGACGATACCGCCCGCTCGCTCGCCTCGGGGCGGCGCGAGGTCAATGCCGCTGTAACGGGGTCGATCTGCGACGCGATCCTGACCCCAACGCCGGGCGCCTTGACCTTCCCGATCCTGCACCGCCTTGCCGGGCCGGGCCTGTCGGTCAGCGATGCCGAGGCCACGGCCGCCATGGCCGCGGCCTTCACCCATCTGCGCATCGTCCTTGAACCCGGCGGCGCGGTGGCGCTGGCCGCGGCGCTGTTTCGCCCCGAGGCGCTGGCAGAGGGGCCGGTGATCGTCGTGGCTTCGGGCGGGAATGTCGATCCGGGGGCTTTTCAGAAAGCCATCGCCGTGGCAAAGTAAGGATATCCTGACTGGAATTTGGTTCCGTCAGGGGAAACGATTGCAGAGTGATTTTATAGATTGTTCGGGCGGTTGCCTTGCCCGAAGCCATTTTGGACAGGTGAAAGATGTCATTATTTCAGACGGGGACCCTTGGTCTCATCCTGGTGGCCAGCTTGGGCTATACGGCCGCCACAGTGGGCATGAAGATGGGCTCGACCAGCCTGACCTTCGCGGCCGTACTCCTGATGGCCGGAGGGCTTTTCGCAGCCGCCGCGGCCGAGGTCATCATCCTCAAATCGGCCGATCTGGGGATCGTGTTCATCACGATCATCGGGATCGAGACCCTGCTGGTCCTGACCTATGCCGCGATGATCGGCGAAGGGCTGGACCTGCGGCAACTGACCGGGGCGGGCATGGTGCTGGCGGGGATTGCCGTCGTCTCGCACTAGAACGGGCGGGCGGCGTTTGACTTCGCCGCACGGGTGGCGTTCTGTCCAGCGGATCGGCCTCGGGGCCGGTAACGGAACGGGCAGGACGGAACGGAATGGATCGGATCACGCTGGCGGATGGCACGACGCTTGCCTTCAGGGTCGAGGGGCCCGAGGCGGGGCCGGCTCTGGTTCTGCTGCATGCGCTGGGAACCGATCACCGGATCTGGGACGGCATCCTGCCCTTCCTGCCGCCGGACTTGCGGATCCTGCGCCCCGACATGCGCGGCCACGGCGCCTCGGACGTGCCGCCCGCGCCTTACAAGATGGGGCGGCTGGTGGCGGATGCCGAGGCGCTGTGCGATGATCTGGGGATGACCGGCGCGGTGGTGGTCGGCCTGTCCATCGGCGGGCTGATCGCGCAGGGGCTGGCGGTCAAGCGGCTGGATCTGGTGCGGGGGCTGGTCCTGTCGAACACGGCGGCGCGGATCGGCAATGCCGCCCTCTGGGACGAACGGATCGCCGCCGTGAGGGCCAAAGGCATGGCCGCGATCAGCGCGCCGACCCTGGAACGCTGGGCCGGGCGGGATCTGACGCAAGAGGCACGCGAGGCGGCGCGCGAGCGGCTCTTGTCGACGAACCCCGAGGGCTGGGCCGGCTGCGCCGCCGCGATCGGCGGGGCCGATTTCCTGGCCACCACCGCGACCCTGCGCCTGCCGACGCTGGGCATCGCGGGGGGCGAGGACGGCTCTGTGCCCCCCGACATGCTGCGCGAGACGCTGGACCTGATCCCGGGATCGCGGTTTCACCTGATGCGGCGCGCGGGCCACCTGCCCTGCCTCGAGGATCCAAAGGGCTACGCCGGCGCGCTTGCACGCTTCCTGTCGGAGATCGGCCATGTCTAGGGCGCCGACCGTGCCGAGGCGCGCGGAAATTTGGCCAAATTTCCGCCCCCCCGCCGCCCCGCGCGCAGCGCGCCAACCCGAGGGCGCCCCCTC
>JBHYFN010000031.1:0-19618 GCA_051859505.1 Paracoccaceae bacterium
GTGATTTCCGGCGCCAAAGTTCGACCACCTGCGGAGAACTCCTGGCTTGCACGTATCCTCGCCCGCAAACCGAGAATGCTGGCCGCCATTGCGTTGGCGAACAAGATGGCGCGTATGCTGTGGGCCATGATCACGAAGGACGAAGAGTTTCGAGGGGGACTACTGTCGGCGACCTGAGCGAACCGGCAGCGCTGCCTCGAAAATGCGGGAGAAGCTGAAGTGAGTATGAATTCGATCGACCAGATCGGGGTTGGGAAAATCAGTGTCACATGGAGAGCCTCGAGCTCGGTCTGATGTTTTGAACCCAACCCGCGGATCCCATACCGGCCAAAGGGACGAACGCCCCGGACAAAAAGGCCTGACACATGGACGCATTCGATCGTATGATGCCAGCTGAGGCGGCAGCCCGCAAAAACCGGGGCTACCCACACATGATGTGACCGCCCCCCACCCACTCTGGTCTCCTCAGGCCCTGCCAGTGGCCCTCCGATGAGACCTCAGGCGGCATTCAGAGATCGTCTGCCCTGTTCAAATGTGTGTCGAAGAGCTGGTATGGGGTGAAGCGCCCCTGGACATGTTTGGCTTGACGTATCCGCATGGCGCAGCCGTCCCTAGCCCCGTTGTGGCCCATGATTCAATCATGGCGGAAACTGAGAGCTGTCGGGTGTGTATGGGGGAATTGTGTGGGGTAAACTTATGGGGAATGCGAATCGATCCCAGAGAAATTCAATATATTCCGGATACTTAGTAGATTTGCAAAAGGTGGCGGAGGAGGTGGGATTCGAACCCACGGTACGCTTTCACGCACGACGGTTTTCAAGACCGTTGCAATCGACCACTCTGCCACTCCTCCGGGCGTCCTCCTTATGCTGGATCGCGCGGTTCTGGAAGACCCTCGGCAGGGCGGAATGCGGCCTTCCGGCACGGCAGGCCGGACCTGCACAGTCTTCGGGAAGCTGTCCTGGTGGTCGGTCCATTCCCGAACGATGGGGCCGGCGCCCATCGGATCGTTCATCCGGCAGGTTCCCCCACCCGCTGCCGCATGACCTGCGCCACGTCGGGCCCGGCAAGCGGGGCGCCGGTCCGGTCCAGGTGACAGGCGACCAGGCGGTCGGATTCGGGGCGGGTGGGGGCGGGGTCGGTGGTCCAGCAGGCCTCCATCGCGCGGGGGCAGCGGGGGGCGAAGCGGCAGCCGACGCTTGGCCTTTCGCCCTGTTCGGGGGCGGCCATCAGCTCGTCATCGCCCCAGCGGCGGTCAAGGTCCGGCAGCGGGATGGAGGAGACGAGGAGCTGGCTGTAGGGATGCTGCGGCGCGCCGATGACCCGTTCGACCGCGCCGGCCTCGGCCACCTTTCCCTGATAGAGCACCACGATATCGTCGCAGATCTGGAAGGCGGTCGTCAGGTCGTGCGTGATATAGACGAAGGCGATGCCCAGCGTGCGGTTCAGGTCGCGGATCTCGTCCAGGATCGTGGCGCGGAGCGAGGCATCCACCATCGAGACAGGCTCGTCCGCCACGATCAGCCGGGGCCGCAGCAGCACGGCGCGGGCCACCATGATCCGTTGCCGCTGCCCGCCCGACAGTTCATGCGGGAAGCGGCCCAGCGTGTCCTGCGGGCGCAGGCCGACCCGCGACAGCGCATCCTCGATCAGCGGTCGCGCCTCGCGCCGGGTGCGGGCAAGGCCGAAGCGGTAAAGCGGCATTTCAAGGACATGGTCGATCCGGTAGAACGGGTTGAACACGTCGAACGGGTCCTGAAAGATCGGCTGCACCTCGCGGCGGAAGGTGAATTTCTCCTCCCGGCTCATCAGGGCGATATCCTTGCCGCGGTAGAAGACCTGCCCTGCCGATGGCTCGATGAAGCCCAGCAGGATCCGCGCCAGCGTCGTCTTGCCCGACCCGCTTTCGCCGGCGATGGCGATGGTGGCGTTGGTGTCGGGGATCGACAGCGTCAGCGTGTCAAGCGCGGTGAAGGCGCCATAGTCGCGCCGGACCCCGCGCAACTCGATCAGGGGCGCGGTCACGAGGCGGCCTCTTCGGTGGGTGCGGGCATGGGCGGCAGGTCCGCGTGTTCGGGGTAAAGGTGGCAGGCGACGCGGTGGCCGGGCGCGGTTTCCTGCGGCAGCGGCAACTCGCTGCGGCAACGGTCATGGGCCAGCGGGCAGCGCGGCGCGAAGGGGCAGCCGGTGGGAAGCTTGACCAGCGGCGGCGGCAGGCCGGGGATGCCGGTCAGGCGGCGCTTGACGTCAATGCCGGGCAGGCTGTCGATCAGAAGGCGGGTATAGGGGTGGCGGGGTGCGCCGATCATGGCGGCCACCGGGCCGATCTCGACCAGCCGTCCCGCGTACATCACCCCGACCGTATCGGCAAATTGCGCGATCAGGCCCATGTCATGCCCGATCAGCACGACGGCCGCCCCCAGCCCCTCCTGCAGGCGGCCCAGCGTCTGCATCACCTGCCGCTGCACCACCACGTCAAGCGCCGAGGTGGGTTCGTCCGCCACGATCACCTTGGGCGAGAGCGAGGTGGCGATCGCCATCACCGCGCGCTGCTTCATGCCGCCGGACAGTTCGTGCGGATAGCGGTCGGCCACCTCGGGGCGCAGGCCGACGCGGGTCAGCAGTTCCGCGATCCGCGCGTCGATCTCGGCCTTTCGGCGGCGGGGTTCATGGGCAAGGATCGCGTCCTCCATCTGGCGGCGCAGGCGCATCACGGGGTTGAGGGCACTCATCGCGCCCTGCGGGACAAGGGCGATGTCGCGCAGCCGCGTGGCGCGCAGCGCGCGGGGCGAGAGCGACAGAAGATCGGTCCCGTCCAGCAGCACCCGCCCCCCCGCGATCCGCCCGGGCGCGCGCGTCAGCCGCATCAGGGCGGTGCCCATCGTCGTCTTGCCCGAGCCGCTTTCGCCGATCAGCCCCAGCCTCTCGCCGGGTTGCAGCGAGAAGGACACCTTGTTGACCGCCCGCGCAGGGCCTGCGGCCGTGTCGTAGACGACGTCAAGCTCCTGCACGTCCAGCACCGGCGCGCCCCTGCCAGAATTGCTCATGACCGCCCCCCCAGTCGCGGGTTTGCGAAGCGATCGAAGCCGACCGAGGTCAGGAACAGGCCCACAAAGATCATCGCGATCACCACGATGGGCGGCGCCCACCACCACCAGAAGCCCCGCAGCACGGCCGAGGATTGCTGCGCCCAGTAGATCGTGTTGCCCAAAGTCAACTCGTTCTGCGCGCCCAGCCCCAGCGCCTCGAGCCCGATGATGGCAAGGATCGCCGCACTCGAGGTGCCGACGAAACTGGCCACGATATAGGGCATGACATTGGGCATCACCTCGCGGAACAGGATCTCGAACGAGCCTTCGCCATTGACGCGGGCGACCTCGACATAGCCCCTCTCGCGCACGGTCAGAACCTGCGCGCGCACGGTGCGGGTGGTGAACATCCACGAAAGCGAGGCGACGGTCAGCGCCATCACCTCGGTCGTCATGCGGTCGATATTGCCGGCGATGACGACAAGGATCGCGATGGCGGGAACGGTCAGCAGCGAATCCGCGATGACCCGGATCGTCGCATCGACCCAGCCCCCGAACTGCCCCGCGATCAGCCCCATGAATGACCCGAAGCCCACCCCGATCACCCCCGCGATCAGCCCCATCTTGAGCGTGTTGGGCGTGGCGACAACCATGACGGCCAGCATGTCGCGCCCCTGCGCGTCACTGCCCAAGGGGAAGCCCGGCCCCGGCGGCTGGCGCGGGCGGACGGCACCCACCTGCGACAGGGTCGTGTCGACGAAAAGCGGCCCCAGCAGGCTGAACAGCGCCACGATCCCCAGGATCGTCAGCCCCCCGATCAGCGTCCCCCCCATGCGCGAGCCCAGCCCGCCCGGAAGGAAGATCATGATGCGCGACATCATCGGCGGATCCTCGGGTCAAGCAGGGGATAGATCAGGTCGACGATGAACAGCATCACCGCCAGCGTGACGATCAGCACGAGGACCACCCCCTGAATGACGAAATAGTCCTGCCCCCGGATCGCCACGTAGAGAAGCGAGCCCAGGCCCGGATAGTTGAAGATGACCTCGACCAGCACCGCGCCCGACACGACCGCCCCAAGGTTCAGCGCCAGCGCCGTGATCTGCGGCAGAAAGGCGTTGCGGATGCCGTACCAGAAGAAGACGCGGCCGGGCGACAGGCCCTTGGCCTCGGCGAAGGTGATGTAATCCTCGCCCAGGACCGACACCATCTGGCTGCGCATCCCCAGCGCCCAGAAGCCGATGCCGCCAAGGACGATCGACATCATCGGCAGGATGGCGTGGCGCACGATATCGACGAAGGTCGCCCAGTCGGCGCGCATGATGCGGGTGGTCGACACGCCGCCCGCGGGGGGCAGCCAGCGCAGCTCGACCGCGAAGATATAGACCAGCAGGATCGCCAGCAGGTAATAGGGAATGGCCGACAGGACCATCATCCCCGGCACCAGCATCCGTATCCCCCGCCCGCTTCCGGGCCAGGCCAGGCGGCCGCCAAGGAAGGATCCGATGAAGAACGAGATCAGCGTCGCCGTTGCCAGAAGCCCCACCGACCACGGCAGCGCCACGGCGATCATCGCGGAGACGGGCTGCGGGAAATTGGCGAAAGAGACGCCAAGATCAAGCCGGAACAGGTCGACCCAGTAATTCAGATACTGGTTCCACAGCGGCTGATCGAGGCCATAGCGCGCGCGGTAGGCGTCGGAGACGGCCTGGATATCCATCGTCTGCCCGGTGCCCGCGGTCTGCAGCCGCGCCAGCGCCGTGGCGACGGGATCGCCGGGCAGCATCCGGGGAATGATGAAATTCACGCTGACGGCGATGAAGATCACCAGAAGGAACTGCGTGAACCGCCGCAGCAGATAGGAGATCAACTCTTTCGACATGCGTTGCTGTGCCCTGCCTCGGGATCGGGGACGATCGGGGCGACCCCGGCAGGGCCGCCCCGAAGGATTGCCTCAGGTGCCGCTTATTGCGCGGGTTCGAGGGTGTGGATCACCAGGTTGAACGCCTCCCACGGGGTGTAGGGGGCGACATAGGGATTGTCGGCCGAGGGCCAGTTCGTCCAGTAGGTGTTGTTGAAGGTCACCACGTGGAATTCCTCGATCAGATGCACCTGCGGCAGGTCGCGCAGGAAGATCTCCATCGCCGCCATGATATCCTGCATGTAGGCGCTGTCGGGATCGGTATCGGCCTGGATCGCCTCGAGCCGGTCGATGATCTCGTCATATTCCGGGTTCTCGTAGCGGGTGCCCGCCAGCGCATAGGGAATGTTCGTCCCGATGGGCCGGGCGAATTTCGAGTGGTAGTCCTTCAGCGTCTCGAGCGGTTCCGAAAGGCTGCCGCAATGGACGAAGATCATCGTGCCGAAATTGCCCGAAAGCAGGTCCGGCAGCCAGGTGTCGTCCACGGCGCCCTGCCGCGCGTCAAAGCCCGCGTTGCGCAACTGCTGCGTGATCGGCGCAAGCAGAGGCTGGATGAAGGCGGGCGTGCGGACGAGGAAATCCAGCACCTCGCCATCCTTGGCCCAGAAGCCATCTGCATTCCGCTCGAACCCGGCGGCGGCCATGTAGTCATCGACCAGCGCCTGATCCTGATTGTCGATGCCCGAGGCTTCGAGCATCTCCTGCAGCGGGCTGCCCTCGCCCAGCCATGTGCCCGCCATGTAACCCGAGAAGGCGAAAAGCGCGGGCGGCATCGCGCCTTCATAGGCCAGATCGGCCAGCGTCGCGCGGTCAAGCGCGTGGTTGACGGCAAAGCGCAGGTTCACATCGTCATAGGGTTCGACCAGATGGTTGAAGACGATGGAATAGACGCAGCCGTCGGGCGCACCCCATTCCGGCCCTTCGGCATTCCACGAGGCCAGCGCGGGGTTCTGCGCCCGGGCGGCCTCGAACGTGCCGATCTGCAGCTGGCGGCCGCCGTCCACCTGATTGGCGATATGCAGCTGGCCCATCGCCTCGTCGCTCGAGACGGGGACCAGCACGATCCGCGAGGGCGCGGGCGCGTCGCGGAAGCCCGTCACCTCGCCCCACCAGTCGTCGCGCCGGTCAAAGATCATCTGGCCGGTGGTCGAGCTGACCAGGCGATAGGGGCCGGTGCCCACGGGCCAGCCGCGGTCGGGGTCGTAATTGGTGAACTCGGCGATATCCTCGCCTTCCCAGATATGCTTGGGCAGGATCGGATAGTGGTTCTCGTGCCCCAGCGCCAGGAAGTTGTGGACAAAGCGCGGCGCGGGCTTGGTGTAGTTGATGACCACGGTCAGCGGATCGGGCGCATCGACGCTGGCGATCCATTCCTCGAAGGAGGCGGCGCCGCGGATCTCGGGCGGGGCATCGCGCAGCGCCTCGAGCGTGAATTTCACGTCTTCCGAGGTGAAGGGCACGCCATCCGACCAGGTCACGCCGTCGCGCAGCGTGATCGTGGCCGACATGAAATCATCCGCCGTCTCGAAGGATTCGCCCTGCCAGGGGATCAGCTCGCCCGTGTTCAGGTTGGTGTAGAACAT
The DNA here is from genome assembly GCA_051859505.1 of Paracoccaceae bacterium. Lineage (GTDB taxonomy): Bacteria > Pseudomonadota > Alphaproteobacteria > Rhodobacterales > Rhodobacteraceae > JAFIEN01. The sequence continues at coordinate 6,534 of JBHYFN010000031.1, forward strand.
CATCTCGTTGATGGTGATCTGCATCACATCCCGCTGCTTGGGGATGGTCGAGAGATAGGTGTTCCAGTTGTCGACGTTCGAAAATTGCGCCGGCTGGTCGCCCCATGGCGTCAGCACCAGCGTCTCGTTGCGCGGCACATCGGCCACGTCCTGCGCGAAGGCCGCGCTGGCCAACGGGATCATCGCCAGGGCGGCGATACCGCCCTTGAGCGTCCGCATCAGTCTGGATCGTTGCATGTCGGTCCTCCCAACCATGTGTTGTGGCTTTCGCCGCTCCTCCCGCCCCCTCCTCAAGGGTCGGTATCTCCGTCCTGTCAGCCCGGCAGCTTCAGCGCCTCGAGCGCGTCCAGCGTGAAACCGTGGCCAAAGCCCGGCGCATCGCTGGGCACGCACCAGCCGTCTTTCGGCACCGCCATGCCGGGATAGCGGTGGGTGCGTTCCAGGGCCACGCCGGGTGCGCCGCCCACGAAGAACTCGCCCCAGCGGGTGTTCGTGTTGGAATAGGTGAAATGCTGGCCGAAGGGCGTGTTCATACCCGCATGCAGGATCGTCTCGAGCCCCGCCGCATCGGCAATCGCCGCGATCCGCTGGCAGGCGGTGAAGCCGCCGACCCAGTTGATATCGGGCTGGAAGATATCGACCAGCCGGTCGCGCGCGGCATCGAAGAAGGGATAGGGCGTGTACCAGTGTTCGCCCGTGGTCAGCGTCTGCCACGGCAGGCGTTCGCGCAATGCACGGTGGGCGGACATGTTCTCGGGGATGAGGCAGTCCTCCATCCACTTGAGGCCATAAGGCCGCAGCCTGTGGGCCAGCCGCACGGCGAATTCCACGTCGAAGGCCATCCAGCAATCCAGCATCAGATCCTTGTGCGGCCCGATCAGCTCGCGCGTTTTCGCCACCAGCTCTTCGTTGCCGTCGAGGGCGGCAAGGCCATCGGTCGGGCCATAGGGGCAGGCGAGTTTCGTGGCCTGAAAGCCAAGCTCCATGAACCAGTCGGTATCGTTGCCGGTGGAATAGCAGAACTGCCTTTCGCGCGCGGGGCCGCCGGCCAGCTCATAGACCGGCATGCCCAGCTTGCGCCCCTTCAGATCCCACACCGCAAGGTCGACGGCGCTGATCGCATAGGAGGCCAGCCCGGCGGCGGAATAGGGCGAGGCGATGCGGTTCATCATGTCGAAAATGCGGTCCGTCGCCATCGGGTTCTCGCCTTCCAGAAGCGGGCCCAGATGTTCGTTGATGATGCTGATGACCGGGTTGCCATAGCCCGTCAGCCCGAACCCCCAGGTTCCGTCATCGGCCGTCACGATGCAGCCGACGGCAGACCAGGGTGACATCCAGCTTGCCCGCAGCGCCTTGTATTTCGGATAGCGCGACATCGGGTTGGCGACCTCGGCCCCCTTGGTCCAGGGATCGCGGCGGGCGGCGGTCTCGCCGGGGCCGGGCTCGTATTTGCCCCCCGCGATGGGGTTCGTCATGTTGAAGGCCTTGATGCTGACGATCTTCATTGCGGGTGTCCTTGGGGCAGTTGGGGTCCGGGATCAGGCGCTTGCGCGCAGCGTTTCATGGGCGGTTCCGGGCAGCCACGGGCCGGTATAGCCCAGACGACGGCTGACGGCCTGACAGGCCTCGGAGAGGCGGGTGACAAGGGGCAGGATATCCGGCCCCGGCAGCTTGACCGAGGGGCCGGAAATGCTGAGTGCCGCAACGGCGCGGCCGGCGCGGTCAAGGATCGGGACGCCGACGCACCAGACGCCGATGACGATCTCCTGCGCGTCGATGGCATAGCCGCGCGCGCGGATGCGGGCCAGTTCGGCGGACAGCGCCTCGGGATCGGTGATCGTGTGGTCGTTGTAGCGATGCAGCGGCCCGGCGACGATCCGGGACTGCTCCTCGGGGCCGAGCCAGGCGAGGATCGCCTTGGCACTGCCGCCGCAATGCAGGGGCCCGCGCGACCCGATGCGCCAGTCCAGCTGCATGTTCTCGTTGCCGCGCAGCTTGTCGATGCAGACGCAATCGCCGCCCGACAGGATGTTGAGGTTCACCGTCTCGCCCGAGCGTTCGGCCAGATCCTCGGCATGGGGGCGGACAAGACGGGGGATCTCGACATTGTCGAACTGCAGGTCGACGATTTCCAGCAGGCGATAGGACAGGGCCCAGCCTCCGCCCTCGGTCTGCTCGACCACCTTTTCGGCCGCCAGCTCCTGCAGCAGCCGGTGGACCGAGCCGACAGGAAGCCCAAGCGCCGCCGCCAAGGGCCGGACCCCCATAGCGCCCTTGCGGGCCAGAAGGTCCATCACCGCGATGGCGCGTCCGACGCCCGACATCAGGGCAGACGCGCCAACGGGCCATCAGCCCGCACAGGTTGCGGCGTGAAGCGCATCGCTCCTCCCTTCGGGCGGGCCGTTCCGGCCTCTGCCACCCCAGCGGCGAGCGTTCCATATTTGGAACGTCGCGTTCCAGATGCCTTGACTACACATGTCCGACCCGCTCATGTCAACCGTGTGATGGGGGAGGATGCGATGGGGGATTTCACGATCCGCGATCTGCGGGTGTCGGTCGTCGAAGGGACGGGCGACGGGGGCGATTACTTCCAGAAGGCCGCAGGGCACTGGCTGATCGACACCGAGATCGCCAACCCCATGTCGGGCCATCCCGCCTTCAAGGCGCGGCGCACCTCCTGGGGGATCGGGGTGCTGGGGTCCATCGTGGTCGAGATCACGACCGCGGCGGGGGTGACGGGCGTCGCCACGGGTTTCGGCGGGCCGCCCGCCGCATGGCTGATCCAGCATCACTTCCGCCGGTTCCTGATCGGCGCGGATGCGCGTCAGATCAACCTCATCTGGGACCAGATGTTCCGCGCCTCGATGCCCTACGGGCGAAAGGGCCTGCCCGTGGCCGCAATCTCGGCCGTCGATCTGGCGCTATGGGATCTTGTCGGAAAACAACGGGGCGAACCCGTGGTCAACCTGATCGGCGGGCGCTGCCATGACGAGATCCGGTTCTACTGCACCGGCCCCGATGCCGCCGCCATCAGGCGGATGGGCTTCTGGGGCGCCAAGGTGCCCCTGCCGCATGGCCCGGCGGATGGCGAGGAGGGGATCCTCCGCAACCTCGCCTTCCTTGCCGCCCATCGCGAGGCGGTGGGGCCGGGCTTTCCGCTGATGGTCGATTGCTACATGGCGCTGACCGTGCCTTACGCGATCGAGCTTGCCCGCCGCGCCGCGCATCTGGACATATACTGGTGGGAAGAGGTGCTGCACCCCGACGATGTGGAAGGCTTCGCCCTGCTGCGGCAGGCCCATCCGCAGGCGAAATGGACCACCGGAGAGCATGAATACACCCGCTACGGCTTTCGCCGGCTGATCGAGGGGCGGCAGGTCGACGTGCTGCAGCCCGATGTGATGTGGGTCGGCGGCCTGACCGCACTGTTGCAGATCGCGGCCCATGCTTCGGCCTATGACATCCCGGTCATCCCGCATGGCTCGGGGCCCTACAGCCACCATTTCGTCGCCAGCCAACCCGCCCCGCCCCTATGCGAATACGTCGCCGCCAGCGCCGATGGCGGCAGCATCCTGCCCGTCTTCGGCGCGCTGTTCACGGGCGAGGAGATGCCGCAGGACGGCCGGCTGAGTTTCAGCGACGCGCCCGGTTTCGGCATGGTCCTTTCTCCCACGGCCCGATTGCGCGCGTTGGAGTGAACCCACCCTGCGACGGCGATTGCCCGGCACCGATTGCCCCCGACGGGCCAGAGGGCTATCTACGCCCCAATTCGCGAACAGGAGCACCCGATGGCCAGCTATCAATTCGTCTATCACATGGACGGCGTGTCCAAGACCTATCCCGGCGGCAAGAAGGTGTTCGAGAACATCCGCCTGAACTTCCTGCCCGGGGTCAAGATCGGCGTGGTCGGCGTCAACGGCTCGGGCAAGTCGACGCTGCTCAAGATCATGGCCGGTCAGGACAAGGATTTCCAGGGCGAGGCCTGGTCGGCCGAGGGCGTCAAGGTCGGCTACCTGCCGCAGGAACCCTGGCTCGACCCCAAGCTTACCGTGCGCGAAAACGTCATGCTGGGCGTGGCCGAGAAACAGGCGATCCTTGATCGCTACAACGAACTGGCGATGAACTATTCCGACGAGACGGCGGAAGAGATGGCCCAGCTTCAGGACCAGATCGACAGCCAGAACCTCTGGGATCTCGACGCCCGCGTCGATATCTCGATGGAGGCCCTGCGCTGCCCGCCCGATGATGCCGATGTCACCACCCTCTCGGGCGGCGAGGCGCGGCGCGTGGCGCTCTGCAAGCTGCTGCTCGAAGCGCCCGACATGCTGCTCTTGGACGAACCGACCAACCATCTGGACGCCGAAACGATCGCCTGGTTGCAGAACCACCTGATCGAATACAAGGGCACGATCCTTGTCGTGACCCACGACCGCTATTTCCTGGACGACATCACCGGTTGGATCCTCGAACTCGACCGCGGCAAGTCCTACCCCTACGAGGGGAATTACTCGGACTGGCTGGAACAGAAGGTCAAGCGGCTGGATCAGGAGGCGCGGGACGACCGGTCCAAGCAGAAGACGCTTGAGCGCGAGTTGGAATGGATGCGCCAGGGCGCCAAGGCGCGGCAGGCGAAATCCAAGGCCCGGATCCAGCGCTACAACGAACTGGCCAACGAATCCGAGCGCGAACGCCAGGGCAAGGCGCAGATCATCATCCCGAACGGGCCGCGCCTTGGCGGGCGGGTGATCGAGGTCAACAACCTGACCAAGGCCATGGGCGACAAGCTTCTGATCGAGGATCTGTCCTTCTCGCTGCCCCCCGGCGGCATCGTCGGCGTGATCGGGCCGAACGGGGCGGGGAAGACCACGCTGTTCCGTATGCTGACCGGTCAGGAAAAACCCGATGCCGGCGAGGTGCTGTACGGCGACACGGTAAAGCTGGCCTATGTCGACCAGAGCCGCGACGCGCTCGACCCCGAGGCAACGGTCTGGGAAGAGATTTCGGGCGGGGCCGAGATCATCGTTCTGGGCGAGGCGCAGATGAACAGCCGCGCCTATGTGGGGGCGTTCAACTTCAAGGGCACCGACCAGCAGAAGAAGGTGGGCCTCTTGTCGGGCGGGGAACGCAACCGGGTGCATATGGCCAAGCTGCTGAAATCGGGCGGCAATGTGCTGCTCCTTGACGAACCGACCAACGATCTGGACGTGGAAACGCTCCGCGCGCTCGAGGATGCGCTGGTCGATTTCGCCGGCTGCGCGGTGGTGATCAGCCACGACCGGTTCTTCCTCGACCGTATCTGCACCCATATCCTCGCCTTCGAGGGCGATGCGCATGTGGAATACTTCCCCGGCAATTTCGAGGATTACGAGGAAGACAAGAAACGCCGTCTGGGCGCCGATGCGCTGGAGCCCAAGCGGGTGCGGTTCAAGAAGTTCGTCCGCTGACCCGGTTCGGCCAGGCGCCCCGCGCGGGATGCCGGGCCGACCCCCACCGCCTGTGCAAGGCCGGGCGGTCCGCCGGGCCGCTACGCCCTCAACCGGCCCTCACCCCGACGTCCGGCCATGTGCGGCAAGGATCGCCTCGACCAAAGCAGCCACCCTTGGCCGTTTCAGCCGGTCCGCCCAATAGGTCAGCTGGAACGGGGCGGTATAGCCAAACCGCTGGGGCGCCAGATCGCGAAGCTGGCCGCGCGCGACCCAGGATTGCGCGAAATGGACCGGCAGATAGCCCAGAAACTGCCCCGACAGGATCAGGATCGCCTCCGGCTCCATCTCTGAAACCGTCGCGCCGATCCGATGACCCGCGAACATCTTGAGATCGCGCGCCCCCCAATACTGCCGCCCGATCAGGCGATGCGCGCGGATCGCATCGAAATCAACATCCTCGTCGGGCACGGAGAAAAGCGGGTGATCGCGTCCGCAATAGAAATGGTGCCGCTCCTCATAGAGGTCGGTATATGTCAGACCCAGCGCGACCCGCGGGAAACTGCCCACCGCCACATCAAGCGCCCCCTCCGTCACCTCCCGCAGCAACTGATCGGGCGGATGGCTGATGAGCGAGATCTCGCTCTCCGGGGCCAGCCGGGCATAGGTCGCGATGGCCGTGGCAAGCCGCGCCGAGGGATCGCTCACCGTCATGTCGACCACGCCGATCCGCACCGGACCGGCAAGCCTGTCCTTCAGCCCCGCAACCCGCGTCGCAAAGCCTTCGCTCGCGGCGATCAGCGCGCGGGCCTCGGCCAGAACGGCCTGACCCGCCTCGGTCAGGGCAAAGCCGGCCCGCCCCCTGCGGCACAGGGTCAGGCCCAAACGCGTCTCGAGCGTTTTCATCCGGCTCGAGATCGTCGAAAGGCTGATGCCGAGGCTGACCTCGGCCGAGGCGAAGCCACCGGCCTCGACCACCGCGACGAACATCCGAAGCAGCCGCATGTCGGCAGGGCTGACGCCGCCGGGAGGCATTCGGGTCATGGCGCGGAAACTCCGAAAAATGTTAAAGTGAACTTCGCATCATTCCTATTTTTTTCAACCGAAGGCGCAAGCAGGTTCTGTTTGCTGCCAAGACCCGCCAGGCCCCGCCGGACCCCCCGGAGCCACGGCCGGGCGCCGAACAGACCAGACCAGATCGAGGCAAGGATGACCTGGACACTTTCTTCCGAAACCGGCCGCTTGACCGATGTGCTGCTGTGCCGGCCGGAAAACTACGACTGGATCCCGACCAACGCGATCGCGCGCGCCACGCTCGAGGCCGGCACCGCCCTGCCGCGCGCCGCGCTTGCCGCGGAATATGCAGAGTTCGAGGCGGCGCTTGATGAGGCCGGCGTCACGCGGCACTACCTCGTGCCCGAGCCGCATCTGCCCTATCAGGTCTATACCCGCGACAGCTCGCAAACCTCGCCGCTGGGGCCGGTTCTGACCATGCTCGCCATGCCGCAGCGCCGCGGCGAATATGCCGCGATCCTTGCCTTCATGGGGCAGGACATCTGGAAGATGACGACGCGGGGCACGCTCGAGGGCGGGGATATCCACCTGATCCGCCCCGGCCTTGCCGCGATCGGCACATCGGGCGGGCGCACCGAGAAGGCGGGCGCCCAGCAATATGCCGGCTGGCTGCGCGAGATCGGATGGGAGGTCAGGATCGTGCCCTTCGACGATCACTTCCTGCATCTGGACGTGATCTTTTCCATGGTCGCGCCGGGCCTTGCCCTGGCCTGCCGCGATGCCTTGCCCGAGGATTTCTGCATCTGGCTGGAAGAGCGGCAGATCAAGCTGATCGACGTGGGATACCGCGATGCGATGGCCGATATGGCTTGCAACGTGCTGGCCCTTGGCGATGATCGTGTGATCTCGCCGCGGCATTCGAAAACCACCAATGCAGCCCTGCGTGCTGCGGGGATCACGGTTCTTGACCCCAACCTGCGCCTTTTCGCCCATGGCGGCGGCAGCGCGCATTGCATGTCGATGCCGCTGGCCCGCGACGAAGGCCAGGCGTGACACGGCCGACCATGCAAAGACCAACCTGAGACCGACCTGAGACCGACTTGAGACCGACCCAGAAGGAGGCCCGATGATGAAACAGACCACCGCTACGCTGGCCCTGATCGCCGGCTTCGCCATGCCCGCCGCGGCACAGGAACTCAACGCGCTGGTGTGGTGCGACCATACCGACCCCGAACTGATCCGCCCTTTCGAAGAGGCGCATGGCGTCCGCGTCAACCTGCGCGAATACGAAGGCACGGGGACCGCCCTGTCGCTGATCGAACAGTCCCGCCCCGGCGACTGGGATGTGCTGGTGATCGACGGGGTCGACGTGCCCCGCGCGGTGGCGGCCGGGATCCTCGCGCCCCTGCCGGTGGACGACCTGCCCTATGACACGCTCTTCCCCGAGCTGGTGATGGAGGAGTTCCACGTCATCGACGGCCAGACCTACGCGATCTCCGAGAAATTCGGCTACAACACCGTCTCGTTCAACACCGACCGGGTCACGGCCGAGGAGATGGCCGACATGACCCGCCTCTGGTCGGGCGAGTTTGACGGCCAGCTTGCGGTCTATGACTATTACCTGCCGGTGATGGGCATGATCGCGGTGGGCCTTGGGATCGACACGGCGACGCTGTCGATGGACGACCTGCCCGCCATCGAAGAGGCGCTGATGGCGCTCAAGGATTCCGCCGTCAGCGTGGGCGAGGTCGTGGCCTCGCAGACCGCCATCGCGACGGGCGAGGTGGATATCCTTGTCGGCGGCGGCGAATGGGTGACGGCGGGGCTGGTCGAGGAGATCCCCGAGCTGGACTGGATCATCCCCGATCAGGGCGCGGTGCGCTGGTCGCAGTCGATCGGCATCTTCGCCGACAGCGCCCAGCCTGATCTGGCGCTGGAATTCGTCAAGCATATCCTGTCGCCCGAAGGCCAGGCGGCGCTGGCGACCTCGTCCTGCTACTGGGCAATGCCGGCCAATGCGGCGGCCGGCGAGGCGCTGACCGAGGCGCAGCGCACGGCCCTGCGCTTTGACGAGCAGGCCGAATATCTGGCCCGCGCGCAGCTTTATCCCGCGCCCGACAGCGCGCTGGATGCCGCGATGCAGGATGTCTGGACGCGGTTCCTCGCCCGGTGATCGCGCGGTGATCGTCGGGGCGCGAACGGCCGGGCCGGGGGGCGGAAATTTGGCCAAATTTCCGCACGCCCCTGATCGGCGTGGCGCCAGGGCGTTCTGGGCATGAGCGGCGGCATCGAAGCTCGTGACCGCGCCCGCGCGCGCGCCCTTGTGCTGCCGGCAGCACTCTGGACGCTGCTGTTCTTTCTCGTGCCCTTCCTCGTCATGGCCGCAACCAGCCTCTGGCAGCGCACCGATGCGGGGATCGAACGCACATGGTCTCTGGTCAACTATCTGGGCTTTCTCGGCAATCCGACCCATATCGGCGCGCTGGTCAGCTCGATCCAGATCACCGCGCTGGTCACGGTCCTGTCGGTCGGGCTTGCCTATCCGCTGGCCTGGATCCTTGCCGAGGAAGTGCCCGCCCGCTGGCGCAGGCTGGCGCTGGTCCTTGCCGTCGTGCCGTTCTGGACCTCCTACGTCGTGCGCTCCTACGCCTGGTCGCTGGTTCTGGCGCGCCAGGGCGTGCTGAACGCCTGGCTGGCGGGGATCGGGCTGCCCACGCTTGACCTTGGCAATTCCAAGGCCGCCATCGTGATCGGCTTCACGCATTTCTTCACCATGCTGCTGACGCTCACGATCTACGCGAGCCTCACCCAGCTTGCGCCCAACCTGCGCCGCGCGGCGGCCGATCTGGGGGCGGGGCCTTTCGCCACCTTCCGCCATGTGATCCTGCCGCTGACCGCACCCGGTATCGCGGTCGGCGCCTTCCTGACCTTTGCGCTTTGCATCGGCGATTATGTCACGCCGCAGATCCTTGGCGGGGGCAATGCGCTTCTCATGCCGCAACTCATCATGCTGCAACTTGGCCGCCGGGCCGACCTGCCGATGGCGGCGGCGCTGTCGATCATCCTGATGCTGGTCGTCACGCTCGCCTATCTCCTCGCCGCCCGCTTCATGAGGGCGCCGCGATGACCCGCTACGCGCTTTCCGCCGCCTATCTGGTCGCGCTTTATGCCTTCATCTTCCTGCCCGTCCTCGTCCTCGTCGCCTTCTCTTTCCAGGACGGCCGCTTTCCCGTGCCCCCCTTGCGCGGCCTGACCCTGCGCTGGCATGCCGAGGTGCTGGCCGATCCGCGCCTGATGGCGGGCCTGCGCAATTCGCTGATCGTGGGGTTCGGGTCGTCGCTCGTGGCGCTGGTCCTGGGGTTTCTTGCCGCTCGGGGGCTGGCCGCCTCTGACCTGCGCGGTGCGAAGGTGCTGCGGGCGGCGATCACGGCGCCGATCTCGGTCAGCTATCTGGTGATCGGGCTGGGCCTTCTGGCCACGCTCAACATGGCCGGCCTTGGCCTGTCGCTCTGGACGGTCGCGGTGGGCCATGTGGTGATCAACACGCCGCTCTGTTTCGCCATCTGCGCCGCCGCCATTGGCCCGGCGCAGGCGCAGGCCGAACGCGCCGCGCGCGATCTGGGGGCGGGCGAGTTGCGCATCATGGCGCTGGTCACAGCGCCGATGATCGCGCCTGCGCTGGTCGCGGCCTTCCTTCTGTCCTTCACCTTCTCATGGGACGAATTCATCATCGCCTTCCTTCTGTCGCGCTTCGACCTGACACTCCCGGTCGAGATCTGGAGCCTCCTGCGCTCGGGTCTCAACCCAAAGACCAATGCCGTGGGAAGCCTCGTCTTCCTTGTCTCGGCCCTGGCCCTTCTGGCCTATGAACTCGGAGGGCGGCGCAGATGACGGCGCGGATCGAGATTGCGGCGATGACCAAGCTTTACGGGCCGGCCCGGGCGCTTGACGATGTGTCGCTGACGGTCGAGGCGGGGGAATATTGCGTGCTGCTGGGGCCCTCGGGCTGCGGCAAGACCACGCTTCTGAACATCATCGGCGGGTTTGCTGACCCCGACGAGGGCGCCCTGCGCATCGGCGGGCGCGAGATGGTAGGGGTGCCGGCTGCGAAGCGGCCCACAACGACGGTGTTTCAGGATTATGCCCTGTTTCCGCACATGAGCCTTCTGGACAATGTGGGCTTCGGCCTGCGGATGCGGGGCGTGGCGAAAGCCGCCCGCCATGCCCGCGCGCGCGAGATGCTGGCGCTGGTGGGGCTGACCGGGGCGGATGGCAAGCGGCCGTCCGAGCTTTCGGGCGGGCAACGCCAGCGGGTGGCGCTGGCCCGCGCGCTGGCGGTCGAACCGGATGTGCTGCTTCTGGACGAACCCCTGGGCGCGCTTGACCTGAACCTGCGGCGCGCGATGCAGGAGGAGTTGAAGGCGATCCAGCGCCGGGTGGGGGCGACCTTCGTGCATGTGACCCACGATCAGGAAGAGGCGATGGCGATTGCCGACCGGATCGTGGTGATGCGGGGCGGACGGATCGAGGATCAGGGCCCGCCCGAACGGGTCTACCGCGAACCCGCCACCCGCTTTGTCGCGGCCTTTCTGGGCGAGACGAATTTCCTGCCCGCGCGGGTGGAGGCTGGCCGGATGGTGACTCCGCTGGACGACCTCGGCCCCGCAACGGCGCCCGAGGGAGCGGCGCTCACACTCTCGATCCGGCCCGAGCACATCGGCCCCGGCGCCGCCCATGACCGGCCCGGCCCCTGCGAGGTGATCGAGACGGTGTTCCAGGGCGTCCATCGCAAGGTCACGGTCCGGCCCGAGCGTGCGCCGAACCTTACCCTGCGCGCGCTGCTGCCGGTCGGGCGGGATGCGAAGCCGGGCGACCGGATCGACCTTGCCCTTGACCCCGACCACCTGACGATCCTGCCGGGAGGCGACACATGATCCGCGCAAAGGCCAGCGACTGGTGGCGCACCACCCCCGTGGGCGACGGCATCACCCTGATCGACGAGCCGCATATCCAGCCCTTCTACCGCTGCAACTGCTGGCATATCCGGGGCGGGGACGAGGATCTGCTGGTCGACAGCGGGATGGGGGTGGTGCCCTTGCGCCAATGGGTGCCGCTGGTGACGGAACGCCCGCTTCTGGCGGTGGCGAGCCATACGCATTTCGACCATATCGGCTGCCATCACGAATTCCCGCACCGCGCCGTGCATCGGGCCGAGGCGCATCTTCTGGCCGCCCCTTCGCGCAAGGCGACCCTCGCCGATCCCTATGTGACCGACGAGATCTTCGACGCGCTCCCCCCCGAACCCTATGACAGCGCCGCCTATGAGGTGACACCCGCCCCGGCGACGCGGATCCTCGAGGATGGGGATATCCTTGCCGCCGGTCCGCGCCGGTTCGAGGTGATCCACACCCCCGGCCACAGCCCCGGCGGGATCGCGCTTTGGGAGGCAGAGACGGGCGTGCTGATCTCGGGCGATATCGTCTATGACGGGCCGCTGATCGAGGACACCTATCATTCGGACATGGGCGACTATATCCGGTCGATGGAGCGGCTGCTGCGCCTGCCGGTGCGGATCGTGCATGGCGGGCATTTCCCAAGCTTTTCGGGCGAAAGGCTGCGCGAGATCATCAGCGGCTGGCTGAAGGAGAAGGGGGCGGATTGAGGTTTCAGGGCCGCCCCGGTGCGGCCCTGAACGCAAAACCACCTCCGGCGCAGGCGAAGACCCGATCCCGTCCGCCGCAAACGGCAGATTGCCCGACCTGACCTGCGAGGTCAGGCCGAGAGTCGCGCCACTTGCGCATTCCCGTCGCCCCTGGCCGCAGCCAGCATCTCCCAGACGCGCTGGGGGGTGAAGGGCATGTCCACCGCCGTGATCCCCAGCGGCCAGAGCGCATCCTGAACCGCATTGGTCACAGCGGCCAGCGCGCCGACGGTGCCCGCCTCGCCGCAGCCCTTCATCCCCATCGGATTGTAAAGCGAGGGCGTCGGTTCCGAGGCGAAGCGCACCCAGGGCATCACATCGGCCCGGGGCACCGCGTAATCCATGAAGCTCGCGGTCAGAAGCTGGCCTTCCCGGTCATGTGCCACGCGTTCCGTGATCGCCTGCCCGATCCCCTGCGCGACCCCGCCATGCACCTGCCCCTCGGCCAGCATCGGATTGATCAGATTGCCGAAATCATCGACCACCGTATAGCGTTCGACCGTCACCACGCCGGTCTCGGGGTCGATCTCGACCTCGGCCACATGGGCGCCGTTGGGAAAACTGCGGTTCTCAAGCTCGATCGTGGCCGACTGGCGCAGCAGGTCGACCCGGCCATCGGCGCGCGCCATCTCGGCCAGTTCGAGCATCGTCGGCGTCAGGTTCGACCCCGGCACCCGGAACCTCTCGTCGTCAAAGCCGATCTCTGCGCCCGCCACGCCCTCCCTTGTGGCAAGGTAGTCGGTGAAGGCCGCGACCATCGTCCTGACCGTGGCCAGCGTCGCGGTGTTCTGCACCGTGACCGAGCGGGATCCACCGGTGCCGCCGCCCTTGGGGATCAGGTCGCTGTCGCCCTGCATGACCCGGATCCGCTCGGCCGGGATGCCGGAGTGATCGGCAAGGAACTGGGCATAGACGGTTTCATGCCCCTGGCCGTTCGACTGGGTGCC
>JBHYFN010000031.1:19628-46694 GCA_051859505.1 Paracoccaceae bacterium
ACATGAAGCTCGACCATGCCGTCTTCGCCGAAGACGACGGTGGCGGTCTCTTCCTTGTCGCCCAGAATGCTCTCGATGTAATAGCACAGGCCCTGCCCGCGCAGCCGCCCCTTCGCCTCCGAAGCGGCGCGGCGACCGGCAAAACCCGCCCGGTCGCTCAGCTCCTCGGCCCGGTCGAGGACGCGGGCGAAATCGCCCACGTCATAGGGCATGCCGGTGGCCGAGACATAGGGAAACTGGTCCGGCCGGATGAAGTTGATCCGCCGCAGCTCCCACGGGTCGATCCCCATGACCCGTGCGGCGTGATCCATCGAACGCTCGAGCGCGAAGATCGCCTCGGGCCGCCCCGCGCCCCGATAGGCATCGACAGGGGTGGTGTTGGTATAGACGCCCTTCACCGCGAGCGAGACCTTCTGCAGGTCATAGGTGCCCGGCATCACCTTGGCGAAAAGGCTGGTCTGAATCTCCTGCGCGAATTGCGAGTTGTAGGCGCCAAGATTGGCCACCGACTCGACCGAATAGGCCAGCAGGCGGTGATCGGCGTCGAAGGCCAGCACGGTATCGGACCAGAGGTCGCGCCCGGCATTGTCCGACAGCATCGCCTCGGTCCGCTCCGACATCCAGTGAACCGGGCGGTCGACCATCCGCGCCGCCTGCGCCACGGCGATCATCTCGGGATAGCTCATCCCCTTCATCCCGAAGCCGCCGCCCACATCCGGCGTCGTGACCCGCACATCCGCGGGGGCCAGGCCCAGATGGCGGCAGAGGATCTCTTTCGGGCCCCAGACCCCCTGCGCGCTGACACCCACATGCAGCCGCCCATCCTCCATCGCGGCAGTGACGCCGCGCGGCTCCATCGAGGCGACGATCACCCGGTTGTCGGGCACCCGCAGCCGGATCACATGGGCCGCCCCCGCCATCGCCGCATCGACCGCCGCCTTGTCGCCAAGGGCGAAATCGAAGGCCAGGTTGTCGGCCACGCCGTCATGCAGCGGCAGACCACCGACCGCGGTTTCGACATGGGCGGGCAGCGTCTCGATCTCGAGCCCGATCAGCTCGGCGGCATCCTTGGCGGTGGCCAGATCCTCGGCCACGATCAGGGCAATCGCCTCGCCGACGAAACGCACCTTGCCCCGCGCGAGGATCGGGCGTTCGGGATGGGCGCCGCGCGATCCGTCGCGGTTCTTCACGCGTTCGGCCTTCATGTCCATCCGCACACCCGCCGCCACCAGATCCTCGGCCGTGAGGACAAGGTGAACCCCGGGCAGATCCCGGGCGGCGGTCACATCCAGCTCGGTGATCCGGCCATGCGCCACGGTCGAGCGCAGGAAATAGGCCGCAAGCCGGCCCTCCGGGGCGGCATCGTCCAGATACCGGCCCTGTCCCGTCAGAAACCGCAGATCCTCGGTCCGCTTGACCGACCGCCCCTTGCCAAATCCGTCCATCGTCGTCCCTCCGAAACACGGCTAACCCTAGTTGCCGGTTGCCCGGTGTCCAGACGCCCTTTTCCTTTCACCGGCCTTTCGCTATCCCTGCGCCGTTGCAAGCGGGGCCGTCACGGAAGGGATAGCGCATGGGCATGGACAAGACCTTCAATCCGGCCGAGGCCGAGGCGCGCATCTCGGCCCTGTGGGAAAAGGCCGGGGCCTTTCGCGCAGGCGCGGGCGCCCGGCGGCCCGAGACCTTCTGCATCATGATCCCGCCGCCGAACGTGACAGGATCGCTGCATGTGGGGCATGCCTTCAACAACACGCTGCAGGATATCCTGATCCGCTGGCACCGGATGCGCGGCTTCGACACGCTCTGGCAGCCGGGGCAGGATCATGCGGGGATCGCCACGCAGCTGGTCGTCGAACGCAAGCTGGCCGAAGAGGGCAATCAGAGCCGGCGCGAGATGGGGCGCGAGGCTTTCCTGAAAAAGGTCTGGGAGTGGAAAGCCGACTCCGGCGGCACGATCATCGAACAGCTCAAGCGCCTCGGCGCCTCCTGCGACTGGACGCGCAACGCCTTCACCATGTCGGGCGCGCCCGATGCGCCGGCGGGCGAAGAGGGGAATTTCCACGACGCGGTGATCCGGGTTTTCGTGGATATGTACGAGAAGGGCCTGATCTATCGCGGCAAGCGGCTCGTGAACTGGGATCCGCATTTCGAAACCGCAATCTCGGATCTCGAGGTCGAGAATATCGAGGTCGCGGGCCATATGTGGCATTTCAAATACCCGCTCGCGGGCGGGGCGACCTATACCTATGTCGAGAAAGACGCGGAAGGGAAGGTCGTGCTGGAAGAGGAGCGCGACTACATCTCCATCGCCACCACCCGGCCCGAGACTATGCTGGGCGACGGCGCGGTTGCGGTGCATCCCTCCGACGAACGCTATGCACCGATCGTCGGCATGCTCTGCGAGATCCCGGTGGGCCCCAAGGAACACCGCCGCCTGATCCCGATCATCACCGACGACTACCCCGACCCGAGTTTCGGCTCTGGCGCGGTCAAGATCACCGGGGCGCATGACTTCAACGATTATGCGGTGGCGAAACGGAACGGCATCCCCTGTTACCGGCTGATGGACACCCGCGCCCATATGCGCAGCGACGGGGTTCCTTACGCCGAGGCGGCGGCCATGGCGCAGCGGATCGTCGAAGGGGCAGAGCTGTCCGAGGCCGAGATCGACGCGATCAACCTGGTGCCCGACGAATACCGCGGCCTCGATCGGTTCGAAGCGCGCAGCCGTGTGGTCGAGGCGATTACGAGCGAAGGTCTGGCTGTCATGGGTAGGGTGGGCGAAAGCCCACGCGCCGATGAAGCAGAGGAAGGTGGGTTGGCACCCACCCTACAGCCTTTCGTCGAGGCCAAACCCATCATGCAACCCTTCGGCGACCGCTCGAAGGTGGTCATCGAGCCGATGCTGACCGACCAGTGGTTCGTCGACACCGCCCGGATCGTCGGCCCCGCGCTTGATGCCGTCCGCCAGGGGCGCACCCGGATCATCCCCGAGAGCGGCGAAAAGACCTATTACCACTGGCTCGAGAATATCGAGCCCTGGTGCATCTCGCGCCAGCTGTGGTGGGGGCATCAGATCCCGGTGTGGTATGACGACGAGGGCAACCACTACTGCGCCGCGACCGAGGCCGAGGCGCGTGCGAAAGCCCCCGGCAAGACTCTTGCTCGCGACCCCGACGTCCTCGACACCTGGTTCTCCTCGGGCCTCTGGCCCATCGGCACTTTGGGCTGGCCGGAACAGACCCCAGAACTCGCACGGTATTTCCCCACCGACGTCCTCGTCACCGGGCAGGACATCCTCTTCTTCTGGGTCGCCCGGATGATGATGATGCAACTGGCCGTCGTGGACGAGGTGCCCTTCCACACCGTCTATCTTCACGGCCTCGTCCGCGACGAGAAGGGCGAGAAGATGTCGAAGACCAAGGGCAATGTCATCGACCCTCTCGAGATCATCGACGCATTCGGCGCCGATGCCTTGCGCCTGACGCTCGCGCAGCTTGCCGTGCCGGGGGGCAGTCCGAAGCTTTCGACCGACAAGATCAAGGGCAACCGCAATTTCGGCACCAAGCTCTGGAACGCCCACCGCTTTGCCGAGATGAACGGGGTCTTCGACGCGGCCCCCCTTGCCCCCGGCGCGGCCACACGGACCGCCAACCGCTGGATCGTGGGCGAGGTCGGCCGCATCCGCGAAGAGGTGGACGCGGCCCTTGACGCCTATCGCTTCAACGACGCGGCCAATGCGCTTTACGCCTTCGTCTGGGGCAAGGTCTGCGACTGGTATGTCGAATTCGCCAAGCCGCTTCTGTCGGACGAGGCAGGGGCCGAGACACAGGACGAAACCCGGGGCGTGATGCGCTGGGTGCTGGACCAGTGCCTGATCCTGCTGCACCCGTTCATGCCCTACCTGACCGAGGAACTCTGGCAGCTGACCGCACATCGCGACGGCGTGCTGGCGCTGGCCGAATGGCCGGGCTTTGGCACCGAGCTTGTCGATCCCGGGGCCGAGGCCGAGATGCGCTGGGTCATCTCCCTGATCGAGGGGGTGCGCTCGGTCCGGGCGCAGATGAACGTGCCGGCGGGGCTTTATGTGCCCGTGTTGCAGCTCGAGGCGGATGCGGCCGCCGTCGAGGCCTGGCAGCGCAACGAGGCGCTGATCCGCAGGCTGGCGCGGATCGACAGCCTGACCGTGGCGGATGCGGCGCCGAAAGGGGCGCTGACCCTGCCGCTGACGGGGGCCACCTTCGCGCTGCCGCTGGCCGGGATCATCGACGTGGCGGCCGAAAAGGCGCGGCTGGCCAAGGGGTTGGAGAAACTGGTCAAGGAAATGGGTGGCATGCGCGGGCGGCTGGGCAATCCAGCATTCGTGGCCTCCGCCCCCGCCGAGGTGGTCGAGGAGACCCGCGCCAACCTTGCCCTGCGCGAGGCGGAAGAAGCCCGGATCCGCGCAGCGCTGGAGCGGTTGTCAGAGATCGCCTGACCGGTCCCAGAGCGGAAATTTGCAAAATTTCCGCCCCCCTGACGCTTGTCAGGGGGGATTGGAGGATTTTTGCAAAATCCTCCTTGGCCGCCGGGCGCTCAGGCCACTTCCTGCAGCGCCGCCTTCGGCACGATCCCCAGCGCATGGCACACGTCCCGCGTCAGGTCCGGCTTGTTGAGCGTATAGAAATGCAGATGCTCCACCCCCCCCTCGATCAGCCGGTCGCAAAGCGAGGTCGCCACCGCCACGGCCAGAAGATCGGCCGACCCGTCGCGCGTGGCATTCTCGAAGGCGGTCACGGTCGAGGGCGGGATGGTCGTGCCGCAGGATGCCGCGAATTTCTGCGCCCCCACCCAATTCTCGATCGGCAGGATGCCGGGGATGATCGGGGCCGTGATTCCGGCCGCCGCACAGGCATCGCGGAAGCGGAAGAAGGTCTCCGGCTGGAAGAAGAACTGCGTGATGGCCGAAGTCGCGCCCGCGTCGATCTTGCGCTTGAGGTGGTCCACATCGGCCCGCACATCCGCCGCCTCGGGGTGAGGTTCGGGATAGGCGCCGACGCGGATGGTGAACCTGCCCGTCGCCGCCAGCGCCTCGACCAGGTCGACCGACCCGGCAAAGCCCTCGGGATGCGGCCGGAAGGCGCCCGTCCCCTTCGGCGGATCGCCCCGCAGGGCCACGATCTCGGTCACGCCCACCTCGGCATAGCTTTCGGCGATGGCCATCGTCTCGGCCTTCGTCGCATTCACGCAGGTCAGATGCGCCGCGACCCTCAGCCCGCTGGTCTTGTGGATCGTGCCCACCGCCTCATGCGTGAGCGCGCGCGTCGTGCCGCCCGCCCCATAAGTGACCGAGACGAAGTCGGGCGCCAGCGGGGCCAGCGTGTTCACGCAGTCCCAAAGGCGGAACGATCCTTCAAGGTTCTTCGGCGGGAAGAATTCGAAACTGACGGCAGGACGGGGCATCGGAGACTCCTTCAACTCCGGGCCTTGTCGCATGCGCGTCGACGTGAGACAAACTCATAACCTTCACCAAGATCATGAGCCTGGTTCATGCATATCGAGTTCCGCCACCTGCGCACGATCAAGGCGATCCATGATACCGGCGGCCTGGCGCGCGCGGCCGAGCAGCTTGGGATAACGCAATCGGCGCTGTCGCATCAGATCAAGGGGATCGAGGATCAGGCCGGGGTAGAGCTCTTCGTGCGCCGCTCCAAACCCCTGAAACTGTCGGCCGCGGGGATGAAACTGCTGGCCGCGGCCGAGGCGATCCTGCCGCAGGTCGCGGCGCTGGAGGCGGAGTTTGCGGGCCTGGTGCAGGGACGGGCGGGGCGGCTGCATATCGCCATCGAATGCCATGCCTGTTTCGAATGGCTGTTTCCCGTGCTCGAGGCCTTCCGCAAGGCCTGGCCCGATGTGGATGTGGACATCCGCCCGGGCCTTGCCTTCGACGCCCTGCCGGCGCTGCGACGTGAAGAGGTGGATGTCGTCATCTCGTCCGACCCCGAGACCCTGAACGGCACCGATTTCACCCCGCTTTTCGACTATGAACCCGTATTCGTCGCCTCATCGCAGCATCCGCTTGCCGCCCGGCAGACGATCGAGGCCGAGGATTTCCGCGGCCAGACCCTGATCACCTATCCGGTGGACCGGGCGCGGCTGGATGTGTTTTCGCAGCTGCTGACACCGGCCAAGGTCGAACCTGCCGCGATCCGGCAGGTCGAGCTGACGGCGGTGATCCTGCTTCTGGTCGCCTCGAACCGGGGGGTTGCGGTTCTGCCGGACTGGGTGGTGCGACAGGTGCGCTACAATTCCGACTACGTGACCCGACGGCTGACGGCCAAGGGCATCACCCGCCGCCTTTATGCCGCGACCCGAACCGAGGATACCCAACGCCCCTACATGGCGCACCTGATCCGGCTGGCCCGCCAAGAAGCGGTAAAGCTGCAGCGTTCCTGAATCGTCAGGGCCCTCTGGTTGGTGGACAGGCATGGACCCTTGCCATCCACCCCCTTCGGCGGATAGAGAGCGCGAAACGGAGCGGTGGCCGAGTGGTCGAAGGCGCACGCCTGGAAAGTGTGTAGGCGGGGAACCGTCTCGAGGGTTCGAATCCCTCTCGCTCCGCCAGATAACCTATTGAAAAGTTTCTCCCAATCCGGATCCGGCCGGATTTCCTCGTTGTTTTCGAGGGTTGTGCGGGTGGGGCTGAGCACTTGCCCCGTCGCCAGGAGGCTTGGAAGCGGTCTCTGAGGGCCAGTATTCTCCGGACCTCATGACTGCGCCTATTTGGTGTATTTCTTGCAAGTAATTGAAAGTGTAGAACTTTTTGAGAGCGTCCGCTAAGCAGTTCGACGTGGGTGGCGTTCAGCGAGATGGAACAGAAATCCAACTTGCTACCGCCTTTGAGCGGCCTCACTGCGAGGCGCAGTCTGATATGCCCTGAGAGGCTTCCCAGTCCGCGTAGTTGCGCCCGTCCGGGAGCTTCCACAGGATCCGGCCATTAGCGCTCGCACCAATGACGGCCGCAGCCGCGGCAGAGGCAGACGTGAAGCTGTAGGCGCTTGTGAAGACAAGAAAATCGCCTTCCTCGCGGAGGACGCCCTTCTCAACAAGGGTGTTCCGGAGCGTGACCGTCCCCCTCGGTATCGTTCGCGTCGTCCGGACCCTTGCCCTCGAACCTGCTGTGACGACGAAATCCCCGGAGGGCCCAATCTCCATCTCTGCCGCGAAGCCGTCGCCTCGGAAGAAGAACCGAGGGCTTTCATGGATTTCAGCCTCTGGCAGTTCTCGCCCTGTGATCTGCTCCTGCGCACGACCGCGGACTTCTCGGAAGAGATCCCAGCCGAGGGCTCCAACCAGCGTTTTTGTCTGATCCACGAACTCGTCCATGGCTGCGCGGTCGGGGAGTGGTAGCTTGCCCGCGTCGTCGGACGGCGTGCGCGTGTTGGGCAGGGTCCAACGGGGATTGCTAACGACGCCCCGGATCAGGCAGGCTTCGACATAACGCGCGTGGCTCTTGGTCAGGTTCTCGTCCTTGCTGATCAGCACGACCGTGTCGGTCCAGAATCCTTTGGCATCGCGACCGGCCTCATTCGAGTTGTGATACGATAGGCGAGCGCCGACGCCTTCGGACTCTCCGATATATGCAAGCTGCCTGTCTTGCGCGTCTTCATCGGCGCCGATGAGGATGTAGACGCCTGGCCGTTCGATCTCGGGAAATGCTTCCCGAACCCGACGTAGCTGATTGCGTCGAAAGGCAATGGCTTGGATCGTTGACATCGAGATCTGCGCCACCCGAATGCCGTTCGGATCGCCGTCGAGAAGGAAAATGTTGATCGAGCGGGGCTTCATGAAGGTGACCAAACGAGTGAATTATGCGCCAATTTAGAAAGGGCGTGAAAGAACACATGATTTAGTGCCAATGTGTTCAAAGCTCACCACCTTTTTGCTTCAGCCAAGCTTTACGACTTTCATAGTCTGGCATGACCGAACCGAGCATTTTCCAGAATTTTTCTGAATGGTTTGGAACCTTGATGTGCACCAGCTCGTGCACGACGACATATTCGATGACTCTGGCTGGTAGCTGCATTACCCGCCAGTGGAAGTTCAATGTCCCATCTGCGCTGCATGAGCCCCACCTGTATCCAAGATCCATTACCTGGACGAAGCGCCCGGGCTCAGCGCCAACGATTCTCTTCCACCTCTGAACGGTTTCATTCAGGTAGGGATGTGCCGCTCTAGTATAGTATTCTTCAATCCGCTTGCCCCCCGAGGCAGCTTGCTCTCGCCGCAACAAAAGCCGATCGCCCTCGAACCTGACGCTCGGCACACCGGTCACATTCTTGGGAATATCGACGAGTTTGAGGCGATAGTGCTTCCCAAGTAGGTGGAAGCCTTCGCCATCCACAAACTCCGCGACCCGAAAAACGTCCTCGCGTGCACTTTCGCCCTGCTCAGCGAGCTTTTGATGAACCCACAATAGCTTTGAGGCTATAAGCTTTGTCGCCTCTTCTAGAGTTACTTCCCGCGGGAGATGAGCAACAAGAGATTGGTCTCGTTCGACCGTAACACCGACCGTTCTCCGCCTTGTGCTTCGTTTCACTGAAAAGACGAGTTCGTCGATCTCGATCGTTTCGCTCATGACGTGAATGCCGCTCGGTTTGCCCTCGCTACCCCCATGCAGTCGGACGAAATCGCGTCCAAGTCACCGAAATCGAAGATGCTGCTATTATCGAGATGCTGAAAAATCCAGCGCCTGGCCTCCTCTTGGCTTACCGGATTATCCCAGAACCCTGAGACAGCGCTTTCCTCTCGCAAGTGCTTGACGATCCTGGCGGAAAGCTCTGCCAAGTCCGCATCTCGATCATCATTGCCATAGCGCAGGCGGAGGATTCCGAAGATCGGAGCTTCCGTGTGAGGTTCAAGACCGTGGACTGTGAAGCCGCCACCGGAGCGAGCGGTAGCTTCGTCGATCAGCGCCTGAAGTTGCCGGGCAATCTCATCCCAGTCTTGGTGGTGGCTCGTGAGAATGCCCTCAAGGCGATCGCTGAGCGTCTTGTACTTCGCAGGGTCCCTCTCGAAGGAAATCGAAATGTGGTGGCGAAGGGCGTTTTCCATTTCCGCCGCCTTCGCTCGACCGCTCGGTTTCCGCGCCACCTCGGCGGCGAAGTTCGGGTCTAGTATCTCGATAGGAGGCACCTTCGGGTCGATACCGTGCGCCTCGATGAAGGCATCGAGCATGGCTTGAACCTTATGGGCGACCCCCCGAACGTCGAGCGAACGATCCCGGTAGAGGTTCGCCGCAGCCTTGGCGATGAACGCAAAAATCTTCACGTCACGTGTGAATGGTCGGGCCTCGGGGCGCGGCATGAGAGCATCGAACAAGCCGACGAGTTTCTTGACGAGAACGAGGAACTGAGCGCGGAACTTCTGGTCCTTCAGCTTGGCCACGCATGCGTCGACGTAGGCTTGCAGGTCGGACCCGAGGGTTGTCCCGACATCGGAGAAGTGTTTAACCACTGCGTCACGCGCTTGCCGCAGCTCCGGCAAGAGGTCTTCAGGCTTTCCAATGCCGCCGGTCAGATCGCTTTGGTCTTCCGCGTCGTAGATCGCCAAAGCGTCCGCGAGGTTCTTTCCGACACCGTAGTAGTCGACGACGATACCGAAGCGCTTGGCCTCCCCCGCCGTCCGGTTGGTGCGAGCGATGGCCTGCAGCAGCTCGGCGCCCGATATGGCCCGGTCGAGATACATCGCCTGTTCGACCTTGGCGTCAAAGCCGGTGAGCAGCTTGCTTTTCACCACGAGGATTGCGAGCGCGTCCTGAGACAGCGGCTTCTTGAAGCGTTCGATCCGCTGCTTTGTATCCGAAACACCGCCCCATGCCTTCAGATGTGGCAGGTCGTTGTGGTCCACGGATATGACCGCCGCGAACTCGAGAGCCTTAATCGTGTCGAGATAGGGCAGCGCTGTGGAGAGGAACGCCACGTCGCCTCCCGCGTCCTGCGCGTCCTCCGGAGCGATATCCTTCAGGATGTCCGCAGCGCCCTCGATGGCGGCAACGATCTCGTCGCGGGCGGCGTTCAAGGCGTCGACGTACTGGACCGCCAGCTCCCTGCTCGCTGCGACGAGCTGCGCCTTCAGGTCGTTGGGGAGAATGTTGACGATGTAGTGCCGGAGCACATCGATCGCTTTGGCCTTCAGCGGGTCAGCCGCGTTGAGGACACGCGCACGCGTTGCGTAGCGGTCCTTGATCGCCTCGCGCTCGTCGGCCGACTTTCCGGCAAAGGTGGCGTCGAACAAGCCGTCCAGCGTGCCCTTGTCCGTGACGTCGGCTTTCAGCTCCCGCCCCTCGTAGAGGATCTTCACGATGGCGCCATCGGCCTCTGCGTCCCGAAGGAGATAGCGGTCGATGTAGGCTCCGAAGATCTCCCGCGTCTTCTTCTTGTTCTTTTCTTCGATCGGCGTCCCGGTGAACCCGATGCGCGCAGCGTTGGGCAACGCGTCGAGCAGGTTCTGGTGAAGTCCACTGGTGTGCGAGCGGTGCGCCTCGTCGATGAGAACGAGGACGTCCTCGCTTTCGTTCAGAACGGGGAATGCCTTTCGCTCGCCGATCTTCGCGACCAGTTTGCCGGTGCGCAGTTCGTCGGTCTTGGCCGGCAGGAGGTTTTCGCCCTTGGCGTCAGGCTGCTCGTCGTTCTCGGCTGCGAACACGATCTCCTGCTCGTCTCCTTCGCCGTTCCGCTCCTGCAGCTTCTGAATCATGACGAACACGAGGTCCGGCTCCTGCCGTCCCAGATGCGTCTTCGCGCCATCGGCATTTCGCGCGACCCGCATGACCTGGCCGGCCAGTTTTGCCGTCTTGGAGAGCTGATCCTCCAGGTCGGTCCGGTCGGTGACCACGACCACCTTGAACCGGCGGAGCGCGGCGATCGTCCGCAGTTTCCTGACCAGAAACACCATCGTCAGGCTCTTTCCCGAGCCTTGGGTGTGCCAGATGATGCCGCCACGGCGGTCGCTCATGCCATCCTGACGGCGGGTCTTGCCCTCCTGCAGGCGCTGCAGCGCGATGTGCACCGAACGGAACTGCTGGTAGCGCGGCACCACCTTGATGCGCACGCCGTCGTCCGTCGTCGTGTAGACGGTGAACGAGCGCAGCGCGTCGAGCAGGTACTGCGGCCGCAGTAGGCCCGCCGCCATGACCTCCTGCTGCACCAGTTCCGTGCCCGGCGCCTTGCCAAGCTCGCCGCACACCTCGTCCATGGCGGCTCGGGTCTGCTCGATGCCGACCGGCTTGACCGAGCGCCACGGGAGGAAGTCGTCCGGCCGGGCGGTGACCGAGCCGACGCGGGCGTCGTAGTAGTCGGTGGCGACCAGCAGGTGGTTCGTCCAGAACAGTCGCTCCGCGCCCTCGTTCTTTTCGGGCACGCGGCGGTTGGCGTAGCGGCGCATCTGGTCGATGGCAGTCGCGATGGGGTCGGTGACAGCGGGGCTCTTGGCCTCGATCACCACCAGCGGCAGCCCGTTCACGAACAGCACGACGTCCGGCACGATGAACCCGCGGTCGCCGACAGCGCCGGGCGGGTCCACGCGAAACTGATTGACCGCGACGAACTCGTTCTCGTCGCCCGGCTCGAAGCCGATGAAGCGCACGCGACGCTCGTGTTCGCCGTCAGGGCCCGAGACGTTGACGCCCCGCACGATCTTGTCGTGCAGTTCCTCGTTGATCGCGATGAAGTCCCGCGAGGTCGGCCGCTCGAGCTGCGAGATCGCCTGGTTGATGCGGCGCTCGTCCAGCCACTCGGAGCCATCGTCGTTGCGATTCAGGCGGCGCAGCGCGGCCTCGAGCCGATCGCGCAGCAGCGTCTGCTGGAAGGTGTCGCGACCGAGCAGCTGATAGTCCTTGCGGCCGGTGCTCGGGTCCTCGTCGGCGCCCTCGACATGCGCCCAGCCCATGACCCCCAGCTGGCGCAGGAGGGGGCGCTCGACGACGTTCAGTTCGTCCAGACGGTCCTGCTGGCTCATTCGGCAGCCTCACGAATGGCCACCACAGGCTTGCGGCCAGTGAGGAGGTCGTCCCGGAGACCCTCGCGAAGGTTGGAAAGCTTGGCGCGCTCGCGGCGGTGGTCCTCGATGGCCGCAGCGATGCCGTTCACGCGCGCGATAATGGCTCGCTGTTCGTCCGGCGTGTCCGGCACCGCGATAAGCGCGCGCCGGAGGTTCGTGGGGTTGATGTTCACCTGCTGGACGCCAGGGGTCGCGAACTGCCGGATGGCGCGCTGGACCGGCGCCCAATTCAGCCAGAGATGAAGGAATTCCGGCAGCAGGGCATCGCCGCAATGAAGGCGAACCAGGTAGGATGCGAAGGCCGGGCCGGGCTCGTCCCTTCGCCAGATGGCCGCCTTGCCCACATGCTCCCAGCTGTTCGTTCGGTTGAACAGGACATCGTTGCGCTTGAGGCGAAAGCGATCGACGGCATGGGCAGGCGCATACTTCATGTCGGCCAGGTCGAACTCGCCGTCCTGGATGTTATTCATTCGAAGAACGGGAATCCCAGCGCTGCTGTCGCCCAAGGACAGATTGGTCCCGTACTCTGCTCCGACGACGAAGCGCCCGAGGTTCTCGACCGTCCATGTCGGAGGCCGGTGGCCGACTTTCGTCTCAACAAGGTCAGAAGGCTCGCGGGGTGAAGAATCGTCGGACAGACCACGCGTGAGCAGGTCGTCGATGATGCCCAAGCGGACGGTGCGTAGTTTCTCGATCACCGTGTCAGTCTCGAGAACAGCGTCGTCGATGGCGTCGAGGATGTCCGCAATGAGCCGCTGAGGCAGACCTTCAATCTCCGCGATCTCGAAACGCTCGAAGAAGCCGGCGGGCACGCGCCGCTGTCCGGCCGACCCTGTCATTGACGCTTCGCCTGCGCGCAGGAACGCTGGATGCCGGGTCCAGTGATAGATGAACCGCGGATCGTGCCCGGGCTTTGCCCGCAGTACATGGAATTCGGTGCTTCCGAGGCCGAAATCGGTTTCAAGGTCGGAGAGCAGCGCGACCTTCCCGTTCTCGAAGCAGGGTGTGATCTTGGCGACGATCACGTCGTCGCGCTGGAACAGCGTGTAGCCCCTGCGAGCATCAGAGAGAGGGCGATTCTCTGTCGAGCGCCACCCACCGCCTTCGGCAACTGCGGCCATGGGAATGAAGGCAACCGGCGCCTCGGCCGCTGTTCCGTTGGTGTCGGTCGCCGGATTGATGAATGCGAAGTCGGAGAGCTTGGCCGTATCAGGCATACCCGAGCTCCAGCAGGTAGCCGTCGAGCCGCGTCGTCGCGTCTGCCCTCCGGCTCCCGATCCTCGCGAGGCTGACACGATACTTGTCCCAGAGCCGCTCCACGTCAGCCACCAGAGCGCCAACGCGGCGGACGCGGGCGCGTTCGAGCCGGTCGAGCAGCCGCTCGCGGTCGATGTCGAGCACAAGTTCGCGGCAATCATCGTCGTTCAGTTCGGCCCTTGCAGCCTTCAGCCGCTCGACGAACGCCGCCTTGAGCCGCCGCAGTGTGGCGCGCGCCACCTTCAGCTCTTCCTTGATCGCCTCATAGGGGGCGAGCATGGCGTCGATGATCTCTGCCTCCTCGACCAGCGGCGCGAGGCGGCGTTCGATTTCTGCCAGTTCGGCCTCGAACTCCCGCACATCCGTGCCCTGCGCGCGCATCCAGTCGATGGAGCCCTTGGACGGCTTGCCGGTGCCCGTGGTCTTCACCAGCTCCTTCCGGCGCTTGTCGTCATCCTTCATTTCGGCGCGCAGTTCCTTGCGCCGCTTTTCCAGCTCCTTGGCAAGGTTGCTGCCTTCCTCGGCCCCGTCCAGCCAATCCTCGGCGCCCTCAACCCCGTCGCCGGTCTCCCAGGCTTCCTTCTCCGCTTTGATCCGCTCCACCTCGGCCTGCGCAGCGGACAATTCGGTGACGTAGTCCGCCATGCGATGGCGCACGAAGGGATGGGCGAGCAGCTCCTCCAGCGTGACCTTCACGGTCTTCTTGGCGTCGCTGTCCTCGTCGTCGTCCGCGTCCTCGTCCTCCAGCGCCGAGCGCAGCGTCTCGACCCAGCCGTCGACCAGTTCGGCGAACCCGTTCTCGACGATGACGCGCAGCTCGTAGCGGATTTCATCCCACCAGCCCGCGATGGAGCCCATTAGCGCATAGCGGTCGAGGCAGCCGACCGGCAGCATGGCGGGCTCGAAGCTGTCGAGCATCTCGCGGCGCAGCGGCATCAGGCGCTTGCTTTCGGGAAGCTCGGCCAACCCGGTCCGTGCCGACGACCACCAGGTATCGAAGGCCGCGACCATCTCACCTTGCCGCGTCGCAACGCCGGGGTTTGACTCGACCTGGGCCCTGATATCGGCACGCTTCTCGACGGCATCGGCGAACTCGGCGTAGTCGGCATCGCGGTCGACGAACGGCGTGTCGACGTCGAAGCCCTGTGCCTGCGCATGCGGGCGGATGCTCTCGATTTCCCGCTTCGGCACGCCGCCATGCAGGTGGGCGCGCACGTCATGGGGCTCGGGCGGCGGGCTGCTGTCGGCATAGCGCCGGATGTTCAGGTTGCCGGCTTCGTCCTTGATGATGGCGGTGTTGTCGATGACCGCCGCGAAGCCGGGCACGTCAGCGAACGCGTCGTAAGCGCTG
Organism: Paracoccaceae bacterium; assembly: GCA_051859505.1. GTDB lineage: Bacteria > Pseudomonadota > Alphaproteobacteria > Rhodobacterales > Rhodobacteraceae > JAFIEN01. The sequence continues at coordinate 34,276 of JBHYFN010000031.1, forward strand.
ACGATCTTCTCGATGTGCTCCGGGTCGATGAAGTTCTGCGCGCGCCCTTCGCGATACTCGCGGTCCGCGTTGATGAAGAGCACCTTGCCCTTGCGCGCGTCCGGCTTCCCGTCCGGGTGGCGCATTACAAGGATGCAGGCTGGGATGCCGGTTCCGTAGAAGAGGTTCTGCGGCAGGCCGATCACGGCCTCGATGCAGTCCTCCTTGAGCAGCGCGATCCGGATCTTTTTTTCTTCGCCGCCGCGGAACAGCACGCCGTGCGGCATGACCACGGCCATCTTTCCGGTCTGCTTGAGGCTGGCCAACATGTGCTGGGCGAACATCAGGTCGGCCTTCTTGCCCGTCGTGGGACACCAGCCAAATCGGAAGCGGTCGCCGAACTGAATCCCGCGCTTGGTGTAGTTCTGGCTGAAGGGCGGATTGGCGATCACCCGGTCGAACCGCATGAGGCGGCCGTCCTCGATGTGCTTCGGATCAACAAGTGTATCGCCATTCCGGATGTCGGCGTCAGGGATGCCGTGGAGTAGCAGGTTCATCCGGCAGATGGCCCAGACCGCGCCGTTGTCCTCCTGGCCATAGAGGCTCAAGCGCCGACCGTCGTGCTGCAGGGCGTATTCGTAACCCTGGTTCAGCATTCCGCCGCTGCCGCAAGTGGGATCGTAGAGCGATGTGCCGCCCTGCGGATCGAGGATGCGGACCATCAGCTGCACCACACCACGCGGCGTATAGAACTCTCCTGCCTTCTTGCCGGCAGAGTCCGCGAACTCGCTGATCAGGTATTCGTAGGCTGCGCCGAGGAGGTCGGGAAACTCGAAGTCCTCGTCGAGTAGGCGATACTTGTTGAAGTGGCTGATGAGACGGCGAAGCCTCTCGTCCGGGATCTCCGACTCGCCAACCTTCCGGGCGAAATTGATGTGCCCCAGCACGCCCCTCAAGGCGTTGTGGTTCTCGTTCTCGAGACCCTCGAGAGCCTTGTTCAATTCATTGGCGACGTTGGCGTGCACGTCATTCAAGAGTCGATCCCAGCGGGCGACTGGAGGAACGAAGAAGGTTTTGGTGTAAGAAGACGGATGATCTGCGCGCTGCAGGGCTTCCGTTTCTGACCGACCAAGTGCTCGTTGTTCTTTCAGTATCCTCTCGCGCTGCTGCTCGAACACGTCGGAACATCGTTTCAGGAATAGTATGCCGAAAATATACTCCTTGAATTCCGACGCATCCATCTTGCCGCGAAGGATGTCAGCCGCGGCGAACAGGTGGCGTTCAAGTTTTTCGAGTGTAAGCTTTGCCAATGTCGCGCCTGTCATAGAATGAATGTGCAGGGCATCGAGCACTGTGCTGACGGCCCCAACCCTCCGATTTTACTAACCGATTGAACGGCGCGGGGAAAGGACCGGCTTGTTGCCGTCGCGCGATGATGCCGTTCCGACCGCGTCATGCTGCTCGTTCCAAGCTAGTGGGAACGGCTCCAGGACGCGCGCCAACGTCACCGCTGGCCCGTGTCTGCCGTCTAGTGTTGCTTCGACGATGTCCGGTGCGAGCAGGGTCAGGCGCAGGACACGCGTCAGGTAGGAGGAGGCGATCCCCTCGCGCTCGGCCAGTTCGACGATGGTGACGAAGTCACCCGACTCCAGCATCCGCTTCCAGCGGAACGCGCGCGCCAGTGCCTTGATCAGTGCGCTGTCGGGCTGTCTCGGATGCCTGGCGCCCTCTGGCAGTTGCATTTCCCTCCGCCCACCACGCTTGACGACCCGGAATGGGACATGAAGCGTCACGATGTCGGGGATTGGTGCGCTGCGGGTCATGCAGCCGCTCCCACGTCTCCGGTCTGCATCTCGCGCACGAGACCGCCGAGGCCGTCAACCCGCAGCCGAACATTCAGCCCACCCTCGCCGATGTCCACGCGGTCGACCAACAACGCCACGATGCGGGCCTGCTCGGCCGGGAAGAGTTCGTCCCACAACAGGTCGAGTTCCCGCAGCGCCGCGCGGGCGTCGGCCTCGGTGATGTCTTCGGCGTGGGCGCGGGCCGCCTTCCATGTCCCGGCGATGATCTCGGGCTGGAGGAACACGGCGCGCAGCTGGTCGATGACGGCGCCCTCGATCTCGCCTGCTGGCACTCGGCCGATGGGACACGATCCTGCGCCGTGTTTCAGCACCGTTTGGCTGACATAGTAGCGGTACAGCCGGTCCCCCTTTCGGGTGTGCGTCGGCGAGAAGGCCGCGCCATCGGGCCCGAACAGCAGCCCCTTCAGCAGCGCGGGCGTGTCGGCGCGGGTGCGAGCCGCCCGTTTGCGCGGGCTCTCCTGCAGGATGGTGTGGACCCGGTCCCATGTCTCGCGGTCGATGATGGCGTCGTGCTCGCCAGGATGAGACTCGTCCTTGTGCACGATCTCGCCGATGTAGTGGCGGTTGTTCAGCAGTCGGTAGAGATACTTCTTGTCGATGGGTTTGCCCGTCTGCGTGGTGATGCCGTCGCCCCGCAATTCCTGCGCCAGCACCGTGCAGGACCCGATGTCCAGAAAGCGGCGGAAGATGTGGCGGACCCGGTTGGCCAGTTCCGGCACAACCACCAGCTTGCGGTCACGTACGGCATAGCCGAGAGGCACATTTCCCCCCATCCACATCCCCCGCGCCTTGGAGGCGCGGATCTTGTCGCGGATACGCTCGGCGGTCACCTCGCGTTCGAATTGTGCAAAACTCAGCAGGATATTGAGCGTCAAGCGCCCCATCGAGGTCGTGGTATTGAAAGACTGCGTGACCGAGACAAAGGTCACGCCCGTCCGGTCAAACACCTCGACCAGCTTGGCGAAGTCGGCAAGCGAGCGGCTGAGGCGGTCGATCTTGTAGACCACGACCACGTCGACCAGTCCGTCCTCGATGTCGGTCATCAGCCGCTTCAGGCCGGGGCGTTCCAGCGTGCCGCCCGAGATGCCGCCGTCGTCATAGTGATCGCGGACCAGCACCCAACCCTCGGAGCGCTGGCTGGCGATGTACGCCTCGCAGGCCTCGCGCTGGGCGTGGAGGCTGTTGAACTCCTGCTCCAGCCCTTCCTCGGAGGATTTCCGGGTGTAGATGGCACAGCGCAGCTTGCGGACGACCTTCGATTTATCCGGCGGCTTCGTCATGTCCGTGCCCTGTGGTTCTTGAGGCCGAAGAAGGTCCATCCGTTCCACCGCGTGCCGGTGATGGCGCGTGCAATGGCGGACAGCGACTTGTAGGGCCGCCCCTGCCATTCGAAGCCGTCGGCGGTGACGGTTACGATCTGTTCGACGCCCTGCCACTCGCGCAGCAGCCGCGTGCCGGTGATCGGGCGGTCTCGGTCGGAGCGGATGCTGCGCTTCGCCCTGTCGCCGCCGTCCAGTTCCTCGCCCAAGCGTTCCAGCCGCCGGATCGTCTCCGGCTTCAGCCCGCCATAGGCGAGTTCCTGGATGCGATAGGCGAGGCGCGATTCCAGGTAGCGCCGATTGAACGGCGGCGGTTCGCTGTCGAACAGATTGCGCCATTGTTGCTTCAGGTCGGGCGTCGGCGTGGTCTTGAGCGCTGCCAGTCTTGCGGGGATCGGGTCATGCGTCGTCATGCGGCTCTCCGGTTTCGGGTAGTTGCATGACGGCATCGGTCAGCCGGATAGTGTAGGAGAATTTCTCCAGTCTCGTCAGAAGGTTGAAGCCGGTCCCGCTGTATCAACCGGACAAGCCCGAGCGCGAGCAGACCGCAAAGCTCGGCGCGGCGCTCGGCGGGTGTCATCTGGTCGGGTGACAGCGGATTGGGGCGTTTCATGCGGGCCTCGGAGCAGTCGTCTCCTCTGGCCTCTACTCACCGTGATCGCGAACCGTCCCATCGGACCCTGGTGCACGGGACATTTGGGCGTCTGGACTCGACTCACGGTTGATCTGTCGGATAGAACATAATCAGAACAGATTTTGCCTTCGTGCCGTGAATCGGTGGTGTTGCTTCAAGCAATGCTGGCTGTGCAGTATTTTGCGCGAGGTGAGGCAGGACGCAGCTACGCAACCCGGTTCCCACCGGTCAGCGAGAGGGTTTCAGGACAAAAAGGAGTTCACATGCCGAAGAGGATCAGAAATTTCGTTGATCGCGCATTTTCGAGAACCGTCGATCTCGAACTGCTCCACCGCCTATTGGCGCCCTATCTCGCCCACATCGACTTCGATTGGGATGGATTGCCGGAAGACGATGGCGAGAGGCGCGATGCGATTTTCGACCTCTTCGCAAAGGCCGACATGCGATTCCCAGCGAAGCTGCAGTTCGCCCTCTACAACATCTCCACGCTTTCCACGGATGCAGGCGCACGGATCATCCAGGAGATCGCCTCGGACGCTGGCACCGACGTCTTGGCTGCGTTTCGGGCGGAAGACGCAGCTGATGATCTACGCTTCACACCCCGTTTCATCGCGCTGATCACCTGGCTCGATCACCGGCCCATCTTCGACCGCGCCCTCAGCGCGGCGGCTTTCCTTGCCCACTCGACCAAGCTCGAACGCGATGCCGAACGGGAGGACGTCGATCTTCGGCATCATGATCCTGGTGTCCAGGATGGTTTCGCCGAGGCGGCACGGCTGCATTTTGCGAGCCGATACAACGGGCACTATTGCGAGGTCCGATGGTTCGAGGAGGAAGACCTGCTGCGCGTACTGATCCTGCACGGGTCAAAAGCGGAGACGAAGAACGTCGACCAGCAGGGCACCGAGGACACGCTGAAGTTCCGCGAAATCGTACAGTCGACGATCGAGTATGACCAGCGGAGGAGCTCGATCGCGGTAGGGTCGAAGTCCGCGACGGACGCCAAGAAGCTGGTCAAGCTCTTTGGGGAGCACGTGCTCGGCGACGGGGACATCTTCGAGGCATCGGCGAAGGAAGAACTCTACACGCTCGCGCCCCTGCAGAACCGTGGCGCGGCTTTCAGGTTCGACTTTCAGCCCGAGGGCGAGATCACCCATGTCGCCCTGCGGGAAGTTCGCGTCGACGAGGCCCAGTTGACCACCACAGGCCGTCTGCGTCGGTCACCCTGGTATCTGACGCTCGGGGATTCCGAGAATGCGCTCAGACGCTTGAAGGATGTGGCACCCGAGATCGACGTCGCGGATGTGCGGATCGTGCATGCCAAGATCGACGTCACAATCGAAGTCGATGACAGCGAAATCGTTGTGCCCGTCACGATCAGACCGCCGCGAACGGTCAGCATGCGCGATCATTCGCACGAACGGCTCATTCTCGAGATGCTGGAAGACAATGAAATTCGCAAGCGCCGCAGGACTGATCAGGCTGCTGCTGCAGCAGAGTGATCGCCATCCGATCCGTTCCATAGGGGCCGCAGACCTGCAGCCTTACGATCCGCGCTTCGTCCGCACGCTCCGCAACCTGGGGATCCTTACGGACCGAGAGGATCTGCGGGACGACGGAGCCACGGCTTTTCGGGTCGTCGACAACGCGCTGGTCGTCGTCGATCTAGAAACCGGCGCCTGCGAACGCGACGGCGATGCACTGGACATCCAGGCATTCGACATTGACATCGGTGCGATGTGCAGGGCGATACGCGAGCAGTCCGGACTGGAGGGGCCCGGCCCGTCCGCAATCTCGACGCGGGTCTGGCGGCTCGGACGATACGTCCGTCAGGACCGGTCCGCCGAGATTTGCCTCGTGCGGCGGCTGCGCGAGGCAACGGCGCAGGAAGTCGTGGACCTTGTCAGGGGAGCGATCGATACCGAGGCGTCTGTCACCCTGATCAGTCTTGGTCGCATCGATCTGCCTACCGCAGTTGCCCGCCAGCTCGACGCGATGCGCATGACCCTTGCGGTGGCGGAGGATCTGATGGGTCAGATCCCAGGATCGCCCTTCGCGATGAGCCTTGACCGAGTTCGCCTCGCGTCGTCGATGCCCGCCGCAGAGACCCGCCTGGTCGTCGACCGGACAGGACGGCGCGTGATCTTCGACGGGCTCGAGATTTCCATCGAGCCGAGGGATTTCGATGGGTTCGTCCTGCTGGCCGAAGAGGCCGCGGATGTCGGCGGCTGGGTTCTACGCGACAGTATTGCAGCCGCGCTTCGGGCCAGCACGGGGCGGGACGCCAATCCGGAGCAGGTAGATCGGTGCATCTACCGGTTGCGCAACGCGCTCAGAAAGTCGGCGAGCGAGATCGAGGCGCCGCGGCGCCCACTGATCGAGACGAAGCCGAAGGTGGGCTACCGCCTCACCCTCGCCGCGTCCCAGATCGGATTCATGGCCTAGACCCGTTCTCCGGCACCGGGAGGTTTTCGGGAGGTTTTCGGGAGAAGCCCGAGAGATAAATAGTTTCAGCACGTTGCATCTTCGGCTGGTCACCAGAAACGACCAGGACCGAACGACATGCACCCTCCCATTACACCCACCGACCTTTCCACACTGATCAATGAAGCCGATGCCGCCGCGCGCCGTCTGCGCCGCAAACTGGTTCTGCCTTTCGCCGATCACGACGATCTCCGCCAGGATCTCCTCGTCGACTTGATCTGTCGCCTGCCTGGCTTCGACGCGCGGCGCGGCAGCATTGGCGCCATCGCCAACATCGTGCTGCGCAACCAGTCCTCGCGGATCGCGGTGCGCCATCACCGCCAGCGCCGTGCGCAGGGTGGGTCGCTGCTCTCGCTCGAGGTGCCCTTGGCCGGAGCCCGCGAGCCGGTCGGCGACACGCTGAGCGAGGACGACGGGCTTGCCGCCTGGCACGGCCAGACCTGCTGCGCCGCGGCCGTCGCCGAACTTCACCACGCTCTGCAGGCCACTCTCGCGCGGCTGCCGGCTGAGGATCGCCGGTTCTGCGCGGCGCTGGCGCATCGCCCCGTCGCCGCGCTCGCGGCCGAGGGGTTCGGCAGCCGGTCCGCGCTCTACCGCCGCCTCGCCGATCTCCGTCACGTCCTCACCGCCCACGGTCTCGGTCCCGCCTGGGACGATCTCGCGGCGGCCTGAGTAGAGGCGAAAGGAGGAGATCATGTTCATGGGCACCACCCCCGTCATCACGGTCCGCGTCCACCGACCGCTCACCGAGATCGAGTTCTGCGCCTGGGTGGCGCAGGCCGTACCGGGCGACCGGCTCGAATACCATCGCGGCTTTCTGACGCTCGATCGTTGTCAGGGATTGTCCCGCTTCACGACCGAAGAACGCACAAGGCTGACCTGGCTAGGCGCCCGCGCGTTCTGGGCCGCCGAACAGGGCCTCGTGCACCTGGTGCAAGAGCGCTTGGGTCCCGACCAGTTCGCCTACATCGCCGTCGCCCGCCCCAAGCCGAAGGCCGCAGCCGTGTCGCTGTCCGCGCTCCTGCTCGCCGAGCAGGGGCAGCCCGACCACGCCACCGGTTCGAGTGGTCGGGCTGCCGCGTGATGACCGCCTTCAAATCCCTTTTTGCCGATCATGGAGACCCCTACATGCCGTTCCCCGCGAACACCCCCTCCGTCGACGACCTGCCGGGCCTCGGCTTGCAGGACATCGCCCAGCTTCCCGTCGAACTGCTGGCCATCCTGCAGCGCGAGATCGACGAGCGCATGGCGCGGACCAAGGCCGCGAAGGCCCGCCTCGATCGCGCGCTGACGGTCCGCTACGCCACCCGCGCCGCCGATGAACGGCAGGCGGCGGGCAAGGACACCGGGACGATCCGCTTCGACGACGGCGATTTCACCGTGATCGCCGACCTGCCGAAACGGGTCGATTGGGATCAGGATCGCCTCGCCGCAATAGTCGAGCGCATCCGCGCCGCCGGGGACGATCCCGCGCAGTATGTCGACATCGCGTTCAAGGTGCCCGAGCGCAAATACGCCGCCTGGCCCGATGCCATCCGCACCGGTTTCGAGCCCGCGCGCACCGTCCGGCCCGGCACGCTGAAGGTCGAGATCGTCCCGCAGGGGGCCGACCAATGAGCCTCCCAATCATCAGCGCCGACCAGCGGTTGGCCGAGCCGCGTGGGATCAAGGGCTGCATCTTCGGTAAGTCCGGCATCGGGAAGACCTCGCTCCTCTGGACCCTGAACGCGTCGACGACCCTGTTCATGGATCTCGAGGCGGGCGATCTCGCCATCGAGGGCTGGGAGGGGGACAGCATCCGGCCGCGAACCTGGACGGAATGCCGGGACTTCGCGGTGTTCATCGGTGGGCCCAACCCGGCGCTGCGCGACGAGCAGCCCTACAGCCCGGCGCACTACAGAGCGGTCTGCGACCGCTTCGGCGATCCGACAGCACTCGACCGCTACGACACGATCTTCGTGGACTCGATCACCGTAGCGGGGCGGCTGTGCTTTGGCTGGTGCAAGGGTCAGCCCGAGGCGCTGTCGGAGAAGACCGGCAAGCCGGATGTGCGCGGGGCCTACGGGCTGCACGGCCGCGAGATGATCGGCTGGCTGACGCATCTCCAGCACACACGGGCCAAGAACGTCTGGTTTGTCGGAATCCTCGACGAGAAGCTCGACGACTTCAACCGCAAGGTGTTCCAGCCGCAGATCGACGGCTCGAAGACCGGGTTGGAGCTGCCTGGGATCGTCGACGAGGTGATCACCATGGCGGAGCTGAAGGCCGAGGGCGACCCGTATCGCGCCTTCGTCTGCCAGACGATCAACCCGTGGGGCTTTCCGGCCAAGGACCGCTCCGGTCGGCTGGATCAGGTCGAGGAGCCCCACCTCGGCCGCCTGATGACGAAGATCCGCGCCCCCGTCGCGCCGGCGCCCAAGCGCCTGACCTATACCCCGCCGCCCGCCGATCCGGTGGCTGACGCCCAATCCCAACCGCAATCCTGATCAGAAAAGGAGGTTCCCCATGGGTTCCTGGAACGATTTCAACGACGCGCAGAGCAACAGCAACCTGATCCCAAAGGGCACGCTGGCCAAGGTGCGCCTGACCATCCGCCCCGGCGGTTTCGACGATGCCTCGCAAGGCTGGACCGGCGGCTATGCCACGCGCGGCTCGACCGGCGCGGTCTATCTCAACGGCGAGTTCACCGTGACCGAGGGGCAGTACGCCCGGCGCAAGATCTTCACGCTGATCGGGCTCTACAGCCCGAAGGGGCCGGACTGGGCGAACATGGGCCGCAGCCTCGTGCGCGGAATGCTGAACTCGGCGCGCGGGATTTCCGACAAGGACATGTCCGCCGAGGCGCAGGCGGCGCGGCGGATCAACGGCTTTGCCGATCTCGACGGGATCGAGTTCATCGCCCGCATCGACATCGGCACCGACGCCAGCGGCGACGACAAGAACGAGATCCGCAGCGCGGTCACGCCGGATCATCGCGATTACGCGCAGGTCATGGGGACTGCGGCGTTGCAGTTCGGCGGACAGGGTGCAGCCGGACATGCCCCGCAGCAGACCACCCCTGCGGCAGCGGCACATCAGCCCAGCCAGCCCTCGTCCGCCCCCGGGTTCGCCGGTCGGCCGAGCTGGGCGCAGTAAGGGGGAGACCGGCCATGCGCCTGCGCCCCCGCCAGAAGACCTTCGTCGAGCGCAGCGTGGCTGCGCTCGCCTCCCGCGGCAACACGCTGGGCGTGGCGCCCACCGGTGCGGGCAAGACCATCATGCTCTCGGCGGTCACCGGCGAGATGATCGGCGACGGCGCGAAGGCCTGCGTGCTCGCCCATCGCGACGAGCTGACGGCGCAGAACCGCGCCAAGTTCCAGCGCGTGGTGCCGGGCGTCGGCACCTCGGTGATCGACGCCACCGAGAAATCCTGGAACGGCCAGGTCGCCTTCGCCATGGTGCCGACGCTGGCGCGGGCTATGAGCCTCGCCAACATGCCGCGCCTCGACCTGCTGGTCGTGGACGAGGCGCACCATGCGGTCGCCGACAGCTACCGCCGCATCATCGACCGGGTGCGCGAGGCCAATCCCGACGCCCGCATCTTCGGGGTCACGGCGACGCCGAACCGGGGCGATAAGAAGGGCCTGCGCGAGGTCTTCGACAACGTGGCCGATCAGGTGCGATTGGGCGAGCTGATCGCCTCGGGCCACCTGGTGCCGCCGCGCACCTTCGTCATCGACGTGGGAGTGCAGGACGAGTTGCGCTCGGTCCGCAAGACCATGTCGGATTTCGACATGGCGGAGGTGGCGGGCATCATGGACCGCGCCCCCGTCACCGACGAGGTGATCCGACACTGGAAGGAGAAGGCAGGCGACCGGCAGACCGTGGTGTTCTGCTCCACCGTCGCGCACGCCGAACACGTCACCGACGCCTTCAGGGCGGCGGGGGTTTCCGCCACGCTGATCCACGGCGATCTGGCGGCAGAGACCCGCAAGGCGATCCTCGCCGACTACGCGGCGGGCGACATCCGCGTCGTCGTCAACGTGGCGGTGCTGACCGAGGGCTGGGACCACCCGCCCACCTCCTGCGTTGTGCTACTGCGCCCCAGTTCCTACAAGTCCACCATGATCCAGATGGTCGGGCGCGGCCTGCGCACCGTCGACCCCGAGGAACACCCGGGCATCGTCAAGACCGACTGCATCGTGCTCGACTTCGGCACTTCCAGTCTGACGCACGGCACGCTGGAGCAGGATGTCGATCTCGACGGGCGGGTCCCGACGCCGGGGGAAGCGCCGACGAAACTCTGCCCGGAGTGCAAGGCCGAGATCCCGATCGCGGTCACCGAATGCCCGATCTGCGGGTGCGAGTTGCCGCGCGAAGGCGCGGAGCCGATCGACAGCTTCGTCATGACCGAACTCGATCTTCTCGATCGCTCGAGTTTCGCGTGGGTGGACCTGTTCGGCGACGACGCCGCGCTGATGGCCAACGGCTTTCACGCCTGGGGCGGCGTGTTCTTCCTCGACGGCCGCTGGCACGCGGTCGGGGGCGGCAAGGGCACGGCGACGAGGCTCCTCGGCGTGGGCGAGCGCATCGTCTGCCTCGCGCAGGCCGACGACTGGCTGAACGAGCACGAGACCGACGAAAGCGCCTTCAAGTCTAAAGGCTGGCTGAAGCAGGACGCGACCGAGAAGCAGCTGAACTGCCTGCCGCCCGAATTCCGGCGCGATTTCGGACTGACGCGGTATCGCGCCTCGGCGCTGATCTCGTTCCAATTCAACAAGCGCGACATTCGGCGCCTGGTCACGGCGGCCGAGCCCGAGCGGAGGGCGGCGTGAACCATGTCGCGCAAGTCCCATCCCCGCCCGCAGCGGCTGCGGATTGCCCGGAGCGTATTCGGCTCTGGTACCCGCGCCTCAAGCCCTGCGCCGTCTGTCTGCGCCCCGCGCGAGGCTTCGGTTTCTTCAACCCCAACAAACCCCGCCCCCGCGAACACCGCTGGTTCTGCTCGATGCACTGCCAGGCGTTCTTCGCGGCCCGCCACCGGAAAGGATTGATCATGCAGGGAACGACCGATGAAGAACGCCTCGCCATAGCGCTGGTGATGAAGCGGCTGGGCCAGACGATGGACCTGATCGGCTGGGACAAACGGCTGCGCGATCTCACCGAAACCGATGTCACCGCCCTGATCGAGGAGGTTCTGGAGGGCTATGGCGCCGAGATGTCGCGCATCGCCGCCGGGAGCGAGGTGCCGTTCTGATGCTGGACTTCAACCCGCGCCCCTCCATGGCCGAGCGGATCAACGCGCTGGTCGACGCCGCGCTGATCGCCGAGCGGGAGACCACGCCGCCCCGGACCTATCTCGGCGCGTCCCGTCTGGGGCATGCCTGCGAACGGGCGCTGCAGTTCGAGTTCGCAGGCGCGCCCAAGGATGAGGGCACGGATTTCGGCGGCCAGACGCTGCGGATCTTCGAGATCGGTCACCGGCTCGAGGATTTGGCGATCCGCTGGCTGCGGGCGGCGGGGCTCGACCTCTACACCCGCAAGGGCAATCGGCCCGATGGGGATCAGTTCGGATTCTCCGTCGCGGGCGGTCGCATCCGTGGCCATGTCGACGGGATCGTGGCCGCGGCCCCGGCCGCGCTCAGTCTGCGCACCCCGGCGCTCTGGGAATGCAAGACGATGAACGCGAAGAACTGGCGGGCCTGCGTCAAGGACGGGGTCGCCGTCTCCAAGCCCGTCTACGCCGCCCAGATCGCGATCTACCAAGCCTACATGGAGCCCTCGGTGCCGGGCATTTCCTCAGCCCCGGCACTGTTCACCGCGATCAACAAGGACACGGCCGAACTGCATCACGAGCAGGTGCCCTTCGACGCCGATCTCGCGCAGCGCATGTCAGACCGCGCGGTGCGGATCCTGCAAGCCACCGACGCCGGCGAGCTGCTGCCCCGCATCGCCGCCAGCCGCGACTTCTTCGAATGCCGCTTCTGCGCCCATGCCGAGCGGTGCTGGAGCATGAGGGCATGACCGACGATCCCAGCGAGCCATCCGATCCCGACCAGGAGCCAGCCATGCGCGACGACACCACGCCCGACGAGTCCAAGGAAAACATCGTCCATTTCAACCCATGGCGCGACTTCAACGATGCCGCGCCGCAGATCG
>JBHYFN010000032.1:0-44736 GCA_051859505.1 Paracoccaceae bacterium
ACCGGCATGATCGCGGCAACCGTGACGCCGGTGGGGATCGGCAGGATATTGACGATGGCCTTGCCCTTGGCCGTCCGCCCGCCCAGCGGCAGGCGCCAGCACTTGAGCTTGTAGACCATGCCGGCGGTGGTGAAGAACAGAAGCTGGGTATGGGTATTGGCCACGAAAAGCGTGGTGACGACATCCTCGTCCTTGGTCTGCATCGACGCGAGACCCTTGCCACCCCGCCGCTGGGCGCGGAATTCGGCCAGCGGCGTGCGCTTGATATAGCCGCCGGCGGTGACGGTCACGACCATCTCTTCGCGCTCGATCAGGTCTTCGTCGTCAAGATCGCCCTCCCAATCCATGATCTCGGTCCGGCGGGGGACGGCGAAAAGCTCTTTCACCTCGGTCAGCTCGTCGCGGATGATCTGCATGATCCTTTCGCGCGAGCCCAGGATTTCAAGGTATTCGCGGATCTTGCCGGCCAGTTCCTGCAACTCGTCGGTGACTTCCTTGACCCCGATCTGGGTCAGGCGCTGCAGCCGCAGGTCAAGGATCGCGCGGGCCTGCGCCTCGGAGAGGTTGTAGGTGCCGTCGTCATTGGCGGTATGGGTCGGGTCGTCGATCAGCGCGATGTACTCAAGGATATCCTGCGCCGGCCAACGCCGGGTCATCAGCTTTTCCCGCGCCTCGGAGGCATCGGCGGAATTGCGGATCGTGGCGACCACCTCGTCAAGGTTGCTGACGGCCACGGCCAGACCACAAAGGATATGCGCCCTCTCGCGCGCCTTGCGCAGTTCGAAGGCGGTGCGGCGGGCGACCACATCCTCGCGGAAGTCGATGAAGCAGGTCAGGAAGCGGCGCAGCGTCAGCTGCTCGGGCCGGCCGCCGTTCAGCGCCAGCATGTTGCAGCCGAACGAGGTCTGCATCGGCGTGAAGCGGTAAAGCTGGTTCAGCACCACATCGGGGGTCGCGTCGCGCTTCAGCTCGACCACGACGCGCACGCCGTTGCGGTCGCTTTCGTCCTGCACATGGGCGATGCCCTCGATCCGCTTGTCACGCGCCGCCTCGGCGATGCGGTCGATCATCGCGGCCTTGTTCACCTGGTAGGGGATCTCGTCCACGACGATGGCGAAACGGTCCTTGCGGATCTCCTCGACATGGGTGCGGGCGCGGATGATGACCGAGCCGCGCCCTTCGAGATAGGCCTTGCGCGCCCCCGACCGGCCCAGCATCAGCGCGCCGGTGGGAAAGTCGGGGCCCGGCACATACTGGATCAGGTCTTCGGAGGTCAGGTCGGGATTGTCGATCAGCGCGAGCGTCGCATCCACCACCTCGCCCAGGTTGTGCGGCGGGATGTTGGTCGCCATGCCGACGGCGATGCCGCCCGCGCCATTGACCAGCATGTTGGGGAAACGCGCGGGCAGGACGGTCGGCTCGCGGTCCTTGCCGTCGTAATTGTCCTGGAAATCGACCGTGTCCTTGTCGATATCGGCCAGCAGGAAGGCGGCGGGCTTGTCCATCCGCACTTCGGTATAGCGCATCGCGGCCGGGTTATCCCCGTCCATCGAGCCGAAATTGCCCTGACCGTCCAGAAGCGGCAGCGACATCGAGAAATCCTGCGCCATCCGGGCCAGCGCCTCGTAGATGGCCGAGTCGCCGTGGGGGTGATATTTCCCCATCACATCGCCTACGGGACGGGCAGATTTGCGATAGGGCTTGTCGTGGGTGTTGCCCACTTCATGCATCGCATAGAGGATCCGGCGGTGCACGGGTTTGAGGCCGTCGCGCAGATCGGGGATCGCACGGCTCACGATCACGCTCATCGCATAATCAAGGTAGGAGACCTTCATCTCCTCCGTGATCGAGATGGTCGGGCCGCTGTGGGCCGGCCGCTCGGGCGCGGAATCGCTATCGTTTTCAGGTGGTTCCGGGGCGTCGCTCAAGTCATCTGCCTGTCGTTGCGGCGGGCGGCGGGGCCGCGCCTAGATATTGTTGGCAACCTTATACCATCCCCATGATGCGGGGTGCAATGGCGGATGGGGCGGTGCATTGGCAGCCACCGGCGCATACTGCCAACAAATTGTTTTCATTGACAATTAACGGAATCGTGCTGGGATCAATGTCAGGCAGCATGAAAGGAGAGAGCCTGATGCCCGAAACCCGCCGTGAGACACCTCCTGCAACGGAAACCGAACTGATGCTGAAGGGCTATGGCCTCACCACGGCCGAGCTGTTCTACCGGATGCCGGATTACCGCAATGTCCTCAACAGTTTCGTCTGGCAGGACTATGACCTTGCCCCCGATCACCCGCGGCTGTTCGGCTTCATCGAGTTCTGGCAGAAAGAGATCGAGGGGCCGCTGCATTCGGTGCGCTTCACCCATCGCAAGATGATCGCGCCGGGCGAATGGCGCAATGTGGTGGGCGAATTCACGCTGCATTGATCGTTGCACCGAGGGGGCCAGACGGGAAACCGGCCCGGCTCAGGGCCTTGCGCGCATCAGCATCCCGAACAGGTCGCGCGGATCGTCGGGATCGGCGACCATGTCGAGATCCTCGTAAAGCCCGGCCTCGAGCGCGCGACCGTGGACATAGCGCAGCGCCGCGAAATCCTCGATCGCAAAGCCCACGCTGTCAAAGAGCGTGATCTGCAGCGCATCGCGCCGGCCCGTTTCGGCCCCGGTGATGACCTTCCACAGCTCTGTCACCGGATGGTCGGGGTCTAGCTGCTGGATCTCGCCCTCGATCCGGGTCTGGGGGGGATATTCGACGAAGATCTCGGAGCGCAGCAGGATCTCGCGCGCGAGTTCCGTCTTGCCGGGGCTGTCGCCGCCCACCGCGTTGATATGGACGCCGGGGCCGATCATGTTGTCGCTCAGGATCGTGGAATAGCGCTTGTCCGCCGTGGCGGTGGTGATGATCTGGGCACCCAGGATCGCCTCTTCCGCGCTTTGGCAGGGGAGGACGCGCAGGCCCTGACCGGCAAGGTTCCCAGCACAGCGGGCGGTTGCGGCGGGGTCGATGTCGTAAAGGCGGACCGTGTCGATGCCCAGCACCTCGCGGAAGGCCAGCGACTGGAATTCCGACTGCGCCCCGTTGCCGATCACCGCCATCACCCGCGCGCCTTTGGGGGCAAGGTGCCGCGCCGCCATGGCCGACATGGCGGCGGTGCGGATCGCGGTCAGGATGGTCATTTCCGACAGAAGCACCGGATAGCCGGTATGCATGTCGGCCAGCAGGCCGAAGGCGGTCACGGTCTGGCGCCCGGCCTTCATGTTCGCGGGGTGGCCGTTGACATATTTGAAGCCATAGACCTCGCCATCGGTGGTGGGCATCAGCTCGATCACCCCCTCGGCGCTATGGGCGGGGATGCGGGCGGTCTTGTCGAACTGCTCCCACCGGATGAAATCGGCCTCGATCGCCTCGGCCATCTCGCGCAGCATCCGGGGCAGGCCGATGTGATGGACCAGCGCCATCATGTTGGCGACGCTGATGAAGGGCACGAGTGCAAGGCGGGACGGATCGTTGGTCATGCGAAGCTCCGGGTGGGGCGGTCGAAGATGCGCCGCCCGAAAAGCGAGGCGGCCAGATCGACCATGACCGAGGCGGTGCGGCCCCGGTCGTCAAGAAAGGGGTTCAGCTCGACCAGGTCGAGCGAGGCGACAAGGCCGCTGTCGCAGAGCGTCTCCATCACCAGATGCGCCTCGCGCAGGGTGGCCCCGCCCGGCACGGTCGTGCCGACGGCAGGGGCGACACCGGGGTCGAGGAAATCCACATCAAGCGAGACATGCAGCAGGCCGCCGGCCGCCTCCACCCGCTCAAGAAAGGCGGTGAGGGGCGTGTGGATCCCGGTTTCGTCGATCTGGCGCATGTCGACCAGCGTCACCTCTGTCCCGGCCAGGGCGGCGCGTTCGGCCGGATCGACCGAGCGCAGGCCGATCATGCAGACCCGGTCCCCGGGCACCGGATGGGCCACGGGCGGAAAGCCGTCGAAGCCGGGCAGGCCCATCGCGTAGGCCATCGGCGTGCCGTGCAGGTTGCCGCTGGCAGAGGTCAGCGGCGTATGAAAATCGCTATGCGCATCCAGCCAGAGGACAAAGAGGGGCCGGCCTCGCGCCGCCGCCTCCTCTGCCATGCCGGTGACGCTGCCCAGCGAGATCGCGTGATCGCCCCCCATGAAGACGGGCAGGCCGCGCCCCGCAGCCTCGCGCGCGGTGGCAGCAAGTGCACGGGTCCAGCCGACGGTTTCCTCGAAGGCGTGGACCGCCGGATTGGGGCAGGGGGGCAGGGGCCGGATCTCGGGCGCCACATTGCCAAGATCGCGCACACCATGGCCCAGATCGGCCAGCGCCTCGGCCAGGCCTGCGGTGCGATAGGCATCGGGCCCCATGAGGCAGCCGCGCCGGCGCTTGCCGCAATCCATCGGCGCGCCGATCAGAAGGATGTCTTTTCTGTCCATCCCGCAATTCTTGCTCGATTGGCGGAGGACGGAAGCCTGCATTTCGTGCAAGATGGGCCGGAATTGATCGAAACGGGCACGTGTGATGGACGAACTGGATCAAAGACTGCTGGCCGCCCTCCGCCGCGACGGGCGCGCCTCGCTGCAGGAACTCTCGCTCTTGCTGGGTGTGACGCGCAGCACGGTCCGGGCGCGGCTGGCGCGGCTGGTCGCATCGGGCGAGATTGCGGGCTTCACCGTGCTGACACGCTCGGACATCGCCGAAAGCCCGGTGCGCGGGCTGATGATGCTTCAGGTCGAGGGGCGGGGGACCGAAAGGGTGATGGCCCGGCTCTCGGGCTTTGCCGAGGTGACGGCGCTGCATACGACCAACGGCACCTGGGATCTGATCGTCGAGATCGGGGCCGAGACGCTGGAAGCCTTCGATCGCGTGCTGTTTGCGATTCGCCGGATCGAAGGCGTCGTGCGCAGCGAGACGAACCTGCTCCTCTCGACCCGGCGGCCGGGGCGGCAGAGGCTCAGCCGGGCTTTCGCGCCGCCATGATCCAGATCCCGGCCAGCACCAGCGACAGCAAAGCATTCCAGCTGGCCATCGACAGCCCCAGCATCGACCAGGCCACATCGGTGCACAGAACCAGGCTCGGCCCCTCGAGCGACAGAAGATCCGCCCCCGACAGCCCGCCCAGCCCGCCCGCGCCGGAACAGCTTGCCGGGCCTTCCCACCAGCCCCGTTCAACACCGGTGTGATAAAGGCCGATCCCGGCAGTGGCCAAAGCCGCCAGCGCCCCGGCCAGGGCCAGAGCGCGCCCGATGCCGCCCCGCGACAGGACAAGCGCAAGGGCGCCAAGCGCCACGGCCGCGGCATGGGGCCAGCGTTGCCACAGGCACAGCGGGCAGGGCGCAAAGCCCAGCGCCTGAAACACGAAAGCCCCCGCCAGCATCAGGAAAGATCCCCCCGCCGCCACAAGAACGAGATCCCGTCGGGTCATGCCCACCTCCATCTCCGCTGTTGAACCCGAGCGCGGGGCGGAACTCAAGCCCGGTCTTGGTCACAAGCCGCGATGGCGGCGATTGACGCAGCGGGCGGGGCGGCCTAAAGCGGGCGGCGTGCCGGTGTGGCGGAATGGTAGACGCAGCGGATTCAAAATCCGCCGGGGCAACCCCCCGTGAAGGTTCGAGTCCTTTCACCGGCACCAAGTCTTTCTTTCAATGCCATGTAAAGACTGAACAAATCTTCACTCCGGCTTGCCGCTAGCCCCCCGATCCTGCCCTTCGGCATTGCCCCGGTCATCGCCTGCGGGCGGGCCGGGACGTCAGGCAAAGGGTCGGCCCGGGGCGCGGTCACTCCGCGTGCAGATAGGCGACCAGGGCCTCTTCGTTCTTGAGATGCCGCTGCACCATCTGGCGTGCCATGCGTCCCGGCACGACGATCCGCGCGGCCTGCTGCGTCGTTTCCGTCAGGCCGGGGAATATCGTGGCGAGTTCGCGTCGCGCCTCCGGGCTCAGGCTGCGCAGCGCCTGTTTGCCCAGCAAAAGCGTCTCGGCCCAGAGGCCTTCGGCGCAGACCAGGCCATGCGCATCAAGGCGCATGTGATAATAGACGACCGCGCCCGGCGCCGTCTGTTGGGTCACGCCGTCCAGACCGCACAGCTGCTTTGCCGCGACAAGGGCTTCGCTTTCGCCGGTCATGCGGGACACGATCTTCGAGCCGACAAGAACACGATGCTGCGGCGACAGATACAGATCGCGCAGCGGCATTCCATGGCCCAGGGCGCCTTTCCCGATCCTGATCGGCAGGATCGACGGATCGATCACCGTTCTGGCGAGGCCGATCTCGCTCCGCGCGATCCAGCGGATCGGTTGCAGGCCGTTGTCGCGCGTCAGGACAAGGTCGCCGACGGCGAGGGATTCGATCGGGACGGGGCCATCGGCCGTGGTGATCAGCGTGCCGGCCCGAAAGCAGATCGGATTGAAGGCATTTGCCGTTTCGTTGAACTGCAAAAGGCCGTCGTTGTTCCCCTCGTCGGGATCACCGATCTGGGACTCCGGCCCATAAAAGAGGTCTGTCGGCGTGGTCGTGAACCCGCCGTTCAGGTCATAGATCAGGAACAGGTTCCGCGCCTCGAAGACGACATGTTCATCGCCGTCGCCCAGATCGTTCACGAAATCCCCGCGCACGCCCATGTCCTGTAAACCGGGGACCGCGGACCAGTTCGCCGGATCGGCAAGTGCACCCTCATCCAGCGGCAAGGTGGTGGGGCCGGTATATATCTGCAAATCCCAGAATTGGCCGTTGGCGAAGTGGTCCTTGCCCCCCAGCTGCCTGCCGACCAGGCGGTAGATCGTCTCGGGCCCCGTCAGGGCGGCGGCGTCCTGAATGACCATGCCGTACCCATCCTGGCCCGGGTTGATGCCGGGCGGGTTGGAGGGCTGGTTCACAAAACCGGCGATCTGATCGCCCGTCAGAAGGATGGTGACAGTCTCTGGCATCGTTCTACGCTACGGTTCTCCCTTTCGCACCAGTCACAAGACCGGTCACCGATCCTGGTTTCGGTGGGCATTGCTTCGGATCTGCCCCGTGTCTGACGTCGACAGTCCACAAGGCCGGGCGCAAACCCTTATCCGGTAATCCTTAACTTTCCCGCCACTTCTATCCGGGAGAGCGCCGGTTGAGCGGCTTCGGCCCCGGCGCTGCCGCAACGCCGACAGCCGCCCCGCTGCCGCCGTCATGATTCGGGGGTGCGGTTCGCACAGTTGCGCGACGCGGCCGGGATTGGTGATGCAGGCGAAACGACAGATGCGGCGGGTGGACGGGGTCGACGGCATCCGGGCCACCTGATGCGGGGGGCTGGCGATCCTGACACGGCTTTGGATTGTTCGGGTTGGGGAAACAGTACCAAGGCCGGGCGCGGCGCGAGGACGGGGCAGGCCCGGCCCCGCAAGGCGGCGCGGCCGGGCCTCCTGCGGCACCTGTTGCGGTGCGTGCGCCGCCGTATGGGTCCTGCGTATGGTTCCTGAGCAGAAACAATGCAGATCGGGTTACTTTCGCCTGAATGGTGGCGGAGCGGCGGTCTATCGCCATGGTTGTGGCGCGCTCACCATAATCCGGACATTTTTCGCTTTCTTCGACACAAACCCGCCGCTATTCAGAAAGGGCCTCTTGAGGGTATCGGGTCGTCGGGGGGCGGCCCTCCGGTCAGAACTGGCCGGTAAATTGTCTGTAAAGTGCGTCACCTGAGGCCTTGCAGTACGTGAATGGTGGAACGGGGCCGCGTGCTCCGCTTTCTGGCCGGGGGGGCCTCCCGGCCTCGGTATGTCGCGCAGGCCGGTGAGGCCCTGCATACGAGGAGTGGTAAGATGTCGGATCAGGTCATGCAGCCGGAGAGCGCAACCCTCATGGGCACTGACGGGGACGATCTGTTCACCCCCGCACCGGGAGATACGGTCATCGGCGGCGCCGGCAACGATACGCTGGACCTGCGGGGACTCGGCCCGTTCCGTCTGGCCCGTGTCGAGGAGGGCGAGGATGGCCTGAGCGGCGTTGTCGAACTGCTGGACGACGAGGGCGACCCGACCGGCGAGGAGATCGCCTTTTCGGGGATCGAGACCTTCCTCAAGGATGATGATGCGGGCGACGATGATGCTGGCGATGACGACTCGGGCCCGGTTGGCAACCGCCCGCCCGTGGCGGTGGATGACACGGCCACCACCCGCGCCGGAGAGGCGGTCGGCATCGACGTGCTGGCCAATGACAGCGACCCCGATGGCGATCTTCTGACGGTGATCACGGCTGCGGCGGCGAACGGCACCGTCACGATCAACCCGGACGGCACGATCACCTATACTCCGGCCGCCGGTTTCGTCGGCAGCGACGTGATCACCTACGAGATCGATGACGGCAACGGCGGCACCGCCTCGGCGACGGTGGCTGTCACCGTCACCCCGCCCGCGGCCCCGGGTGGCCCCGATGGCACGGTGCAGGGAACGACGGGCGACGATATCATCGACATCAACTATGACGGCGATCCCCAGGGCGACCGGATCGACGCGGGCGATGCGCTGATCCCGGGCCACGGGCCGGATGACGATCTGGTCTATGCTTTCGGCGGCAATGACACGGTCTTTGCCGGTGCGGGCAACGACACCGTCTTTGGCGGTGCGGGCGACGACGTGCTGTTCGGCGGCACGGGCGATGACACGCTGATCGGCAATACCGGCGATGACACGCTTTTTGGTGGCGACGGCGATGACGAGCTGCGCTCGGGCCAGGGCAACAACACCTTCTTCGGCGACGATGGCGATGACGATATCCGCGGCGGCGAGGGTGATGACCTGATCTTTGGCGGCCCCGGCAATGACGATATCCATGCCGGCGGGGGCGATGACACCGTCTTTGGCGGCGAGGGCGATGACCGCGTCTCGGCCGGGCCGGGCAATGACATCGTCTTCGGTGACGAAGGCAACGACACGCTCTTTGGCGGCGCGGGCGACGACACGCTTTTCGGCGGCGAAGGCGATGACACGCTTTATGGCGGCGACGGCAATGACACGCTCTTCGGTGGCGATGGCAGCGACACGCTTTACGGCGGCCGTGGCAATGACACCTTCTTCGGCGGCGCCGGTCCCAATGCGATGTTCGGCGGCGCGGATCGCGATGTCTTTTTCATCGACTCGCCCGAGGCCGGGATCGGTTCCTTCGTCGACGGCGGCTCGCAGGGCGATGATCATGACGTGCTGAGCCTCATCGGCGCGGGCCCGCTCCGCATCGTCAACCTGCGGCCCGACAGCGACGGCAACGGCTTCGACGGCACGGTGGAGTTTCTGGACGGCGACGGCAATGTCACCGGCTCGATGGAATTCCGCAATATCGAAGAGATCATCCCCTGTTTCACCCCCGGCACCGCCATCGCCACTCCGCGCGGCGAGCGGCTGGTCGAGGAGTTGAAGGCCGGCGACCGGATCATCACCCGCGACAACGGCATTCAGGAAATCCGCTGGGTCGGCCACAAGGCGCTGACCGGCAAGGATCTGGTCGGCACGCCCTATCTGCGCCCGATCCTGATCAAGGCCGGCGCGCTTGGCAATGGTCTGCCGGAACGCGACATGATGGTTTCGCCGAACCACCGCCTGCTGGTAGCCAATGACCGGACCCAGCTTTACTTCGAGGAAAGCGAGGTTCTGGTCGCGGCCAAGCATCTGGTGGGCGCCGAGGGCATCATGGAGCTTGACGTGATGCAGACGACCTATATCCACTTCATGTTCGACCGCCACGAGGTTGTTCTGTCCAACGGCGCCTGGACCGAAAGCTTCCAGCCCGGCGATTACAGCCTCAAGGGCCTTGGCAATTCGCAGCGCAACGAGATCTTCGAGCTTTTCCCCGAGCTGGCGACGAAGGACGGGGTCGAAGGCTATCAGGCGGCGCGCAAGTCGCTGAAAAAGCACGAGGCGCGGCTTCTGGTGAAGTAACAGGAATGCAGCTGATGCCGTGCCCCGCCGGGGTGCGGCATCCGGGGCGGGGGGCCTTCGGCCCCCCGTTTGCGTTTTGCGGCGGGGCCAGCGGCCCCCCGTTTGCATTTTGCGGAGGGGCCGAGGCTGCGGATCAAAGCGCTGCGGATCAGAGCGGGTTGTCGCGGCGCCAGGCGGCCCAGTCTTCGGGCGTGTCCAGATCGCGGGTGGCGTGGTCGCCGGGCAGGGGCAGGCTGCGGATCCGCGCGCGGTTGGCCGCAACGATCCCTCTTGCGCCCAGATCGCCGGACAGCTGCGCGAAGGCGGGGCGCAGGCTGGCGTCAAAGGCGATCGGATGGCCCGGCCGGCCCGCTGCATCCGTGGCGATCACGATCAGCGCCTCGCCCGCATCCGCTGCGGCGACGGCGGCCAGATCCTCGGCCGTCAGCCCGGGAAGGTCGGCCGCCGTGACAAGGAAGCGCGCGCAGTCGGGCAGGGCGGCCACGCCCTCGCGCAGGGTGCCGCCCATGCCTTCGGCCGAGCCTTCCAGCACAAGCCTTGTGGCGGACAGGCCGTCAAGCGCGCGGGCGCGGGGGTGATCGGCCGCAGGCAGCGCCACATGGGGCGACAACCCCGCCGCGCCCGCCGCCCGCACGAGGCGGCGCAGCAGCGGTTCGCCCGCGACCGTTTCAAGCAGCTTGTCGGGCCCCCCCATGCGGCGCGACTGCCCCGCCGCAAGGATCAGGATCGGGATCATTGTCCCGCCCCGGGAGGCACTGCCCGGCGCCCGGAAGCCCCGGAAGTCACTGCCCGGCCCCTAGTGGCGCATGCGGCTGCCATCGGCATCGAACAGAGGTTGCGTGACAAGCCGGGCCGGGCGGCGCTGGCCCAGGATCTCGATCTCGACGGCGAGGCCCTCTGCGATGGCCTCGCTGGGCAGAAAGCCGTAGGCGACGGACTGGCCGGTGAAATGCGAATAGCCGCCCGAGGTGCAGAAGCCCTGCACCTTGCCCTCCAGCCAGATCGGCTCCCAGGCGGTGACATCGGCATCCGTCGCCTCGACGATGAAGGTCGCAAGGCGGCGGGCGGGGCCGCGGGCCTTTTCCGCCATCGCGGCGGCCTTGCCGATGAAATCGGCGGGCTTGTTCAGGCGCATGAAACGGTCAAGGCCGGTCTCGGCCGGGGTATAGTCGGGGCTGAACTCGCGGCCCCAGCTGCCGAACCATTTGTCGAGCCGGAGCGACATCATCGCCCGCATCCCGAAGGGACGCAGGCCAAGATCCTGGCCCGCCTCTGACAGAACCTGCCAGAGGTGGCGGACGGACATCTGGTCGCAGAAGATCTCGTACCCCAGATCGGCGGTGTAGCTGACGCGCTGGACCAGGCAATCGGCCATGCCGACGGTCAGGCGGCGGGCATCCATGAAGCGGAAGGCCTCCGCCCCGACATCGGCGCGGGTGACGCGGGCCAGAAGGTCGCGGGCGCGGGGGCCGGCGATCTGAAAGCCCGAGCGGCTGTCGGAGATGTTCTCGACGCGGACCCCGTCCTGAAGATGCGTTTCGAACCAGCGCATGTGCCAGGCTTGCGCGCCGTAGCTGGCGGTCAGCTGGAACTCGGTTTCCGACAGGCAGGTGACGGTGAAATCGCCGATGATCTTGCCGCTTTCCGCCAGCATCGGATTGAGCGCGATGCGCCCCTGCTTGGGGATCGTGCCCGCCATGATCCGGTCAAGCCAGTCGCGCGCCTTCGGCCCGGTCACGCGGTATTTGCCGAAATTCTGCAGCTCGTTGATGCCGACGCCCTCGCGCACGGCCATGACCTCTTGCCTTGTCGCCTCCCAGGCGTTGGAGCGGCGGAAGGTGGGGGTCTCGAACGTGGGCTCGCCGGGCAGGGCGAAGTAGTTGACGACCTCCAGCCCGTATTGCTGGCCCCAGACGGCGCGCATGTCGGTGAAGATGTCGTACATCGGCGTGGTGCGGAACGGGCGGGCGGCAGGTTTTTCCTCGTTCGGATAGGCGACGGAAAAGCGGGTCTGGTAGTTCTCGATCACCTTGGGGACGGTGTAGCCCGGCGTCGTCCAGTTCCCGAATCGGGCCACGTCAAAGCCGCGCGGATCGCGTTCGACCTCACCCTCGATCATCCATTGGGCAAGTGCGAGGCCCATGCCGCCGCCCTGGCTGAACCCCGCCATGACAGCGCAGGCGGACCAGTAGTTGCGCAGGCCCGGCACCGGGCCGATCAGCGGATTGCCGTCGGGGGCGAAGGTGAAGGGGCCGTGGATGACGCGCTTGACGCCCGCCCGTTCGAGGACGGGAAAGCGGCGATAGGCGAAGGCGACGGAATCCTCGATCTTGTCGAATTGCTCGTTCAGGAGTTCGTGGCCGAAGCTCCAGGGCGTACCGTCGACCGACCAGGCCTCGCAGGGGTGTTCGTAGAAACCGATGCAGAGGCCGCGGCCCTCTTGCCGCAGGTAGCTTTCGCCGCCCGGGTCCATCACATGGGGGAATTCCTGGCCGCGGTTGTAGATCTCGGGGATGTCGTCGGTGACAAGGTATTGATGCGCCATCGGGAGGAGGGGGAGGTCGAGGCCCGCCATCGCCGCCACCGCGCGCGCCCGGAGGCCGGCGGCGTTGACGACATGTTCTGCATGGATCGTGCCCTTTTCGGTGACCACGTCCCAGGTGCCGTCGGGGCGGGGGTTGGTTTCCAGCACGCGGTTGTGCAGCACGATCTCGGCGCCGCCCATGCGGGCGGCCCTGGCATAGGCATGGGTGGTGCCGGAGGGGTCAAGGTGGCCGTCGAGCGGATCGTAGAGCGCGCCGATTATGCCGGCGGTGTTGACCAGCCCGTCGGTCATCTTGGCGACCTCGTCGGGGGTGAGGATTTCGGTGTCGAGCCCCATGTAGCGGTGCTTGGCGCGTTCGGCCTTGAGCATGTCGAAGCGCTCTTCGGTATCGGCCAGCGTGATGCCGCCGACATGGTGCAGGCCGCAGGACATGCCGGTCAGCGCCTCGAGCTCTTTGTAGAGGCGGATGGTGTAGCCCTGAAGGGCTGCCATGTTGGTGTCGCCGTTCAGCGTATGGAAGCCGCCGGCGGCGTGCCAGGTCGAGCCGGAGGTCAGGTCCGAGCGTTCGATCAGCATCACGTCGGACCAGCCGAGTTTCGTCAGGTGGTAGAGGACGGAACAGCCGACGACGCCTCCGCCGATCACGGCAACGCGGGTGGTGGTTTTCATGGGAATGAGCTCCGGTTCATGCTGGGGGCAGGATTCCCCAGCATGCGGCGCAAGGATTGGTCAAAGGCGACGGGAAATGTCGCGGTCGGAACATGGAGGCGCCGTGGTGGGGAATTGGGTGCTGGCCGTGCCGCTGGGTCGATACATGGGCGGGCAGAAATTTTGCAAATTTCTGCCGGGGGGGGGGGGGGGGGGCCCCCCCCCCGCGCCCCCCCCCCCGGCTCTGCCCCCCGGCCTGCGGCCTCCCCCCGGGATATTTTTGAACAAAAGAAGCAGGGGCGGAGAGGGGGCGGAGAGGGTCGGCCCGGTTTTCGCCCGCCGGTGCTGTCCGGCAGTTTCAGGGGATGATGCGGGTGTATTTGGTGCCTTCGATCGTGGCGCCGACGCGCAGGCCGGTCTGGGCGAAGACCACCGCGATCACCGGCGAGAGCGAGGTCGTCGTTTCGGCCCGCAGCATTTCGCCCTGATCGTTGATCGCATAGACGATATTGGCCCCCGCGGCCCAGCCGGGCGAGGAGCGGAATTCGGCCAGCGCGTCCTGGGTCATGAAGAAGAGGACATGGCTGAACTGCTGCGCGCCGATCTGGAAACCGGCGCTGGCGGCGGCGGCGGAGTAGTAATCCACCGTCGAGGGGCCGATGCGCAGGGCGCCGCGCCCGTAGGAGCCGCCGAAGCCGATGCCGGCTTCCGTCACCAACGGCATCACCAGCATGCCGGCGGCCTTGTCGGCAAGGTCGCGCGTGCCGGGATAGGTGGAATACATATAGGCCAGCGTGCTGTCGACGCGGGCGTCGATCGTGGCGGGGCCGGGGCTGCCGATGCCGTTGCCGCAGCCAGCCAGCGCGAGGGTCATCAGAGCGCCACTGATGAAGACGCGACGAGTGGATGTCATGTTCTGCCCTTTCAGCCTCATGGTCCTTGTGTCCGGACCTTGCGGGCACACAATATCCCGTTTGTGCGCCCCTGTCACCCCGGCAGGCGGGGCCGGGCGCCTCTGGGCGGCGGATCGCCGGGCGGGGCCTCAGCCGTTGAGGATCCGGGCCGCCTCGGGGGCGAAATAGGTCAGGATCCCGTCGCAGCCGGCGCGTTTGAAGCAGGTCAGGCTTTCGAGCATGACCTTTTCGCCGTCGATCCAGCCATTGGCCGCGGCCGCGCGGATCATCGCATATTCGCCCGAGACCTGATAGGCGAAGGTCGGCACGCCGAAGGCCTCCTTCACCCGGCGGCAGATATCGAGATAGGGCATGCCGGGTTTGACCATGACCATGTCGGCGCCTTCGGTCAGGTCGCGTTCGATCAGGCGCAGCGCCTCGGCGGAATTGGCGGGGTCCATCTGGTAGGTCTTCTTGTCGCCCTTCAGCGCGGCCGAGGCGCCCACCGCATCGCGGAACGGCCCGTAGAAGGCCGAGGCGTATTTCGCGGCATAAGAGAGGATCGTCACATCGACATGGCCCTCTGCCTCGAGCGCCGTGCGGATCGCGCCGATCCGGCCGTCCATCATGTCGGAGGGGCCGAGGATATCGGCCCCCGCCTCGGCCTGGGCAAGCGCCATGCGGACCAGCGCCTCGACGGTGCGGTCGTTGACGATCCGGCCATCCTCGACAAAGCCGTCATGGCCGTTGATGTTGTAGGGGTCGAGCGCGATATCGGTCATCACCGCAATGTCGGGGACCGCGTCCTTGATCGCGCGGATCGCGCGGTTGGCGATGTTGTCGGGGTTCCAGGCCTCGGCGCAATCCTCGGTGCGCGCCTCCATCGCGGTATAGGGAAAGAGGCAGATCGCGGGGATGCCGAGGGCATGGGCCTCGCGCGCGGCGCGGGCGATGCGGTCGACGGTCTTGCGGGTGACGCCGGGCATCGAGGGGACGGGGGTTTCGTCATCCGTCCCGGCCATGACGAAGACGGGCCAGATGAAATCGGTCGGATCCAGATGGGTTTCGCGCACCAGCGCGCGCAGCGCCGCACCGGAGCGGACGCGGCGAAGGCGGGCGGCGGGGAAGGGGGCGACGGTCGGTTTCATGATCTTGGCCTTTCTGTCACACAATGTTGGGTGCCACGGATCGGGGGGCTTCACAAGTCTGGGCAAGGCGTGGGCCCCGCGCTAGGTTCCGCGCGACTGCCGCAAGCGAGGCTTCTGCTGCCTTGGACCTGACCAAGACCCTTTTCGACACGATCTCGACCAGGTCGTTCTCCAGCCTGTGGTACTGGATCGTGCTGGCTGTGGCCTGGTCCTCGGCCAGCCATTACGTCATGGGCGTGCCCTATGACATGATCCAGCGCGCGCGCCGGCAGGGCGGGCAGGCGCTGGAGGACATGGAGGATCTGGTCCGGATCAACGTCAACCGGCTGATCTATATCATGGAGGTCTCGGGGGTGTTCCTTCTGGGCTTCGTGGCGTTCATCCTGACGGTTCTGGCGACGCTGGCGATCTGGTACGGGGTCGAGTTTGCCCAGGCCGTGCTGCTGATCGCGGCGCCGATGACCTTTGTCGGCTGGCTCGGGATGCGGCTGGCCTATCGTCTGGCGGAAGAGGAGCCGCGCGCCGAGGCTTTGTTCAAGCCGCTGATCCGGCACAGGTTCTGGACCCAGGTGGTGGGCATGATCTCGATCTTCGTGAGCGCGATGTACGGGATGTACAAGAACCTTGTCGTGGCCTTTCCGGTGTTCTGAGGCCGGGCCTGGTGGTTGACACTGCCGGCCCGCCGCGTAGGTCAGCGCGCATGATCCAGTCTGCCAGCCCTGTCACCGTCAGCGGCGCGCCCGAAGGGTTCGACGCGAAACTGATCCTGTCCGAGATTGCGCGCAGCGCCGGCCCGGTCCTGCATGTCGCGCGCGACGATCGCAGGCTGGCGGCGATGCAGGCGGCGCTGGCCTTTTTCGACCCCGCGATGCCGGTCTTCGTCTTTCCGGCCTGGGATTGCCTGCCCTATGACCGCGTCTCGCCCAATGCCGAAGTGTCGGCCGCGCGGATGGCGACTCTGGCGGCGCTGACCCATGCGATGCCCGAACGTTTCGTGCTGCTGACCACGCTCAATGCGGCGACCCAGCGGGTGCCGGCGCGCGATCTGGTGCGCGCCTCGGCCTTTGCCGCGCGGGTGGGCAGCCGGGTCGACGAGGCGGGCCTGCGGGATTTCCTGGTGCGGATGGGTTTCACCCAAAGCCCCACGGTGGTCGAGCCCGGCGATTACGCGGTGCGGGGCGGGATCATCGACATCTTTCCGCCGGGGCATGAGGGGCCGGTGCGGCTTGATTTCTTCGGCGATGTGCTGGACGGGGCGCGGCGGTTCGACCCGGCGACCCAGCGGACGACCGAAAAGCTCGACCTGGTCGAGCTTGCCCCGGTTTCCGAGATCGTGCTTGACGAGGCGGCGATCACGCGGTTCCGGCAAAGCTACCGGATCGAGTTTGGCGCGGCCGGCACGGATGATCCGCTTTACGAGGCGGTCAGCGCGGGGCGCAAACATGCCGGGATGGAGCATTGGCTGGGCTTTTTCCACGACCGGCTGGAAAGCCTGTTCGACTATCTGCCGCAGGCCACGGTGACGCTGGACGACCAGATCACCCCGACCCGGGTCGCGCGCTGGACGGCGATCACCGACCAGTACGAAACCCGCAGCCTTGCCCTGTCGCAGAAGGGGCGGCTCGACACGGTCTACAAGCCCGCGCCTCCGGGGCTTCTGTATCTTGACGATGCGGCCTGGGAGGCGGCGGTGGGCGGTCGGCGCGTGATGCAGTTCAACGCGCTGCCTTTGCCCCTGGGCCTTGGGGTGACGGATGCGGGCGGGCGGATCGGGCGGGATTTCGCGCCTGAACGCCAGCAGGAAAAGACCAACCTCTTCAAGGCTCTGGTGGATCATGTCACGGCGCGTCAGGCGGCGGGGCCGGTGGTCATCGCCAGCTATTCCGAAGGCGCGCGCGAGCGGCTGACCGGGCTGATCGAGGATGAGGGGATCGGCGAGACGATCCCGGTTTCCGATTTCGGCCGGGTCGGCAAGCGCGGCGTGCATCTCGCGGTCTGGCCGCTGGAACACGGGTTCGAGGCCGAGGGGCTGACCGTCATTTCCGAGCAGGACGTTCTGGGCGACCGGCTGATCCGTCAGACCCGGCGCAAGAAGCGGGCCGAGAACTTCCTGACCGAGGCACAAAGCCTGTCGCCCGGCGATCTGGTCGTCCATGTCGATCACGGCGTCGGGCGGTATCAGGGGCTCGAGGTGATCCGCGCGGCGGGGGCGGCGCATGAATGCCTGGCCCTCGAATATGCCGAAGGGGCGAAGCTCTATCTTCCGGTCGAGAATATCGAGCTTCTGAGCCGCTATGGCCATGAAGAGGGCCTGCTCGACAAGCTGGGCGGCGGCGCCTGGCAGGCCAAGAAGGCGCGGATGAAGGAACGCCTGCGCCAGATGGCCGAGCGTCTGATCCGGGTCGCGGCCGAACGTGCGCTGCGCAAGGCGCCCGAACTGACCCCGCCGGACGAGATCTGGGACCAGTTCCTCGCCCGCTTTCCCTATGCCGAGACGGATGACCAGTTGCAGGCGATCGAGGATGTGCTGGGCGATCTGGATTCGGGCCGCCCGATGGACCGGCTGATCTGCGGCGATGTGGGTTTCGGCAAGACCGAGGTGGCGATCCGCGCGGCCTTTGTCGCGGCCATGTCGGGGGTGCAGGTGGCGATCATCGCGCCCACGACGCTGCTGGCGCGGCAGCATTACAAGGGCTTTGCCGAACGCTTCCGCGGCTTTCCGATCCAGGTCCGGCCGCTGTCGCGCTTTGTCTCGGCCCGCGATGCGCAGGCCACGCGCGAGGGGCTGGCGGCCGGCACGGTGGATATCGTCGTCGGCACCCATGCGCTTCTGGCCAAGGGGATCCGGTTTCACAACCTGGGCCTCCTGATCATCGACGAGGAGCAGCATTTCGGCGTGGCCCACAAGGAACGGCTGAAGCAACTGCGCTCGGATGTGCATGTGCTTACGCTGACGGCGACGCCGATCCCGCGGACGCTGCAGCAATCGCTCTCGGGGATGCGGGATCTGTCGATCATCGGCACGCCGCCGATCGACCGGCTGGCGATCCGCACCTATGTCAGCGAGTTCGACTCGATCACCATCCGCGAGGCGCTGTTGCGCGAACATTACCGGGGCGGGCAAAGCTTCTTCGTCGTGCCCCGCATCGCCGATCTGCCCGAGATCGAGGACTGGCTGAAGCGCGAAATGCCCGAGGTTTCGGTCGTGGTGGCGCATGGACAGATGGCGGCGGGCGAGCTTGATGACCGGATGAACGCCTTTTACGACGGCAAGTTCGATGTGCTTCTGGCCACGACCATCGTGGAATCCGGCCTCGACATCCCGACCGCAAACACGATGATCGTGCATCGCGCCGATATGTTCGGCCTGGCCCAGCTTTATCAGATCCGGGGGCGGGTCGGCCGGTCCAAGACGCGCGCCTATGCCTATCTGACAACGAAACCGCGCCAGAAACTGACCCCCGGCGCGGAAAAGCGGCTGCGCGTGCTGGGCAGCCTCGATACGCTGGGCGCGGGCTTCACGCTGGCCAGTCAGGATCTTGATATCCGTGGCGCGGGCAACCTTCTGGGCGAGGAGCAGTCGGGCCATATCAACGAGGTGGGCTTCGAGCTCTATCAGCAGATGCTGGAGGACGAGATCGCCCGGCTGCGCTCGGGCCAGGGCGAGGGGATGGTCGAGGAGGATGGCCACTGGGCGCCGCAGATCAACCTTGGCGTGCCGGTGCTGATCCCCGAGGCCTATATCCCCGATCTCGACGTGCGGCTGGGGCTGTATCGGCGGCTCTCGGCGCTGTCGACCAAGGTCGAGCTCGAAGGCTTTGCCGCCGAGCTGATCGACCGTTTCGGCCCGCTCCCGCGCGAGGTGAACACGCTTCTGCTGATCGTGCGGATCAAGGCGATGTGCAAACGCGCCGGGATCGCCAAGCTGGATGGCGGGCCGAAAGGCGCCACGATCCAGTTCCACAACGACAAGTTCGCCTCGCCCGCGGTGCTGGTCGATTTCATCCAGGCGCAGGAGGGGCTGGCCAAGGTGCGCGACAACAAGATCGTCGTGCGGCGCGACTGGAAGAGCGAGGCCGACAAGATCAAGGGCGCCTTCGCCCTGGCCCGGGATCTGGCCGACAGGTTGGCGGCCGAGAAGAAGGCGAAGGCCACGCCGGCCTGAGGCAGGTCGAATTTGGCCAAATTCGACCGCGCGCGCCCTGGGGGCCATGGTCTATTGTGGAAAAATTCGACCCCGGCGCCGCGGTCACGCGTCCCGTCGGATCCGCCCCGCGATCAGCCGGGCCACGAAAGCCGCGCCCAGCGTTCCCAACGCAATCGGCATGGCCGTTCCGTCAAAGGCCAGCGCGATCGGGGCCGCGATCAGGACCGACCCCACCGTCGCCAGAGAGGCGATGACCGAGGCCGCCATGCCCGCGATATGGCCCAGGGGCTCCATCCCCAGGGCGTTCAGATTGCCGATCATCAGCCCCGACTGGAAAAAGACCGAGGTCGTCCAGACCAGATAGAAGACGAACTCCACCCCTTCGGGCAAAGGCGCCAGGATTGCCGCGATCATCAGGCTCGACAGCACCATCTGCCCCAAGAGCGCCGCCTTGATGATCCGCCGCATCCCTAGCCGCCCGACCAGCCGCGCATTCACGAAGCCCGCCGTGCCCGCCACCAGCGAGATGCCCGCAAACCACCACGGAAACCCGGCGCCGCGGCCGTAGGTGATGTCAAAGACCTGCTGGGTCGAGGAGAGGACGGAAAACAGCATCCCGAAGGCCAGCATCTGCACCGCGATGGTCAGCCGCGTCGTCGGATGCGACAGCACCTCGCGCAGGGCCCGTCCCAGAAGCCCGAATTGCAGCGGCCGGCGGTGTTCGGGGGCCAGGGTCTCGCCCTGACGGAAGAACAGCCAGACCATCGACAGGGTCGAGAAGATCAGGAAACTGCCGAAGATCGCCCGCCAGCCGAAGCCCGCGATCACGAAAGACCCCAGAAGCGGCGCCATCGCCGGCACCAGCGTGAAGATGATCATCACGAAGGACAGGATCCGCGCCATGTCGCGCCCCTGATAGAGGTCGCGCACCATGGCGATCGCCACGACCCGGGGCGCCGAGGCGCCCAGCCCCTGCAAAAGCCGCGCCGCCAGCATCACCTCGAGAGATTGCGCCCGCCAGGCCAGCACCGCGCCCAGGCAATAAAGCCCCGCCCCCGCGAACAGCACCGGCCGGCGCCCGAAAGCATCGGCCAGCGGCCCGGCGAAGAGCGTGCCCAGCCCCATGCCGAGAACGAAGGATGTCAGGATCAGCTGCGCCCGGTTCAGCGCATCGGGCGAAAGCTCGCGGCCGATCTCGGGCAGGGCGGGCAGCATCGAATCGATCGAGAAGGCGACCGTCGCCGTCAGCATCGCCATCAGGGCGACGAATTCGCCCTGGCTGATCCGGCGGCGCACGCGCGCCGTGGCATCGCTCATGCGCCGTCCTCGGAGAGTTTCTGCCCGATCTCGGCGATCACCTGTTCCCAAAGCGCCACCGGCTGCGCGCCGGGCACGGCATGGGCGCCGGCCACAACGAAGGTGGGCACCGCCGTCACCCCCATGGCGCGGGCCTGCGCGTCGAGGGACAGGATCTCGGCGCGGTCGGCCTCGCTGGCCAGAAGCCGCAGGATGACCGAGGCATCAAGCCCCGCCCCATCCGCGATATCGGCCAGAACCTCGGCCTGGCCGATATCCCGCCCTTCCGCGAAATAGGCGCGGAAGAGCGCGCTCACCACCGCCGCCTGCCGCCCCTCGACCCCGGCCCAATGGATCAGCCGATGCGCATCCAGCGTGTTTGGCATCCGCTCGATCCGCCCGAGATCAAGCGTGACGCCCGCCGCCTCGGCCGCCTCGACGACCTGGGCATAGGCGCGGGCCGCCTCGGCCTTGCCGCCGAACTTCGCCTCGAGATAGGCCCGCCGGTCGGCGCCCTCGCGGGGCATGTCGGGGTTGAGCTGGAACGGCAGCCAGCGGATGACGAAGGGATGATCGCCCGCCCGCTCCAGCGCCCGGTCAAGATTGGCCTTGCCGATATGGCACCAGGGACAGACCGGGTCGGAAAAGATGTCGAGCGTGACCAAGGACCGGCCTCCGGTTGGGATCGGCCCTCGCTACTGCCCCGCCCTCCGGGTTGCAAGGCAGGGCGGGTTGCAAGGCGGGGCGGGTCTGCCTTAGCGCGGATCGTACCACCAGACATCGGGCTGCCAGCCCGGCCAGTCGCCGAAGAGCGGCAGCTCCTCGGGGAAGTGCAGATCGGCGGAATGGGCGATCCGGCTGACATTCCACTGATAGATCGGGATGACGAAGCGCCCCGTCGTCAGCACCCGGTCAAGCGCGCGCGCGGCGGCGAGGAAATCCTCCTGATCCTCCGAGGTCAGCAAAAGCCCGATCAGGCTGTCGATCGCCTCGGAGCGCACGCCCATCACGTTGCGCCCGCCCGGCACATCGGCGAAATCCGACCCCCAGTAGAGATACTGCTCGTTCCCCGGCGAGAGCGACATGGCCCGGCGGAAATAGGTCATGCCGAAGTCGTAGTTATCGGTGCGCTCCTTGTATTGCGCCCCGTCCACCGTGGTCACGCGCGGGGTGATCCCGATGCGGCCCAGCGATTGCACATACATGTTGATGATCGACTGGATCTCGGTCGCCCCGGTTTCGAGGACGATCTCGAAGGTGAAGGCCTCGCCCCGCTCATTGCGCATCACGCCGTCGTCGGCGATGGTCCAGCCGGCCTCTTCCATCAGGTCGATCGCGGCCATGGTGCCGGGGCGGTTGCGCTCGGTCCCGTCACCGACGGGCAGGGCATAGCCCTCCAGCGCGCCGGGCAGCAGGCTGTCGGCGAAGGGGTCAAGGAAGTCACGCTCGCGCCCTTCGGCAGGTCCGTCGCTCATCGCAAGCGGCGAGTTCGAGAAATACGAGGTGATGCGCGGCTGTTCGCCCCCGGTCATCGTGTCGTTGATGAATTCGAAGTTGAAGGCCTGGATCATCGCCTCGCGCACGCGCCAGTCCTCGAACTGGGGCAGGCGGGTGTTCATCACGAAGCCGGTCATCCCCGAGGGCCGCTGATGCGGCACGACGGAGAGCACGACATCGCCGGACTGGACCAGCGGGAAATCATACTGGCTTTGCCAGCGGGCGACATTGGTTTCGCGGGTGATGTTGACCTCGCCCACCTTGAAGGCCTCGAAGGCGGCGGTTTCATCGCCGAAGAATTCCATCCGGATCTCGTCGATCACCATGGTGCCGGTGCGGAAGGGAACGTTCTGGCCCCAATAGTCGGGATCACGCTTGAGGCTGACGAATCGGCCGGCCTCGAAGCTTTCGATCACATAGGGGCCCGAGGTGACGGGGATCATGGTCAGCCCGTCGCTGGCGGCGAAATCGACGCCTTCCCATTGCGCCTTCTGCAGGATCGGGCGCATGCCGGCGATCAGCGCCAGTTCGCGATCCTCTTCGTTGAAGGTGATCCGCACGCCGCGCTCGCCCACGGCCTCGATCGAGGCGATCTTGCCATAGAAGGTGTGATAGCGCGGATGGCCTTCGGTCCCCAGAAGCTCGTAGGAAAAGATCACATCCTCGACCGTGACCGGGCTTCCGTCCGAAAACCGCGCCTCGGGGCGCAGGTGGAATTCCACCCATTCGCGATTCGGCCCGGTCTCGATCGTTTCGGCCAGAAGGCCGTACAGCGTGAAGGGTTCATCCAGCGACCGGCCCATCAGGCTTTCCGAGATGAGGAAGGTCAGCTGCCACGGAACCGAGCCGCGCAGGATATAGGGATTGAGGCTGTCGAAGCTGCCGACCTCGGCCGAGACGATGCGGCCGCCGAAGGGCGCATCGGGATTGGCATAGGGCAGGGCCACAAAATCCGGTGGCAGGGCAGGGTCGCCATACATAGCTATGCCATGGCTGGGCTGGGCCTGGGCGACAGAGGCCAAGCCGAGGCCAAGGGCCAGCGCCAGTCCGGTTGTCACTTTGTGCAGGCGCGAGAACAACTGAGGTGCCATCTTGGAAACGATCCTTCCGCGGCTTGCTGGGTCTGGTTCAAGACTACGGTGCCCGGCGTGCATTATCAAACTTTTAGCTGGCATCCCGGCGCAGGATTGCTTATAAAGGCGTCACTGCTCGATAGGTTTCTTGCCTGTATGAAACCTGCCTCAATAACTCAACGCCCGCCTCGCGCGGGCGTTTTTTTGTGCAGATGGCAGGGCCGGGCGGTCCAGCGGGGGCGGGGTGCGGCCGCTGCGGCGACCGGTCGGGCCGCTTTCCTTCGGGGCCTCAGGGGCTATGATCGCGGCAAGGGTCGAGCCTCAGGGCCAAGGACCAAAGGTTAACGCGACAGGCCCGGGGCCTGGATGAAAGGATCGTCAGCATGACATTTGCAGCTTCGCTCGCCGGGCGGACGGCCGTGATCACCGGATCGACCTCGGGCATCGGCCTTGGCATCGCGCGCGAGCTGGCCCGCGCAGGGGCGGCGGTGGTGCTCAACTCCTTCACCGATTCGGAGGAGGATCACGCGCTGGCCGATTCGCTGGGGCGGGAGTTCGGGGTCCGGGCGCGCTACATCCGGGCCGACATGTCGAAGGGCGCCGAGGCGCGGGCGCTGATCGAACAGGCGGGCGCCTGCGATATCCTGGTGAACAATGCGGGGATCCAGCATGTCTGCGGCATCGACGCCTTCCCGCCCGAGAAATGGGATGCGGTGCTGGCGATCAACCTCAGCTCGGCCTTTCACACGACGGCGGCGGCGCTGCCGATGATGCGGGCGGGCGGCTGGGGGCGGGTGATCAACGTGGCCAGCGCGCATGGCCTGACGGCCAGCCCCTACAAATCGGCCTATGTCGCGGCCAAGCACGGGATGGTGGGCCTGACCAAGGTGACGGCGCTTGAAACCGCGCGCGAGCCGATCACGGCCAATGCGATCTGCCCGGGTTATGTGCTCACACCGCTGGTCGAGGCGCAGATCCCCGATCAGATGGCCGCGCATGGCATGGACCGCGAGACGGTGCTGCGCGAGGTGATGCTCGAACGTCAGCCGTCCAAGGATTTCGCCACGGTCGAACAGCTGGGCGGCACGGCGGTGTTCCTGTGTTCGCCGGCGGCGGATCAGATCACCGGCACGACGATCTCTGTCGATGGCGGCTGGACGGCGCTGTAAGGCCGAATTTGCAAAATTCGGCCCCGCGAATTTTGCAAATTCGCGCCCGCCCGGACCATGCCGTCACGCCTGGGGTTTGCGCACCGCCAGCGGGATCGCATCGGGGCCGGGCGGCTCGGTCCCTTGCGGATAGACCAGCCCGGCCGAGATCACGAGCTTGGCCGCATCCTCGACCGACATTTCCAGCTCGTGAACCTGGCTGCGCGGCACGAAGATCAGAAAGCCCGATGTCGGGTTCGGCGTGGTCGGCATGAAGACCGAGATGATCTCGTCCCCCTGAAAGAGGTGCCGTTGCACCTCTCCCTTGGCCTCGGTCGAGATGAAGGCCAGCGCCCAGGACCCGTCGCGCGGGAAGGGGATCAGGCAGGCCTTCTGGAACGAGGATTCGCGCTGCGAGAAGACAGTTTCGGAGATCTGCTTCAGCGCGTTGTAGATCGACCGGATCACCGGCAGCCGGCCCACGATATCCTCGCCCCAGCGCAGGAAGGACCGCCCGACAATGCCCTTCGCGATCCAGCCCACCAGGATGGTGAAGACCAGAAACAGGATGACGCCCACGCCACGCAGGCTGTCGACGACGGGTTCGCCATTGGCCCCGCCGAACCAGCGGTTCACCAGCGTCTCGGGTCGGTAGGCAGAGGGGACGAAGGGCAGGACGAACCCGTCGACCCAGCCGGCCAAGGTCCACAGGAACCAGGCCGTCAGCCCGATCGGCGCGATGACGACGACGCCGGCAAGGAAATTGTTGCGCAGGCCTGCAAGGATCCGGCCCGGAATCGCCAGGTGCACGCGCCCCTTTTCCCTGTCATCCGGCCCGGTCACGCTGGTCCTCCCCGCTTGCGCCTCGTCATTTATGCGCCCGACCCTGACGGTTCAATGAACCTCGCGGCGGGCGAGGTAAAGGCCTGTGCCGCGCCGGCCGCAGTCAGCGGTGCGCGGAGGCGGCGGATGCCGCGCCTTGCGCCGCAATCGCGCGCGCGATCCCGGCTGCAAGCCAGGCGTTGTTCAGGACAAGCGCGATATTGGCCGAAAGGCTTTGCCCCCCGGTCAGGTCGAACAGGCGCTGCAGCAGGAAGGGCGTCACCGCCTTGGCCGCGATCCCCTGCGCCGCGGCTTCGGCCAGGGCCCGGTCGATATGGGGGGCCAGGATCTCTTGCGGGATCTCATCGGCGGCGGGCACCGGATTGGCCACCAGCTGCCCCCCCGGCAGGCCGAGGGCCGCGCGCATCAGGTGGCTGGCGGCGATCTGGTCTGCCCGGTCCATCCGCAGCGGCGCGGCAAGATCCGACCGCGCCGACCAGAAGGCGGGCAGAACGTCCTGCCCGACGGCGATCACCGGCACGCCCAGGGTTTCCAGCACTTCATAGGTCTTGTGCAGATCGAGGATCGCCTTGGCGCCGGCCGCCACCACCGTGACCGGGGTCTGCGCCAGCTCCTGCAGATCGGCAGAGATGTCGAAGCTGGTCTCGGCCCCGCGATGCACGCCGCCGATCCCTCCGGTCGCAAAGACGGCGATCCCGGCAAGGCGGGCGGCGATCATCGTTGCGGCCACCGTCGTCGCCCCGGTGCCGCCAGAGGCAAGGCAGGCCGCCAGATCGGCGCGGCTGAGCTTGGCCACCCCGCGGGCCTGACCAAGCTCAGACAGTTCCTCCTCGGTCAGGCCGATATGGAGCCGCCCCCGCAGCACCGCGATGGTGGCCGGAACGGCGCCGCCGTCGCGCACCGCCTGTTCCACGCGGCCCGCCGTTTCGACATTCTGCGGCCAGGGCATGCCATGGGTGATGATGGTCGATTCCAGCGCGACAAGCGGCTGTCCTTCGGCCCGCGCGGCGGCGGCTTCGGGGCTGAAACTCAGGGGCGGGGCGATCATGCGGCGGGGCCTCCGGAAACATGGGTTGCGGCGGCCTCGAGCGCATGGGCCAGCGCCTCGGCCGGTGTGAGGCCGCGGAATTCGGCGGCGATATGGGCGGCCATGAAGGTATCTCCCGCCCCCGTGACGCGGCGCGCGGTCACGGCAGGCGGGCAGGCGCTGAACCGGCCCAGCGGCCCGGCCTCGGCTGCGGGCGCGGCACCGGCCGTGACCAGAACCCGCCGCGCGCCACGGTCGCACAGGGCCGCGGCCGCGGCTTCGGCCGTGTCGAACCGGGTCGCGCAAAGCAGGCCCGCCTCCTCGACATTGACATAGAGCGTCGCGCGCGCCTGGCCGAGAAACGGCAGCAGGCGCTCGGCCTTGCCGGGGCTGGCGGGGGCCACGCGCAGGTCGGCGCGGGCAAAAAGCGGCGAGGTCGCGATCTCGGCCAGCAGATCGGCGGTCAGGTTGCCATCCAGCGCCACCAGCCCCGGCCAGGGCTGATCGGGCGTGGCCAGCCTTCCATCGGAGAGGGGGGCGAGGATGCGCGCGCCCGCCGCCTCGAGGCTATGGGCATCGGCGATGGCCGCAACCAGACCGCCGGCGCCTTCGATGGCCATGTACCGGTCGGTCGGAAGATCGTCGGACAGATGAACATGGCGCGTATCAAGGCCCATCCGCGCCGCCTCGGCCAGAAGTGCCACCCCTTCGGCATCGCGGCCAAGCGCGCTTAGAAGGGCGGGGCGGAGGTTCAGGCGGGCCAGCGCCATGGCGATGTTCATCGCCACCCCGCCGGGCAGGCGTTCGATCCGGCCGGGAACATCCGCGCCCGGCGCCATCACCGCAGGCGTGCGGCCGATCACATCCCACAGGACCGAGCCGATGCACAGGATATCGGGGGCCAAAGAGGCGGTGGCGGAGGGAGGAGGGGAGGGGCTCTCGGTCATGCTGCGGTGTCATGGCGCAGCGCGCGCCCCCGGTCAATCGCCCCACCACCGGCGCGGCGATCCTGCCCGACGGTCAGTCCGCTCGCCCTGTCTTGTCCTCTGCGCGGATCCGGTTCCAGATCGCGTCCATCTCGTCCAGGTCGCTGTCTTCCGGCCTTTTGCCCTCTGCCTTCAGTGCGGCCTCTATGCCCCGGAACCGGCGGGTGAATTTCGCATTCGCCCCGCGCAGCGCCGCTTCGGGATCGACGTCCAGATGGCGCGCCAGATTGGCCATGACGAAGAGCAGGTCGCCGATCTCTTCGCTCAGCGCGGCCTGCGACAGGCTTTCGCGCGCCTCGACCACCTCGCGCGCCTCCTCGACCAGCTTGTCCAGCACCTGATCGGTCGAGGGCCAGTCGAACCCCACCCGTGCTGCGCGTTTCTGCAGCTTGACCGCGCGCATCAGCGCCGGAAGCCCGAGTGCCACCCCGTCAAGCACGCCGCCCTCGGCCTTGTCGGCCCTTTCGCGCGCCTTCAGCCTTTCCCAATCCGCGCTTTGCTGCGCCACCGACTTGTCGCGGCTTTCGCTGCCAAAGACATGCGGATGGCGGGCGAGCATCTTGTCGGCGATGCCGCGGGCGATGCTCTCGAAGGTGAAAAGGCCCCGCTCGGCGCCCATCTGCGCGTGATAGACCGACTGGAACAGCAGATCGCCCAGCTCGCCCTCAAGCTCGTCCCAGGCGCCGCGGTCGATCGCATCGGCAACCTCATGCGCCTCTTCGATCGTATAGGGGGCGATCGAGGCGAAATCCTGCTCGATATCCCAGGGGCAGCCGGTCTGCGGATCGCGCAGCCGCGCCATGATCGCCAGGAGCCGCTCGACCTGGCGCAGCGCACCGCCACCCGTATCGTGGATCAACGCATCGCGGATCGGGGCATCCTCATCAGTGCCCGCCTCGGGCGCGTCTTGGGCCATTGTCCTTGCACCTCGTTCGGGGTTAGCTCGGGCCAGACCTCTCTATTGCCCCCCGGACCGGAGTGCCAGCCCATGCCCGTGATCAACCGCATCGCCGCTTTCGCCGAGGAGATGACGGAATGGCGCCGCCATCTGCACCAGCATCCCGAACTGGCCTTCGACTGTCACGAGACCGCCGCCTTCGTCGCCGCCCGCCTGCGCGACTTCGGCGTGGACGAGATCCACGAAGGCATCGCCCGGACCGGGATCGTGGCGCTGATCCGGGGCCGGGCCGAGGGGCCGGTGATCGGCCTGCGCGCCGATATGGACGCGCTGCCGATGACCGAGGAAACCGGCGCGCCCCATGCCTCGAAAATCCCCGGCCGGATGCATGCCTGCGGCCATGACGGCCATACGGCGATGCTTCTGGGGGCCGCGAAATACCTGGCCGAGACGCGCAATTTCGCCGGCACCGTGGCGCTGATCTTTCAGCCGGCCGAAGAGGCGGGCGGCGGCGGCGAGGCGATGGTCGCCGAAGGCGTGCTCGACCGGTTCGACATCGCCGAGGTCTATGCCCTGCACACCTCGCCCGGCACGCCGGTGGGGGATTTCTTCACCACGCCGGGGCCGATCATGGCGGCGGTGGACGAATTCCACGTCCGCATCACCGGCAAGGGCGGGCACGGCGCGATGCCGCATGAAACCCGCGACCCGGTGGTCGCCGCCTGCGCCATCGTCACCGCCTTTCAGACCATCGTCAGCCGCAATCACCACGCCATCGCCGATCTGGTGATCTCGGTCACGCAGATCCACACCGGCACGACCGACAATGTCATCCCCGAGACGGCCTATCTCAACGGCACGGTGCGCACTTTCGACAAGGCGGTGCAGGCCATGGTGATCCGCCGGATGGAGGAGATCGTCGCCGGTCAGGCCGCCAGCTATGGCGTCGAGGCGCGGCTGGAGTACGAGGTGGGCTATCCCCCCACGATCAACGATCCCGAAAAGACCCGGCTCGCCGCCGAAGTGGCCCGCGCCGTCGGCGGTGCCGTCGATGCAGAAGCCCCGCGCGAAATGGGGGCCGAGGATTTCGCCTATCTGCTCGAGAAGCGCCCCGGCGCCTACCTCTTTCTCGGCAATGGCGATACGCCCGGCGTGCATCACCCCGGCTTTGATTTCGACGACAGCGCCGCGCCCTTTGGCGCCTCCTATTTCGCCCGTCTGGTCGAGACGCGCCTGCCCGCCGCCTGAGGCTACGGAGCAAGGCCCGACACCGCCCCGGGGCCGCGGCTCTTTGTCATGGCGCAACGGCCCCGGTCCGGTCTAGACTTGGCCATCCGCAACAGTGACAGAGGCCTCGCATGACCCCGACCGCCAACGCCCGCAGCATCTGGGATATGGATCACGACCACGTTCTGCACCCCTGGGCCAATTTCGGCCCGTTCGAAGCCAAGGGGTCCGAGGTCATCACGCGCGGCGAGGGCAGTTACCTCTGGGATGACAGGGGCAGGCGCTATTTCGACGCGGTAGGTGGGCTCTGGTGCACCAATATCGGGCTGGGCCGCAAGGAAATGGCCAGCGCCATCGCCGAACAGGTCGAACGGCTGGCCTATGCCAATCCCTTCGTCGACATGACGACCGAACCCCAGGCCCGGCTTGCGGCCGAGCTGGCCGCCCGCGCGCCCGGCGATCTGAACCGGGTGCATTTCACCACCTGCGGCTCGACCGCGGTCGACAGCGCCTATCGCATGGTCCAGTTCTATCACGCCTGCCGCGGCAATCCCGGCAAGACCGATATCGTCGCCCGCAACCAAAGCTATCACGGCTCGACCCATCTCTGTCAGTCGATCGGCAAGCGCGACGGCGACCGGGTGCCGCAGTTCCGCTATATCCGCGAGGGGATCCACCACCTCACCAGCCCCAACCCCTACCGCGCCCCCGCCGGCCTGGATGAAGCCGCCTTCTGCGACTACCTCGTCGCCGAATTCGAGGCGCTGATCGCCGAAGTGGGCGCCGACCGGATCGGCGCCTTCATCGCCGAACCGATCCAGGCCTCGGGCGGCGTGATCATCCCGCCCCAAGGCTATCTGCGCCGCATGGCCGAGCTTTGCCGCCGCCACGACATCCTCGTCATCTGCGACGAGGTCGTGACCGGCTTCGGCCGGATCGGCCACTGGTTCGCAAGCCACGACGCCTTCGACGTGATCCCCGACATGATCACCTGCGCCAAGGGCCTGACCTCGGGCTATCTGCCGCTGGGCGCGCTGATCTTTTCCGACCGGATCTGGGAGGCGATGGCCGAGGATGGCGCGCGCTGGTTCACCTCCGGCTACACCTATTCCGGCCATCCGGTCTCTTGTGCGGCCGGCCTCAAGACGCTCGAGATCATGGAGCGCGAGGATATCCTCGGCAATGTCGCCCGCGCCGGCGCCGTCTTCGAAGCGGCGGCCAAGGGCCTCGAGGCGCTGCCCACCGTGGGGCAGGTGCGGGGCGCCAAGATGATGATCTGCGTCGAGAATGTCGCCGACAAGACGACCCGCGCGCTTCTGCCGGACGAGGCGAAGATGGGCAAACGCATCGCCGATAGGGCCGAGGAACTGGGCCTGATGGTCCGCCCGATGGGCCATCTCAACGTGCTCTCGCCGCCCCTGGTGATGACCGCGGACGAGGCCGAATGGGTGATCGAGACGCTGGGCAAGGCGATCACGGCCGCGACCGACGATCTTCTGCGCGACGGATACAGGGTGAACTGATGGCGCTGGAAGACGCGAAACGCCAGGTCGACCACGCCTTCACGCGCGCGGATCTCAAGGGCGCCTCCTTCGAGAACACCTTTGCCGGCGCGCCCTCCTTCCTGCGGCGGCGCTATACCAAGGATCTCGCCGGGGTGGACCTTGCCATCACCGGCGTGCCCTTCGATCAGGCGGTCTCGAACCGCCCCGGCACCCGCTTCGGCCCCCGCGCCATCCGCGAGGCAAGCAGCCTGCAACCCTATGACCCGCCCTATGGCTGGGGCTTCGATCCGCTGGGCGATTTCGCCGTGGCCGATTACGGCGATCTGGCCTTCGACTATGCCGATACCGCGGGCTTCCCCGCCCTCCTGCAGGACCATATCGCCGGGATCCTCGCCCAGGGGCCGGGCACGATCACGCTGGGGGGCGATCACTTCATCACCCTGCCGATCCTGCGCGCCTATGCCGCCCGCTTCGGCCCGCTGGGCGTGTTGCATTTCGACGCCCATTCCGACCTCTGGCCCGATGACAGCCCCGACCGGATCGACCACGGCACCTTTTTCTACAAGGCGGTGCAGGAGGGGCTGGTCGACCCCGCCCGCTGCCTGCAGATCGGCATCCGCACCACCTGCGAGGATTATTGCGGCATCAGCTTCATCGACGCCCGAACGGTGCACGAGAAAGGCACCAGTTGGACCGTGGCCCGCGCGAAAGAGGTCGTGGGGCAGGGGCCCTGCTATGTCACCTTCGATATCGACGCGCTCGACCCCGCCTTCGCGCCGGGCACCGGCACGCCGGTCTGGGGCGGGCTGGCCAGCTGGCAGGCCTCGGCCATGCTGCGCGATCTGGCCGGGATCAACATGGTCGGCGGCGATGTGGTCGAGGTCTCGCCCCCCTATGACACGACCGGCGCCACCGCGATCGCCGGCGCCCATGTCGCCACCGATCTGATGTGCCTGGCCCTCTGGAACCGCCGCCCCACCCCCGACTGACCCGAGAGAGGCGCGCCGCCGATGAAGACCGCCCTGATCCTCATCCCGCTCCTGATCCTCGCGGGGCTCCTCTGGATCCGCCTCGCCCCCTCCGATCCGGCGCGCTGGCATATCGACCCGCTGACAGCGCCCATCCCCATCGGCAACGGCTGGCTCGTCCGCGCGGGCGTCGAGGAGCCGCCCCGGATCCCGCTCCCGCCCGAGGCGGTGCTCACCGCGCTCGACCGCATCGCGCTGGCCACGCCCCGCACCACCCGCCTCGCCGGCAGCCCGGCCGAGGGGCGGATCACCTATGTCACCCGCTCGCGCCTGATGGGCTTTCCTGACTATACCACGATCACCGCGCTCCCCGATGGCGAGGGCGGCTCCCTCCCCGTGCTCTACGCCCGCCAACGCTTCGGCGCCCGCGACATGGAGGTCAACCGCGCCCGGGTCGAGGACTGGCTCACCCGCCTCGCCTCGGGCGACTAGGGTAACCTGCGGCGCGCCGCCCCCTCGCCCCGCCCACGCTGCTGCTTCTTTTGTTCTCAAATATCCCGGGGGGAGTCCCGGAACGGGACGGGGGGCAGCGCCCCCCTCGCGCTTCGGGCTCGAGTCGCGCCCGGGCGCCGGCTTCCGAACAGCCGCCCTCAGCTCGGCAGATGGATGTTGAACCGCGCCCGGATCGCCGCATCCACATCCGGCGCAAACCGCGCCGGCGCCCGCGTGGCCAGGATCGCCTCCTTGCGCTTGCGCGCCTCGGTCAGAAGATCCGGCTTGCCCTTCTCTTCCCATTC
The DNA here is from genome assembly GCA_051859505.1 of Paracoccaceae bacterium. Taxonomy (GTDB): domain Bacteria; phylum Pseudomonadota; class Alphaproteobacteria; order Rhodobacterales; family Rhodobacteraceae; genus JAFIEN01. The sequence continues at coordinate 32,556 of JBHYFN010000032.1, forward strand.
CTTCGGCGATTGCCGGTTCGCCGTGACGGGATAGAGATATTCCGTCTGCATCACCGCCAGCGTCTGGTCCGATCCCAGGTAATGCCCCGGCCCCCCCAGACAGGTCGCCCGCATCGTCTCGAGGCCAAGCGTATCCTCCGTCACCTCGATCCCCCGCACACAGCGCAAGGCCTGCCCCAGCAGGTCATCCCCCAGGATCAGGCTCTCGAGGCAGAACCCCAGCAGCGAGGCATGCATCCCGGCCGCCTCATAAACCATGTTCAGCCCCGAAAGCCCCGCCATCACGTTCGAGCACATCTGCTCCCACCCGGCCTGCATGTCGGGCAGCTTGGCATCCGCAATCCCCGCAGCCGCGCCCCCGGGCAGGCCGTAGAAGCGGTGCATCTGCGCGCAACCGGCGGTCAGCAGCGCCTGTTCGCCCGACCCGCCCGACATCGCGCCCGTCCGCAGATCGCTGACGAAGGGCCAGGTGCCGAAGATCGCCGGATGGCCGGGGCGCATCGCATTGACATAGACGACGCCCGCGAGGCATTCCGCCACCGCCTGCACGATGGCCCCCGCGATGGGGGCGGGTGCCGTCGCCCCCGCCTGACCGGCCGACAGCAGCAGGACCGGCATGCCGCCCCGGATGCATTCCTCCATCACCAGGCAGGCGTCGGTCGCGAATTTCATCGGCGGCACGACGAAACAGTTGGAATTGCTGACAAAGGGCCGCGCGCGCCAGGCCTCTTCTCCGCCCGCGATCATGTGCAGCATCTCGAAGGCGTCGGGCAGGAAAGCGGGTTCGGTGAACGAGGTGCCGACATGTTTCGTCGTGCCCGCGCAGCAGGCATAGACGGTGTTGAGGTCCATCTCGCGGTTGTCGGGAATGTCGCGGCAGACCATCGGGCGCTGCACGAAATGGATATTGTCCAGCCGGTCGCAGATCCGGGCCGCGTCATGCAGGTCCTGCACGGTCGATTCGCGGTAGCTCCGCCCGTCGGGTTCAACCACATGTACCGCCGCACCGGCCGTCCCGTAATGCACGCGGCTGCCCGAGAGATGCATGTCATGCAGCGGATCGCGGCCGAAAAGCGTGATGTCGCGCGCGGCCTTGGCAAGCATGTCCTCGACCAGCGCGCGGGGAAACCGGATACGGCCGTCCTCGCCAAGCACGGCCCCGGCGCCGGTCAGGATCTCGACGCCCGAGGGGGGCGCATCGGCCAGCCCGATTTCTTCGAGCGCACGCAGCGCCGTGTCGTGGATCCGCGCCATCTCGGCCTCGGTCAGCGGCTGGTAGCGCCCGCCGCTCATCCCGGCGCGCACCGGGCGGGCATCGCCGGAAAGCGGTGCGGCGCGGGCGGCGGTGCGGGCGGCGCGGCCCGCGCGGGCGGGGCGCGGAGCGCGGCAGGCGGGGGTGGCGGCGTCGGCGGTCTCGGGGGACAGCATTTCGGGCAGGTCGGTCATGATGCGCGCTTTCGGAGGTCGTGCTTTGGGAAGTCGTGCCTTGGGAGGCGGTAGGGTGGGGGTCACCCCACCATTGCGGCAGGCCTCGGCCCGCCCGTGCGGAGCGGTGGGGTGAACCCCACCCTACGCCGCGGACCGCGGCGCACCGCGGGCCGCACGCCCCCGTCGCGCACCGATGGTGCGCAGCATCCGAGTGATCGCTGGACGATCGTTCATGACCGGCCCTCCTGATCCCCCTCTGCCAGAAGGGGCCGGGTCCGGCTTGGCCAAACGCGACGCGATGTCGTTTTCGGCCGGTTTGCAGCGTTTCGCCGCCCCTACCAGCCGCCCGAGGCGCCGCCGCCCTTCCTGGGCCCTGATTTCGCGGCCGCGGTCGGTTTGGGCGCGCTCTTGCGCGGTATCCGATAGGGCGCCGCCGTGGAATAGCCGCAATGCGGGCAGGTGGTGCGGGTCTCGCCCTGGCCCTCCATCGTCGTGGTCGCCGCGACAAGCGTGTTGCGCGACTGGGTCAGCCCGGTCTTGCCGCAGGAGGGGCAGGGGGTCGCCGCCAGCTTCGCCGCCTTGCGCTTGTTGAACCACACGATCCCCCCCACAGGGGCCGCGATCAGGCCCAGAAGCCACCAGAGCGCGCCGCCCCCCTCTTCCGCGCCGCCCTCTGCCGACCCGCTCGGAGCCTCGGCCACGGAAATCCCGAGGATGCGGACTGCGATCCCCTCGACCCCGGCCTCGATCCCGGCGGCGTAGTTTTCGGCCTGAAAGGGCGGCGCGATCAGCTCGGCGATGATGGCGCCCGCCTCGGCCTCGGCCACTTCGCCATAGCCCGGGCCGGCCTCGATGCGAAGCTCGCGGTCGTCGCGGAAGATCAGCAGCAGGACATGCCGCCCCTCGGGCGCCTCGGACAGGCCGAAGGCCTCGGCGAGGCGCCCGGCATAGACGTCAAGATCCTCGCCCTGGGTATAGAGCGCGGTGTTGATCAGCGTGACCACCTCGACCCGCGCGCCGGTCTCTTCGGCCAGGGCGGTCAGGCGGGCGGCGATGCGGGCGCGGGTCTCGTCGTCCAGAAGCTCGGCGTCGTCGGTGACGGGGCCGTCGGCACGGCTGGGCAGGATCTGGGCCGTGGCGCTTTGGGCCAGCAGCAGGAAGCTCGTGCAAAAGGCAAGAAGAAGCGGGGCAAGAAGAAGCGGGGTGAAGCGGTGTGATGCAAACATGATCGTCCTCGAAATGAGATACCGGATGCTTGCAGCGAAACCCGGGTCTGGCAAGGGGGCAGTTGAGACGCGAGGCCCCGGCTGGCCCGGGCCGCCGCTCAGCCTTCGCTCAACCTTCGCTCAACCCTCGTTCAGCCCTCGGGCGGCAGGCTGGCCTGCAGGCGTTTGGGCAGCCCCGCCCGGACCAGCCGGTAGGAGGAGAGGAGCCGGTGGTGCAGTTCCTCGTCCTCGGTCTCGAAGGGCAGGTTGACCCAGCTTCGGTGGAAGTAGGGCGCGCGGACGGCGACGCCCGCGTCGATCAGCATCTCGGCCGTCTCGATACTGTCGGTCTTGACCGAGACCCCGGGCATCACCGCGCCGATACAGGCGAACATCTTGCCGCCCACCTTCCAGGCGTCATGCCCGCCGCCCCAGGGGTCAGAGACCTCGGCCCCCGGCAGGCGGGCGCAGATTTCGTTGATGCGCGCGCGGCTCATGGGCGTAGCATGGCGGCCAGGGGAGGGTCTGGCAAGATGGCGGAGGGCTTTGTCGCGCTGCTGCGCGGGGTGAATGTGGGCGGCGGCAACAAGGTGCCGATGGCAGAGCTGCGCGCGCTGGCCACCGCCCTGGGCTGGAGCGGCGTGGCCAGCTACATCGCCTCGGGCAACCTTGTCTTCCGGGCCGAGGGCGCGGCCGGCGACCTGGCAGAGGCGCTGCGCGCCGCGATGGCCGAGAGGATGGGGGTCAGCGTGCCGGTCCTCGTGCTGCCCGGGCAGGCGGTGCGCGCCGCGCTCGCGCGCTGTCCCTGGAGGCCGGAGGCAGGCGCGCGGGTGCATGTGGTCTTTCTGTTCGCCGATCCGGTCGTCGACCGCACCGCCTACGAGGCGCTGCGCGCCGCGGATGAGGAGCTGGTCGTCGAGGGCCGGCTGGCCTGGCTTCATGCGCCGCGGGGGATCGGCAGGTCGGTGCTGGCCGACCGGCTGCACCGGGTGCTGACGGGAACCGAGATGACGGCGCGCAACCTCAACACCCTGCGCCGGCTTGTCGAAATGCTGGACGCAGGCCGGGGCGGGTGATATGGCCCTGCGCATGAACACGCGCTGCATCTGCATTTGCTGCATCATTATCCGCTGACATCTGTCACGCGGGCGCGCTTTTCACACTTTCCTTTCCGGTGCGAACAAGACACTCCCGCGGGCGAGAACCGACCCTCGTGAGGCCCCATGACGACGATCCGCCTGCACAATACGAAGACCCGCAAGAAGGAGGTCTTCGAGCCGCTCGATCCCCGAAACGTGCGGATGTATGTCTGCGGGCCCACCGTCTATGACCGGGCGCATCTGGGCAATGCGCGGCCCGTGGTGGTGTTCGACGTGCTCTACCGGCTCTTGCGGCATGTCTATGGGGCCGACCACGTCACCTATGTGCGCAACTTCACCGACGTGGACGACAAGATCAATGCGCGAGCGGCCGAGATGGCGGTGGCGGGCGATCCGCGGCCGCTCGAGGAGATCGTGCGGGCCCTGACCGACGAGACGATCGGCTGGTATCACGCCGACATGGACGCGCTGGGGGCGCTCAGGCCGAACCGCGAGCCGCGGGCGACCGAATGGATCGGGGCGATGATCGCCATGATCGAGGTGCTGATCGCGCGGGGCCATGCCTATGAGGCCGAGGGGCATGTGCTGTTTTCGGTGGCGAGTTACGCGGACTATGGCCGGCTTTCGGGCCGGTCGGTCGAGGACATGATCGCCGGCGCGCGGGTCGAGGTCGCGCCCTACAAGCGCGATCCGATGGATTTCGTTTTGTGGAAGCCTTCGGAGACGGGTGTGCCCGGCTGGAAAAGCCCCTGGGGGCGGGGGCGGCCGGGGTGGCATATCGAATGCTCGGCCATGGCGCGGGAATTGCTGGGCGAGAGTTTTGACATCCACGGCGGCGGGATCGACCTGCAGTTTCCCCATCATGAGAACGAGATCGCGCAGAGCTGCTGCGCCCATCCCGAGGGGGGATTTGCGCGCGTCTGGCTGCATAACGAGATGCTGCTGGTCGAGGGGAAGAAGATGTCCAAGAGCCTTGGCAATTTCTTCACCGTGCGGGATTTGCTGGAGAAGGGGGTGCCGGGCGAGGTGATCCGCTTCGTGCTGCTCTCGACGCATTATCGCAGTCCGATGGATTGGACGGAGCGGAAGCGGGAGGAGGCGGAAGGCGTGTTGCAGAAATGGCGTGCCATTACGGCGGGCGTCACCCCTGCTGACCGGCCGTTGCCGCAAGTGACAGGGTTCATCGAGGATGACCTGAACGTTGCGGGTGCGATTGCCGAGCTTCATCAACTTGCCCATGCACATGATGCGCCCAATCTGCTTGCCTCGGCGCGGGTATTGGGGTTGCTGACCCCCGAACTTGGTGGATGGGAGAAGATGGGACCGGCGGACGGGGCGGATCTGTCCTTGATCGACGATCTTTGCAGGCGGTTGCAGAGACTTCGAGAAACGGCCATTGCCACCAAGGATTTCTCGGAGGTCGACGCCCTGAGACGGCACCTCGTCGAGGCAGGGATCGACGTGCGCATGACGAAGGCGGGGATTGAGCTGGTGCCAACCCCAGCCTTCCGGCGCGAGAAGCTTGAGGCGCTGATATGAGGTCGCACCTCTGTCGGGCCGGGGAGGGGGGCTCTGCCCCCCGGCGCGTGCCGCGCCTCCCCCCGGGATATTTGGGAACAAAAGAAGCAGGACGCAGGTGCTTGGGGGGGGCGGCGCGCCTCTTGGGGTGCTGCGGGGAGGGGGCGTGATGGAGCGGCTGTATCTTTATGACACGACGCTGCGGGACGGGCAGCAGACGCAAGGCGTCCAGTTCTCGACCGCCGAGAAGGTGCGGATCGCGGAGGTGCTGGACGATCTGGGGGTGGATTACATCGAAGGCGGTTGGCCCGGGGCCAATCCGACCGACAGCGCCTTTTTCGAGGCGGCACCCGCCACGCGTGCGGTGATGACGGCCTTCGGGATGACCAAGAGGGCGGGGCGGTCGGCGGCCAATGACGAGGTGCTGGCGGCGGTGATGAATGCGGGCACGCCGGCGGTCTGTCTGGTGGGCAAGGCGCATGAGTTTCATGTGCGGACCGCGCTGGGGATCGGGCTGGAGGAGAATCTCGAGAATATCCGGGCCTCGGTCGCGCATGTCGTGGCCGGGGGCCGCGAGGCGCTGTTTGATGCCGAGCATTTCTTCGATGGCTGGAAGGCGGACCCGGACTATGCGCTGGCCGCGGTGCGGGCGGCGGCGGAGGCGGGCGCGCGCTGGATCGTGCTGTGTGACACGAACGGCGGGGCGATGCCGGGCGAGGTGGCGCGGATCGTGGGCGAGGTGATCGCGGGCGGCATTCCGGGCGCGCGGCTGGGCATTCATTGTCACGACGACACCGGCCAGGCGGTGGCCAATTCGCTGGCCGCGGTCGAGGCAGGCGTGCGGCAGGTGCAGGGCACGCTGAATGGCCTTGGCGAGCGCTGCGGCAATGCCAACCTCACGACGCTGATCCCGACGCTGCTGCTGAAGGAGCCCTATGCGGGCCGGTTCGAGACCGGGGTGACGCCTGAGGCGCTGGCGGGGCTGTTGCGCGCCTCGCGGCTGCTGGACGAGATCCTGAACCGGGTGCCGTCGCGCCAGGCGCCTTACGTGGGGGCGAGCGCCTTTGCGCACAAGGCGGGGCTCCATGCCAGCGCCATCGCCAAGGATCCCACGACCTATGAGCATATCGACCCGGGCCTTGTGGGCAATGCGCGGATCGTGCCGATGTCGAACCAGGCGGGGCAGTCGAACCTGCGGGCGCGGCTGGCGGCGGCCGGGCTTTCGGTCGAGGCGGGCGATCCGCGGCTGGCGCGGATCCTCGATGCGATCAAGGCGCGCGAGGCGCGGGGCTATTCCTACGACACGGCGCAGGCGAGTTTCGAGCTGCTGGCGCGGGCCGAGCTGGGGATGCTGCCGCAGTTCTTCGATGTGGAGCGGTATCGGGTGATCTCGGAGCGGCGGCGCAATGCGAAGGGCGCGCTGGTGGTGGAATCCGAGGCGGTGGTCACGGTCGCGCTGGCGGACGGGAGCAAGACCACGAGCTATTACAAGAACGAAAGCGCCGAGGACATGTCGGATGCCGGGCCGGTGAACGCGCTGTCTCAGGCGCTGAAGAAGGATCTTGGCCCGTTCCAGTCGATCATCGACGACATGCGGCTGGTCGATTTCAAGGTGCGCATCACCAATGGCGGGACCGAGGCCGTCACCCGCGTGGTGATCGACAGCGAGGACGGGCGCGGGCGGCGCTGGTCGACGGTGGGCGTTTCGGCCAATATCGTGGATGCGAGTTTCGAGGCGCTGGTCGATGCCGTGATCTGGAAGCTGTGCCGCGACAGATAGGGCGCGGGGGCGGCGGGTGGTTCGGCCGCGCGCGGTGCGGCCGTGGCCTCGGCTGGCATGCGTCATGCGGGGGCCTTGGCGCCCCTCCTGCAGCTTTGTCTTGACAGAAGGTCCGGCACGGCGCTGTCTCACTTCATTTGATCAAGCGGATTGAGGAGGGGGATCGCCATGAGGCGCATCGTGTTTTCTGTTTCGGGCCTTGTGACGGTGCTGGCTCTGGCCCTGCCGATGAGTGGATGTGACGAGACGCCCGGAGCCGCGGATCTGCCGCCCGAGGGCACGCCCTACATTTCGATCAGCTATGGCACGAGCGAATGGGGCGGCGGCAGCATCCGGTATTTCGCCACCGATGTTGCCGTGACCACAAGCTGGGAAGGGGTCGGTCAGCGCGAGAGGGTCAGCGTTTCGGAGCTTGCGCCCGGCACCTTTGACCGGGCCGCCGCCTATCTGGCGCGCGAGGGGCCGGGCGCCATCGCGCGCCATGGCGAGATCTCGATCTGTCCGGGCGATGTGGAAGGGATCGGCGCGGAGCCTGCGCTGGGGCGGTTCGACTGGCTTGGGCCGACCTGCGGGGTGCGGAGCGAGGCCTATGAGAGGTTGCGCGACGGGCTGTATGCCGCCCTGCGGGAGGGGTGAGGCGGGCGCGGCTTTCGGGGGCGGCTTTCGGGGCGCGGCATTCGGGGGCGGCATTCCGCGCTTTGGAACCGGGGTGGTCCGTGGTAACGGGGGGAACGTGGTAAGGGGTAAGCCGATGTCATGGTCGCGTGGTGTGCTTCCGGTGCTGTTTGCCGTCTCGGGCCTTGCGGGCTGTGCAGAGGAATCGGGCGGCATGCGGGACGGCGTTGACCGGATCGAGATTTCGACCGGCACGCCCTTCACGCGGAAGATTGTCTTTACCATCCGGGCGGATGACCGGGTTGACCTGCGCAGTTGGGGCGGGGCGGCCGAGACGCTCGAGCGGTCAGACAGGCTGGAGCCCGGAACCTTCGAGAGGATCTCGGCGATCCTTGCCACCGAGGGGCCGGTGGCCGCCGCCGGTCTGCCGCAGGACGGCGCGATCTGCATGGATTACGGCCAGGACAGGATCATCGCCGATCCCGCCATCGGGCGGTTTTCCGAAATCGAGACCGCATGCCCGCATCAGCCCCTGCTCGACCTGATCGGACGGTTGCTGGCCGAGGTCGAAGGCGGGCGGATCGAGTGAGGGCAGGACTGACGCGGGGCGAGTGAGGCGGGCCGACTGACGCTGCGCGCGCGGATGTAGGGGCTACAGGGGCCGACGGGGGCCTTGGCTTCCGGGTGCCTTGGTTTTCGGGGGCCTTGGCTTTCCGCCCCGCTCTGCTATCTGGCCCGCATGAGCCTTGCCGCCTGTGCAGCCCTTGTCGAACGGGGCGACCCGGACCGTTTCCTTGCCGCCATGGCCGCGCCGCCGCCGCTGCGCGCAGTGCTGTTTCCGCTCTATGCCTTCAACCTCGAGGTCGCCCGGGCGCCCTATGTGACCGAAGAGGCGCTGATCGCCGAGATGCGGCTGCAATGGTGGCGCGACACGGTGCAGGAGGCGGCCGAGGGCGCACCGTCCCGGGCGCATGAGGTGGCGGGGCCGCTGGCCACGCTGATCCGCGACCGCGCGCTGCCGGTGGCCCTTCTGGATGCGGCAATCCTGGCGCGGCGCTGGGATATCGGGCGCGAGGCCTTTGCGGATGGCGCCGCGCTGAGGCGCCATCTGGAGGTGACGGCGGGAAACCTGGCCTGGCTGGCCTGTCTGGGGATCGGCGTGCCTGCCGCGCTGGAATCCGGTGTGCGGCAGGCGGCTTTTGCCGGGGGCGTGGCGAACTGGTTGCTGGCCGTGCCGGAGTATGAGCGGCGGGGCCGGCGTCCGCTGGTGGACGGGCGGCCCGAGGGGGTGGCGCGGCTGGCCGCCGAGGGGCTGGCAGCGCTTCGGGCCGCGCGGCGGCAGGATCTGCGGGCGGCCGCGCCGGTGCTGCGGGCTTTCTGGCGGGCCGGGGCGATCCTGGGCCAGGCGGAACGCGCGCCCGGGCTTGTAGCCGAGGGGCGGCTTGGCACGTCGGAATTTCGCAGGCGCGGCGGCCTGATGCTGCGCGCTGCATTGGGGCGCTGGTAGGGAGGCGGTCAGGCGGGGGGGCTTGCCCTCGCGGCAGACGGCCTCAGGCCCGCTCTGGCGGGCGCATCGCCAGCCAGATCAGCGCGGCCCCGGCCAGCGCCAGGAAGGGCAGCATCGCAAGGTTCACCGCCGTCCAGCCCTGTACCACATCGCCGCCCGAGCAGTTCATCAACCCGCCCGAGGCCAGGCTTGCCAGCGTCACGCAGCCAAAGACGATCGCATCGTTCATGCCCTGCACCCGGCCCCGCTCATGCGGCGGATGGGCGGCGGTCAGCATCGCGGTCGCGCCGATGAAGCCGAAGTTCCAGCCGATCCCCAGAAGGATCAGCGCGATGTAGAAGTTGAAGAGCTCGACCCCGGTCAGCCCCACGATCCCCGCAAGCCCGAGGATCACCAGACCCGAGGCCACGATCCGCGTCGCTCCGAACCGCGCGATCAGATGGCCGGTGAAGAACGAGGGCGCGAACATCGCGATCACATGGGCCGAGACGATATCGGCCGCATTCCCCGTGGTGAAGCCGCAGCCGACCACGGCCAGCGGGGTCGAGGTCATGACAAGGTTCATCAGCGCGTAAGAGACCATGCCGCAGATCACCGCCACGCCGATCGCCGGGGTCCGCAGAAGCTCGAGCCAGCTGCGCGTGGCCGGCGTGCCCTGCGGCGGCGGGGGCGGTTTGGGCAGGTCCAGAAGCAGGAACAGCCCCATGCCCAGAAGGTTGATCAGCGCGGCCACCGCATAGGTGCCGACAAAGGGGATCAGCGTCAGGTCGGTCGTGACCTTGACAAGCTGCGGCCCGATCAGCGCCGACAGCAGCCCGCCCGCCATCACATAGGAGATCGCCTTGGGCCGGAACCCTTCCGAGGCGGTGTCAGCGGCGGCAAAGCGGTAGAAGCCCTGCGCCGACATGTAGCTGCCGGTCAGGTAGCTGCCGATCAGGAACAGCCCGAAGCTGTTGATCCAAAGCGCATAGGCCGCGATGACCGAGCCGATCAACCCTCCCAGCGCGCCGATGACGAAGCCGGTGACGCGGCCATGCTTCTGCATCACCTGGCTCAGCCAGGGCGCGGTCGACATCGAGCCGAAGACGATCATCGAGATCGGCAGCGTGGCAAGGCAGGGATTGACCCCGGCGCTGCGCGTCAGCTGCAACCCGGCCAACCCGCCGATCACGAAGATCATCGTGATCTGGCTGCCGAGGATCGCCTGAAGCGCCACCAGCACGGCGACATTGCGTTTCGCCTGCCGGTCATCCGGCTCTGCCGTCGTGGCTGAGAGGGGGGGAGTCGTCATGCGGTCTGGTTAGACCCCGATGCTGGCGGTTGCAATGGTGCGCGCGGGGGGCGGGGCTGCGGCCTTCTGTCGGTCGGGTTGCGCGCCCAGGATGCGCGCCCCGTGTGCGCCGCGTGCGCGCCCCGGGCGCTCCCCGGCGCTCATCCGTCGCTGTCGCGCCGGTCGATCAGATGCGCGAAGGAGCCGCAGACCCGGCCGGCGCTCAGGCCCATCGGCGGCAGCTCCACGCCTTCGGCATCGCGCGCCTCGAACAGGGGCGGGCCTGAGGCGCGGGTGGTGGTGGCGTAATGGAACTCATGCGCTGCCCAGCGGCCCGGAAAGGGGCCGGAGCGGGCGCGGAGCTCTCGGTACCCCAGGTGCAGGCGGCGGGTGGCGAAAGAGGTCTCGAGCGGCAGGAGGCCGGCCATCGCATGGCGCGCGCCGCCGGCATCGGTCAGGCCTTCGCCCAGGGTCATGTATCCGCCGCATTCTCCATATATCACAGAGGTTTCCGCGGCTTTCTTCAGGCTTTGCAGGAAGGTCGTGGCGGCGGCGAGGCGGCCGGCGTGAAGCTCGGGATAGCCGCCGGGAAGGAAGACGAGATCGGCCGGCGGGACCGCCTCATCGGCCAGCGGCGAGAAAAGCGCGATCTCGGCCCCCGCGGCGCGCCAGTCGGCCAGGAGATGAGGATAGGCGAAGGCAAAGGCGGCGTCGCGGGCGATGGCGATCCGCTGGGCGGGGGGCGGCGTCGCCATGGGGGCGTCGGAGGGGGATGGCAGGGGGGCGAAGAGGGGGGCGAAGAGGGCGGCGAGGGTATCGAGATCGACATGGGCGGCCATGGTGGATGCCGCCCTTGCGATGAAGGCCTCGAGATCGGGCCGCTCTTCGGCCTGCACCAGCCCGAGGTGGCGGGCGGGATGGGAGAGGCCCTCGGCCCGCGGCACTGCGCCGAGGACCGGCAGGCCGAGGGGGGCGAGGGCGCGGCGCAGCATCGCCTCGTGCCGGGCCGAGCCGATGCGGTTGAGGATCAGGCCGGCGACGCGGACCTCGGGGTCGAACCGCGCAAAGCCCATGGCCAGCGGCGCGACGGATTGGGACATGCGGGCGGCATCGAGGATCAGGACCACGGGCAGCCGCAGGATCCGCGCCAGATCGGCCGTGGCCCCGCGCCCCTCGGGTGGGGCGCCGTCGAAAAGGCCCATGGCACCTTCGATCAGCAGGGCCTCGGGCCCCCGGGCAAGCTGGCGCAGGCGCGCGGGCGACATGGCCCAGGCATCGAGGTTGAGGCAGGGCCGGCCGCAGGCGGCCTCGTGAAAGCGGGGGTCGATATAGTCGGGGCCGGATTTGGCGGCCCTGACCGGATGGCCCCGGTCGCCAAGCGCGCGCAGGAGGCCGAGGGTCAGCGTCGTTTTGCCCGCGCCGGAGGCGGGGGCGGAGAGGATCAGGCCGCTGCTCATGACCCTGCTCGTGCGGCGGTGCCGGCGGGGAGGCGCAAATTTGGCCAAATTTGCGGCGGGGGGCGCTGCCCCGCGGGCGACATGGCCCAGGCATCGAGATTGAGGCAGGGCCGGTCGCAGGCGGCCTCGTGAAGCCGGGGGGCGATATGGTCGGGGCCGGATTTGGCGGCCCGGACCGGATGGCTCCGGTCGCCAAGCGCGTGCAGGAGGCCGAGGGGCAGGCGGCTCCTCATGTCCCTGCTCCCGCGGCGGTGCCGGTGGGGGGGCGCAAATTTGGCCCAATTTGCGGGGGGGGGGGGGG
>JBHYFN010000033.1:0-16464 GCA_051859505.1 Paracoccaceae bacterium
GGGGGGGTTGGGGGGGGGTTGGGGGGCGGGTGGGGGGGGGGGGGGGGCTTCGCCCACCCTACGCCCTGGCAGCCCGCGGTAGGGTGGGCGAAGCCCACGCTCCCTGGATCCCTCCACCCGAACCCCGATCACTCCTCCATCCCCGCCGGCAGAAGCCGCGTGATCCCCACCGCGCCGGCGCGCGCCAGCGCCGGGTCGAGGGTCATCGGGATATATTCCCCCTGCCGCCAGCGCACCGACAGATCGTCGTAATGGCGCGACAGCGGATGGCCCGACTGCCCGGTCGAGATGATGAAGACCGAGCTGTCGGGATCGGCGAAATCATAGACCCCCCGATAGGCCCCGGCATGGACATTGCGGAACGGATGCGGCCCGGTGCCCAGCGTCCGCCCCCGCATCAGCGTATGGTCGTCCCCGCTGGTCGACTGCCGGATGTTCACGAACCAGTTGAGGATCGGCGTCTCGCCCAGAACGGGATGGTCATGCATCGCCATATGCGCATCGCCCCAGCGCAGCGACTCGAGCGCCGTGCCATAGGTCTCGCCGATGAAGACGAGCGCATCGTCCAGCGCCAGCCGGGCGATATCGGTGCAGGTCTCGACCGGGGCCGACTGGATGATGTCGCACCAGATCGCGGCGCCGTTCACGTCGCGATAGACGCGCTCGATGAACAGCGGCTCGACATGGGTGAACTGGTCGGCCAGGGGGCCAAGCTCGTCGCGGATCAGCCGGTCCTGAAGCGCGCGCATCCAGGCGGCATAGATCAGCGGCTCGGGCAGATGCTCGTTCATCTCGCCGTTCCATTCCGCCAGAAGCTCGAGCGCGCGCTGGCGCTGGCGTTCGGGGGTGCCCGCGGGCGCGGCCTCGCCGGTGAACCACAGATCCGCCCCCACCAGCGGCAGAAGCGACCGCGCCGCGGGGCTGACCGTGTCGAGCTGCGCCTCGATGAAGCTTTCGCGGGTATGCACGCCGCGGCTTTGCATCAGCCCGCGCCAGCGCTGCACCCGCTGGCTGTCGCCCCAGAGGAACGAGACATGGTTCGGAAAGGGGCGGTCCACGATCTTGTTGTTGGTATTGCCCAGAAGCCCGCCCTCGGGATTGATCACCACCGGATTGGCCGCATAGGGCATCACGCCCTGCCAGCGGTTCTGCGGCAGATAGCCGAAGGTCGGCAGACGGCCCTGGCTCATGTGCTCGGGGTCGCGGTCGGGCATATGGCCGACCATCACCATGGCGATGCCGTTGCGGTCGGCCAGGGTCAGGTTCTGCGAGGGGGCCACGTACAGCGCCCCGGCCGCGATCCCCTGCCGGACGGTCGTGGCCTGCATCAGCCGTAGTGCTGCCGTCATCGTCGTATCCTCGTGCGAGAGCGCGGTCCAGGCGATCGAGGTCACATGACCCGGCGGGCGGATCGTGCCGAGATTGAAATGTTCGGGCGGCAGGACGGGGCCGTTCTCGGTCCATTGCAGGCGGATCGTCACCGGGGCCGCGCCCTTGACCGCGATGATGCTGTCGCGGGACTCGAACCGGGTCCAGCCTTCGGGCGTGCGGTATTCGTCGGGATTGGCGGCATTGACCTCTTCGATGAAGATGTCGAGATCGTCGAGATAGCTCGAGGTGATCGCCCAGCCCAGATCGGCGCTCCGCCCCGTCAGCACCGCCGGAATGCCGGGGATCGTCGCCCCGATCACCCCGCCCGTCGTCAGTTCCAGCCGCGCAAGATACCAGGTCGAAGGCGCGCTCAGCCCCAGATGCGGATCATTGGCCAGCAGGGTCGAGCCCTTGGCCGAGCGGTCCACCCCGGCGGCCCAGGCATTCGAGGCCCCCGCGAGCGGCCCCGGCATCGCCGGCGACAGGGGATCGCGCGGGGGCGATGTGTCGGCCAGCAAGGGGGGCACGCCCGGCACGAGGGCGGCATAATCGGGCAGGTCGATCGTGCCCGGCCCCGGCACATCGGGCAGGATATCGGCCACACGTTCGCCCGGCAGCACGAGCGAGACGCGGGCCCGCAGCACCTCGGCCTCGAGATGGGCGTTGAGCTGCAGCGCCATCAGCTTGAGAATGGCAAGGCTGTCGGCGGGCTGCCAGGGGGCGACGGGATGGTTGAAGAGCCACATCTCGGGCGCGCCACGGCCCAGGGCGCCCTCGTTGACCTGTTCGAGCCAGGCATTCACGCCATCGGCATAGGCCTCGAGCGCGGCCAGCGTCGGGCCGTCCTGGGCCGCGACCGAGGCACTGGCCGCGCCGTAAAGATCGAGCCTGCGCAGAAGCTTGTCGGTCAGGAGCGTGCGGTCTCCGAACACTTCGGACAGGCGGCCCTGCACGGTGCGCCGCAGCATGATCATCTGCCACATCCTGTCCTGCGCATGGGCATAGCCCAGGGCAAAGAACACATCCGCGTCGGTGGCGCCAAAGATATGGGGCACGTTCGAATTGTCGCGCAGGATCTCGACCGGGGCGGTGATCCCGGCGAGTTCCACGGTCGCGTTGTAATCGGGAAGCGAGCGCGAGGCGAAATACCACACGAAGCTGATGACCATGAGAAACAGGGCCACGAGTCCCACGGTGATGCGCAGGAGCCAGCGGAAGAGTTGGGCCATGTTCGGTCGGGTCCGGGTCTTGTTTGGGTTGCGGTTTCGGCATCAATGCGGGCGGGCGCTTCGCCGCCGGCGCATTGACGCGCGGAGCGAGAGCGTTACGAGGTGCTAGCGGATTTGCAGTCAAAGCGCGAGGGGGCTTGAGGATGGCGAAAGTGGCGTTTCTGGGATTGGGCGTCATGGGGGGGCCGATGGCGGGGCATCTTCTGACGGCGGGGCATGAGGTCACGGTCTGGAACCGGACGGCGGCGCGGGCCGAGGCCTGGGTCGCGGCGCGGGGGGGCCGGATGGCCGCAACGGCGCGGGCGGCGGCCGAGGGGGCGGAGGTGGTGCTGGCCTGTGTCGGCAATGACGACGACCTGCGCGCGGTCTGTCTTGGCCCCGATGGCGCCTTTGCCGGGATGGGGGAAGGGGGCCTTTTCATCGATCACACGACGGTCTCTGCCCGGGTGACGCGCGAGTTGCACGGGATCGCGGGCGCGCGCGGGATCGGCTTCGTGGATGCGCCGGTTTCGGGCGGGCAGGCGGGGGCCGAGAACGGGCAGCTTTCGGTCATGTGCGGCGGCACGGAGGAGGATTTTGCCCGGGCCGAGGCGATCATCGCGGCCTATGCGCGGATCTGTCGGCGGCTGGGCGAAAGCGGCGCGGGGCAACTGGCCAAGATGGTGAACCAGATCGCCATTGCCGGGCTTGTTCAGGGCCTGTCCGAGGCGCTGCATTTCGCCGAGCGGGTCGGGCTGGACGGGCGCGCGGTGGTCGAGGTGATCGCGCAGGGCGCGGCCGGCAGCTGGCAGATGGTCAACCGGCATGAGACGATGCTGGAGGGCCGGTTCGATCATGGCTTTGCGGTGGACTGGATGCGCAAGGATCTTGCGATCGTGCTCGAGGCGGCGGATGCGGCGGGCGCATCGCTGCCGGTGACGGCGCTTGTGGATCAGTTCTACAAGGATGTGCAGCGCATGGGCGGCGGACGCTGGGACACCTCGTCGCTGATCCGGCGGCTTCGGGCACCGGAAGGGTAGGGCGAATTTTCCAAATTCGCCCGGGCCGTCGCGCGATCCGGGGGGCCGCGCGGCAAGGGTGCACCCATGTGGCGCACCCCTGGGGCGGGGGCCAGCGAATTTCGAAGAAATTCGCTTGCGTCCCGCGCGGGTTCCGGCGCGGCCCGCCTCGGGCGATCGCGCGATTTTGGCCAAAATCGCGCATTCCCCGGAACGGGCCGCGTCAGGCCGGTTCAGAACGGGATTTCGTCGTCGATCTCGCTGCGTCCGCCGCCTGCCGCGGGGCTGCCGCCGTAGCCACTGCCATAACCATCATCCCCGCGGGACTGATCGGACGTGTAACCGCCACCACCGCCGCCACCGCCATCGCGGCCGTCGAGCAGCGTCAGTTCACCTCGATACTGCCGCAGCACCACCTCGGTCGTATATCGATCCTGACCGTTCTGATCCTGCCATTTGCGGGTTTCGAGCTGGCCCTCGAGATAGACCTTGCTGCCCTTGCGCAGATATTGTTCGGCGATCCGGCCGAGGTTTTCGTTGAAGATCGCCACCGAATGCCATTCCGTGCGCTCCTTGCGCTCGCCGGTGTTGCGGTCCTTCCAGTTTTCCGATGTGGCGATCCGCAGGTTGACCACCTTGCCGCCGTTCTGGAAGGTCCGCACCTCGGGATCGCGGCCGAGATTGCCCACGAGGATCACCTTGTTTACCGATCCGGCCATTCTGGCCCTCCTCTCGATTCTGGTTGCGCTTGAGCGACAGGGTTACATCACCCGATCCTGCTTAACAAATCGTCTATGGCGCCCAGCCGGGCCGCGAGCGGGGAGGGCGGGGCGGCCGCCTCAGAAGAAACTGGAAACCGGGGTCGTTCTGCACTAGGCTCCGCAAAGCGTTAACAGTTCGGGCCCAATTGCATGCCTGTTCGACTGCGGTCCTTGCCGGGGTTCGCCCGCGCCCCCTGGGCGACGGGCACGATCATCGCCGTTCTTGCCCTGCCGGCCTCGGCCGAGACGATTTCCACGATGAACCGCAACGCCCTGTTCGCCTCGCAACTTCAGGTGCTTGATGGGCGGGCGGCGGATCAATACAACAATTCGGTTCGGCTGCAGCCGCCGCGTGTGGAGGTGCCCCCGGCCGAGGGGGTTGTCCCGGCCTTTCAGGGCCGCTACACCGGACCCTATCTGAACGTGGCGCGCGACGCCGCGCGGCGCCATGGCATTCCCGAAGACCTGTTCCTGCGGCTGGTCCAGCAGGAAAGCGGCTGGAACGACAGGGCCGTGTCGCACAAGGGGGCGATCGGGCTGGCGCAGCTGATGCCGGGGACGGCGCAGCTTCTGGGCGTCGACCCCTGGAACCCGACGCAGAACCTGGAAGGCGGGGCGCGCTATCTGCGCCAGCAGTACAACAGCTTCGGGCGCTGGGATCTGGCGCTGGCCGCCTATAACGCGGGGCCGGGTGCGGTGCAGCAATATGGCGGCATTCCCCCCTTTGCCGAGACGCAGAACTATGTACGCGTGATCTGGGGGCAGTAGCACCGCCCCCAGAGCACCGCCCCCATAGCACCGGCCCCAGAGCACCGCCCCCCGGCCAGGCGCGTTTCGCCGCCTATTCGGCGGCGATCTTGATCACCGGCTCCATCCGCGACAGCACCTCGTCCGACAGGTGGCACTTGATCTGGTGGCCCTCGGCAAGGAAGCGGACGGGGGGGATCTCTTTCTCGCAGAGCCCGCCGGGCACCTCCGGTTTCCAGCGGCAACGCGTCTGGAACGGGCAGCCGGAGGGCGGGTTCATCGCCGAGGGGATCTCACCTTCCAGCACGATATGGGTCTTCTGCACCTTGGTATCGGCAATCGGCACGGCCGAGAGGAGCGCTTCGGTATAGGGGTGGTAGGGCGGCGCAAAGACCTGATCGGTCGTGCCCAGCTCCACCACATGGCCCAGATACATCACCATCACCCGGTCCGAGAGGTAGCGCACGATCGACAGGTCATGGCTGATGAAGAGAAGCGTCGTCTTCTTTTCGCGCTGGATCTCCATCAACAGGTCGGTAACAGCGGCCTGGACCGAGACGTCGAGCGCCGAGACGGGTTCATCCGCCACCACGATCCGCGCGTCCCCGGCAAAGGCGCGCGCGATGCCGACGCGCTGCTTCTGCCCGCCCGAAAGCTGGCGCGGCATCCTCTCGGCGAAGGCGCGGGGGAGTTTCACGAGGTCGAGCAGCGTCAGCATCCGGTCGCGCCGATCGGCATCGGATTTGCCATAGCCGAAGATCTCGAGCGCGCGGATGATCTGGCGGCCCACGGTCATCGAGGGGTTCAGCGTGTCGAACGGGTTCTGGAACACCATCTGGATATCGGCGACGGTGCGCGTGTCGCGCTTTTCGATCGGCGTGTCGCCGATGGCGCGGTTGTCGATCACGATCCGGCCCGAGGTCGCGGTTTCCAGCCCCATCAGCACCTTGGCGAAGGTGGATTTGCCGCAGCCGGATTCGCCTACGATGGCGAGGGTCTCGCTTTCGCGGGCCTCGAAGCTGAGGGTCTCGTTGGCCTTGACGACCCGCGTCTCGCCGCCCTTGAACAGAGCACTGGCGCCGACCTCGTAATATTTGCGCAGGTCCTCCATCCGCAGGACGACATCGCCGATCTCGCCCTTGCCCTTCTGGTCCTCGAGGACGAGGGGCGCGTCCCAGTCGATCTCGGCGAAGCGCAGGCAGCGGGTTTCGTGGTCGGGATTGTCGGGGGTGCGGGCCATCTTGATCTCGGCCGCGTCGCAGCGCCCGGCTTCGAAATAGTCGCAGCGGGGGCCGAAGTTGCAGCCCGGCGGGCGTTCATGGGGCAGGGGGAAGTTGCCGGGGATGGCCTTGAGGGGGCGGGCGTTCTTGTCGGCACCGGGCAGCGGGATCGAACGGAAAAGGGCCTGGGTATAGGGGTGGCGCATCCGGTCGAAGACATCCTCGATCGTGCCGCGTTCCACCGCCTCGCCGGAATACATCACGCAGATGCGGTCGCAGGTTTCCAGCACGAGGCCGAGGTTGTGGCTGATGAACAGCATCGAGGTGCCGTATTTCTTGCCCAGATCCTTGACCAGTTCGACGACCGCCGCCTCGACCGTCACGTCAAGCGCGGTGGTGGGCTCGTCCAGGATCAGAAGCGCCGGTTTCGACATCAGCGCCATGGCGATGACGATGCGCTGCTGCTGGCCGCCGGACAGCTGGTGGGGATAGGATTTCAGGATGCGCTCGGGATCGGGGAGCTTGACGTCGCGGACCACTTCGAGGGCGCGCTTGTAGGCTTCGTCCTGCGAGACGCGCTCATGGATCATCGGCACTTCCATGAGCTGCTTGCCGATCTTCATCGCCGGGTTCAGCGAGGCCATCGGTTCCTGATAGATCATGGCGATCTGCGAGCCGCGGATATCGCGCAGCTCGGCCGGGGTCATGGTGCAGAGGTCGCGGCCCTTGAACTTGATCGACCCGCCGACGATGCGGCCGTTGACGCCGAGATCCTGCATCACGCCAAGCGCCACAGTGGATTTGCCGCAACCGGATTCGCCGACCAGCCCCAGCGCCTCGCCCGGTTGGACGGTACAGGAGAATTCCATCACCGCCGGGATCTCGCGGGTGCGGGTGAAGAAGCTGATCGAGAGCTTGTCGATCTCGAGGACGGGTCCGTCGTAGTCCCAGGTTGTCATGTCCTGCCGTTCCGCCTTGCTGGTTGGGCGGGGAGGGGGGCTCTGCCCCCCGGGCCTTGCGGCCCTCCCCCCGGGATATTTGTGAACAAAAGAAGCTGGGTGTCAGTCTTTCAGGGATTCCTCGCGCAATCCGTCGGCCAGCAGGTTGAGGCCGAGGACGAGGGTCAGGAGGGCGACCGCGGGCACGATGGCCGGATGCGGGAAGATCGACAGGAGCTGGCGGCCGGCGTTGATCGTGGTGCCCCAGTCGGGGCTGTCGGGCGGAAGGCCGAGGCCGAAGAAGCCGAGCGTGCCGAGAAGGATCGTGGTGTAGCCGATCCGCAGGCAGAAATCGACGATCAGGGGGCCGCGGACATTGGGCAGGATCTCCCACAGCATGATGTACCAGACGCCCTCGCCGCGGGTCTGGGCGGCGGCGACATAGTCGCGGGTCTTGATGTCCATCGTCAGGCCCCGGACGATGCGGAAGACGGTGGGCGAGTTCACGAAGACGACCGAGACGAAGACGACGAGGACGCCGCCCGGAATGTCGAAAAGGTCGAGGCCCGCGGGCAGGAAGTTGAGCGGCGTGCCCGGCTGGCTGATCAGCGAGAGGTAGAGCCAGGTCATCGCGGCCAGGACCGCGCCGATGGGGAGCCAGGATTTCGGACCCTGCGTATGGTAGCGCGAGCGCAGGAGCACGCCCACGAAGACGATGGGGAAGAGGAAGAGCACCATCGCCATGAAGGAGGGGATGCCGGTCTGCACGATCTCGGGCGTGACCAGCAGGTAGAAGAGCAGGATCACCGGGAAGGCGAGGATCAGGTTGGCGAGGAAGGAGAGGACGGTGTCGAGCCTGCCACCGTAATAGCCCGCCGGAAGGCCGAGGGTGATGCCGACCATGAAGGCGAAGAGCGTGGCCAACGGCGCGATCTGCACCACGATCCACGACCCGTGGACCATCCGCGAAAACACGTCGCGCGCCAGCGCATCGCCGCCCAGAAGGTAATGCGCGCCCGGGCCCATCTCGGTGGCCGAGGGCATGACGGTTCCGGGCACGGCATTGCGCAGGCCCGAGACGGCGCTGAGGGGGCCGTGGGTGGCGATCATGCCGAAGATGCCCACCGCCAGCGCGGTGAAGACCCAGAACATCACGAGGCCGAAGCCGATCATGCCGATGGTCGAGTCGAAAAGCTTGCCGTAGAGGCCGAGCCGGCGTTTGAACCGGATCGAGAGGGTGAAGGTCACGACCAGCGCGATCCAGACCGGGATGAACTGTTTGGACACCGCCCCGATGATCCCGGCCCGCCCGTAGGGCAGAAGCGCGCCCACCGCGAGATAGCCGAGCAGGATGAGGAGGAGGAGGCCCCCCGTTCCCTTCACCGCCAGGCCCGCGAGGCCGAAGACCCCCGTTTTCGCCGTGACCGTGCCGTCGGGATTGGCCTGCAGCGTGGGGGCGGGGGCGAAGAAGCTGAGCACCATCATCACCACGAGGCTTGCGGCGAAAAGCACCGTCACGAGGAACAGCGGCGTGTCGAGCCAGGTGCCGAGGTCTCCTGTCCAGGTCAGGTTGTCCATGGGAAACCTCCTCTCACGAGATGCGGATGCGGGGGTTGAGGAAGACGTAGCCGATGTCGGAAATCAACTGGGTGACGAGCACCACGAAGACCGACACGACCGAGACGCCGAGCAGCAGCTCGATATCGTTGTTCCCCGCGGCCTCGACCAGGGTCCAGCCGAAGCCCTTGTAGTTGAAGAGCGTCTCGACGATCACCACGCCGTTCAGAAGCCATGGAAACTGCAGCATGATCACCGTGAAGGGCGCGATCAGCGCGTTGCGCAGCGCGTGGCGGGTGACGATGTTGGGAAAGCTCACCCCCTTGAGGCGGGCGGTGCGGATATATTGCGCGGTCATCACCTCGGTCATCGAGGCGCGGGTCATCCGGGCGATATAGCCCAGCCCGTAAAGCGCGATGGTCAGGACCGGCAGGGTGAAGTTGACGAAGGTGATCTGGTCCATCGCCGAGGTGGCCGAGCCGTTGAACCAGCGCAGACCCACGGCAGAAGAGGCGAAGACGGTGATGAACACCACGCCCGAGACATATTCCGGCGTGGCCGTCATCACGATCGAGGCGGTCGAAAGCGTCCGGTCGGTGCGCGAGCCTTCGCGCATCCCCGCCAGCACGCCGACAAGGAGCGCGCCGGGCACCATCACCACCATGACCCAGAACATCAGCGTGGCGGTCAGGTTCAGCCCGCGCGAGATGACCTGCGAGACATCCTGCTTGAACACGGTCGACCGGCCCCAGTCGCCCTGCAGGATGCCGCAGAAGGTGGGGGCCTCCTCGGGGGCCATGCCAGGGCGGATGCAGCGGCCGCGGACGCGGTCCTCTTCCTCGATCACCCAGCCGGGCACCACGCCAAGCCACTGCCCGTATCGGTGCAGCATCGGATCGCCATAACCGTTGCGGGCAAGCCAGCTTTCCACCTCGGCATCGGTGATGCGGCTGCCGGCCTCGGATTTGGCGACCTTTTCAAGGTTGGGGCCAAGATTGGTGAGGAAGAACACGACCACGGTCAGGCAGAGCGCCGTGAAGATCATTGTGATCGTGCGGGTCAGGATGAAGCGCAGCATGAAGGGGGGGCCTCTCGCTCTGCGTCAACGCCAAGGGGCCGGCGCGCGCGGCAGGTGGCCGCGCGGCCCGGTTCTGGCCGGACAGGCCGGACGCCACCCCGGGAAGGGGCGGCGACCGGCCGCTTCGGTCTGGGCGATCAGGCCTCGACCCACCACTTGTAGTGATGGTGTTCGAAGGTCGGATGCTTTTCAGCCCCGTGCACCTTCGCCGTCGTATGGCGATAGAGCGAGCGCCAGTAGGGCTGGATCACCACGCCTTCGTCCTGCATGATCTGCTGGATCTGGGCCATGATCACGCGCCGCTCGTCGGCATCGGCGATCGAGTTGGCCTGGCTCAGGAGCGCGTCGAACTCGGCATTGGCGAAAGCCGTCTCGTTCCAGGCCACGCCCGAACGATAGGCGAGGCTGAGCACCTGAACGCCCAGCGGACGCATGTTCCATTCCGTCGCGCTGAACGGATATTTCGTCCAGTCGTTCCAGAAGGTCGAGCCCGGCAGCACGGTCCGGCGCACGTTCATGCCCGCATCGCGCATCTGCGCTGCCACCGCGTCACAGCTGCTGGACTGCCAGGCATCGTCGATCGAGATCAGCTCGAATTCCGTGCCGGCATGGCCCGCTTCCTCGAGCATCGCCATGGCGCCTGCCGGATCGACGACAAGCGGCGGAAGCTCGGCATATTCGGGATGGATTGGGCAGACATGGTGGTTCTCGGCCACGGTGCCCAGGTCGTTGTAGCCCAGTTCGAGAACGATGCTGTTGTCCACCGCCAACTGGATGGCGTTGCGCACCATCACGTTGTCATAGGGCTCGGAGTCCTGGTTGAAGCGAATGCAGATCGTGGAGGCGGTCACGGCTTCGGACTTGGTCCAGCCGATGGCGTCGAAGATGTCCACGAAATCGCCGGTTGTCTGGTAAGTGGCGTCGATCTCGCCCGATTCCGCGCCGGCCAGGACGGCCGAGGGGTCGGTGCCATAGTCGATATACTCGATCCGGTCGAGATAGGGGCCGCCGTAGACGTCGGTGCCCCACCAGCTGTGATCCTCGTTGCGCACCAGCACCTGACGGATGCCCACATCGTTCTGCGCCGGAAGATAGGGGCCGGTGCCGATCGGGTTGAGGGCCGGGTCGGTGTCGTCATAGCTCTGATGGACCACGGCGGCCGGATAGTCGGCCATGCCGACGACGATGGAGATGTCGGGCTCGGTCAGGGTCAGGACGACGGTCATGTCGTCCACCACCTCGATCGCGCCCTCGCGCGCCACGCCGGTGTCGGGATCGACCAGCGTGCCCATGCGGGCGGCCATCGAATTGCCCTCGACCGTGCTGTCGCACCAGCGGGTGATGTTGTGCGCCACATCGGCGGCGGTGAAGGCGTCGCCGTTGTTCCAGGTCACGCCGGGGCGGACCTTCAGCGTGTACTGGGTGGCGTCGTCATTGGCCTCCCAGCTTTCCAGAAGCATGCCGCGGAGCGACCCGTCGGCATTGTATTCGACCATGTATTCCAGCCAGCCGCGGGTGAAGTTGGCCAGTTCCGACCAGTCGAAGGTGCGCGGATCCTTGAGGGCCTTGGTCTCCATCGCCATGCGCAAAGTGCCGCCCGCGACGGGGGTTTCCTGCGCCTGCACGGGGGCCGAGAGGCCGATCAAACCGTAAGCCGCCGAAGCAGACACGCCCAGCGCGGTCGAGCGGACAAGAAATTCGCGGCGGCTGAGCTTGCCCTCGCGGACTTCCTGCGCATAGAGGCCCGCCGCTGGGTGGAGCTTTTCGGCAGAGGTGTCTGTATACGGCATGTTTCACTCCCTGTGATTTTTCCGTGTTTTCTTAGGCTCGCAGGGCTGTCGTCAAATTGCAACCCGTTCGCGCCCCCGGTTCTTGCGGACCGCGCCTGAGCGGCCTCGCGCGCAGTCAAGACGCTTTCGGATCATGGGTCAACAAGACTAATCGACCCTTCACCGCATGTTTGCGGCATCGGCGCGCGTCAAACGCTCAGACCAGGCCCTGGGTCTTGCCGGTGCGGGTGCCCGTGGTGAAGCCCGTGCTGCTGCCCGTGGTGCTGCCTGTGGTGCCGCCCGTGGTGCTGCCGTTTGCCGTGGCCGCCCCGCCTGCCGCAGCGCCATTTCCTGCCGCGGCCCCGGTCGTCCGGGTGCCGGTCGGCGTGGCGTCCGACCGGCGGAACCGGCTGGGCGGCATCCCGGCCTGCGCCTGGAAGGCGCGGGTGAAATAGGCGGGCGAGGCAAAGCCCAGCTTGGCCGCGATATCCTGCACCGGTTCCTTGGTCTCGCGCAGCAGGATCCGCGCCTCGTAAAGGATCCGGTCGTTGAGCAGCGCCAGCGCCGACCGTCCGCAGGTGATCTTGCAGCAGCGCGTCAGATGGGTCGGCGTCACGCCCAGGGCGCGGGCATAGTCGCTGACGTTCATCCGGCTGCGGAAATCGCGTTCGACCAGATCGGTATAGGCCGCCACCAGCCGGGCCGAGGCACTGCGCATCCGTTCCTCGGCCGGATCGGGGGGGCGGTTCTCGAGCTGGCGCTGGAAGAAGACCGACAACAGGCCCACATGGTAATGCGCCGCGCGCCCGTGTTCGGCCCGGGTCGAGCCCAGTTCACGCTCCAGATTGTCGAACAGGGCCGCGATCTCTTTCTGTGCCGCCACGTCGCGCAGCCGCAGATGGACCTGATCCTCGGGCCATTCGGGGGCCATCGCGGCCGGTATCTGCAGCATGTGCCCATGCGTGGTGGGGCCGACCTCGTAACCATACATGACATGGGCGGGGATGAAGATCAGGTTGTTGGGCCCATAGCCCGAAGTCAGGCCGGCAACGGTGATCCGCCCCTGACCCTTGTTGATGAAGATCAGGCGGGGGCTGGCATGGCTGCGCATCGCCTCGGTGCGCCAACGGCCCTGGGCTGCATTCTGCGCGATGGGCAGAAGGGCAAGGCGGTTCTTCAACGGATCGGACATGACAGGTTTCGCCCCGGAAGTTCATTTGAGACCTTGCGAACACGCGGCACGGGTAACGACGTTCGATTTGTGCAAGTCTGTGCCCCTCTGCACCGCGAAACAATGGCAGAATTGTGGCGAGGCGGATTTTTCTGGGGGCGGTTCGGGGGACGGACCCGGTGAAACCCTGTGGGCAAGCTGTGGAGGGGCTGGGGAAAGGCTGGGGATAACTCCGCCCCTGTCACGGCAGCGCCAGCCCGGTCCAGTCGCGCATCCTGTTGCGAAACCACGTTCTTTGCCGCTTGGCATATTGCCGCGTGGCGATCACCGCCGCCGTGCGCGCCTCATTCAGCGTCATCCGCCCGTCCAGATGGGCGATCAACTCGGCCGCCCCGATCGCGCGCGACGACAGATGCGCGGGGCTCCACTGCGGCCGCATCGCGCGCGCCTCGTCCAGCGCGCCCTCGGCCAGCATCCGGTCAAAGCGGGCGGCGATCCGGGCGTTCAACCACTCCACATCGGGGCGCAGGACCAGCGCGGTGGTCCGGTCACGCGGCAAAAGCGGCGGCGCCGTCTCGGCCTGCCAGTCGGCAAGGGGGCGGCCGGTGGCGCGGGCCACCTCCCAGGCGCGCTGGACGCGGGCGCGGTTCTGCCGGTCGATCCGCGAGAGCGTCACCGCATCCACCCCGGCGATCAGCGCGTCAAGCGGCAGGGCATCGGCCTCGGCCCGGACCTCGGGCGGGGTGGGGGGGATCTCGGCCAGGCCTTCGGTCAGGGCCGCGAAATAAAGCCCGGTGCCGCCCACGATCACCGGCCGCTGCGGCCCGTCCAGAAGGGGGCGCAGGTCGCGCAACCAGTCGCCGGCCGAATAGGGCCGGTCGAAGGGCACATGGCCGTAAAGCGCGTGCGGCAGGGCGGCTTCCTCTTCGACGCCGGGCCGGGCGGTGAGGATGCGCCAGCCGTCATAGACCTGCAGCGCATCGGCATTGACGATCACCCCGCCGCCCGCGCCCACGATCCGCGCGGCCAGCGCCGATTTCCCCGAGGCGGTCGGCCCCGCGATCAGGACCGGCCGGTCAGGCGGGATGGCGCGCAGGAGCGCCTCTGTCGGATCGCCCTCTGGCGCATCCCCCTTTGGCGCGGCCCCCTCGGGCGCATCCCCCTTGGGCGACCTGCCGTCAATCTGCCTCATCCTGCCCGCCCGCCATTGAAACCCACCCCCTTTTCCGACATTTTCCGCGACGACGAAAGCGGGCGCCCATTGGGCCGCCCGAACCTGGGGGCGGCAAGGACATGGCAGAGAAAACAACCTTCCGGCGCGTGATGCTCAAGATCTCGGGCGAGGCGCTGATGGGCGACCGGGGCTATGGCCTTGATCCCAAGACGGTCGAGAGGATCGCGGCCGAGGTGAAATCGGTCCACGACATGGGGGTCGAGATCTGCATGGTGATCGGCGGCGGCAATATCTTCCGCGGCCTGCAGGGCAGCGCGCAGGGGATGGAGCGGACGACGGCCGATTACATGGGGATGCTGGCGACCGTGATGAACGCGCTGGCGATGCAGGCCGCGCTCGAGGCGCTGGGGGTGTTCACCCGGGTGATCAGCGCGATCCCGATGGATCAGGTCTGCGAGCCCTATATCCGCCGCCGCGCGGTGCGGCATCTGGAAAAGAAGCGGGTCTGCATCTTCGCCGCCGGCACCGGCAATCCCTATTTCACCACCGATACCGCCGCCACTTTGCGCGCCAACGAGATGAGCTGCGAGGCGATCTTCAAGGGCACCAAGGTGGACGGCGTCTATGACAAGGACCCCAAGAAGCACGCCGATGCCAAACGCTATGACAGCGTCACCTATGACGAGGTGCTGCAGCGCCATCTGGGGGTGATGGACGCCAGCGCCATCGCGCTCGCGCGCGACAACAACCTGCCGATCATCGTCTTTTCGCTGGATGAACCCGGCGGGTTCAAGGGCATCCTCGCGGGCGAGGGCACCTATACCACCGTCCATGGCTGACCCGCCCCGGCTGTTGTCGGTCAATCTGGGGCAGGCCCGGGCGCTGGATGCGAAATCGGGGCTGACCGGGCATTTCAAGACGCCGGTGGCCCGAGCGGTGCGCATCGGGCCTTTGGGGCTTGAGGGGGATGCGATTGTTGACACCGAGAATCACGGCGGCGCCGATCAGGCGGTCTATCTTTATGACCGCGAGGATCTGGACTGGTGGCAGGACCAACTGGGCCGGCCGCTGGGTCCGGGCAGCTTCGGCGAGAACCTGACCGTTTCGGGCCTGCCGACAGGGGCGGTGGCGCTGGGTGACAGGTTCCGTATCGGCGATGTCCTGCTCGAGGTGACCTCGCCGCGCATCCCCTGCCTGACGCTCGCGCGCGTCATGGGGGATCCCGAGTTTCCCAAACGCTTCCTCGCCGCGGAGCGCTGCGGCTATTACGCCCGGGTGATCGCGGAAGGCAGCGTGGAGGCCCCGGGCGAGATCGGCTGGAGCCGGTTTGCAGAGCCGCGCTGCCCGGTGACCGACCTCTTGCCGGGTCGGCCCCGCGACCGGGCCCAGCGGCTTCGGCTGCTGGCGACCCCGCTGCACCACAAGGCGCGGCGCGAGATCGAGGCGGTTTCGAAGGAGGAAGAGTAATGAGGACTATTCTGGCTGTCGCCCTTTCGATGACCGCCCTGATGGCCCAGGCCCAACCCGAGAGCGACGAGGATCCCGAGCTTGTCGCCTTCCTCGAGCGGCACGGCTGCACCATCGGCCCGCAAAGCCGGGCAGCGGCGACGGACGCGGGCTTTGGCAGCGACCGGGTGGACGCACTCGCCGCGGCCGCCTTGCGCGCGGGGCAGGCGGGGCAGGCGGGGGACTATCTGGTTCTGGCGCCCGCTTTGTGCATGATCCGCCTGCCCGTGGTGGAAAGCCCGCTCGCGCTCGATGACCCGGCGCTTGCCCCTTATGTCGAGGTCATCGCCGGGCCGGCCCCCTACGACCGGCCGGGGTGCTTTCTGTCGCCGGGCGATTTCTTCGCCCAGCGCTTTGCCGAAGACCCTTTCAGCGACCAGCTTTCCCCGTTCATTGCCTTGACGGCGGCGGGCATCCTGTCGGGCGAGCTGCGCTTCGTGTCCTTCGACCCGCTGTTCACGCCGCCCGCGTTCCAGATCCTGACAGGCGATTGCGCCGATGTGCCGGAGGCCGAGGATCTGCGCTGGTCGCACCAGTTCATCACGGATGCGCATTTCGACCGCCTTGTCCGGGCGATTGCCACTGAAACGGATTGTGCGACGGGCAGGCCGGAGGATTCGGGGTGGCGCGTGGCGCTGGAGCTGCAGGGGGTGGATCCCGAGGCCGACGCCATGCCGGAAACGCCGGTGAACGCGATGATGTTCGTGGAGTGGACGTTCCTGCTGATGGCCTCGGGGTGGTACGAGGGGGCGACGATCCAGGACCGGGGCAGGCCGCGCCCGCCGATCTGCGGTTTCTCTCCCACTTGAGGCCCGCGCGTCGGGAGGGGGGCGGGAATTTGGCCAAATGCGCCGGCGCCCGCCCCCGCGCTCGGGGTCGGCATCGGCGGGCCCCCCAAGCCCGCGGCCCCCGGCCCCGGGGCCCGGCGGCTACACCCCCCCCCCC
>JBHYFN010000033.1:16474-41081 GCA_051859505.1 Paracoccaceae bacterium
GGGGGGGGGCTGAATTGTCCACCCCCCCCCCCGCCGCCCGGCCCGGCCGGGGACGCGGACAGGCCGGGCCTTTTCGCAACGCCCCGGCGGATTGCCGCGCCTTGGGGCATTCGGCAATGGATTGTCCATATCTTGCGGCCTATACAAACGCCGGACTTTACGGTTATAGCAGCGCCAAGCGCCGCGACAGGCGCAACGGATGCAAAGAGCAGGGCATGGCAGACGACTTCGAGCTTGATACCGACGATCTGACGCGGCGGATGGAAGGCGCCATTGCGGCGCTGCGCACCGAGCTTGCCTCGCTGCGCACGGGGCGGGCCTCGGGCTCGATGCTCGAACCCGTGCAGGTCGAGGCCTATGGCCAGATGACCCCGATCAACCAGTTGGGCACCGTCAACGTGCCCGAGCCGCGGATGGTCACGATCAATGTCTGGGATCGCGGCATGGTCGCCAAGGTGGAAAAGGCGATCCGGGATTCGGGCCTTGGCATCAATCCGCAGACCAACGGCACGATCATCATGCTGCCGATCCCCGAACTGAACGAGGAACGCCGCCGCGAACTGACCAAGGTTGCCGCGCAATATGCCGAAAGCGCGCGCGTCGCCGTGCGCAACCTGCGCCGCGACGGGATGGATCAGGTCAAGAAGGCCAAGGCCGACGGGCTGTCCGAGGATGATGCGAAATTCTGGGAAGGCGAAGTGCAGGAACTGACCGACCGCTTCATCAAGCTGGTCGATCAGACGCTTGAAACGAAACAGGCCGAGATCATGCAGGTCTGACCTGCGGCCGCCCTTGGAAGGAGGCCGCATGGCCCGTCATGAAGAGATCACCCCACCGGCGACCGGGGCTGCTGCCGGCGCAGGTGGGCCGCGCGGCCCCGAACATGTGGCGATCATCATGGACGGCAACGGCCGCTGGGCGCAGATGCGCGGCCGGCCGCGGCTTTTCGGCCATCACGCCGGCGCGCAGCGGATCCGCGAAGTGCTTGAGGCCTGCCCGGATCTGGGCGTCAAGTACCTGACGATCTTCGCCTTCTCGACCGAGAACTGGAAACGCACCCAGACCGAGGTTGCCGGGCTGATGCGCCTTTTCCGCCACTATATCCAGCGCGAGGCGCGCGAGCTTTTGAAATCCGGGGTCCGGGTGCGGTTCATCGGCGACCGGATCAAGCTGGACGAAAAGCTTGTCGCGCTGATGGACGAGCTCGAGCTTCTGACCTCGGGCAATGACCGGGTGCATCTGACCATCGCGCTGAACTATGGCGGCCGGGACGAGGTGACGCGCGCCGCCAAGCGCCTGGCCTACGAGATCGAGATGGGCCGGCTGACGCATCAGGATGTGGATGCCGAGACGCTGGCGAAATTCCTGGATACCCACGTTCTGCCCGACCCCGACCTCGTGATCCGCACCAGCGGCGAGGCGCGGATCTCGAACTTCCTGCTGTGGCAGTCGGCCTATGCGGAATATGAATTCATCGACACGCTCTGGCCCGATTTCACCCGCGCCGAATTCGGCCGGATCGTGGCCTCTTATGCCGCCCGGGACCGCCGCTTCGGGGCGGTCAGGGCCTGAGCATGAGCGGCCCTGAAAAGGGCGCCTCCAAGGCTTCCGGCGCGGCTTCCGGCGAGGCCGCGGCCGCCGGCGCGGCTGCCGGAACCTGGACGGATCTGAGGCCGCGCGTCCTGTCGGGCGGGATCATGGTCGCCGTCGGATCGGCCGCGGTGATCCTTGGCGGGGTCTGGTTCCAGATGCTCGTGGTCTTCGTGACCGCGATCATGGTCTGGGAACTCTGGACGATGATCATGCAGGGCGCGCCCACGCGGGGCATGCTGCTTGCGGCACTTGTGGCCAGCGTGATGTCGGGGCAATTGGCCTTCACTTCGGACTGGGGGCTGGTGCTGTTTCTGGTGGTGCCGCTGGCCGGGGCGGCGCTTGTGACGCGCGAAAGGCTGACCTTCTTCGGCTTTGCCCTTGGCATTCAGGTCGCCGGCTGGGGCCTTGTCTGGTTTCGCGCCGAATATGGGTTCACCTGGATCCTGTGGATGATCCTTGTCGTGGTGGCGACCGATATCTTCGGCTATTTCGCCGGCAAGACGATCGGCGGGCCGAAGTTCTGGCCCCGCCTCAGCCCGAAAAAGACCTGGTCGGGCATCGTTGCGGGCTGGATCGCCGCGGCCCTTGTGGGGGCGGCCTTCGACCGTTTCGTCGTGGTGCCCAATGCGCAGATCATCCTTCTGTCGATGGTGCTGAGCTTTGCCAGCCAGATGGGCGACATCACCGAAAGCGCGCTCAAGCGGCGGATGGGGGTCAAGGATTCCTCGAACCTGATCCCCGGTCACGGTGGCCTGTTCGACCGGTTCGACGCGCTTCTGGGCGCCTCGCTGTTCCTTCTGGCGCTCTACGTCCTGACGGGGCGGCCCGGCGCGGCGTTCTGACGGAGGGCGGGGGATGCGCAGCGTCACCATCCTTGGGGCCACCGGGTCGATCGGGCAGAACACGATCGACCTGATCGCCCGCGCGCCCGAGGCCTACCGGGTCGAGGCGCTGACCGGGGCGCGCAATATCGAACGGCTGGCCGAAGATGCGAAACGCCTTGGCGCGCGGCTTGCGGTGACAAGCGAGCCTGCGCTTTACGCCGATCTGAAAGAGCGCCTCTCGGGCAGCGGGATCGAGGCCGCCGCCGGACCCGAGGCCGTGGCCGAGGCTGCCGCCCGTCCGGCCGACTGGGTGATGTCGGCCATCGTGGGGGCGGCGGGGCTTTTGCCGGGGGTCGAGGTGCTGCGCCGCGGCGCCACGCTGGCGCTGGCCAACAAGGAGACGCTGGTCACGGCGGGGCCCTTGGTCATGGGGCTGGCACGCGATCACGGCGCGACGGTCCTGCCGGTCGACAGCGAACATTCCGCGATCTTTCAGGCCCTTGTCGGCGAGCGGATCGACGAGGTCGAGCGCATCGTCATCACCGCCTCGGGCGGCGCCTTCCGCGACTGGCCGCTCGAACGGCTGGCCGGTGCCACGCTGGCCGAAGCCTCGACCCATCCCAACTGGGACATGGGGCAGCGGATCACGATCGACAGCGCCAGCATGTTCAACAAGGCCCTCGAGCTAATTGAAACCAAAGAGTTCTTCGGCATAGAGCCGCACCGGATCGAGGTCATCATCCATCCCGAAAGCCTGATCCACGCCCTTGTGGGCTTTGCCGATGGCGCGCTGATGGCCCATGTCGGCCCGCCTGACATGCGCCATGCCATCGGCTATGCTTTGCACTGGCCGGAAAGGCGCGCCCTGCCGGTCGAGCGGCTGGATCTGGCGCGGATCGGACAATTCACCTTTCGCGCCCCCGATCCGGCGCGCTATCCTGCGCTGGCACTGGCGCGGCGGGTGATGGAGGAGGGGGGGCTTTACGGCGCCGCCTTCAACGCCGCGAAGGAGCGCGCGCTTGACGGGTTCATCGCCGGGCGGATCGGCTTCCTCGCCATGGCCGAGGTGGTCGAGCGCACGCTTGACAGAATGTCGGCACAGGACGGGCTGCAAAATGCCCATCTCGACCTGGATACCGTCATGCAATTCGACCGGCTTGCGCGGCTCCGCGCGGCCGAAATCATCTCGGAACTGGGGTAAGCTTCTTGAATATCACCGCGTCTCTGGCCCAGTTCGGCAATGTCGGCTTCACCGTGCTGGCCTTCATCCTTGCGCTTTCGATCATCGTGGCGGTGCATGAATACGGCCATTACATCGTCGGCCGCTGGTGCGGGATCCATGCCGAGGTGTTCTCCATCGGCTTCGGCAAGGTGCTGTTCAGCCGCACCGACCGGCGCGGCACCGTCTGGCAGGTGGCCGCGCTGCCGCTGGGCGGCTATGTGAAGTTTCTGGGCGATGCGAATGCCGCCTCGGTCGGCTCTTCCGGCGATGTGGACCCGGCAGAGGCGCGGCGCACGATGCTGGGCGCGCCGCTCTGGGCGCGGTCGGCGACGGTGGTGGCGGGGCCGCTTTTCAACTTCATGCTGACGGTGGCGATTCTCTTTGCCGTCTCGATGACGACGGGGCGGGCGGTGGATCCGGTGCGGATCGCCGCGCTGAAGGATCTGCCCGCCGGGTTCGAAACCGATCTGCGCCCGGGGGACGAGCTTCTGGCCATCGCCGGGCTGCCGGTTTCCGCCCCCGACGGCGTGGATTTCGACCGCGACGCCCTGCCGCTTGAACCGCGGCTGGACTACATGATCCGCCGCGACGGGAGCGAGAGGGTGATCGAGGGGCCGCATCCTTATGTGCCCCATGTCAGCAGCCTCAACCCCAATTCCCCCGCCTGGCGCGCCGGCATCCGGCCCGGAGACGTCGTGACCGCGATCGACGGCGCGCCGGTCTATGCCTTCGACCAGCTGATCGAGGCGGTGAACGCGGCCGAGGGCCAACCGCTTGACCTGCAGGTCTGGCGGAGGGGCGAGATCCTGGAGTTCGAGGTCACGCCGCGGCTCGACGATCTGCCGCTGCCGGAAGGCGGGTTCGAACAGCGTTGGCTGATGGGCATTTCGGGCGGGCTGTTCTTCGAGGTCGAGCGCGAGACGCCGGGCCTTTGGGAATCCTTCGCCGGTGCGGTCGCGGGGACATGGTCGATCATCTCCTCGTCGCTCTCGGGGCTTTACCACATGCTGACGGGGCTGATCTCGACCTGCAACCTCTCGGGGCCGGTCGGCATTGCCGAGGCTTCGGGCGCGATGGCCAGCCAGGGGGCGCTGAGCTTCATCACCTTCGTCGCGATTCTCTCGACCGCGGTGGGGCTATTGAACCTCTTTCCGATCCCGATCCTCGATGGCGGGCATCTGGTGTTTCATGCCTACGAGGCGGTGCGGGGCAAGCCGCCGGGCGACAGGTCGGTCCAGATCCTGATGATCTTCGGGCTGTCGATCATCCTGACGCTGGTGGTCTTTGCGGTGGCGAACGACATCTTCTTCTGCCGCTGAGGTCGGCCCTCCGCGCCCCTTCTGGCGCTATTGGGCGGGCCAAATTTGTGCCATATTCACCCTGTATCCTTCGCCTGTGCGGGGTCATCCGTCCCGCTGCGCGACCGGAGTGCGGATATGGAAAGCATCATGAACACGACGAAGGGTCTGGGCCTGATCGTCAACATGAACTGGGACAGGCTGCTCTATGTCGCCACGCTGCTGGTCGCTTTGGGAATCGGGGCCTGGCTGGGCACGATGATGAACGACGCGCTGCTTGTGCCGATGCGCACGCCCTGAGGCCGTTGACACTTCTCTGACGGGCCGGTCCCACCGCATGAAACAAGGGCCCTGCAAAGCGCCGCCGATCCGCCGCCGATCCTCTGCGCGCGCCCGTTCCGGGTTTTGACAAGCCGTGCCATTCCCGATACTCCCTGAGGGGAGCGGGAAGGGATGATGGCGATGGCACTGGTGGCTGGGTTGCGAAGCGTGGCTGGGGGCATCGTGGGGGGCATCGTGGGGGGCATCGTGGGATCCGGTCCGGCCCTGTTGCGCGTCACGGTCTGCGGTATCGCCCTCCTCATCGCCTCGCCCACCGCATGGGCGCAAAGCTTCCAGTTCACCCAGGTCGTGGTCGAGGGCAACCAGCGCATCGAGGATGCGACCGTGCTGGCCTTTGCCGGCATTTCGCGCGGGCAGGTGCTTTCGGCCGGAGAGCTGAATGCCGCCGCCCAGAACATCCGCGCCTCGGGCCAGTTCGAAAGCGTCGAGATCATTCCCCAGGGCTCGACCCTGCGGATCGAGGTGGTGGAATATCCCACGATCAACCGGATCAATTTCGAGGGCAACCGGCGCCTGTCGAACGCCCAGCTTTCCGCCGTGATCCGCTCGGTCGAACGCCGGGTCTATTCCCCCACCCAGGCCGAGGCCGATGTCGCCGCCATCGCCGCCGCCTATGCCGCCGATGGACGGATCAACGCGGTGGTCACGCCCGCGATCATCCGGCGGCCCGACAACCGGGTTGATCTGGTGTTCGAGATCTTCGAAGGCGGCGAGACCGAGATCGAGCGCGTCTCTTTCGTCGGCAACCGCAACTTCTCGGACCGGCGGCTGCGCAATGTGCTGGGCACCAAACAGGCCGGCGTGCTGCGGGCGATCATCTCGTCCGATACGTTCGATGCCGACCGGATCGCCTTTGACGAACAGGTGCTGACTGACTTCTACCGCTCGCGCGGCTATGCCGATTTCCGTGTGCGGAGCGTGGATGTGGCCCTCACCCGCGAGCGGGACGCCTATCTGATCACCTTCAATGTCGAGGAAGGCCAGCAGTTCACCTTCGGCAACATCACCGTCACCAGCGAGATGCCCGAGGCCAATGCCGCCCAGTTCCAGCAGGCCCTGCGCCTGCGCAGCGGCGTGACCTATTCGCCGGCCCTGATCGAACAGGATATCGCCCGGCTCGAGCGTCTGGCGCTGGATCTGGGCATCCGCTTCCTGCGGGTCGAGCCGCGCATAACCCGCAACGACCGCGATCTGCAACTGAACGTCGAGTTCGCCCTTGTCCGGGGCGAGCGGATCTTTGTCGAGCGGATCGACATCGAGGGCAATGCCACCACGCTTGACCGGGTGATCCGCAACCAGTTCCGCACCGTCGAGGGCGACCCGTTCAACCCCCGCGCCGTGCGCGAAAGCGCCGAACGGATCCGGGCGCTGGGGTTCTTTGCCGATGCGCAGGTGAATGCGCGGCAGGGCAGCTCGCCCGATCAGGTGGTCGTGGATGTGGCCGTGACCGAACGTCCCACCGGATCGCTGAGCTTCGGCGCCAACTATTCCTCGGACAATGGCGCGGCGCTTCTGGCCAGCTATGCCGAGCGCAATTTCCTTGGCCGCGGGCAATCCCTGCGGTTCCAGATCCTCGCCGGGCAGGACAACCAGCTCTATTCGCTGACCTTCGCCGAGCCGCAATTCCTTGGCCGCGACCTGCGCTTTGGCCTGGGCATCGACTACCGGCTGACCGACAACCAGAACGCCGTCTATGATACCGAAACCTTCCGCTTCAGCCCCTCCTTCGCCTTCCCGGTCAGCGAATATGGCCGGCTCTCGGTGTTTTATGCGCTGAATTACAGCGACATCACCGATGTGCGCGGCCTCGATACCCCGGCCACCGATGATGACCCCAGCGTCGTCATCATCGAAGAGGCGGCCCTTTCGGGCATCTGGACCAATTCGGTCGGCTACAGCTATGCCTATGACACCCGGCGCACCGGGCTTGATCCGAATGCCGGGGTGCTTTTGCGCTTTGGTCAGGAATTCGGGATCGGCGACGCCTCCTTCATCAAGACGACGGCCCTTGCCACCGCCGAGACCAAGGTGCTGGGCGAGGAAGTGACCCTGCGCGCCACGATCGAGGGCGGCCATCTGGCCTATCAGGACAGCTTCAGCCGCGTCACCGACCGTTTCTTCATGGGCAGCCGGATCATGCGCGGGTTCGAGCCCGGCGGCATCGGCCCGCGCGATGCCGATACCGGCGATGCCCTGGGCGGCAACACCTATGCCGTGGCCCGGCTCGAGGCCGAGTTTCCGCTGGGCCTGCCCGAGGAATACGGCATCTCGGGCGGGGTCTTCGTCGACTATGGCTCGCTCTGGGATGTGGGGCGCGATACCACGGCCGATATCCTGTACAACGATTTCACGCCGCGCGCGGTGGCCGGGGTCTCGATCTTCTGGGATACGCCGATCGGGCCCCTGCGGTTCAACTTCACCGAACCGCTCATGGTCGAGGAATTCGACCGTCCCCGCAGTTTCGACCTGACGGTCTCGACCCAGTTCTGATGCGTCCGGGGGCGGTTCTTGCCTGTCTTCTCGCCCTCGCGGTTCCGCCGCAGGTCGTGGCGCAGACGCAGGAGAGCAACCCCCTCACCACCTTCGAGCCGGGCCGGGTGCAAAGCCCGATCCTGACGATAGACAGCGACCGGCTGTTTCTGGAAAGCGCCTGGGGACAGCGCCTGATCGCGCAGGTCCAGGCCGATACCGAAGCCTTCAACGCCGAGAACCGCCAGCTTGAGGCCGCACTGACGGAAGAAGAGCGCAGCCTGACCGAGCGCCGCCCGACGATGGAGGTCGAGGATTTCCGCGCCGAGGCCGAGGCCTTCGACACCAAGGTCCAGGCGATCCGCGCCGCACAGGATGCCAAGCAGCGCAATCTGCAGCAGACCCTCACCCAGGGGCGCGAGGGGTTCCTGAACGAGGCGACGCCGATCCTTGCGCGGCTGATGCTGGAAAGCGGCGCGGCCGTGATCGTGGACCGCCGCAGCGTGATCCTGAGCGCGGGCGCCATCGACATCACCGATGCCGCGATCGACGCGATCGATGCCGCCATCGGTGACGGCAGCGCCCTGCAACAGGAGGCCGGCGACTGAGCCTGCGCTTGCCGTGGCAGGCAGAGGTTGCTAAGGCGCGGGGTCAGGAAGGGCCGGATGAAGCCCGTGACGCAGGAGGAGACAGCCATGCCCGATACGATCACCGAAACCGGCGCGGCCGCTGGCGTGACCGAGGGAACCGGCTTCACCTCGGCCGATATCGACCTGATCCAGAAGATCCTGCCGCATCGCTATCCCTTCCTGCTGGTGGACCGCGTCATCGCCATCGACGGCACCCGCTCGGCCACCGGGCTCAAGAACGTGACGATGAACGAGCCGCATTTTCAGGGCCATTTCCCGGGCATGCCGATCATGCCCGGCGTCACGATCATCGAGGCGATGGCCCAGACGGCCGCGGTGATGGTGGGCACCTCGCTGGGCCTGATCAAGGGTGATCTGTCGATCTATTTCATGGCCATCGACGCCTGCAAGTTCCGCCGCAAGGTGGTGCCCGGCGATCAGCTTCTGATGGAGGTCACCACCCTGCGCGGCCGCCCCGGCGGCAAGGTCTGGCGCTTTGCGGGCCGGGCGACGGTGGATGGCGAACTGGCGGCCGAATGCGAATTCACGGCCATGGTGGAACCGCGCGGAGCCGCCTGATGCCCGAGATCCATCCCGGCGCCGAGATCCATCCCGGCGCGATCATCGAGGCAGGCGCGCGGATCGGTGCGGGCTGCCAGATCGGCCCGTTCTGCCACATCGGCCCCCGCGTCGTGCTGGGCGAAGGCTCTGTGCTGCGCTCGCATGTCGTGGTGACGGGCGATACCGAGATCGGCCCCGGCAGCACGATCTGGCAATTCGCCGTGGTGGGCGAGATCCCGCAGGACCGCAAGTTCGGCGGCGAAGAGACGCAGCTGCGCATCGGCGCGCGGGCGCGGATCCGCGAACATGTGACGATCAACACCGGCACGGCCGGCGGCGGCGGCATCACCCGGATCGGCGAGGATTGCCTGCTTCTGGCCGGGGTCCACGTTGCCCATGACGCGCAGTTGGGCGACCGGGTGACGATGGTGAACCAGTCCGGCGTGGCCGGGCATTGCGTGGTCGAGGATGATGTGATCATCGGCGGCATGGCCGGGGTGCATCAATTCGTCCGCATCGGCCGCGGCGCGATCATCGGCGGCATGGCCAAGGTGACGAATGACGTGATCCCCTACGGCCTTGTCGATTCGGCCAAGGGCGATCTGGGCGGGCTCAACCTTGTCGGGCTGAAGCGGCGCGGCGTGGCGCGCGAGGATATCGCCGCCCTGCGCGCGGCCTATCTGGCGCTGAAAGAGGGCGAGGGCACCTTCTCCGAACGGGCCGAAAGGTTGCGCGCCGAAAGCGCCAATCCGATGGTGCAAGAGATCGCGGCCTTCATCCTGTCGCAAAGCGACCGCCATTTCCTGATCCCGTCATGATCGCGCTGATCGCGGGAACCGGCGCCTTGCCCGGCGTTCTGGCCCGGGCCCTGCAGGCCGCGGGCCGCCCCGTCCTGATCTGCGAGATGGCGGGCTTTCCCGTCACCGGCACCGGCGATCTGCCCCGGCTCGGCTTCCGGTTCGAGACCTTGGGCAGCTTCCTGCAAGAGCTGTCGGCCCGTGGCGTGACCGAGGTCTGCCTTGCCGGTGCGGTCCGGCGGCCCCCGGTCGATCCTTCGCTTATCGATGCGGCCACCTGGCCTCTGGTGCCGCGGGTGCAGGCGGCGCTGGCGCGGGGCGATGACGGGGCCTTGCGCGAACTGATCGCCATACTCGAGGAACGCGGCCTTGCCGTCCGGGCCGCGCATGAGATCGCGCCCGACCTCCTCCCGCCCGAGGGCGTGTTGGGCGAGGCCCGCCCGCAAGAGGCGCATCTGAAGGATGTGCTGCGGGCCGAGGCGGTCCATGCGGCGCTGGCCGCGGCCGATGTGGGGCAGGCCTGCGTGGTCGCCTCCGGTCAGGTGGTGGCGCTCGAGGCCGGGCCCGGCACCGACTGGATGCTGCAAAGCCTGGTGCCGCCGCTTCTGCAGCGCGACGGGGCAGGGGCGTCGGGCGGGGGTGCAGGCGGGGGTGCAGGCGGGGGCACGGGCGGGGGCGATCCGCTGACCTGGGCGGTGGATACGGCCTCGGACCTCGTCTCGTCCTGGGCGGACTGGCTGACCGGGCCCGAGGCGCAGGCCCCGCGTCCCCCAACCACCGAGCGCGCCAAGGGCGTGGCCCGGGGTGGCCTGCTTTTCAAGGCGCCGAAGGCCGGGCAGGACCGGCGGGTAGACCTGCCCGCCATCGGACCCGAGACGGTGACGCTGGCCGCCGCCGCCGACCTTTCGGCCATCGTGATCGCGGCCGGCGGGGTCATGGTGCTGGACCGGGCGGAAACCGTGCGGCGAGCGAACCGGGCCGGCATCGCGCTCTGGGTGCGGCCCACCGAATCGTGAGCGGATCGTGAGCGAATCGGGCCGGTTCGGGGCAGATCGGGGCGGGCGGGCATGAAGGTCTTTGTCATCGCGGGCGAACCCTCGGGCGACAGGCTGGGTGCGGCCGTGATGGCGGGGCTGAGGGCGCTGGTGCCCGAGGTCCGGTTCGACGGCATCGGCGGCGCGGCCATGACGGCCGAGGGGCTGGAAAGCCGCTTTCCAATTGACGAGCTTTCGGTGATGGGCCTCGTCGAGGTTCTGCCCCGCGCCCTGCCGCTCTTGCGGCGCGTCCGCGAGACGGCAGAGGCGGTGATGGCCGCACGGCCCGATGTGCTTCTGACCATCGACAGCCCGGATTTCTGCCTGCGGGTGGCCAAGCAGCTGCGCGCGCGGCAGGCCGGGGGGCCGCGGACCCGGATCGTCCATTATGTCGCGCCCTCGGTCTGGGCCTGGCGGCCCGGGCGGGCCGCGAAGATGGCGGCCCGGGTCGATCAGGTGCTGGCGCTTCTGCCCTTCGAGCCGCCGCTGATGGAGGCGGCGGGCGTCGCCTGCGATTTCGTCGGCCATCCGGTCGTGGCAGAGCCGCAGGCCAGCCCCGCCGAGGCCGAGGCCTTCCGGGCGGAGCTTGGTCTGGAGGGCGCACCGCTGATCCTCGCCCTGCCCGGATCGCGCCGGGGCGAGGTCGCCCGCCTTGCCGGGCGGTTCGGCGCGGCCCTGGGGCAGGTGGTCGCCGCGCGGCCCGGCGCCCGGGTGGCGCTGCCGGCCGCCGGCCCGGTCGTGGAGATGGTGCGGCAGGTGACGGCGGACTGGCCGCTGCGCCCGCTGATCCTGGATCCGACGCTGGCGGAGGCGGCCTCGCAGAAACGCGCGGCCTTTCGGGCGGCGGATGTGGCGCTGGCGGCTTCGGGCACGGTGTCGCTGGAACTGGCCGCGGCGGGGACGCCGATGGTGATCGCCTATGACGTCAATCCGCTGTCGCGGGTTCTGGCGCGGATGCTGTTGCGGATCGATACGGTCACGCTGGTCAATCTGGTGAGCGACACTCGCGCCGTGCCGGAATTCCTGGGGCGCGCCTGCCGCCCCGGTCCGATCGCAGAGGCGGTTCTGCAGGTGCTCGAGGCGCCGGTGGTGCAACGGGAGGCGATGGCGCTGACGATGGAGCGGCTGGGCCAGGGCGGAGAGGCGCCGGGCCTGCGTGCGGCCCGGGCGATCCTGTCACGGCTCTGACGGCGACCTCGGGGGAGGGCGGAAGGATTTTTCCAAAATCCTTTGCGCCGGCCCCTAGCGCGCCGCCCGAATCCAGCCGCCGCCCAGCACCCGGCTGCTCTCGGGCGCGTAAAAGACGCAGGCCTGCCCCGGTGAGACGCCTTCCTCGGGCGTCAGCAGCTCCACCTCCGCCTCGGTCTGCGAAACGGGCCGCAGAACCGCCGGAATCGGCGGCCGGGTGGAGCGGACCTTGACCTCCACCGCATGCTCCGGGGCCGCGTCAAAGGCGCCGTCCCCCAGCCAGTTGACCTGCGCCAGGGGAACCCGGCGGGTTGCCAGCATCTCTTTCGGGCCGACGATCACGCGGCGGTTCTCGACATCGAGCCTGACGACATAGAGCGGATCTTCCAGCCCTCCGATCCCCAACCCGCGCCGCTGCCCGATCGTATAGTGAATCACCCCGCGATGGTGGCCCAGAACCCGGCCCGCGGCATCCACGATCTCGCCCGGCTCGGCCGCGCCGGGGCGCAGCTTCTCGATCACGGCGGCATAGTTTCCGTTCGGCACGAAGCAGATATCCTGGCTGTCGGGCTTGTCGGCCACGCCCAGCCCGTGCCGCGCGGCCAGGGCGCGGGTCTCGGCCTTGGACCGCAGATGCCCCAGTGGAAAGCGCAGGAATTCAAGCTGTTCCCGGGTCGTGGAGAACAGGAAATAGGATTGGTCGCGCGCGTGATCGGCGGCCCGGTGCAGCTCGGGCCCGAAGACACCCATCTTGCGCTGGATGTAATGGCCGGTCGCCATGCAATCGGCCTCCAGATCGCGGGCGGTTTCCAGAAGATCGCGGAACTTCACCCGCTCGTTGCAGCGGATGCAGGGCACCGGCGTGGCCCCCGCCAGATAGCTGTCGGCGAATTCGTCGATCACCGCCTCGCGAAAGGTGTTCTCGTAGTCCAGAACGTAATGCGGAAAGCCCATCGTCTCGGCCACGCGGCGGGCGTCGTGGATGTCGCGGCCGGCGCAGCAGGCGCCTTTGCGGGCCAGCGCCGCGCCGTGATCGTAAAGCTGCAGCGTCACGCCCACCACGTCATAGCCCTGATGGGCCAGTTCGGCCGCCACGGCCGAGCTGTCCACGCCGCCCGACATGGCAACCACGACCCGGGTCTCGGCCGGAGGCTTGGCAAAGCCGAGAGAGTTCAGCGCAGGGTCGAGTGGCATGTGCGGGATCCGGAATCGGTGCCCCGGCGGTCGGGACTGTGCATCAGGGGGGGCGGTCGTCGGAAATATAGGAAAATGCGAGATACTCTCAACCCCTGGCTTCATCCTGCATTAAGCCGCCGCAGGCATCTTTCCGGCTGCAAAGCATTCACGGAGGGGTGAGAGATGTATTTGCGGAAGGTGAACGGGCCACGTTCGGTGGTCTTGACGGATGGAACGGTGATGACCCGGGCCGATCTGCCGGCGCCCGATACAAGGCGCTGGGTGGCCTCGCGCAAGGCGGCCGTGGTGCGGGCCGTGCTCGCCGGGCTGATCGCGCGCGAGGAGGCTTTGGATACCTATGCACTCTCGGACGAGGAATTCTCGGAATGGGAACGCGCGGTCGAAAACCACGGTGAGGCTGCTCTGCGCGCGACGGCGCTTCAAAAATATAGACAACCATAGGTGGAAATGCAATCTGGGCATCTAGGGTAACGTGTGGTTAACCATTTGAAGGCTAGGGTAGGAACGACTCGAATGGCGGAGAGCCCGGAATGCGCATACTCTTGGTGGAAGACGATCCGACGACCTCGCGCAGCATCGAATTGATGCTGACCCATGCCAATCTCAACGTCTATGCGACCGATATGGGGGAGGAAGGGATCGACCTGGCCAAACTCTATGACTACGATCTCATTCTGCTGGACCTCAACCTGCCCGACATGAACGGGCATGAGGTGCTGCGCCAGCTTCGGATCAGCCGGGTCGATACGCCGATTCTCATCCTGTCGGGCGATGACGGAACGGAAAGCAAGCTGCGCGGCTTTGGTTTCGGGGCGGATGACTACCTGACCAAACCCTTCCACCGCGAAGAACTGATCGCGCGGATCCATGCGATCATCCGGCGCTCGAAGGGGCATGCGCAGTCGATCATCAAGACCGGGCGCATCTCGGTGAATCTCGATGCCAAGACGGTCGAGGTGGGTGGATCCACCGTGCATCTGACCGGCAAGGAATACCAGATGCTCGAACTGCTGTCGCTGCGCAAGGGCACGACGCTGACGAAAGAGATGTTCCTCAATCATCTGTACGGCGGCATGGATGAACCGGAACTCAAGATCATCGATGTGTTCATCTGCAAGCTGCGCAAGAAACTGAGCCAGGCCACGGGCGGAGAGAACCATATCGAAACCGTCTGGGGCCGCGGCTATGTGCTGCGCGATCCCGAGCCGGTGTCGAAGGATGCCGAACGCATCGCGCTTGGGGCCTGATGCCCGTCTG
This sequence comes from Paracoccaceae bacterium, assembly GCA_051859505.1. GTDB lineage: Bacteria > Pseudomonadota > Alphaproteobacteria > Rhodobacterales > Rhodobacteraceae > JAFIEN01. The sequence goes on from JBHYFN010000033.1 coordinate 30,886, forward strand.
CGCCTGACGCCTCTGGCTGGACGCCTGATGCGCAGGGCCCTATCACTGGGCCCGGATCGGGGTCGCAGGATGCCCGGACGAATGGGGCGGGGTCATGGGGCAGGACGGTTCCGGCAAGGCGCGCGGCGGCACGGGTGACGGCAGGGCTGACGACAGGGCTGACGACAGGGCGCTTGGCGACAAGCTTGGCGGCAAGGCGCGAATGGACGAGGCCGCCGGCATGGCGGATGACGACGAGGCCGCCGGCATGGCGGATGGCGACGAGGCCGCCGGCAAGGGTGACGGCAAGGAAGCTGTGCCGACGGATCCCGCAAGCGCGCAACTGCCGGTCGAGGCGCTGACCGAGCAGGAAGCACAAAACGAGCTTGCCCGTCTGGCGCGCGAGATCGCGCAGGCAGATCGTGCCTATCACACCGACGACGCGCCCGAGATCAGCGATGCCGACTATGATGCCCTCAAGCGGCGCAATGCTGCGATCGAGGCGCGCTTCCCGCAACTGATCCGCGACGACAGCCCTTCGGGCAAGGTCGGAGCCGCCCCGGGCGAGGGGTTCTCGAAGGTTCGCCATGCGGTGCGGATGCTCAGCCTCGAGAATGCCTTTGCGGCCGAAGAGGTGATCGATTTCGACACGCGCATCCGCCGCTACCTCAACCTCTCGCCCAGCGACGCCCTGACCTATACGGCAGAGCCCAAGATCGACGGCCTGTCGCTGTCGCTGCGCTATGAGGGCGGGCAGCTGGTGCAGGCCGCGACAAGGGGGGATGGCGAGACGGGCGAGAATGTCACCGCCAATGCCCGCACCATCGCCGACATTCCGCACCGCCTGACTGGCGCGCCCGAAACCCTTGAAGTGCGCGGCGAGGTCTATATGAGCCACGCCGATTTCGCCGCCCTCAACACCCGGCAGGAGGCGGCCGGGGGCAAGACCTTTGCCAATCCGCGCAATGCCGCGGCGGGTTCGCTCCGCCAGCTGGACGCCACCATCACCGCCGCGCGCCCGCTGCGCTTTTTCGCCTATGCCTGGGGCGAGGTTTCCGAACCGCTCGCCCCGACCCAGTTCGAGGCCATCGCCCGCCTGGCCGATCTTGGCTTCGTGACCAATCCCCTGACCACGCGCTGCGACGGCCCCGCGGCGCTGCAGGCCCATTACGCCCGGATCGAGGCACAGCGCGCGACGCTGGGCTATGATATCGACGGGGTGGTCTACAAGGTCGACGATCTGTCGCTGCAGCGCCGGCTAGGCTTTCGCTCGGCCACGCCCCGCTGGGCCATCGCCCACAAATTTCCCGCCGAACGCGCCTGGACCCGGCTTGCCGCCATCGACATTCAGGTGGGCCGGACCGGCGCGCTTTCGCCCGTGGCGCGGCTTGATCCGGTGACGGTCGGGGGGGTGGTCGTGTCGAATGCGACCTTGCATAACGAGGATTACATCGCCGGGCGATCTGCCACCGGCGCCCCGATCCGGGGCGGCCGCGACATCCGCGTCGGCGATTGGGTCGAGGTGTATCGCGCGGGCGACGTGATCCCCAAGATCCGCGATCTGGACCTGACCCGCCGCCCCGAAGATGCGGCGGCCTATGTGTTTCCCGATCACTGCCCCGAATGCGGGTCAGAGGCGATCCGCGACCCCGGAGATGCCGTCCGGCGCTGCACCGGGGGCATTATCTGCCCGGCGCAAGCGGTTGAAAAGCTCAAGCATTTCGTCAGCCGCGGCGCTTTCGACATCGAGGGACTGGGGGCGAAGCAGATCGAGATGTTCTTTGCCGATGCGGATCTGCCGATCCGCGAACCGGCCGATATCTTTACCCTGGCCGCGCGGGATGCGGCCAATCTCGCCAAGCTGAAGAACCGCGACGGCTTTGGCGAAAAGAGCGTGAAGAACCTCTTTCAAGCGATTGACGAAAAGCGGAAAATCCCTCTGGCCCGGCTGCTGTTCGCGCTGGGGATCCGGCATCTGGGCGAAAGCGGCTCGGCGCTTCTGGCACAGCATTACGGCAGCTGGGCCCGACTGTCCGAGGCGATGGGCGCCGCGCGGATCGGCGAAGGGCCGGAATGGGAGGAACTGCTCTCGATCGACGGGGTCGGCGCGGTCATGGCGACCTCGATCATCACCACCTTCCATCAGGAGGCCGAGCGCGCCTCGATCGACCGGCTGGTCGCCCAGCTTGAGGTGCAGGAGGCCGCCCGCCCCGACACCAGCGGCAGCCCGATCGCCGGCAAGACGGTGGTTTTCACCGGCACGCTGGAAAAGATGACCCGGGCCGAGGCCAAGGCCCGGGCCGAGGCGCTGGGGGCCAAGGTCGCCGGATCGGTCAGCGCGCGGACCGATCTGGTTGTCGCGGGGCCGGGCGCGGGGTCGAAGGCGAAACAGGCGGCCAGCCTCGGGATCGAGACGATCGACGAGGAGGCCTGGCTGGCCCTGATCGGCGCGGCATGAGCGGGGGGCGGCCCGAAATCCTCTGGCCGCTGTTCGCGGAACTGACCTGCCTGCCCGGCATCGGCCCGCGCACTGCGGCGGCGCTGGCGCCCTCGGGCCTCGAGAAACCGCGCGACCTGCTGTTCACGCTGCCCCATACCGGAACCGACCGCGCGCTGCGGCCGACGATTCGCGGGGTCGTTCCGCCGGCCACGGTGACGGTCGCGGTCACGGTCGGGCTGCATCAGCCGCCCCGCTCGAAAGGCGGGCCGTATCGGGTGACGGTCGAGGATGCGGGCACCGCGTTCCAGATCGTCTATTTCAACGCCCGCGGCGATTACCTGCAGAAGCTTCTGCCGACGGGGCAGCGCAGGGTGGTTTCGGGCAAGCTCGAGCTGTTCGACGGGATCGCCCAGATGGTGCATCCCGACCATGTGTTGCCCGAGAGCGAGGCCGACGAGATCCCCGCCTATGAGCCGGTCTATCCGCTGCATGGCGGGGTGACGCAGCGGCTGATGTTCCGGGCGACGCGCGGGGCGCTGGCGCTTGCCCCCGATCTGGCCGAATGGATCGACCCCGGCCAGATGGCCCGCGCCCGCTGGCCCGGCTGGCGCGCGGCGCTTGAAGCTGCGCATGGGCCGCGGGGCGGTGCCGATCTGGCCGCCACGGCGCCCGCGCGCGAGAGGCTGGCCTATGACGAGCTATTCGCGCATCAGGTCACGCTGGCGCTGGCCCGGGCGCGGGTCCGGCGCGGCAAGGGGCGGCAGACGGTCGGGGACGGGCGGCTGCGGGCGGCGGTTCTGGCGCGGCTGCCCTACAGGCCCACCGCCGCCCAGAGCCGCGCGGTCAAGGAGATCGCGCAGGACATGGCCGCGCCCGGGCGGATGACGCGGCTTTTGCAGGGCGATGTGGGCTCGGGCAAGACGCTGGTGGCGCTGATGGCGCTTCTGGTCGCGGTCGAGGCGGGCGGGCAGGGCGCGATGATGGCTCCGACCGAGATCCTGGCCCGCCAGCATTTCGACGGGCTGGCCCCTCTCGCGGCCGAGGCGGGGGTGCGGATCTCGCTGCTGACGGGCCGCGACAAGGGCAAGGAGCGGCAGGCCAGGCTGGACGATCTCGCCGCGGGGCGGATCGACATTCTGGTGGGCACGCATGCCCTGTTTCAGAAGGATGTGATCTTTGCCGATCTGCGGCTGGCCATCGTGGACGAGCAGCACCGCTTCGGCGTGGCGCAGCGGATGGAGCTGGCGGAAAAGGGCATCCATGCGGATGTTCTGGTGATGACGGCGACGCCGATTCCGCGCAGCCTTGCGCTGGCGCAATATGGCGACATGGACCTGTCGGTGCTGGACGAAAAGCCGCCCGGCCGCAGCCCGGTGACGACGGCGCTGGTGTCGGCTGCGCGGATGGGCGAGGTGGTCGAGCATCTGCGCCGCGCCGTGGCCGAGGGGCGGCAGGCCTATTGGGTTTGCCCGCTGGTCGAGGAGAGCGAGACGAGCCACCGCACCGCGGCCGAAGAGCGCTTCAAGCGGTTGCGGGCGGCCCTGGGCGAGGGGGTCGTGGGGCTGGTCCATGGCCAGTTGCCGCCGGCCGAAAAGGATGCGGCCATGGCGGATTTCGCGGCCGGGCGCAGCCGGGTTCTTGTGGCGACGACGGTGATCGAGGTGGGGGTGAATGTGCCCAATGCCTCGATCATGGTGATCGAGGGGGCGGAAGGCTTCGGGCTGGCGCAACTGCATCAGCTGCGGGGGCGGGTGGGGCGCGGGGCGGCGCAATCGACCTGTCTTCTGCTGTTCCAGCCGCCATTGTCGGAGGCCGGCCGCCGCCGGCTCGAGATCCTGCGCGAGACGGAGGACGGGTTCCGCATCGCCGAAGAGGATTTGGCGATGCGGGGGGCGGGCGACATGATCGGCGTGGCCCAGTCCGGGCTGCCGCGGTTCCGCATCGCCGATCTGGAGCGGCAGGCCGGGCTGATGGCCGTGGCCCAGAGCGATGCGCGCAAGCTGCTGGCCGAGGATCCGGGGCTTGAAGGGGCACGGGGCCAGGCGGCGCGGGTGCTGTTGTGGCTGATGGAACAGGACAGGGCGATCCGGTTGATCGGCGTCGGGTGACGCGGTCGGGGTCGGTGGGCTTTGCCCACCCTACCGGCGGTAGGGTGGGTGCAACCCACCCTACAGGTCACGCAGCCGTCTTGCGGAACTCAGAATGTTCTTAAAAAGTTCTTTACACGGCGCGCAGGTTGTGAGAACAAAGAGGCAACAAGAGAGAACAAAGGAGCATCCCATGGCCAAGGATATTCGCGACGCCTTTCTTCGGTCCCGTCGGACCCTGGTGCCGGATGCGGCCGGTGTTCTGGCCCTTGGCCTCTTGCTGATCGGCGCCCTGCGCCTTGCCGCCGTCTATTGAGTTTCTGCCTGCGCTTTCCCGCCCCGCGGTCGTTCGGGTTCCTGCCTGACCCGACCTGTCCACCCGCCGGGCCCTGATGGAAACGCTGTCCCTGCCGCCGCCATGCGTGATCCGCATGTGCGGCGGTTTTTTATGCTTTCCGGGGGCTGCGCGCCTGTTCGAGCGCGTCGATCGTGGCGTCAAAGGCCAGCAGGATCGAGGCATGCCGGTTGCGGTAGTCGCGCGCGGGCGCCAGCACCTCGAGCCCGTCGAACGGGGCTGCGGGCGGTGGGGCGCCGTCCTTGAGCATGGCGCGCAGCTCATCGCGGCCTTTGCGGATCTGGGCCTCGGACAGGCCGACCACGGCCCCGCCCACGATGGAGGCCGCCGCCTGACCCAGGGCGCAGGCGCGGACCTCTTGCCCGTAATCGCTGATCACGCCGTCCTGCAGAGTCAGATCCACCGTCACGGTCGAGCCGCAAAGCGGCGCGCGGGCGCGGGCGGTGGCATCGGGGGCGGCAAGCCGGGTGGTGCGCGGCATCGCGGCGGCCAGGGCGAGGATCCGGGCGGAGTAGAGTTTGACAAGATCGCTGTCGCTGGGCATCGCCTGTCCTTTGGGGGTGTCCTTAGGAGGTTGTCCTGAGGGGGTTTGTCCTTTGGGCCTCTGCCGACTAGATAGGCCGGATCGGCAGTCAACCAAAGGGGGGCAGATGTCCTTTGATCCGAAAAGCCTGCGCTTCGATGCGGCGGGGTTGATCCCGGTGATCGCGCAGGAGGCGGAGACCGGCGAGGTTCTGATGCTGGCCTGGATGTCGGCCGAGGCGGTGGCGCGGACGCTGGAGACGGGGCGGGTGACCTATTGGTCGCGCTCGCGCCAGGCGTTCTGGGTCAAGGGAGAGACCTCGGGCCATGTGCAGGAACTGGTCGAGATGCGGATCGATTGTGATCGGGATTGCCTGCTGGTGCTGGTGCGCCAGACCGGGCCGGCCTGTCATACGGGGCGGCGGAGCTGTTTTTTCACCGCGCTGCGCGAGGGGGGCGAGGTGGTTCTGGACGGGGCGGTCGAGGGGGCTCTGCCCCCCGGCCCTGACGGGCCACCCCCCGGGATATTTGAGAACAAAAGAAGCCAAGGGGCGGGTCAGAGGCCGAGGCGGCTGCGAATCTCGGCCGGGGTGGTGCCTTCGGCGCGGTAGAGCGCGAGGGCGCGGGCATCGTCGCGTTTGGCAAGGCGGCGGCCCGTGTCGTCGCGGATCAGCCGGTGGTGGTGGTAGATCGGGACGGGCAGGTCGAGAAGCGCCTGCAGCAGGACATGGATCGGGGTGGCGGGGAAGAGATCCTCGCCGCGCGTCACATGGGTGACGCCCTGGGCGGCATCATCCAGCACGACCGCGAGATGGTAGGAGGTGCCGAAGTCGCGCCGGGCGAGGACCGGGTCGCCGATGGTGTGGATCATGGCGTGCGCGTCGAGGCGGTGGTGGCCGGCATGGGCGGGGCCGGTTTCGGTGAAGGTGCGGGGGCCCGCGCGTTCGAGCGCGCGGGCGAGATCGAGGCGGAGGGCGGTCTGGGGCAGGCTGGCGGGGCGGGGCTTTTGCCGGCAGGTGCCGGGATAGACGATGCCGTCGGGGCCCTGGAGGGGGGCGCCTTCCTGGGGGGCGGAGGCGGCCTCGAGAATGTCGCGCCGGGTGCAGTGGCAGGGGTATAGGAGGCCGCGCGACCACAGCGCGCTTAGCGCGGCGCGATAGGCGGGCAGGCGGTCGGACTGGCGCAGGACCGGCCGCGGCCAAACGAGGCCGAGCCAGGTCAGATCCTCGTCGATGGCGCGTTCCCAGTGCGGCCGGGCGCGGGTCTGGTCGATATCCTCGATCCGCAACAGGAATGTGCCGCCCGCCTTGCGGGCCATGTCATGGGCGATGAGGGCGGAATAGGCATGGCCCAGGTGCAGCGGGCCGGTGGGGGACGGCGCGAAGCGCGTGATCATTCGGCGGCGGTGGTGCGGGGGGCGGTGCTGGATTCGGTGCTGGACTCGGGGCCGAGCCAGGCGGTGAAATCGGCCTTGGCCCGGTCGGTATAGGCCTTGTAGCGGTCCTTGCGCCCGCGGCGGCCGCCGCGCGCCTCGACCGGGGGGAAGAGGCCGAAATTGACATTCATCGGCTGGAAGCTCCGGGCATCGGCGCCGCCGGTGATATGGCTGAGGAGCGCGCCCATCGCGGTGGTTTCGGGCATCGGCGGCAGGCTCTGGCCCGTTATCTCGGCTGCGGCGAGGCGGCCGGCCAGAAGGCCCATCGCCGCACTTTCGACATAGCCCTCGACCCCGGTGATCTGACCGGCGAAGCGGATGTTCGGCCGCGCCTTCAGCCGCATCTGGTTGTCGAGCAGGGTCGGAGAGTTGATGAACGTGTTGCGATGGATGCCGCCGAGGCGCGCGAACTGAGCTTCCTCAAGCCCGGGAATCATTCGGAATACAGAGGTTTGCGCGCCGTACTTCATCTTTGTCTGGAAGCCCACGATATTGTAGAGCGTGCCCAGCGCATTGTCGCGGCGCAGCTGCACCACGGCATAGGGTTTGTCTTCGGGGCGGTGGGCATTGGTCAGGCCCACGGGCTTCATCGGGCCGAAGCGGAGCGTCTCGCGGCCGCGTTCGGCCATGACCTCGATCGGCAGGCAACCGTCGAAATAGCCCGCCGTCTCGCCCTCGCGGAACTCGGTCTTGTCGGCGGCGAGGAGGGCGTCGATGAAGCCCTCGTACTGGTCGCGGGTCATCGGGCAGTTGATGTAGGCGGTGCGTTCGTCTTCGGTTTCGCCCTTGTCATAGCGCGACTGGCGCCAGGCGACGCCCATGTCGATCGTGTCGGCATGGACGATGGGGGCGATGGCGTCGAAGAAGGCCAGCGCCTCGGAGCCGGTCACGGCGCGGATGCTTTCGGCAAGGCGCGACGAGGTGAGCGGACCGGTGGCGATGATCCAGGAGCCGGAGGCGGGAAGCTCTGTCACCTCTTCCTCGGATATGGTGACGAGGGGATGGGCGCGCAAAGCGGTGGTCACGGCGCGGGCGAAGGGGTCGCGGTCGACGGCCAGCGCGCCGCCGGCGGGCAGGCGGTGGTGATCGGCCATGCGGATGATCAGGCCACCGGCTGCGCGCATTTCCCAATGCAGAAGGCCCACGGCGTTCTGTTCGTCATCATCCGAGCGGAAGGAGTTGGAGCAGACCATTTCCGCCAGATCGCCGGTGCGATGGGCGAAGGTGCCGGTTTTGGGGCGCATTTCGTGGATCACCACGGGGACGCCCATGCTGACGGCCTGCCAGGCGGCTTCGGATCCGGCCATGCCGCCGCCGATGATGTGAAGGGCTTGGGTCATGGTCCCGCGATGTAGCGGGCCGACCCCCTTATATCAAGGCGATCCTTTCGCGTTGGGCGGGATCGGGATAGGGGCGGTAAAGGCCGATCGAGACTTCGCCGATCATGTGGTGCAGCTGGTCATAGCGGCGGTCGCTGTCGTGCCCGTCGCCGCCCAGGCGGCGGAACGCCTCTTCAAGCTCGGCAAGGCCCGCAACCTCGACCTCGAGGATGAAATCGGTGTGCCGGGCCGAGGCGAGGCCGAACTTGCGCCGCATCAGGCGCCAGTCGCGGATCGTGCCGCTGTCCTTCAGATGGCCCATCCAGGCCTCTGCCGCGGCGGCAAAGCCAAGCGCCTTGGTGCCGCTGCGCAATTCGATCATGCAGTGATAGATGTTCATGCCATCCTCTCCGGTTGTGGACAGGATGGCACGAAGGGTTGAAGAAAACCCTAATCAGTAGCCGGGCAGAATCTCGTAGAGGCTGCGGCCCGAGAAGGTCGTGCTGCTGTTCGGCCCGACCGTCACCCGCGCTCCGATGGTGAGGTAGGTATCGTCCGTGCCACCGTCGAGGTTGATCCGGCCCAGCTCTCCGAACAGGACGGGGCCGGCGCCGATGGCATATTCCGCCCCGACCGAGATGCGATTGCCCGAGACATCGGCATCGGCAAAGCCGAAGGCGCCGGTTGCGGCGAAACCGCTGCCCAGCTCGTACCGGCCCGAGACGCCGCCCATCGTGCCGTCGGTCGCAAGCCCGTCGACAAAGCCGAAATAGCCCTGGACCGAGGCCGCGCCAAAGCCCATCGCGCCCTCGAGGCCGATCGTGTCGATCGTGCCGGCCTCGACACTGTCGCGCGCGGCGAAAAGGCCGACGTCGAAGCCGCTTATGCCATAGATGGCGTGGATCGTGGTGTTGGTCGCATCTGCCGCGCCGTAACTGGCAAGCTGTGCGGCCACGGCGAGGCCGGGGGTGATGGCAAACTCGATGCCGCCGCCATAGGTGGTCTGGCCGGTGGATCCCCCGTCGGACCAGACCAGCGTTTCGACTGAAAGCTCGAGCGCCGAAAGCCCCTGTGCCGCAGCCTGCCCGCCGAAAGCCGCAAGTCCCGCGGCCAGAATGATGCCTGTTCTGTTCATTTTCTGCTCCTTACCCTCATACATGACGTTGCTGCCCCGTATCGTCCGGCCCGTTTCGTCCGGCCCGCCCGGCCCCGGTTGTGCCGGGGTCCGGGGTAATCGTTACTCCTGGCCCGCGTCGCCTGCGTCGCCAACGCTGTCCCCGTCTCCGTTCTCTGCCTCGGCCTGTTCGGCGATCCAGGCGACGCTGACGACCACTTCGCCGGCGCCGGTGTCAAAGACCTTGACCCCCCCGGCCGAGCGCGAGCGGAAGGAGATGCCCTCGACCGGCACCCGGATGGATTGCCCCGTCGAGGTGACGAGCATGATCTGGTCCGCCCGCTCGACCGGGATCGAGGCCACGACCGGGCCGCCGCGCATCGCCTTGTCCATGGCCGCCACGCCGATCCCGCCGCGGCCGCGCACCGGGTAATCGTGGCTCGAGGACAGCTTGCCCTGGCCGCGCGCGGTGATGGTCAGGATCAGGTTCTCCGAGGCCGACATCTCGGCATAGCGTTCGGGGCTGATCGCGCCGGGGCTGACATCGTCTTCGTCCTCGCCCTCGGCCTCTTCGGTCAGGCCCTCCATCGCGCGGCGCATCTTGAGGTAGGCGGCGCGTTCCTGCGGGTCTGCCTCGAAATGGCGGATGACGGACATCGAGACGACCTCGTCATCGCCGCGGAGCGTGATGCCGCGCACGCCGGTGGAATCGCGGCCCTTGAAGACGCGCACATCGGTGGTCTGGAACCGGATCGCGCGGCCGGAATTGGTGACGAGCATCACGTCGTCATCCTCGGAACAGATCCGCGCATTGACGAGCCGCGTGCCATCCTCGGGCAGTTTCATCGCGATCTTGCCGTTGCGCATGACATTGGTGAAATCCGACAGCGCATTGCGCCGCACATCGCCCGCGCTGGTGGCAAAGAAGATCTGCAGGTCGGCCCA
>JBHYFN010000034.1:0-40685 GCA_051859505.1 Paracoccaceae bacterium
GGGCCGAAGGTGGGGCCGAAGGTGGGGCTGAGGGTGGGGCCGAGGGTGGGCAGCAGGATGGACAAGACAACGGGCGGGCGGTGCCGCTTTATATCGCCCATACACTGGGGGGCGGGGCCGAGAAATACCTCGAGGCCCGGATCGCCGCGGATCTTGCCCGGGAGGGGCGCCCGGCCGTGGTGCTGCGGCTGGGGGGGCAATGGCGCTGGCAGCTCGAGCTGACCGGACCCTGGGGGCAGATCGCCGGGGCCAGCGACGATCCGGATCTGATCCTGCACCTGCTGGCCCCGATCCGGCGGCGCCATGTCGTCTATTCCTGCGCGGTCGGCCATGACGATCCGCTGGCCCTGCCGGGTCTTCTGCTGGATCTGGCCGGGAAGGGGACCGCGGCCGAGGCCCCGGGCCGGCTCGAGATCCTGTTTCACGACTACTTTCCGCTGTCGCCCGCCTATACGCTTCTGGATGCCGACGGGCTGTATCGTGGCCCGCTGACCCCCGAAAGCATGGCCGGGCGCCCCGACGGATCGCACAGCCTGACGCGCCCGGGCCAGCCCCCCGTCACGCTTGCACAGTGGCGCGCAGCCTGGGGCCCTGCGCTGGCAGAGGCCGACAGCCTTGTGGTCTTTTCCGAAGACAGCCGCCGGCAGGTTCTGGCCGCCTGCCCCGAGGCCGGGCTCCGGATCGAGCTGCGCCCGCACCGGCTTTTGCAGGATGTGCCCCGGGTCGCACCACCGGAACCCGCCCCCGGCAGGCCCGCACGGGTGATCAGCGTTCTGGGCAATATCGGGGCGCAGAAAGGCGCCGGCGTGATCGTCGATCTGGCGCGACAACTGGAGGGGCGGCAGGATATCGGGCTGGTCCTTCTGGGCAATATCGACCCCGATTTCACCCTGCCGGGCCATGTTCCGGTCCATGGCGACTATGCCATCGCCGATATTCCGGCCCTGGTCGCGCGCTATGGCGTGACCGACTGGCTGATCCCGTCGATCTGGCCCGAGACCTTTTCCTACACCACGCACGAAGCGCTCGCGACCGGCCTGCCGGTCATGGTCTTCGATCTGGGCGCGCAAGCGGATGCGGCGCGGGGCGCGGCCAATGGCGTGGTCCTGCCCTTCGATCCCTCCGGCCCCTCCGGCAGCCTGGCCGCAACGGTCATCACCGCCGTCACGGCAGCCGCCGGGCCGGAGAGCGCCCATCAGGGCCACCTGCGGCAGGATGCGGCCGCCTCTTGAGCGGGGGCAGGGAATCGCGCAAGAGGGGCGGCATGACATCTTCCGGCCTTCCCTGCCGCGCCTTCCCGCGCCAATCGCGTGCCACCGGCGACCACCCCGGATGAAAGCCGGCAAGATCCTGCCCTTCCGTCGCGATCCCTTCGCGAAAGTGACGGTCGATCCCGAACGCCGCGCGCGCCAGCGCAAGCGGCCGGCGGCGCATCTGGATTACGTGATCCATTTCACCCCCCGCTCGGGCAGTTCCCGCCTGACCGAGATCCTGGCCGCCACCAAGTGCCTGTCGGCGGCGAACGAGGCCTTCAACCCGACCTTCGTGCCGCGCATGGCCCAGGCGCTCAATGCCGCCGATCTCGAGGATTACATCGCCGCACTCAGGCGGCGCTTCAATACCGGCGGGGTCTATGGGGTCGAGGTGACGGCGCATCACGTGACCGCGCTTTTCGGCAGCTTCGAGGCGTTTCAGGCCCATTTCCCGACCGCGCGGCACTTCTGGCTGATCCGCGAGGATATCGTGGCCCAGGCGGTCTCGCTGGCGAAGATGGTCTCGACCAAAGTGGCCCATAACACCGGAGCGGCGGCGGCAGAGGAGGCGGCAGAGGAGGCGGACCGGGCCTTTGCCTATGACCGGCGCCTGATCCGGCACTGGCTCGAGCATATCCGCAAGGCCGAGACGGCCTGCGAGACCTGGTTCGAGCACCACGGCCTGACCCCGCTGCGGATGAGTTATGAGCAGACGGTCGGGCTTTCCCCGCTTCAGCTGGCCAATCTGGTCGCGCGTCATCTGGGGCTGCCGGACATTCCCGACATGGCCTTCGCCCCGCGCCACGAAAAGCTGGGCACCGGCCAGAATGCGGCCTTCGCCGCCCGGTTCCGCGAGGAAGAGGCGCGCTATCTGGCCGGGGTGGATGCGGCGCGCGCGCCGATGCTGGCGCGGCTGGATCCGGTCGGCGGACTGGTCGCCGATCTGGCCTGAAGCAGGGCCCGGGCCCGCCCCGACGCGCGGGGCCGGACGGGCCTGTCAGGGTTTCGGCGGAACGGGCGGCGGGGCCGGTTGCACCTCGCGGCCCGCGGGCATGGCGCTGGCCACGGGATCGGGGCTGCCCGGGGCGGGCGGGTGCCTGGGCCGTTTCACCGGACGCAGGAAACGCTCGGCGGAAAAGCTCAGGAACGGCCCCAGTCCGGGCGGCACCTGCCCCAGGAAGGTGGCCGGCACATTGGGCGAGGTGAAGGGCCGGCCAAGACAGGTTTCAAGCTGCGCCCGCGCCCGGGCCAGAAAGGCGTCGCGATCCGCGCGGGGGGTGGTGGTCACGCCGCCATGGCTTTGGTGAAAGGATCCCTCGCCAAGCAGGACGAACAGCGCGGTCCGCGGATGATGGGCCAGCCGGTGATAGAGAAAGAGGTTGAGCGCCCCGCCCCCCGGCAGATCGAACCGTTCATCCGCCCCGCCCAGCTCGGCCAGGACATCGGAGGGCGCGAAGAGGCAGTTGCACTCCATGAAGGGCCGGAAGAACCCTTCGCGGTTGTTGATGCTCATCGAGGCGATGTCGAACAGCCCGTAACCCGCCGCGGGCCAGCCGATCCGGTCGAGCAGGGCAAGATCCTCCTCGGGATCGCGCCCCTCCTCGGGATGCTGCGGGGTGGGGCCAAGCTGGTAGCCCGGCACCGCGACCAGTGCCCGGTCGGTGATCCGCAGCGCCATCAGCACATGGCGCAGCACCCCGGGCGAAAGCATCCGCGCCCCGTCGATCATGATGCCGATGCTCTGGCCGCGGGCCTGTGCCAGCCCCGCATTGATCGCCGCGGCCGGAGAGACGCCGGGCTCGTCGCGCAGGATATGGGTCAGATGGCCGGGAAGGCGGGCGGCGGGCAGGGCGGCGATGGCCTCATGGTCCATCACCCGGGGCGAGCGGTTCTCGACCACGATCACTTCGTAAAGCGCGGGGTCCACGCCCTGATAGCCGGGATCGAGGCTGCGCAGGGTGTTCAGCGCCTGCCGGGCCATGTCATGGACGATGACGACGACCGAAAGGACGGGATCGCTGGTCATGCCGGGGGGGCAGGCCCGTCCAGCGCCCGCCGCAGGAAAGGATAGACGGCCGGGTGCAGATCTCCGAACAGGATCGGCTTGTTGGCGGGGGGCCGCACCCCCTCGCCCCGGATCGCCTGATCCTGCGCATTGATCGCCGCCATGATCGCCTCGCGTTCGGCCTCTGTCGTATTCGTGGTGACGCCGCCGTGGAACTGGTGAAACGTGCCTTCGCCGAACAGAAAGTACAGGGTCGTGCCGGGATGCTCCAGCAGACGCTTGTAGAGGTCGAGATTGGCCTTGCCGCCGCCGTGATCGTCATAGCGCGGGTCCATCCCGCCGATGGCACGCCATCTGTCGACCGCCATCGCAAGGAAATTGCTTTCCGACTGCCGCCGCAGGATGCCCCGGCGCGACGACCCGCTGGGCACCGCCACCTCGAACAGCCGGTATCCGTCCGCAGGCCAGCCGATCCCTTCCAGAAGCGCGGTATCGGCGGCCGCGTCATGGCCCTTGTTGACGGCGATCTGCTGCAATTCCTGCCCGAGGTGATAGCCGGGCACCGAAACCGCCGCCCCCGGATCGGCGCGCAGCGCGGCCAGCGTATGGCGGATCACCCCCGGAGACAGCATCCGCGCGCCGTCGATCACGATGGCCAGAGCCGCTCCCCGCGCCATGGCGGCCCCGGCATTGACCGCCGGAACCGGGCTGCGCTGCGTCTCTTCGCGCCAGCGATAGGTCAGGTGACCGGCCCCCAGCGCCCGCGCGGCCCGCGCCTCGCCAAGAGGCTGGTCCGAGGCATTCTCGATCACGATCACCTCGTAATCACCCGCCTCGACCCCCCGCTGATAGCCGGGCGAAAGCGAATAGAGCGTCCGTTCGGCCTGATCGGCCATCCTGTGCACGATCACCACGACCGAAAGGCGGGGCCGCCCGCGCCCCCGAGGGCGCAGCCTGCCAAGGCTGCGGGCAAGCAGGCGCCTCAGCATTGCCGCTCTGCGGGCGGTAGGGCGGGCTTTGTCGGGTCGGCTGTCATGGCGATCTCCCCTAAGCAGAGGGCGGAGCGAGGGCAAGGGTTGCGGGCAAGCGTCGGGGTCAAGAGCCGGGGGCAAGCGTCAGGGGCAAGCGTCGGGGGCCTCAGCTGTGCATGATGCGCAGATGTTCCTCGATCGCCTCGTCGATATCGTCGTAATAGGTCAGCTTCCCCCGGTCGAGCACGGCACCCGCAGTGCATAATTCGCGGATCTGGCCGGTGGAATGGCTGACGAAGACGGCGCCGGACTGTTTCATGCGATCCATGAAGACGGCCGAGCTCTTGGACTTGAAAGAGGCATCGCCCACCGCCGTCACCTCGTCGATCAGATAGGTGTCGAACTGCAGCCCCATCGACACGCCGAAGGCCAGCCGCGACTTCATGCCCGAGGAATAGGACCGGATCGGCAGGTGGAAATGCACGCCAAGCTCGGCGAAATCGCGCACGAAATCAATCAGCGCCTCGGTATCGACGCCATAGACCCGCGCGACGAAACGGATGTTCTGCGCCCCGGTCAGATCGGGGTGAAAAGAGCCGGCAAAGCCGACGGGGAAGGAAATCTTGCCATCCGTGAGGATCTGGCCCGAGGTGGGCAGGGCCGTGCCCGCGATCATCTTGAGCAGCGTGCTCTTGCCGGCCCCGTTGCGCCCCAGAAGGCCAACGGCGGTCCGGCTGGGAAAGACGGCGTTGACATTGTCGAGCACCGTCTTGCGTTGCCCGCCCATCACGAAGGTCTTGGTCAGGTTCTGCAGCACGATCATGCCGCGTCTCTTACTCCGGCTCCGGGCCGCTGTGAACCGAAAGCCCCCTAGCGGCGGTCCTTGAGCGCATAATAGGCAAGCGTCAGCATCGCCCAGACCAGAAACGAGAACAGCGCGACAAGCGCCAGAAGCGTGAAGCGTTCGGGCTGGACCGCGCGTTCGGGCAGGGTCGGCTGGACATGGGCGGCAAGATAGCGGCTTTGCCGGCGCGATTCGGAGACCGCCGCATCGAAGGTCGAACGGGCCGCGGCATAGGATTGTTCGGCGAATTGCTGATCCACGATGAGGCGTTCGAATTCCCCCACCAGATTGGCGAAGGCATTGCCAAGCTCTCCGGCACCCTCCTGCTGGCCCGGCAGGATCGAGCCGCCGATACCAAGCTTGTTGCGCTCTTCGCGGATCCGCGCCTCGATGACCTCGATCCGGCGTTCGGCCTGAACGATGCGCGGATCGCTTACCGAGGTGGTCTGGCGCAGGATATCGAGGTCGATCAGCGTCGTGGCCAGTTCCTGCTCGAGGGAGGAGAGGATCCCCATCTGGCTTTGCATGCTGGCCGTGGGATCGACGATCTGGTGCCGGTTGCGAAACAGCGTCACCGCCTCGCGCGCTTCCTTGAGCCGCTCCACCGCCTCTTCGAGTTCCTGCCGCGAGAACCGGGTCGCATCCTCCTGGGCGATGGCCGAGAGGCGGTTGATCATGAGCGAGCTTTCCTCATAGATCAGCCCCGCGATCAGATGCGCGTCCTGCGGTTCGAAAGCCTGCACCTCGATCCGGATCAACCCGGTCGCGGAATCGTTGTAGACCTTCACCACACGGTTCCAGTAGGTGACCAGATCCTCGATCGTGCCGGGCGGATGATAGGCGAATACCGGATCGACAGCCGGATCGGCCTTGGCCCAGAGCTCGCGCAGATCAACATGTTCGTTGATCCGGACGACCATTTCCTGGCTCTGGATGAAATCATAAAGGATATCGGTATCGGTCGAGCTGGAGGATCCCATGCTGGCCAGCCCGCCCAGGATCTCGAAGGCCGACCCCGCCTCTTCGGTGCGCACCGAAAAGGCCGCGACCGAGACATAACGGTCGATCGCGCGTTCCCACAGATACCAGCCCGCCAGCGCGATGGGGGCCACCACCATCAGCAGGAACGAGAGCATGACCCCCCAGTGCCGCTTGCGCACCCGCGTGGCGGCGGCGGGCGGGGCAACGGGGATCGCGATCACCTCGGGCTTGCGCCGTTGTTTGGCGGCCCCGCCCGTAACCTCGGCAAGCGCCTGCTTCTCGCGCTTGCGCTTCTTGCGCTCGTCCAGCGACAAGACGCTGTCGGCGCGGGGCGGGGGCAGCACCTCGGATCCGGTCTCTGCAGAAGAGTCGGGGCGCGCGGTCTCGGCCCCTTCGCGTACCGGCTCGTCCGGCAGCTCGTCCGGCGCCGGTTCGGGGATCTTGCTGGATTGTCCGGTGGTGTTCTGCGCGCTCAAGATGACCCCGGCTGGGTAATTGTAACTTTTCCGGCCATCCTACATACATCACGCCACAATAGCCAGCTTGGCAAGGCAGGGCCGGCCCTGGATCACGCCGGGATAACCCCGGGATCACCCCGGGATCACCCCGGGATCACAAGGGCCTCGGATCACAAGGACATGACATGACCGGCACAGCGGAGGCCCCGGTTCCGGCACAGCAGCCCGGACAGGCCGCGGCGGGCCGGGAAGAGGGTCTGGGGAAGGGCCGGGGTAAGGGTCAGGGTAAGGGTCTGGGAACAGCTCCGCATGTCTGCATCCTGATGGCCTGCTGGAACGGCGCGCCTTTCCTGCCCGAACAGCTCGCCTCGCTGCTGGAACAGACACATTCCGACTGGTCCTTGCTGGTGCGCGACGACGGCTCGACCGACCGCACGCCCGAGATCGTCGCAGAATTCGCCCGCACCCATCCGGGCCGTGACATCCGGCTGATCCGGGGCGCCGGCGGGCTGGGCAGTGCCGCGAATTTCCTGACGCTTCTGTCCGATCCCGACCTGCCTGACGGATACATCGCCTTTGCCGATCAGGACGATGTCTGGATGCCCGACAAGATCGAAAGGGGGCTCGCTGGCCTCGCCCGGGCCAGAGGGCAGAGCGCGCCGGGCGGGCCAAGCCGGCCCGCGGTCTATGCCAGCCGGACGATCCTGACCGACGCCGCGCTGAAGCCGCGGCGCGTCTCGACCCTGCACCGCCGCCCGCCCGCCTTCGGCAATGCGCTGGTGCAGAACGTGCTGGGGGGCAACACGATCCTGCTTGATCCCGCCGCGGCCGACCTGCTGCGGGCCAGTTGCGCGGCGGCGCTTGCCGCGGGCGTGCCGTTTCATGACTGGTGGGTCTATCAGGTGATCACCGGGGCAGGCGGCATCGCCATCAACGACCCCGAACCCGGCCTGTTCTACCGGCAGCACGAGGCCAATGTGCTGGGCGCGCATCGCGGCCTGTCGGGGGGGCGCTCACGGCTCGGGATGATCCGCGACCGGCGCTATGCCGGCTGGATCGACTGCAATCTGGCCGCGCTGACCCGGGTGGCCGATCTGCTTGCCCCGCAGGAACGTGACCGCCTCGAAGGGTTCGCAGCCCTGCGCCGGCAGAGGGGCGGCCTCTCCCGGGCGCTGGACCGGGCGCGGGGCCTGGGGCGGCTGGGGATCCACCGCCAGACCCGTGCCGGCGATCTGATCCTGCGCGCCCTGGCCCTTGCCGGCAGGCTGTGACCCGCCCGGGGGCGCGTCCGGGGGCGCGCCCGGGGGCGCACCCAGGGGCGGCGGATCGCTTGCTTGCAGTCCGGCGAGGGCTTTCCTAGAGAGAAACGATCCGGATCGGACCCTGACCCGGACCGGACCCGGCCGGAGAGAGGGCAGAATGGCAGCGCAGAAGGCCTCGCGGATCGGGATCCTTGTTCTGGGCATGCATCGCGCGGGAACAAGCCTTCTGGGCCAGAGCCTCGGCGCCGTCGGATGCAGCCCGCCCCGCACCCTGATCGGGCCGAGTGCCAATAACGAGGGCGGCTACTGGGAATCCCGCCTGATCCAGAGTTTCAACGACGATCTGCTCTCGAAGGCCGGCACAAGCTGGGACGACTGGCAGCCCGTGACGGCCCCCGGAACCGGCGCGCCCCCCGAAACCGGCGCGCAGGGGACAGAGGACCAGCTTGCCGCGGCCCGGGGTCTGATCGAACAGGAATTCGGCGATGCCCCGCTTTTCGTGCTGAAGGAGCCGAGGATCTGCCGGCTTGTGCCCTTCTGGCTGCAGGCGCTGGAGGGGATCGACATCCGGGTCATCCTCGCTCTGCGCAACCCCCTCGAGGTGGCCGCCTCCCTGGCCCGGCGCAACGCGATCGAACCCGGCCTCGCGCATCTGATGTGGCTCTCGCACATGCTCGAGGCCGAAGCGGCGACCCGTGGCCTGCCCCGGGTGGTGACGCGCTATGACGCGCTTCTGACCGACTGGCAGGGCACGATGGGCCGGATCGGGGCGGGGCTGAAGATCGACTGGCCCGACCCGCCCGGGGAAAGGCCGCCCGCCTCCGAAGCGCTGCGCCACCACCGTCACAGCCACGAGGATCTTGCACAGGCCCCCGGCCTGCCCGGCGGCCTTGTCCGCGCGCATGCCATTCTGGAGCATTGGTCGCAAACCGGCGAAGACCCTGCCGATCACGCCGAAACAGACTCTATTCTGGCGCAACTGCGCGATGATGCCAGGGTCTTTGGCCCGCTCGTTTCGCTCGCGCGCAAGCGGGCCGTGGCCCTGCAATCGGCAGAGCGGCGCATTGCCGGGCTTGAAACCGCCCGGGCCAGCGCCATCGCCGAACGCGACAGGCTTGCTGCAACGCAACCGCCGCGCCCCCCGAAAGCACCGGAGACCGCGACCTCGGAACCGCTGACCGAAGAGGTGAAGGAGGATCTGCGCCAGCTGCTGGATCGTGCGATGCAGGAATTGCGCGCCCAGACCGAGGCCGAAGCCCGACGCGCCCGGGACCACGAAGACGAGAAGGCCCTGTCGTCCGAGGAACTGGCGCGCCTGACCCTCCTGCTGCAAGGCACCGAGGCCGAACTTGCCGAAACGCGCAGCCAGCTTGACCAACTCCAACAACGTCACGAAAGCCTGCAGCAAGGCCTTGCCGAAGCCCGGCAGACCGCAGACAGGCTGCGACACGATCTTGCCCGGACCTCTGTGACCGCGCGGATCCTGAGACGGCTTCTGCAGGAGGAAGAGCGCAGGCTCGGCTGGATCCCGTCCCGTCTGCGGTCCAGAAGGCAGATCGCCGCGCTGATGGCGACCGGCCTGTTCGATCCCGCCTTCTATCTTCGGGCCAATCCCGATGTCGCGCAGGCCGGCAATGATCCGGCCCAGCATTATCTTTGGCACGGACTTGGAGAGAACCGCCTCTCGATCCCGGATCCCGAGCGGAAAATCGACACTATCCCTGCGGAAAACGCCTCTGATCCGGACGGGAACAGATGACCCTCCTGCCCCCCGGGATCGACCCCGCCGATATCGACCTGATCCGCGGCAGCGAGCTTTTCGATCCGGACTGGTATCAAACCCGGTATCGCGATGTCGGTCTGACCGGGATCGATCCGGCGGTGCATTTCCTCTGGCTGGGGGGGCGGCTGGGGCGCAACCCCTCGGCCCGGTTCGATACCCGCGCCTATCTGGCGATGAACGGCGATGTGGCCGCGACGGGGATCAACCCGCTCTTGCATTACCTGCGCTTCGGCCGCGACGAGGGGCGCTGGGTCACGCCACCCGTGGACCCCACGACCGCCGCCCCCCGCAGGCGCGGCCTGCCGGTGGTCAACTGGGTGATGAACCCCGACAATATCGGCTGGGCCTATGGCAACAACGCCCGCGCCCTGGCCGCGCGCCTGCCGGGGTTCGAGCATGTGATCGACGGCTATGGCCTCTTCTCGGATGTGGCGCTCTATTTCGATATCCGGGTCTGGCAGATGCGGGGGCGGCTGGCGGCGCGCAACGTGCTGCGCGTCGGCGGCCCGCGACCGCTGCGGCTGGCCTATGGCGAGGATCGGGCGCGGCTGGCCGCCGATCTGGCCGGGTTCGATGCGGTGATCGTGCTGAACGGGGCGCTTTACGACGAATTGTCGCCGCTGCATCCGTCGGTCCATCTGGTGCCCAATGCGCTCGACCTTGGCGAATGGTCCCCCCTGCCCCGCCCGTCGGAGCGCCGCGGGGACCGGCCCTTTGCCTTGGGCTTCGCGGCCAATCTGGGCACCGAACAGGAACGCGCGATCAAGGGCCATGACCTTGTTGAAGAAGTTGTACAGAGACTGAACCTGCCGCTTGTCCATTTCGGCAAGGGCCAGGACCAGATCCCGCGCGAGGAGATGCGGGAAAGGTTCTATGGCGCGATCGATTGCCTGATCCACCCCGTCGCGCCCGGCAAGGAGGGCTGTTCCAATACCATCATGGAGGCGCTGGCACTTGGCGTGCCCGTCATCACCACGCGCGATGCGGGCTTCCATGCCGAACGCATCCAGGATGGCGAGGGGCTCCTCTACGCCGCGCGCGAGGTGGAGGCCCTGACCGCCGCCATCGCCCGACTGCGGGACGACCCCGCACTGGCCGATCACATGGCCGCCGCCGGGCGCCGCTTTGCCGAGGATCATCACGACATCACCCGCACCGCGCGGATCTATGCACGCCTTCTGTCGTCCGACGGGGCCGCCCCGCCGCCTGTCCTGCACCTTGTTCCCTTCTGGGAACCGCCCGCCCGCTTCGCCTCGTCCCGGCTGCGCTGCCTGCATCCGGCGGCCCTGCTCAAGGACAGCGCGCTGGTCCGCCCCGTCGTCGAGGGGCGCGACCTGACCGACCCGCCCGCCGGCCCGGTCCTTGTGTCGCAACTGGCGACCGATGCGACGCTGGCCACGCTCCGGGATGCGCCAGAGACGCCGGTGATCTACGACCTCTGCGACCGCTATTTCGACGACGACCGCGAGATCGGAGGGGTGAACGCCAGGGCCCGTTTCCACGAGATGGCGGAGCGGGCGACGGTGCTGACCGCCTCGACCCCCGATCTCAAGCGGCAGATCGCGGGGCTTAGCCTCGGCAAGCCCGTCGTCTGGCTGCCCGACGGGATCGACTACCGCGACGCGCGCGACGCCCGGCCGACCGATCCCGCAGGGCCGGTGATCTGGTTCGGCAATCCCGGGCGGGGCAATTTCACCGCCGCGCGCTGGATGATCGACCACCTGCGCAAGACAAGGCCCGTGCGGCTGATCTCGGCCCGGGGGTATTTCCTGCATGAAGCAAAAACAGACCCTGTTCAGGCCGAATATGCCGATATTTGCACCGACTGGCAGGAAGACAGCTTCATCCCCGACCTGCGCGCCGGCAGCCTCTGCCTGATCGCGCATGGCAGCGGAGAGACGGCGAAAAGCCCCAACCGGCTGGTGACGGCGGTGATGAACGGCCTGCCCGCCGTGGTGGCAAGCTCGCCCGCCTGTGCCGCGCTTCTGCGGGCGGGCGGCATGGGCTGGGCGGTGGTGCGGGATGTGGAGGAGCTGGACGCGGCCGTGGCGCGGCTGTCCGACCCGGCCGAACGCGCGCGCTATCTGGCGGCGATGCAGGCGCTGATCGAGGCCCAGTTCGGCGATGCGGCGATCCGCAACCGTTATGAGGCGCTGGTCGCCGACCACCTGCCCCCCGCGGGGCAGGCCGCGCGCGGGGTCCGGCTGCTGGTCGTGTCGCATAACCTGCTCGCGGGCGAAGGCGCGCCGACCAGCCTGATGCAGGTCGTGACCGGGCTGAAGGCGTCGCATCCTGAGGTTGCCCCGGTCGTCTTCGCCCCCCTGGGCGGCGATCTGGCCCGCGCCTACCGGGATGCGGGCATCCCCGTCATCCTGCCCCATGACCGCCCCGGCGAGATCCCCGCCGCCCTCCTGATCGCGCAGCGGAAGGAGACGATGGAACGCGCCTTCCTGGCCGCGCTGGACGATCACCGCGCCGATGCGGTGCTGGTCAATACCGCGACCAGCCTCTGGTTCGCCGATCTGGCCGAGGCGCGGGGCATTCCCACCCTCGCCATGATCCGCGAAAGCTCGGACGAGCATCTGGGGTTCGCCTTCGGCCATCCCCGCGTGATGGAGGGCTGCCGGCGGGGGCTGGCGGCGACCCGGCGGGTGATCTTCGTGGCCGAAGAGACGCGCCGGCTCTGGTCCGCGCAGCACGAGATGGGGCGGACGGCGCTGATCCCCAACGGGATCGACCTTGCCCCCTTCGCGCCCTGGCTGGAGACCGACAAGGACGAGGTCAGGGCCGAGTTGGGCCTGAACAGAGACGATATCGTCCTGCTTTCGGTCGGCTCGATCAATGCGCGCAAGGCGCAGGGCGATATCGTCGCGGCGCTGGCCGAGCTGCCCCGCGATCTTTGGGACAGGGTGCAGCTGGTCCTGCTGGGGGCAAAGCCCTCGGACTATCTCACAGCACTCGAGGCGCAGGTCGCCGCCCTCGACCCGAGCCTTGCCGCCCGTATCCGCATCGAGCCCGAGACCGGGACCGTCGGCCCCTGGTACGCGGCGGCGGATGTCTTCGTCTTCGCCTCGAAGAACGAAAGCTATCCGCGCGTCCTCCTCGAGGCGATGGCCTTTGGCCTGCCGATCGTCAGCTCCGCGATCTTCGGCACGCAGGAACAGATCGTCGAGGGGCAAAGCGGGCTTCTGTTTGCGCCGGGCGATGTGGCCGCCCTGGCCGGGCTTCTGGAGCGGGTGATCCGGGACGAGGCCCTGCGCGAGCAACTCGCCGAGGGGGCGGCGACGCGGTTCTGGGAACTGCCGGGCCATGCCGAGATGGTGCACAGGCTCTGGGTCCAGATCCGGCAGGTGCTGGACGAGGCAGAAGACGGGGCCGAGGACGGGGCCGAAGACCGGACCAAGGACCGGGCCAAGGATCGGGCCAAGGATCGGGCAGACGGCGCATGAAGACCCTGTTCCTGCATATCGGCCTGCAGAAGACCGGCACATCAAGCCTGCAACAAAGGCTGATGGGGCCGGACGGGCCCCTGGCCCGGGCCGGGATCGACCCTTTGCCCGGGCTTGCCGGCCCCGGTCCGGCGCATCACAATCCCGCACGCGATCTGGCGGGACACCGCCGTTTCGATCCGGCTCTGCCGGGGATCTCTGCCTTGCTGGCGGCGGTCCGGCAATCGCCCTCTGAAACCCTCTTCGTGAGCAGCGAGGATTTCAGCGCCCTCTCCCGAAGCGGGATCGAGACATTGGCCGAGGAGTTGCGCGGCATCTCCGTCAGACCGGTGATCTGCCTGCGCAATCCGCTCGACTGGGCGGAATCCCTTTACGCACAGGCTTGCAAGCGCAGCCTGCAGGGCAGTTTCCAGGATTTCGTGGCGCAGCTCCGGTCGATCGGGCGGCATGATCCCGTGGCGCTTCTTGGCCGCTGGGAAACGGTCTTCGGACAGGGCGCCGTGATCCCGGTGCTGTATGAGGATCACGCCGATATCGCCCTGCCGGTGGCCCGGCTTCTTGGCCTGCCGACGGACATGGTGCCCCCCGTGACAGAGCGGGCCAACCGGTCCCTGAACGAACGGTTCATCGCCGCGAGCCTGTCGATCCTCGAAGACTGCGCGGCGGGACGGTTGCGCCTGAACAACCAGCCGGTGCCGCCGTCGGCCCTGCCGACGCTCAGCCGGATCATGCTGGCGGCGGGCCGCCGGAACCCGGATTTCGCCGGCGGCCCGGTGATTCTGGAACCGCAGGCCGCCCAGGCGTTTCTGGATGGTTTTCACGACAGCCGTGCCAGCCTTGCGCGCCGGCTTGCCCCGGACCAAAGCCTGCCCGACCGCTGGTATGCGCCCGATCCCGGGCGGGGCCTTCCCCGCGCGCCCGATCCCGAACACCGCCTCTGGCTGGAGGCCATGCTTCTGGCGGATCCGGCGCTGCAGAACAGTGTCTGAAAAGGCGAAAGCCGCTCAGAAGATGTCGATATCGTTGATCAGCGCATTGGGGTTTCTGATGCCTTCGACAATCAGGATCTTTCCCCCCGGAAACTCCAGAATGGTATTGCCATTGGCGCTGCGGGCAAAGTCGTTGACCACCTGCCGCGGCGTGAGGTTGCGGCCGCCCCACAGCGCATCATCCAGCAGGATCCGGTCGAGATTGTCCTGAAAATCCATGATCCGGTCCCGCCCGCCGGTGAAGACGAAGCGATCCGCCCCCGGCCCGCCATAAAGCGTGTCGTTCCCCTGGCCGCCATGAAGCGTATCGTTGCCCGGCCCGCCCCAAAGCGTGTCATTGCCCGGCCCACCATACAGCCGGTCCGGCCCGGCCCCACCGTAAAGACGGTCGTTGCCTCGTCCGCCGTACAGCAGGTCGCGGCCCTGCCCGCCGTAAAGCCAGTCGGCGCCATCGTCGCCCCAAAGCGTGTCATCCCCGGCCTGACCCTGCAGCGTATCGTTGCCCGCACCGCCCCAAAGCCGGTCATTGCCGGCATCGCCGTTCAGACGGTCATGGCCCGGCCCGCCATAAAGCCAGTCATGGCCCGCCCCGCCCCAAAGCGTGTCATTGCCCGGACCGCCTTCCAGCCGGTCATTGCCCGCCCCACCGACCAGCAGGTCATTCCCGGGCCCGCCATAAAGCGTATCCCTGCCGCCACCGCCGAACAGCCGATCATTGCCTGGCCCGCCCCAGAGCCGGTCATTGCCCGCCCCTCCCTCCAGCCTGTCGTTGCCCCGGCCGCCATAGAGACGATCGTTGCCGGGTCCGCCCAGAAGCGTATCGTTGCCCGGCCCGCCCCAGAGTCTGTCGTCGCCCGCACCGCCCCAGAGCGTGTCATTGTCCCGGCCGCCATACAGCAGGTCGTCACCGGGCCCGCCATAAAGCCTGTCCCGGCCATCTTCACCCTCGAGCCGGTCATTGCCCGCCCCGCCAAACAATCGGTCATCGCCGGCACCGCCAAAGAGCGTATCCCTGCCGCCACCGCCCCAGAGCCTGTCATTGCCCGGCCCGCCCCAGAGCGTGTCATTGCCGGCACCGCCCTCCAGCCTGTCGTTGCCGCGGCCGCCATACAGACGGTCATTGCCATCGCCACCGAACAGCGTGTCATTGCCATCGCCACCCCAGAGCCTGTCATTGCCCGCATCACCGTGCAGCGTGTCATTGCCGTCTTCGCCGTAGAGCAGGTCGTCACCCGCCCCGCCCCAAAGCCGGTCATTGCCCGCCCCGCCCTCGAGCGTGTCATTGCCGTCGCCGCCGTAGAGCAGGTCATCGCCGTCACCGCCGAAAAGACGGTCGAGCCCCGCGCCGCCGTAAAGCGTATCGTCACCCTCGCCGCCCCAGAGCGTATCGTCGCCCGTACCGCCCCAGAGCGTATCATCCCCGGCCCCGCCCCAGAGCCGGTCATTGCCCGGGCCGCCGTAAAGACGGTCATTGCCCGGCCCGCCGTAGAGCAGGTCATCCCCGTCGTCACCGTACAGCCGGTCATCGCCGGCCCCACCCCAGAGCGTATCCCGCCCCGGACCGCCATAGATCAGGTCGTTGCCCGCATCGCCGTACAGCCGGTCATCGCCCCATCCGCCCTCGATCAGGTCATCGCCGGCACCGCCGTACAGCAGGTCGGCCCAGTTGCTGCCGATCAGCGTATCGGCCCCGTCACCGCCGTACAGGGTCTGCGGAGGCAGGACAGGCGCGGTCCAGGACGGATGCATCCTCGAGACATTGAGAAGATCGAGCGCCCGCACCTCGGCCGGGGATAGCGATGCTCCGTTCCAGGTGTTGATGCGCAGAACCTCGTCACCATAGCGGATCTCGGCCCCGGTCGGGGTGGACAGGATCGTCAGCTGCGCGGCGCTGCGCAGCAGCGGCCAGGCAGAGAGGTCGATCCGGTCCTCGAGCGGGTTGAAATCGGTGATCGTGTTCATCTGGCTGCCGGCCGAGAGCACGAAGATGTCGGCCCCCGGCCCCCCGGTCATCACATCGGCGCCCGGCCCGGCCATGAGGATATCGTCGCCCGCCCCGCCAAAGAGCCTGTTGTTGCCACCGACCCCATAGATCCGGTCATTTCCGGCGCCGCCGGTCAGGGTATTGGACCCCGCCGTCCCGGTCAGGTTCTGCCCCGATCCCAGAGCGACGGTCAGCCAGGTCAGCCCCGGTTCGGAACCGCTCGAGACCATGATCTGCAGGTTACCGCCCTGATTGGCCAGGGCCACATCCGAAACCCGGGCCAGGGTCAGGGCCGTGGTATCGGCCTGCGTGCCCATCTGCAGCAGCCGCCCGCCCGGCAGCACCTGGAACAGGCTGATCCCGTCATCCGATCCGGCCGCCACCACATAGGCCCGGCCGTTGATCGTTATGCTGTCCAGCACGGTGACGCCCTGGAAGCGGGTATCGCGGTCGTCGAGGATATGGTCGGTGGCCACAAGCTGCCCGCCGGCCAGGATCTCGACCACGCTCAGCGTGCCCGAGCCCGAGGCCCCGACCACCGCCCAGGCCCGCCCGTCCATGTTGAAGGCCGTGACGGTGCTGGGCTGATGGATGCCAAGCCCGGTGGCATACCAGATCCTGTCAACCTCGACAGGCACGCCATTCGGTTCGATCCGGTAGCTGATCAGCCCGTCCACCGCATGCGACGTGGCCAGAAGATAGGGCACGCCCCCCCGGAGGATGCTTGTCACATCGGTCAGGACAGGCCCGGCCGAGGCCGGCGCGGACAGGGGCGGCATCTGTACCGGCGCCAGCGCCCCCTGCGACGTGACCTGCCAGACCGACATGGCATCGGCGCCAAGCCGCAGGCCGTAGAGGTAATCGGTCGTCCCGACCCGGACCATCTCGGCCGCCAGCAGCGTGCCCGGCAGCCCCGTACCCAGATCGACCCGCCCCTGCAAGGCGCCCGTGCCGTCGAAACCCAGCCCCCAGAACCCGGTCGCCCCGACCCCGGTGACAAGCCCCACGGTCGAGCCGCCAAGCGTCACGGGGGTAAAGCTGCTCTCGATCCCGGCCGCCTGTTGGCCGGGCAGGCTGAAACTGTCGATCCGGACAAGCTGATTGCCCTGGATGCGATAGGAGGCGACGCCGCCACCGCCCGGCCCGGAGGTCACGTAAAGAACGGGCCCGGAAGAGCCCGTCACGAAGGTCAGATCCGTTACCCCGGTCAGAAAAACGTCACCCGACCCCGGCAACACGACCCTTCGGTCGAATGTCACCCACGACATGCCCACAGCCCGCTGCCGTTACCACCCGGGGTCAGGATCGCCGCGAGAATTTAAGGAAAACCTGCCATCCGCAGGCGGCAGGGGCCGTTAGTGCCGAGATTTTTAATATTTAGAACATGTGGTTAATGCCTCTGCGCCTTGCCATCAAATGGCCTTTGTCACGGCACGTTCTGGAAAGGTTTTGCCTCTACCCCAGTGCGGGATGTTTCGGGAGCCGGTCCGCCGGCACCCGCTGGGACCAGCCTGCATCGGGCTGCGGGGGTAAGGAGACGCTGGATGTGCCAGATGTGTCAGAGCGTGATGATCGAGGCGAGCTGCCCGTTCACCACGGTCGAGGTCGTGATGATTCCGGGGCCTTCGGGCTTTTCGATCGCCGAAGAGCAGGGCAGCTGGGCTGCCGTGGATCTGTCGGCCGACATGTTCTACACGATCGGCATGGCCGGGCAAGTTTCCGGGCAGGGTATCGGCACGATACGCATCCATGATGCCAACGGGCAGCTTGTTCACGAAAGCAGCGGCGACACGGGTTCGACCGGCTTCACCGCCACGGCCGACGGCACCTATTACATCCAGACATTTCTCTCTGAAGACCGCGACGCGATCGCGACAGGCCGTTCGGCCACGATCAACATGGCCGATGCCGCAGACGGCTTCGCAGAGGGGTCCGGCCCGGTTTCCGGGGCCACGGCCAGCGGGACATCCGGCGGCGGCGGCGGCGGGGTGGGCGGCATCATGCGGATCGCCGATTTCCTCACCACAGGTTTCTGGCGCGAGATCGGCGAGATCCCGCATGCCTTCGCCAAGAACGTCATCACCGTCAACCTCAACAGCCTGCGCCCCGCCGACCGCGAGATGGCCCGCGATGCGCTCGACAGCTGGTCGATGGTGGCCAATATCAAGTTCGTCATGGTCTCGGGCAGTGCCGACATCACTTTCGGCAGCGATCAGCCCGGCGCCTTCTGCCGTTACACGACCTATAACGACGGCCGGATGATCAGCGCGCATGTGAACATCTCGAACCAGTTTTCGGACCAGAACGGAAAGGGCCCGGGCAGCTATACGTTCCAGACCTATCTGCACGAGGTCGGGCATGCGCTGGGTCTTGGGCATGCGGGCAATTACGCGGGGTCGAACGGCACCCGCTTCGCGAATGACAGCTGGCAGATGTCGGTCATGTCCTATGTGCCGCAGACCAGCAACGCCCGCGTGGATGCCGACAAGGCGGTCGCCGTCACGCCGATGATGTCGGATATCGCGGCGATCCAGAAACTCTATGGCCGGCCCGGCGCCGGCAGCGACACGATCGGCAACACGACCTATGGGGTCGGCTCCAATCTGGGCAACTATCTCGACAAGTTCTTTGCCGGGCGCGCGGGCAGCCTGTCCAAGAACGCGATCACCATCTTCGATCAGGGCGGCATCGACCGGATCAACTTCCGCAACGACAAGACGGACCAGACCGTCAACCTGATGCCGGGCACCTTTTCCGATGTCTACGGCCAGGTCGGCAATCTCGGCATCGCCCTCGGAACCCGGATCGAGAATTACATCGCCGGTTCCGGCTCGGACAGGATCAGGGGCAACAACGCCAACAACCACATCCAGGGTGGCGCGGGCGACGACCGGATCGAGGGCCGGGGCGGCCATGACAGGCTGTTCGGGGGCATGGGCGACGATACGCTCTTCGGCGATGGCGGCAACGACTGGCTTTACGGCGGGCCGGGCGCCGACCGGCTGTTCGGTGGCGCCGGTCATGACAGGCTGTTCGGCGGAAATGGCAATGATCTGCTCTCCGGAGGGGCAGGGAACGACTGGCTTTATGGCGGGGCGGGCCATGACCGGCTTCTTGGCGGCGGTGGCGCGGATCGGCTTTATGGCGGGGCCGGGAACGATACGCTCTTTGGCGACGCAGGGAACGACACGCTGTACGGCGGGGATGGCCATGACCGGCTGTTCGGCGGGGCAGGCCATGACCGGCTGTTCGGCGAGGCGGGGAATGACACGCTGTTCGGCGGGGCCGGAAACGACCGCCTGTTCGGTGGCACGGGCAGCGACCGGCTCCATGGCGGGGCGGGGAATGACACGCTGTTCGGCGGGGCGGGGAATGACACGCTCTGGGGCGGTGACGGGAACGACCGGCTGTCCGGAGACGCGGGGAATGACCTTCTTTTCGGGGGCGCGGGTCGCGATCTGCTTTTCGGAGGGGCCGGCAATGACACGCTCCATGGCGATGCCGGCGATGACAGGTTGTTCGGCGGCGCGGGGGACGATGTCCTCTTTGGCGGGGCCGGGAACGACATACTGGATGGCGGGCGCGGTAATAATGTGCTGACCGGTGGCAGCGGGGCCGATACCTTCATCTTCAGGGCGGGGAATGACCGGGTCACCGATTTCGAGATGGGCATCGACAGCCTGCATCTCGACAAGAGGCTCTGGAACGGCACGAACCTCTCGGTACAGCAGGTGCTGGAGGCCTATGCCACGCTCGATGCGGCCGATGTCGTCTTTACATT
This sequence comes from Paracoccaceae bacterium, assembly GCA_051859505.1. Taxonomy (GTDB): domain Bacteria; phylum Pseudomonadota; class Alphaproteobacteria; order Rhodobacterales; family Rhodobacteraceae; genus JAFIEN01. The sequence continues at coordinate 19,761 of JBHYFN010000034.1, forward strand.
CGACAACAGCACCCGGCTTGTTCTGCAGAACCTCGTCGACGAAGACAGCGCGTCGAACACGACCCCGCTGCAGCTTCTCGCCGATGATATCGTGATCCTCTGAGGCCGCTCCGCCGATTTTCGCATGCGAAAGAACCGGGCGGGCAGAGGGCCTCAGCCCCGGCTCTGTGCGGCCAGCCAGCGCCGCAGCTTTTCGGCCAGAGCAGCCGTGGCCCCCGCGCCTGTGATCACGATTTCGCCGGCCCGGGTCGTGACGACAATATCCGGGTGCACAGACACTGAGTCGCCTGTTTCAGTGTCTTTCTCTGCCCGCTTCCCGGCTGCAGAGGGTCTGCGCAACAGCCCCGCCAGAACCGCCGCCTCCGCCTCGGGCGTGGACGCGGGCGGGCTTAGCGCCGCGCGGGCGCGGGCGGCGAAACCGGGGTCGGAGGCCAGCGCCTTGGCCAGCGCCAGCCCCGTGCGTTCGGGGATGCGCGCCGGAAAGGCCAGCGCCCCGTCCAGGGCCTCGACCACGCCGATGAAGGATTTGACCTTCGAGCGTTTGGCAAAACTCGCCGTGGCGAAGAGGCCCTGAAGCGCTGCCTTCTCGGTCGGATAGACCCCGGCCTCGACCGCGCGCATCACGATCCGGGCGCGTTCGTAGAAGGACAGCCCCGCCCGGATCTCGTTCTCTTCGACCATGGCGACGTAAGCTTCCGCCCCGCCCTCGGGCCGGCGCACCAGCGCCAGCACCCGGGCGAAGCGGTCCTCGCCCGTCTCGGCGTGCAGCGCCTGAAGCGCCAGCAGCCGCCGCCAGCCCGAGATCAGGCCGTAGCGGGGCACCGCCCCCTCGCCCCGGTCCACCACCTCGACGGGGGCCTGCTGGCCGCGGGCGCGCAGGCTGCCCGCCAGTTCGGCCATTGCCTCGGGGTCCGGCGCGATCCGGTCGCGGATCAGGTAATCGGCGGCCAGGTCCGAAAGCGGCAGCGACAGGACCATCCGCCCCTCTTCCCGCGCCGCCGTCAGTTCGGCCGAGACCGCCTCGAAGGCGGCAAGGGCCGCGCTTTCGCCCGCGACCTGGGCGATGGGCGCGCGGGGCAGGGGGGGCGCCTGGCCCGCGACAGGAGGGGCGTCGAGGTAATCGGGCAGGGGCCCGCTCAGCCGTTTGCGCGCCATGCCCCGCCCTCCTCAAAACAGCCTCTGTTCCGGCTCATAGACACTGATTCCGTCATCCCGCCGCCCGCGTCTGCGCCAGTTCCTCGCGCCGCCAGATGCCCGAGAGCAGGCGCTTGAAGGCGGCATAGGTCTCGTCAAAGGTTTCGCGGCCGCGGGCATAGGTCTCGCGGTTGAAATCGCGGTAGTCGGCCTCGTAGATGCCGTTCACCTGTTCGCCCGCCTGCCCGATCAGCGCCGTGAAATCCTGCCGGTGAGGCGAGAGCGTGGTGCCCAGATAGGCCTGCATCAGGGCCGCGAGTTCCGCCTGCTGGGCGCGGTCATAGCGGGTCACGATGGCGCGCACCGCATCCCATTCGAACGAAAGCCCCCGCTGCCCCAGCGCGCGGGCGGCCATGTTCTCGCCCTGCTCGATCGAGGCGAAGGTGGAATGGAGCATGTCGAAGAACCGCCCCGTGGAATCGAACTCGAGGAACGAGGCCCCCAGCGGCACCAGCAGGATATCGGCCGCCGCCAGCCCGTTGATCGTGAGATACCCCAGCGCGGGCGGCGTATCGAGGAAGACGATGTCATAATCGTCCAGCACCCCGTCGGCCCCCAGCATGTCGGACAGCGCGTCCCAAAGCTTCCAGGACCGGCCCTGCATCCGCCAGACGGGGATCTGGAATTCCGACCAGTACAGGTTCAGCTGCGCCCCGATCAGGTCGATATTGGGCCAGTGGGTGCGCTGGATGAGGTCTTTCGCCGTCACCTCGAGCGCCTCGGACAGCGTCTCGTCCAGCGCCACCGGATCATCGCCGCGGGCCATCCGCACCCGGTTCTCGGCCTGCAGATGGGTCGCGTAATGGCGGGCGAGCAGCGGAAAGACCGTCTGCCATTCGTCGGCCACCCGGCCCGCGAAGATCGAGGTCATCGATCCCTGGCTGTCAAGATCGACGACCAGCACCCGGTAGCCGTCCAGCGCCGCCGACATCGCCAGATGCGCCGCGGTCGAGGTCTTGCCGACGCCCCCCTTGAAATTCGCAACCGCCACGCATTTGGCCGGCAGGCCTGCGGGCCGGTAGGGGCGGTATTCCTTGGCCTTGGACCCGGCGCCGGCGAAATGCGCACGCAGCTGCAACACCTCGTCGAAGGTGAACCACTTGGCGCCGCCCTCGGTTTCGGCCCGGCCCTGCGGCAGATGCGGGTTCTGCTTCAGGACGCGGCGGAAATGGGCCACGGCCACGGGGATGAGGTATTTCGTGATCTCCCAGGTCGAGAAGAGCCGCAGCTCTTTCCGGCCCTCGGGGTTCAGGCCGCGGCTGGCCAGATCCTCGCGGCCCCGCGCACAGGCGGCCGCGATCTCGGCAAAGCGGGCGGTGGTGGCGGGGGCGTCAAGCTCGGCCAGGGCGCGGTCGGGGTCGATGTTGAAATAGGGCGGCGGGGCCTGCGTCTCTGTCACTGCTTTCGCCTCATGTGCGCTGTTTTTCGCAGCATACCCGAAAACACCGCACATGACAGGATTTTCGCAACATCGGCGCCAGCACCCCGCCTTTTTCGAGGCATTTTGGGCGCTGTCCTGTGGGGTTTCTGCATCGCCCCGGGCCTTGCTCGAGTTAGAAAGCGGTTAAAGATAAGTTAAGCGTCCGGGCTGCTTTCCCAAGCCCTTGAAATAAAACCGATCTTGGGAGCTCTTTCGGTCGTCTGCGATTCCGATCCCACGATAGGATGACTCCGGTCCCCCGTTCAGATGATTCCGATCCCCCGATGTCCGACCTGCCTCGGATCGCTCGATCGCAGCGGATGCTGGACCGGGTCTGTGGATAACTCTAGGCTGGCGTCATCGAAACCACGTTCGAGTCGCCCGGGGGCCTGCGCCCCGTTCAGAAGGCGGCCGCCAGCGTGGAGAGCAGGGCAGGGCGGCAATGGCAGAGGCGGGTCTTCCACAAGAGCGGGCCGGATGGGCCCCGGACAGGCACCGGCAGGGGGATTTCTTCCTCTGCGATTTCCTGGGCGCGATCCCCAAGGACGACATGGCCTCGATGGAGCATCCGCTGTTTTCGCTGGCCACCCGGCCCGATCTGCGGATCCTGCGCTACGACCACAACGGCACGCGGATCGAGGTGACGCCTTCGGTCCGGGGGCTGGCCACTATCCATGACAAGGATGTGCTGATCTATTGCATCAGCCAGCTGATGGCCGCGCTGAATGCCGGCCGCACGGTCAGCCGCACGCTGCAGATGCGCGCCCATGACATGCTGGTCGCGACCAACCGCGAAACCTCTGGCGACGGCTATCAACGCTTGCGCGACGCGCTCGAACGGCTGGCGGGCACGCGGATCACCACGAATTTCGCCACCGGCGGGGTCGAGGTCACGACCGGTTTCGGCCTGATCGAAAGCTGGCAGATCCTGCGCAAGGCGCGCGGCGGGCGGATGGTCTCGGTCTCGATCACGCTGTCGGAATGGCTGTACCGGGCGGTCCTTTCGAAATCGGTCCTGACGCTCAGCCGCGACTATTTCCGGCTGCGCAAGCCGCTGGAACGCCGCGTCTATGAACTGGTGCGCAAGCATTGCGGCCGGCAGGAGGGCTGGCGCATCTCGGTGGACCTCCTGCACAAGAAATCAGGCTCCGCCTCGCCCCGCCGGGTGTTTCGCAAGATGCTGCGCGACATGATCGCCGCCGACACCCTGCCCGATTACCGCATGACCGAGGAGCCGGGCGACATCATCCGCTTCGCCCCCCGCGCAGGAGTTCTGGAACCGCTGCCCGCGCCGCCCCTTGCCCCCGCCACGCTGGAGGAGGGGCGGGCAATGATGCCGGGCTGGGACATTCACGCACTCGTCGCCGAATGGGAAGGCGTCTGGCAGGCCTCGGGCAGCCCGCGGCTGCATGCGCCCGACCGGGCCTTTCTGGGCTGGCTGGCGAAACGGGCCGGGCGCGCGGGCTAGAGAGGGCCTGTCGCCCGGAGCCGGAAACCGGGTCGGGGCGTTTCGGCATGCCGCACCGGATCCTAAAGCTCCAGAATGTCGCGGTGATGGCGCCAGAGGAACAGAAGCCCGACCACACCCGTCACCAGAGCGAAGAAAAAGACATAGGTCGGAGAGACATAGGCCGCCTGATAGCTGTGATAGAAGGCGTAGCGCATCTCGCCCGTCACATGCAGGAACGGATTGTACCACAGGATATCCTGGATATAGGGGGGAAACATCTCGGGCAGGAAGATCACCCCCGAGACGATGAAAAGCGGGCGCGTCACGATCGTCCAGAAATTCTGCCAGAGCGGAAACCGCGAAAACAGAAAGCAGTTCAGGATCCCCAGCCCGGTTCCCCCGGCGATGGCCATGGCAAAGGCCAGCAGGGCGCTGGTCAGGATCAGCCTGTTGTCCGTGTCATAAAGCAGCAGGATCCCGGTCAGCACCAGATAGCTGACCAGAAGCTGGGTCATCGCGTTCAGGATCAGCCGGGCCAGGATCGCATCCATGATCGTCACCCGGGGATAGGCCAGAAGCTGTTTCGAAAAGCTCAGCGACTGGGCGATCTTCGAGCTGATCGTCAGGAACATCGAGAAGGGCAGCAGGCCGGTCGCGTAGAACAGCACGAAATTGTTGCCCAGCGGCGGCGAGCGCATCGCCACGGAAAACGCGACCGACAGCACCGCGATCCCCGCCACGGGTTCGAGGATGGCCCAGACATATCCGCCCGGAGAACGGCCATAGGTCGTCGTCATCTCGCGCAGCATCAGGGCAAGGACCGTCCGGGTGGTGGCCAGCTGGCCCACCTCATGCGTGGACCGCAGCCGGCGGCCCGACAGATCCTGTGAAGGATCGCTGGAAGAGGTCATGCTCTCGGGTCCGGTACGCAAGGAGGAAACGGCGGATTTACGCGGCCCAGCATCCCATTCCGGCGCATGGGAATCAAGCGGTCGGCCCAAGGCGGGGATCGGGTGGGGATTGGGCGGGGATCTCTAGTCGGCCAGCAGGTCGGTGGCCGGATTGGCGGCCAGATCGACATCGGCGTAATAGCGCTGCGCCTGCGCGACAGAGCGGTGCAGCGACAGCCGCATCGCCGCCTGGATCGGGGCGCCGTCAAGGGCGGCCTGGGTCAGGAACCCCGCCCGCAGCCCATGCGCCGAGGCGAAACCGGCCTCTCGTCCGGTGGCGGTGACAAGGCGCTTGACGAGTCCTCCCACCCCGGCGGGGGACAGCGCCTTCTGCCCCACCGCCCCGGTCCTGCTGATCCGGCGGAACAGCGGGCCTTCCTCGATCCCGGCCGCGTCGATCCAGGCCACCAGGCAGCGCGCGGCGCGGGCCTTGAGCACAAGCCGCGGAGCCTCGGCCGGGCCGGTCGTCTTGGTCCGAAGCAGCCGGATCCAGACATGACCCGTCCGGTCGAATTCCCGCAGATCGACATCCTCGCGCCTCAGCCCCGCGATCTCGCTGCGCCGCCGCCCGCCCGACGCCCATGCCAGAGAGAGGATCGCCCGGTCGCGCAACCCGCGCAGCCCCGGCCCCGCGGCCTGCATCATCTCGAGCAGGATCTCGCGGGTGATCGGATGGGCCGATCTGGGCCGGGGAACATGGCCGGCGGCCTTGCGCGCCCGGATCCGGGTCTGGCGCAGAAGCGGGGCGTCGAAAGGGCTGGCAAGGTTGCGCATCCGGTGGAAGGCGCGCCAGCTGGCGATGCGCCGGTCCAGCGTCGCGGGCGCGGGCGGAGCAAGGCTGCGCCGCAGGCCAAGGGCGATCAACCGCTCGGCCACGATCCGGGCCGGATCCTCGGGCGGGGCGGCGCCAAGATCGCGCGCATGGTCAAGAAGGAACCGCAGCGCCACCGCCTCGGTCTCGGGCCAGATCAGGGGGGCACCCAGGGCGGCCTCCTTCCAGGCGGAAAGATAGGCCAGATCGCGCGCATAGGCGCGGCGGGTGTTTTCCGGCGTGCCCGCCAGATGCAGCGCCTCGAGCCCCGCGCGATCGGCGGGGTCGAGCGAGGCTGCGGCGAGGGGCAAAAGGGCAGGAGAGGACGGCGTCATGGCCGCCAGACTGGCCGTCGCAGGTCTGTTTCGTCAAGACACGATAACTGTATCTTATCGTGCCTTGACTGCACTTTTATAGGATCGGGAGGTGCTGATCAAACAGCGCCTGATATGCACATGAACGGCGCAATGGCCCTTTTTACAAAGGCGCGTCACCTCATGCCCAGCGGCCCACGGCAACGGCCCGCAGCCCGATCTCTCCTCCGGTCGAGAGGGGGCTGACCGCCCGCAGGCCGCCGGCGCTGGCCGAGGGCAGGGCGGGAACCACCCAGATATCGCCCTCGGCGGTCTGGCCGCTGAGCACCGGGGGTGCGGCGAAGGGTTGGGGAAAGGTCCAGCTCACCTCGGCCGAGCGGAAAAGCGAACCGAAGGCCGTCGTCACGCCCGAGACGGTCAGGGTCGTGGTCCAGCAGATCTGGCTGCCGTCCGCCAGCCGCAGGTAATGCCCTTCGGCATTGCTGCCGCTTTCCAGCACCGCGCCCGTGGGCTGCCCGCCGGTCTGGCCCACCGTGCCCAGAAGGTTGCCCCGGTGATAGGCCGGATGGCCATCGATCGTGGCGCCCGCCTTCAGATCGGGCACGCCGGTTCCGGCCGTCACGCTGAGGGCGGTCTGGAAGGTCGAGCCATTGGCCGAGGTCTTGATCGCGAAGTCGTTGGTGCCGGCCAGCCCCATCTCGGCCCGGCCGGAAAAGCCGGACTGGAACAGCAGGCTCGCGGTCTGGGCCGTGCCGGCCTTGTTGATCTTGAGCTGATGGCCGGCCCCCTCGTGATTGAGCAGCGTCGCCTCGGCCGACAGGCTGAGGCGGTTGACCGTATCGGCGGTGGCATTGATCCCGACCGTGTCGAAGGCGCCAGCGCCGCCGCTGCCGGCCCCGCCTGCTGCCACCGGGCTCCAGCCCGGGCCGTTGCGGACCACAAGCTGGCCCTCGTCCTCGACCCAGGCCAGCCAGCCGGTGCGCGGCACCAGAAAGACCCAGCCGCCCTGTTGCCAGGCCGCGACCCGGCCCTGCTGGCCGGCCCAGGCCCCGGTTGCGCCGACGGGCACGATATGCCGGGTCAGGGGGCCCGGCGCGGCGGGCGGGCTGGTTTCCGTGCGGCTGGCCACCGACAGCTGCACCACCCCGTCCAGCCGTTCGAGCGCCTCGTTATGAGTGACATGTTTCTGCGCCTGTGCCGGCTGGAGATAGGGCAGGGACAGGCGGGACGAGACCTCGGACATGGATGCGCTCCGGCGGATAAGGGGTCGGGGACGATTGCGGCAGGGTCAGATCAAAGGATTAACGTCCCTTCACCCCAGCGTGCGCAGCCTGCCGGCCTGTGGTAACGATGCCCCGTCGCCGGATCGGAATGCTCCGCCCCTTGCCTCGGAGGGGCTTTCGCGGGAAAACGCACAGGGTTGCCCAGCCCGGTTTCCCTGCCCCCGCACGCCCGCCCGCCCCGCGCCAAGGATCACGCCCGATGCAGATCACCCCGACCAGTCTTCCCGGCGTCCTGCTGCTGGTGCCGCGCCGCTTCGGCGACGACCGCGGCTTTTTCGCCGAAACCTGGAGCCGGCGCGTCCTGGCCGAGGCCGGCATCGACATCGACTTCGTGCAGGACAACCATTCGCTTTCGGCCACCCCCGGCACGGTGCGCGGCCTGCATTTCCAGGCGCCCCCCCATGCCCAGGACAAGCTGGTGCGCTGCGGGCGGGGGGTGCTGTTCGACGTGGCGGTGGATGTGCGGACAGGTTCCCCCACCTATGGCAAATGGGTCGGCTACGAGCTTTCGGCCGAGAACGGCCATCAGCTGCTGATCCCCAAGGGTTTCCTGCACGGCTTTGTCACCTGCGCGCCGGATACGGAAATCGTCTACAAGTGCTCGGACTTCTACGCCCCCGATTGCGACGGGGCGGTGCGCTGGGATGACCCCGACCTTGCCATCGACTGGCCGCTTGGCGCAAACGCCCCAGTCCTTTCGGCCAAGGATGCGGCCGCCCCCCTGATGGCCGATTTCACCTCGCCTTTCACCTTTCAGCAGAAATAGTAGTAACAGGGTTCCTTCATGAAGATCATGGTCACCGGCGGCGCGGGCTTCATCGGATCGGCGGTCGTGCGGCTGGCCGTCGCGCGGGGCCAGGCGGTCGTCAATGTCGATGCGCTGACCTATGCCGCCTGTCTGGACAATGTCGCGAGCGTGGCCGACAGCCCGCTGTACGCCTTCGAACAGGCCGACATCCGTGACCGCGCCGCGATGGACCGGATCCTTGCCACGCACCGCCCCGATGCGATCCTGCATCTGGCCGCCGAAAGCCATGTCGACCGGTCGATCGACGGGCCGGGGGATTTCATCTCGACCAATGTCACCGGCACCTACACCCTGCTCGAGGCTGCCCGCGCCTACTGGAGCGCGACAGGCAAGCCCGCCGGCTTCCGCTTCCACCATGTCTCGACCGACGAGGTCTTCGGCTCGCTCGGGCCGACCGGCATGTTCACCGAGACCACCCCCTATGACCCCCGCAGCCCCTATTCCGCCTCGAAGGCCGCCTCCGACCATCTGGTCCGCGCCTGGGGCGAGACCTACGGGCTGCCTTACGTGCTCACCAATTGCTCGAACAACTACGGCCCCTTCCATTTCCCCGAGAAGCTGATCCCCGTGGTGATCCTGAACGCGCTGTCGGGCCGTCCGATCCCGGTCTATGGCAGCGGAGAGAACGTGCGCGACTGGCTGTATGTCGAGGATCACGCCGATGCGCTGCTGTGCGTGCTGGAGAAGGGCGCCACCCACCGCAGCTACACTATCGGCGGCGAGAACGAGGCGCGAAACATCGACCTTGTCCGCAAGCTCTGCGCCATCCTCGACCGGTTGCGCCCGGCGAACCATCCTTATGCCGATCAGATCGCTTTCGTGACCGACCGTCCCGGCCATGACGCGCGCTATGCGATCGACCCGACCCGGATCCGCAGCGAACTGGGCTGGCGGCCCTCGGTCACGCTCGACGAGGGGCTGGAGCGGACGGTGCAATGGTATCTCGACAACGAAGCCTGGTGGCGCGCGCTGCAGGGCAGGGGCGGCGTGGGGCAGCGGCTGGGAGTCGCGCCCGTGACAGAGGAGCAGAGCGGGTGAGCGGCATCCTCGTCTTCGGCCACACCGGACAGGTCGCGCAGGAATTGCAGCGGCAGGACCGGGTGACGGCGCTGGGGCGCGATCAGGCGGACCTGACCGACCCCGCCGCCTGTGCCGCCGCCATCCATGCCCATGCGCCCGCGATGGTCATCAATGCCGCCGCCTATACCGCCGTCGACCGCGCCGAAGAGGACGAGGCACAGGCGAGGGTCGTCAATGCCGAAGCCCCCGGCGCCATGGCCCGCGCCTGTGCCGACCGCGGCATTCCCTTCGTCCATATCTCGACCGATTACGTCTTCGACGGCTCGGGCACAGCCCCCTGGGCGCCCGACGCCCCGACCGGCCCGCTGGGGGCCTATGGGCGCAGCAAGCTTGCCGGCGAAGAGGCGGTGCGCGCCGCCGGAGGCCCCCATGTGATCCTGCGCACGTCGTGGGTGTTTTCCGCCCATGGCGCGAATTTCGTGAAGACCATGCTGCGGCTGGGGGCCGAACGCCCCCTGTTGCGCGTCGTGGCCGACCAGGTGGGCGGCCCCACGCCCGCCGCCGATATCGCAAGCGCCTGCCTGGCCATCGCCCGCCGCCTGGCGGAGGCGCCGGAGCTGTCCGGCACGCATCATTTCAGCGGAGCCCCCGACACAAGCTGGGCCGGTTTCGCCCGCGCCATCATGACGGCGGCCCAGCTTCCGGCAAAGGTCGAGGACATCCCGACCGAAGCCTATCCCACCCCCGCCGCGCGCCCCGCCAATTCCCGGCTCGAATGTTCCGCACTCCTGCGTGATTTCGGCATTGCGCGCCCCGACTGGCAAGCGGGGCTTGCGCATGTTCTCAGTGATCTCGAGGTGACCCAATGACGACGACAGCAACCGGGACAGCGACAGCGGCGGCAACCGGCCGGAAAGGCATCATCCTTGCCGGCGGCTCGGGCACGCGGCTTTACCCGATCACGCTCGGGGTCTCGAAACAGCTCCTGCCGGTCTATGACAAGCCGATGATCTATTACCCGCTCTCGGCCCTGATGCTGGGCGGCATCCGCGACATCGCCATCATCACCACGCCCGAGGATCAGGCCCAGTTCATCCGCACGCTGGGCGACGGGTCGCAATGGGGCATCCGGCTCACCTATATCGTCCAGCCCCGGCCCGAGGGGCTGGCCCAGGCCTATCTGCTGGCGCGCGAGTTCCTGGAGGGCGCGCCTTCGGCCATGGTGCTGGGCGACAACATCTTCTTCGGCCACCGCCTGCCCGATCTTCTGCGCGAGGCCGATGCCGAGACCAGTGGCGGCACGGTCTTCGCCTATCACGTGGCCGATCCCGAACGCTATGGCGTGGTCGCCTTCGACAGCGCCGACCGGGTGCGCGAGATCATCGAGAAGCCCGAGCGGCCGCCGTCAAGCTATGCCGTCACCGGCCTTTACTTCCTTGACGGCACCGCGCCGGACCGGGCCGCCGAAGTGCGCCCCTCGGCGCGCGGCGAGCTCGAGATCACGACGCTCCTGCAAAGCTACCTCGCCGAGGGGCTCTTGCGGGTGAAACGCATGGGGCGGGGCTATGCCTGGCTCGATACCGGCACCCATGCGAGCCTGCTGGACGCGGGCAATTTCGTGCGCACGCTGGAAAGCCGGCAGGGCCTGCAGACCGGCAGCCCCGACGAGATCGCCTTTCAGCAGGGCTGGATCAGCCGCGAGAACCTTCTGGAAACCGCCGCGCGCTTTGCCAAGAACGGTTATGGCGATTACCTCAAGGGCCTCTTGCGCGATCTGCCCTGAGCCTGAGTCTGGCCCCGGGGCCGGCTTGAGGGTCGGGGCGACGCAGGTCCGCCGTGCGCTCGAACCGTCATTTTCCTGCCGGGTTTCAGCGATTGTTAACCCTCTTCTCCGTAACCTCGATTCCGGAGACGCCTGAAGACTGCCCTAGCGGATGCGGGCAGGGCTTCAGCCGACTGCCAGAAGGCAAGTCACGCGGCCTGGCTTCACCGAAGCCGGATCGCAGCAAAGCGGGGGTTGCGCAGCATGACCTTTTCGACCGGTGTCGAACCTGGTGAAACCAGGGATACTTCCCGGATCTGGCTCCGGGCCCTGCGGGCCGTGGCGCCTTTGTCGCATCTGCGCAGGGGGGGCTCCGGGCGTGTAGTGACCGGCCCCGCCCTCCGGTCAGAGCGCGAAAACCCTGCGGCCGGAATGCCGGACCCGGACCGGCTTGCCGATCTGCTGCGCCCTCATTTCGATCTGGATTTCTATCTGTCCGCCTATCCCGATGTCGCCGAGGCCGGAATGGATCCCGTCCTGCATTACTGCCTTTATGGCTGGCGCGAAGGCCGTGATCCCGGGTCGGATTTCTGTACCCGTGCCCATCTGCTGGCCCATCCCGCACTGGCACGGCAAGGGATCAACCCCTTCTGGCACCATCTGACGGCGGGTGGCGCGCAGGATATCCCCGCGCCGCCCACCCCGGCCACCCCACCCGCCCCGGCCGAACCCGCCGAGGCCGGGACCGCAGCACCGCAGGAAGCCCCGCCCGAGGATCCGGTGCTGGCCATCATCCGGCCTGCGCTCGATGCCGATTTCTACCGGCAGCAGTTCCCGCCCGAGGAGTGTCCGGCCGATCCCGCGCTGCACTATTTTGCGCGAGGCTGGCGCGAAAACCGTGATCCGTCCGCGGATTTCTCGACCCGCTACTATCTTTCGGTCAATCCCGATGTCGTCGAAGCCGGGGTGAATCCCTTCTGGCACTATCTCGTGGCCGGACAGGCCGAAGGGCGGGCCCCCCGCCATCCCGGGGGTGCGCGTCACAGCCGCATCACCAGCCAGCCGGGGCTTGCGGAACTGGCGCGCAGGGCCACAAGGAACGTGCCGCCCCCCCGGCCTCTCGCCTCCAGTGCGCTCCTGGCCCTGCTGCGCAGGGCGCTTGTCGCCACTCAGGCGCGCGATCTGATCCTCTCGGTCGGTCATGACGACTATCGCAGGAACAGCGGCGGGGTGCAGTTCTGCATCGCCCGCGAGGCCGCGCTCGCCCCCGGGCAGGCGGCGGCCTATCTCAACCTTCATCCCTGGCAACCCCTGCCGTGGCTGGCCCGTGCCGGAACCGATCCCCTGCTCGTGCTCGTGCTGAACGGAGAGGAGGTCGGCACCGCCCCGCTGTCCACCATCACCGCCACGATCGGCCGCCTTTCACGCGATGCCACCTTCGCACAGGACGAGCCTTCTGCACGGGGTGGGCCTTCTGCACGGGGTGGGAAGATCCGCCCGGTGATCCACCAGATGCTTGGTCATTCGCCAGAGGGGCTGGCCGCCCTGATCCGGGCCACCGGGCGGCGCGACTGCTGGCTCTGGCTGCATGACTTCTTCACGCTCTGTCCCAGCTTCACGCTGCAACGCAACGGGGTCGATTTTTGCGGGGCGCCGGATGCCGGCAGCAATGCCTGCCGCCTGTGCCTTTATGGCGAAGAGCGCCTGTCCCATCAGGCGCGGATCTCTGCCGCTTTCGGATCGCTGGATCTGCATGTCCTCGCGCCGTCACAGGGGACGCTCGATCTGTGGCAGCGGGCGACCGGCCTTGTGGCGCATCGAACCCATGTCCTGCCGCATCTGCACCTCATCCCCGAGACGGGGCGCAAAGGGCGGGGGACCGTCAAAGGACGGGGGCCACTCAAAGGCTCCGTCAAAGACTCTGTCAAAGGCCCCGTCAAGAACCCCGGCCGGAAATCGGCCAAAGGCACGCGCGCTCCGGACCGGCCGCTGACGCTCGCCTATGCGGGCACGCCCACAGCCTTCAAGGGCTGGCCCCTGTTCACCGATCTTGCCACCCGTCTGGCCACCGACCCCCGGTTCCGCTTCGTCCATTGCGGACAGGAGGCGCCGCGCCCGCCCGGCGTGGCCAATGTCGCGGTCCATGTGACGCCCGAAGACCCCGGGGCGATGATCCGCGCGCTTGAGGAAGTTCAGGCCGATCTCGTCCTGCACTGGCCCTCTTGGCCCGAGACCTTTTCCTTCTCCACGACCGAGGCGATGGCGGCGGGGGCCGGGGTCGTCACCCATGCCGGGGCCGGCAATGTCGCCACACTGGTCCGCGCGACCGGGAGGGGGGTGCTGCTGTCCTGCCCCGATGAGCTGACCGCCTTTCTTGACGATGGGCGGGCCGAAGACCTTGTCGCCCGGCTGCGCCGGATGCCCGGCCTGCGCCCGGATCACGGCCCGCTCAGCTTCGGTTCCTTCTCCAGTGCACAGGTGCCCGCATGAAGATCCACGCCTATACCAGCTTTTCCTACAGCTATCTGGCCCGCGCGCGCGTTCTGGCGGCCTCGATCCGCCGCGCCCATCCCGACTGGGTGCTCTGGGCCGTGATGACCGACTGCCCGCCACCGGGCTGGCAGCCGGACTGGGCGGCGGAGGATTTCGACCATGTGATCGAGGTCACGGATCTGTTCGCTCCTCAGGATCCGGAGAAGACGAAGGCCTGGCTCTTCGGCCACGACATTGTCGAGGCCTGCACCGCGGTCAAGGGGCGGGCCCTGTCCCATATCCTTGCCCGGCCCGATTGTGCCGCCGTCCTTTACTTCGATCCCGACATGGCGGTCTTCAACCCGCTTGATCCGGTGACCGAAGCGCTTGGCCCGGCCTCGATCATTCTGACCCCGCACCAGACCGATCCCGAGCCGCGCGATGCGGTGCAGGCGATCTTCGACAACGAGATCACCTCGCTGCAATACGGGGTCTTCAACCTCGGCTTCCTCGCCGTTCTCAACGATGCCGAAGGCCGCCGCTTCGCCCGCTGGTGGGAGGATCGGCTCGGAGACTGGTGCCATGACACGCTGGGACAGGGGCTGTTCGTCGATCAGAAATGGTGCAACCTCGTGCCCTGCCTGTTCGACCGGGTCCTGGCCCTGCGCGATCCGGGGCTGAATGTGGCCAGCTGGAACCTCAGCCAGCGCGAGATCCGCTTCGATGCCGAAGGTTGTGCCCTGGTCAATGGCCGGCCGCTGCGGTTCTTTCACTTCACCAAGCTCGGCCCGGTGGGCGACATGATGACCCAGCGCTATGCCGGCGCCAATACCGAGGTCTATGAGCTCTGGCACTGGTATGCACAGGCGGTGGAGCGGGCCACCGATCCCGCCATACCCAAGGGGTGGTGGGCCTATGGACGCTTCGACAACGGCGACCCCGTGCCCAAGGCAGCCCGATGCCTCTATCGGTCGCGCGCCGATCTGCAGGCCGCCTTTCCCGACCCGTTCCGAAGCGGCCCCGACAGCTTTCAGGACTGGTGGGTTCATCACGAGGCCGGTGGGGAAGGCATGCCGCTGGCGGCTGCCGAAAAGGCACCCGAAAAGGCCCCCGAGAAGGCCCGGGCCGCATGAGCGCGCTTGCCCTCGGGGCCAGGGCCACCGGCCCCCTTTCATCCTCCCTCGCCACGCCTGTGCCCTCTCCCGGATCCGCGCCCGGATCCGCTCCGGCAGCGGCGCCGGTTTCAGCTTCGGTTTCAGGCCCGGCACTTGCCCCGGTACTGGCCCCGGCACTGGCCCCGGCACTGGCCCCTGCACGGCGCAATCCGGTCTTTGTCCTGGGCGATTCCCGCACCGGTACGATGAGCCTGCACCGCTTCCTCAAACGCGCGGGCTATAATTCGGTCCACTATTTCTTTGCCGAAAGCGGGGTAAGCGAGCCGGCGCATCTGGACCCGGAGGGCAACTGGCAGCGCCTGCGCCACTTCATCGAAACCTCGGGCCATGACGCCTTTTCGGATTATCCGCTGCGCAGCTTCTACAGGGAACTGTTCGAGACCTGGCCCGAGGCGCATTTCATCCTGACCACCCGGCGCGATATCGAGACCTGGCAGACCAGCATGACGGGATTCTTCGGCCGCTTCGGGCGGCATGATCTTGATATTCCCGCGCTGACCAGGATCCACCTCCGCCTCAATGACGAGATCCGCGCCCTCGCCGCCAGCACCGGCGCCCCCTTCCGCGAGATCTGCATCGATGAGGATGCCGTCGAGAACGGCGCGCGTCTGTCGGAATTCCTGGACCTGCCCGAGCCCCTGCCGCTGGGCTGGGAGAACCGCACCCGGGCTTATGATCCCGCGCTCTGGTCGGGGCGGGTAAGCCTGATGGATGCCGGCAGCGCCGATCCGCTTGCCTATGTCCGCCAGATGGTCGCGCCCGGCAAGGCGATGCTGTCGGAACAGGGCTGGGTCTTTCTGATCAACGACAGCAACGACTATCTGGACCATGCGCTCGGCGGGGCCGACTGGCCGGCCTTCGAGCGCGCCTGCGAGACGCTGAAGGCGCGCCATGACCAACTGCGAGACCGCGGTATCGGCTATCTCAAGGTCGCGGTTCCGGAAAAGGTGGCCGTCTATCCGCAGTACCTGCCCCGTGCCCTTTCAGATCTGCCACTCTGCGAGACGCGGCCCGCCGCCCGGCTGGCCGCGGCGGGGCTGCCCTGTTTCAGTTATCCCCAGCCGCTGCTGCAGGATGCGGGCTCTTATGGGCCGCTTTACTTCCGGGGCGACAGTCACCCCAACTGGCTTGGGGCCTGGTTCCTGTATCAGCATGTCGCAAGCCTCATGAATGCGCGCCTCGCATCCGGGGGTCACATGGTAAGGGAGCCCCTGCCTCTGTCGAAACTGGCCTGCGATGCGGTCAGCTATGGGGGGGATCTCTTCGGGTGGCTCGATGCCGAGGCACGGGCGCCGCTGGCCGGCCCCTGGGCCGCGCTGAACATCACCCCCGCGCTTGAACATGTCCTGCGCTACCGCCTCCCCGAAGAGAGCGCCTGCGCACAGCCCGTCCCGGCCGGGCCGGACTATCCGCCCCGGCCGGAGGGGCGCGGCCCGCATCGCTTCGTTCATGCCGACAAGACCCTGCCCCGCGCCGTCATCTTTCGCGATTCCATGACGGATTTCATGATGCCCCTGCTGGCCGAGCATTTCAGCGAAAGCCTGTTCATCTGGCAGGGCGGTCAGGTCTTCGAGGATATCATCGGGCGCGAGGCTCCGGACATCGTGCTGCATGTCATGGCCGAACGGTTTCTCGTGCAATACGACCACTCTCCCGCCTTCTGCCGGTTCTTCGGCGATCCCTGATCGGGCAGATGCGGGCCAGTTTCGGGCCAGTTTCGGGCTTCAGCGCAGCGCCTGGTTGCGCGCGCCGAAGCTTGCTCCCAGAAGGCCCAGCACCGCCTGGACCGTGGGGGCCACGCTTTCGGTCGCATAGACCAGATCGCCGGGATGGATGCGGAACCGCCCGGCGCTGAACAGCCCGTCGGCCGTGGTCAGGTCAAGCGTGAAGACGGTGCGCGTCTGGCTGGGCCCGCTGCCATCGGTGCGCAGCGCCGCGACCGGATATTCGCGCAGGATAAGGATGCCTTGCGGATTGGCGCGCGTATCCTGCAGCCCGCCGACGATCGCCATCGCCTCGAGCGCGCTCAGCTCGTCCTTGGGAAAGACATGCACCGCCTCGCGCCCCGTGGCCCCCAGCGACAGGAAGGTGCGCGTCTCGTCCTCGACCAGCACCTTGTCGCCGCCCATCAGCGTGGTGTCGAGCCGCGGCTCAGAGAACAGCCGGCTGACCGAGGTGCCGTAAAGCGTGTCGTTGCGCACCAACCGGACCTGCGGATTGGTCAGCCCCGGGCGCACCCCGCCGGCCTGGGCCAGAAGCGCCATGACGGTGAAATCCCGGTCCGGCAGCGGATAGCTGCCCGGCGCGGCCACCCCGCCCACGAGGCTGACGGTATTCTGCCGCCCCTCGCGCAGTTCCAGCTGCACCTGTGCCGAGGGGATGATCCCGGCAAAGCGCTCCTGCAGAACCTCGCGCGCGCGTTCGGGGCTCATGCCCGCGATCCGGGTATTCTCGATATAGGGCAGGAAGATGCTGCCCGAGGACGAGACGGTGATCTCTCCCAGCGGTACGAAGCGCTGGTTCAGTGCCGTCAGGAGCGAGTTTTCCTCGGTATCCCAGACGGTGACGACCACGGTATCGCCCGGCGCGATGATCCGGTTGGCGGGCTGGGGCTGGCGATTGATCCAGTTCAGCGCGCGGTCGCCGGTCACGGGCCAGGCCTCGTAGCGGGCAAGATTGTCGCGCGTCACCGGCTCGACCGAGAAATCGGCAGGCATCCGGGTGCCGTCGGGGGCATAGCTTGCGGCCAGAACCTCGCTTTCGAAGCCCGCGCCGCGCGGCAGCGTGCACCCGGCAAGAAGCAGAGCGCACAGAAGCAGGCCCATGCCCGAGAAGAATCGCTTCACGGCAGCTTCCTTACCGATACATCCCCGGGGATCAGGTCTAGGCTCTGGGGGCCGGGCTTGGCAAGGCAGGTCTTGGGAAGGCAGGTCTTGGCAAGGCGAGGGAGGACGGCACCGGAGAGACCCTGAAGAGACCCCGGCAGCGGCGCCACACCCGGCAGGCTGTTCGCCAAAGAGACTCCGGCGCCGTTTACCGGCCCGCCCCGAGCCTGTATCCGGAGGCAGGGCAGGCGGCCGGATAAAGTCCTGCCGGGGCATGACAAGGGCAGCAGCACAAGGGCAGCAGCATGACACAGGCAAAGCCGGCGGTGGACGAGATCGTTCCCGTGCTTCTTTGTGGCGGATCGGGCACGCGGCTCTGGCCGCTGTCGCGGCGGGCCTATCCCAAGCAATTCACCGCCCTGATCGGCGAGGAGAGCCTGTTTCAGGCTTCGGCCCGGCGGCTTGCGGGGGCGGGGTTCGCATCGCCGCTCGTGATCACGGGGGCGGATTACCGGTTCATCGCGACCGAACAGCTGGCCGCGACGGGGATCGAGGGCGGCACGGTCCTGATCGAACCCTCGGGGCGCAATACCGCGCCGGCCGTTCTGGCCGCGGCGCTTTGGCTGGCCGAACGCGATCCGCAGGCGCTGATGCTGGTGGCCCCGTCCGATCATGTGATCCCCGATGCCTCCGGCTTTCGGGCCGCGGTAAGCGCGGGTCTGGAACAGGCCCGGGCGGGCGGGATCGTCACCTTCGGCATCCGCCCCACCGGGCCGGAGACCGGCTATGGCTGGCTGGAACTGCCCTCTGGCACGGCGCCCGAAAAGGCCAGCTCCCTGCCGCTGACACGGTTCGTCGAAAAGCCCGATCGCGCCGTCGCCGAAGCCATGCTCGAGGCCGGGCATTACCTCTGGAATGCGGGGATCTTCCTGTTCACCGCCGCCACGATCATCCAGGCCTTCGAGGACCATGCCCCCGAAGTGACCACCCCCGTGCGTCAGGCGGTCGAGGGCATCACCCGGGATCTGAGCTTCCTGCGGCTCGATCCCGGCCCCTGGGCCGCAGCGCCCGACATCTCGGTCGATTATGCCGTGATGGAAAAGGCCCGAAACATCAGCGTCGTGCCCTATGAGGGCCACTGGTCCGATCTGGGCGGATGGGATGCGGTGCGCCGCGAGATGGGCCCTGACGCAGACGGCGTGTCGCTGGCGGGGGCTGCCAGTGCCATCGACTGCGACAACACCATGCTGCGCTCGGAAAGCGAGGGGCTCGAGGTGGTGGGGATCGGGCTGCGCGACATCCTCGTCGTCGCCACCAGCGATGCGGTGCTGGTGGCCGATGCCGCCCGCGCGCAGGAGGTGAAACAGGCGATCGGCGTGCTGCGGGCCAAGGGCGCGCGCCAGGCCGAGGAGTTTCCCCGCGACTACCGCCCCTGGGGCTGGTACGAGACGCTGGCCCTGTCGGACAGGTTCCAGGTCAAGCGGATCGTGGTCAAACCCGGCGCGGCACTCAGCCTGCAATCCCATGTCCACCGGTCGGAACACTGGATCGTGGTGGCGGGCACGGCGCGGGTCACGGTCGATGACGAGGTGCGGCTTCTGACCGAGAACCAGTCGGTCTATATTCCGCTGGGCGCCGTGCACCGGCTGGAAAACCCCGGCAAGCTGCCGATGGTCCTGATCGAGGTCCAGACCGGCGCCTATCTGCGCGAGGATGACATCATCCGCTATCAGGACGATTACGCCCGCTCGAGCGACAGCGTGAAGGGCTGACCCCACCCTCGCGACCCCGCCCCTCCGGGCGGGGGGCCGCCTTGACATGATCCGCCGGACGGGTGAACAGCACCCGATCCCACCGCGTCTGACCCAAGGCCCGAGATTCATGCTCAAACGCCTCTCTGCCTTGTTCCGCCGCTATGGTGCGACGCATCTCGAGGTCGAGGGGCCGGGTTTTCCCCTGACGGACGAGACCGGGCGCAGGATCGGCATGATCGACCGGGTAAGGCTGCGGGGGGCGCGGCTCGAGGTGGCGGGTTGGGCAGAGGCCCGCCGCGTCAGCCTCTGTGCCGGCCCCGCGCGCGCCTCGACCCGGCCCTCGCTGATCCGGACGGATGTGGCAAGGGACAGGGGGATCGCGCCGGAGGTGGGGTTCGAACTCTCGATCCAGCGCAACCATCCGGGCGGTACCCAGGGTGCCGTCCTGCTGGTGCAGGCCGGTGCTGGTGCCGGGGCCGGTGTGGGTGCCAGTGCTGGTGCCAGTGCTGGTGCCAGTGCGGATGATCCGCTGGCCTTCGTCGTCACGATGCCGGCCTCTCTTGGCGCGCGTGTCGGGCTGGGCCTGCGGTTCGGGGCGGCGCTGGTGCGCTGCCTGCCGGCGGCGGTCGGCTGGAAGATCACCCGCGATCCAAGGCACCGCGCCACGATCAAGCACCTTCTGGGGCTGGTCACGACGCCCCAGGCCGGCCCGATCGAGGCGCGGTTGCTGCAGCCCGCCCCCCCGGATCAGGCCCTGCCCTCGCCCGATCGGCCTGTCACGCTGATCCTGCCCGTCTACAATGCCTTCGACCTGCTGGCCGAGGCGCTGGAGCGGGTCGTGGCCCATACCGACCTGCCCTGGCAGATGATCCTGATCGAGGATGCCTCGCCCGATCCCCGCGTGCGCCCCTTCCTGCGGGACTGGGCCGCCGGTCAGGAGGCCACCCATCCCGGCCGGATCACCCTGATCGAGAATGCGGCCAATCTGGGCTTCATCGGCAGCGTGAACGCGGGCCTTGCCGAGGCGGTCCGGCGGGGCGGCCATGCGGTGCTGGTCAATTCCGATGCCTTCGTGCCGGAAGGCTGGCTGGGCCGGCTCATGGCCCCGATCCTGGCCGATCCCGGGGTGGCCAGCGTCACGCCCATGTCGAACGATGCCACGATCTTTTCCAGCCCGGCCATCGACTGCCAGACCGTGCTGGAGCCCGGACAGGCCGACCGGATCGACGCGGCCGCCCGCCGGCTCGATCCCCTGCGCGCCGTGGTCGAGGTGCCCACGGGCATGGGCTTCTGCATGGCGCTCAACAGCGCGTTCCTGCAGCGCCTCCCGGCGCTCGACCCGGTCTTCGGGCGGGGCTACGGCGAAGAGGTGGACTGGTGCCAGAAGGCCCGCGCGCTTGGCGGGCGGCATCTGGGCACGGGGGCGCTTTATGTCGAACATCGCGGCGGCACCAGCTTCGGCTCGGCCGAGAAACTGCGCCTTGTCGCGGCCAACAACGATCTGATCGCGCGCCGCTATCCGGGATATGATGCCGAGGTGCAGGAATTCCTGCAGGCCGATCCGCTGCGCGCGCCCCGGCTGGCCCTTGCCCTGGCCTGGGCCGGCGCATGGGCCGAAGGTGGGGCCGAAGGTGGGGCTGAGGGTGGGGCCGAGGGTGGGCAGCAGGATGGACAAGACAACGGGCGG